>NZ_JBEZGL010000001.1:0-190023 GCF_040649915.1 Micromonospora sp. NPDC048839
GGTGAATCTAACTCGCGTGCTCGCAGCAACAGTGAAGGGCCCATAACGCGGCTACCAGCGTCCGACTAACCCACGACCTCGTACGGACCAAGGAGATACGACGTCAGCGAGCGACCAACACGATTTTCAGCCCGGAACGGGCCGCATCGCCAGAGGCGACAGGGACTAACCCCACCCCACCCCCGACGCCTCGTTGATCATGAGGTTATTGCCCTCCGGTTCGGCGTGTCGTGGCGATAACCTCATGATCAACGCCGCGGAGGGCGCTGCGGAGGGGCCCTGCGGAGGGGGTCTGGGTGGGTGGTTTTTTGGGGGTTGGGCGCATGTTCTGCGGTGTGCGGGATAGAAGGCCACATGACCACCGAAGCCTCCGCCGCGCCGGTGCTGAATCGTCAGCAGATCCGGCTGCTCATGTTCGGCCTGATGACCGGCATGCTGTTGGCCGCACTCGACCAGACCATCGTCGGTACGGCCCTGCCGACAATCGTCGGGGAGTTGGGCGGGATCAACCACTACTCGTGGGTGGTCACCGCGTACCTGCTCGCCTCGACGGCGTCGACGCCGTTGTACGGCAAGATGGCCGACCTGTACGGACGCCGTCCGGTCTTCCTCTTCTCGATCGGCACGTTCCTGGTCGGGTCGCTGCTGGCCGGGCTGTCGCAGAACATGACCCAGTTGATCATCACCCGGGGCATCCAGGGCCTCGGCGCCGGCGGTCTGCTGACGCTCGCGTTCACCATCATCTCGGACGTGGTGTCACCCCGTGAGCGCGGGCGCTACCAGGGTCTCTTCGGTGCGGTCTTCGGGATCTCGTCGGTGGCCGGGCCGCTGGTCGGCGGGTACTTCGCGGAGACCGACTGGCGGTGGATCTTCTACATCAACGTGCCGCTGGCGATCCTGGCCATCGTGGTCTGCTACCACGTGATGCGGTTGATCCCGTTCGAACGACGGGACCACTCGATCGACTGGCTCGGTGCCGGGCTGTTGGTCGCCGGGGTGAGTTCGCTGCTGCTCGCGCTGAGCTGGGGTGGCAACGAGTACGCCTGGGGATCGGGTGTGATCATCACGCTGTTCGTCGTCGGTGCGGTGCTGGGGGTGCTCTTCGTCCTCCAGGAGGCCCGGGTGGCCGAGCCGATCCTGCCGCTGCGGCTGTTCCGCAGCGCCACCTTCGCCCTGGCCAACTCGGCGCTACTCGTCATCGGTCTGGTGATGTTCGGTTCGATCATCTTCATCCCGCTGTACCTGCAGATCGTCAAGGGCGCCTCGCCGACCCGCAGCGGTCTGCTGATGCTGCCGATGATGGCCGGCATCATCATCACCTCGATCCTTACCGGTCGCGCGATGACCCGGATCGGCCGGTACAAGTGGTTCCCGGTGGCCGGTTCGGTGACCCTGCTGGTCGGCATGTTCCTGTTCACCCGGCTGGAGGTCAGCACCTCCCTCTGGGTGGCGTTCGGGTTCATGGTGGTGATCGGCGTCGGTCTGGGTCTGTGTATGCAGTCGCTGATCCTGGCGGTGCAGAACGCGGTGTCCGTCCGCGACCTGGGCGCCGGTACGTCCTCGGCGACCTTCTTCCGGTCACTCGGTGGTTCGTTCGGGGTGGCGATCCTCGGCACGGTGCTCTCGTCCCGACTGGCCAGTGGGCTCGGCGACCGGCTGCCCGGCGCGATCGCGCAACTGCCGCCGCAGGAGCAGGCCGCCGTGGCGGCCAGTGGCGGCACCAACATCTCGATCAACGATCCGGCCACCATCCTGGCCCTGCCGGGGCCGGTACGCGCGGCCATCCAGGGCGCCTTCGTCGACGCGCTGGACATGGTCTTCCTGACCGCCGGCCTGATCGCCATCGTGGCGGTGGTGGTCACCCTGACGTTGCCCAACACGCAGCTGCGGGGTGCCGGCCCGCAGGGTGCCACCGGCGGTGCCGACCCGCTCGGCGGTGAGGCCCCGGCCCCGGGCGGCAAGCCGCTGACCCGCGAGTCCAAGGAGGAGGCCGCCGCCGACATGGAGGCCAAGTCCCAGACGATGATCTGACCGGTGCCTGCCGGCCAGTTCGGCCCGACCGCGGGCTGAGGCAACCGGCAGGCCACCGTGCTCGACTCGGGGTCAGTGAAGTCGGGGTGTCCGGGTGACAGGGATGCCCCGACTTCCGTGAGCCGGAGTCGATCTTGAGGGGCCGAAAGGGTCAGTTGGGGCGGCGGTAGACGCCGTACCACCAGGTTGCGGCCAACTCCCGGGCGGCCGCCGCGTCGGTCTCGGGGTCGGCCGAGGTGGCGCTGACGTGGTCGGCGAGGAAGCGGTCACCGCCGACCACGATCAACCGGCTCGCGGTCTCCGCGTCGATGCTCGCGGGGGTACGCCCGGCCTCCTGCTCGGCGCGCAGCGCCTGCGTGGTGCGGGTGACGAACTGCTCCAACCCCGCCGCCCAGTACTCCCGGACCACCTCGTCGTAGGCGGCGACCTCGCTGATCGCCGCCAGCACCGGGGCGTACGTCCGGTATATCCGGATCACGTCGGCGAAGATCTCGGTGAGCACCGCGAGCGGATCACCCGCACCGCCGGGGTTCCAGTCGCCGGTGCGGCCGAACGAGCTCTCCCGCATGGTGCCGGCGAGGCGCATGAGCAGCTCACTCTTGTCGCGGAAGTGGGTGTAGAAGGTCGACCGCGCCACCCCGGCCTCGGCGGCGATCCGCTGGACGCCGAGGTCGGTGAACCGAACCCCCTGTTGGAGCAGTCGCTCGGTGGCCGCCAGCACCCGTGCCTCGACGGCTGCTCGTCCGTCGGGGTTGCTCGGGCGGCGGCGGGTGATCGAGGGCATAGCCGGAATCCTAGGTGGCCAGGTCCTCGATCGGCGACGTACGCTCGTTGCCGGACACACTGTCCGACACTATGACCAGGGAGCGCCCGACCGTGGCCTCCGAACCGCGCACCACGAGGAGCGACACGTGAAGTACCGACTGCTGGGCACCACCGGGGTGTACGTCTCGGAGATCTCGCTCGGCGCGATGACCTTCGGCGGCAGCGGGCATCCGCTCTGGGGCACCCTCGGCGGCCTGGCGCTGCCCGAGGTGCAGCGGCTGGTGGACACCGCGCTGGACGCCGGGGTCAACTTCGTCGACACCGCCGACGGCTACAGCGACGGCGAGAGCGAGGAACTGCTCGGCAAGGCGCTCGGCAAGCGCCGTCGCGACGTGGTGCTGGCCACCAAGGTCCACTCCCGGACCGGCCCCGGCCCGAACGACGTCGGCACCTCCCGGCTGCACATCATGCAGAACCTGGAGGACAGCCTGCGGCGGCTCGGCACCGACCACATCGACCTGTACCAGATCCACAACTTCGACCAGGTCACTCCCATGGAGGAGATGCTGCGCGCGCTCGACGACGCGGTCCGGCAGGGCAAGGTCCGCTACATCGGCGCCGCGAACTTCGCGGCCTGGCAGCTGTCCAAGGCGCTGGGCATCTCCGCCCGGGAGAAGCTGGCCGGCTTCGTCTCGGTGCAGGAGTACTACTCCCTGCTGGGTCGCGACGTCGAGCGCGACGTGGTGCCGATGGCACTCGACGCGGGCATCGGGCTGACCGTGTGGAGCCCACTCGCCGGCGGTTTCCTCTCCGGCAAGGTCAGCCGGGACGGCGCCGTCGCCGACAGTGGCGCCCGTAGCGCCCAGCCCGGCTACGCCAGCTTCACACCGTTCGATCCTGACCTCGCCTTCGGCGTGGTCGACGTGCTCAAGGGCGTCGCCGCGCGGCACGAGGTCAGCCCGGCCCGGGTGGCGGTCGCCTGGCTGCTGTCCCGGCCGGCCGTGACAAGCGTGATCGTGGGGGCCCGCAAGCACGAGCAGTTGGTGGACAACATCGCCGCCTCGGATCTCACGCTCACCGCGCAGGACCTCACCGAGCTGGACGAGGTCACCAAGCTGCCGGTCGCGTACCCGAACTGGATCCAGGAGGGGTTCTTCGCCGGCCTCCGCCTGCCGCAGTGAGGCACGGCCCCGGGGTCGGTGACCCCGGGGCCGCCCCCTACTTGAGGATGAGCCGGTTGGTCTGTTCGAAGACGTCCAGGTCGGCAAGGGTTTCGGTGACCGAGGTGGAGAGCGGGGCGGGCAAGCGGTCGCGGGGGAAGAAGCCGGCGTCGGTGGTCTCGTCGGTGACCCGGGCGAGCTGCCCGTCCCACTCCTCCACCCGGAACGCCGTGGTGAAGACCTGGTAGGTGTGCCCGTACATGTTGGTGCTCGTCCGGTCCGGGCCGGTGTAGAGGGCGAACGCGCAGACCCGCAGCGCACGGAGCCCGGTCTCCTCGCGGACCTCGCGGACCGCGCAGTCGGCGATCGACTCGCCCAACTCCATCGCCCCGGCCGGCATGGCCCACTGGCCGTTGTCCGAGCGTTGGATCAGCAGGATGCGTCCGGCGTTGTCGCTGACCACGGCGCGGGCACCGACGAACATCAGCGTCCGATCCCCGGCGAGCGCGCGCAACTGCCCCACGTACGAGTCGGCCCAGGAAATGCTCACCTGCGACAATTTACGGGGGTTCCCAACGTGTGATCGCCGACACTAGCTTGTTACCCATGCGTAGCACGATGATGGACGCCCCTCTGCAGGTCTCCCGGATCCTCGATCACGGCGCAGGAGTGCACGGTTCTGCCGAGGTGGTCACCTGGACGGGCGCCGAGCCCCGCCGGATGACGTACGCCGAGGTGGGTCGCACCGCCGCCCGGCTGGCACACGCGCTGCGCGACGAGTGTGGGGTGACCGGCGACGAGCGGGTCGCCACCTTCATGTGGAACAACAACGAGCACCTGGTCGCCTACTTCGCGGTACCGAGCATGGGCGCGGTGCTGCACACGCTCAACATCCGGCTCTTTCCCGACCAGGTCGTCTACATCGCCAACCACGCCGAGGACCGGGTGGTGCTCGTCGACAGCACGCTCATCCCGCTGCTGGCCCGGGTGATCGGTGAGCTGACCACGGTGCGGCACGTCGTGGTGGTCGGCGGTGGTGACCCGGCGCCGCTGGTGGCGGCGGCCGGTGACCGGATCACCGTGCACCACTGGGACGCGCTGCTCGCCGACCGGCCCGAGGTGTACGACTGGCCCGAGGTGGACGAGCACGACGCCGCGGCGCTCTGCTACACCTCCGGCACCACCGGCAACCCGAAGGGCGTGGCCTACTCGCACCGCTCGATCTACCTGCACTCGTTGCAGGTCTGCATGCCGGAGGGCTTCGGTCTCGGGCCGACCGACCGGGAGTTGGCCATCGTGCCGATGTTCCACGCCATGTCGTGGGGTCTGCCCTACGCGGCCTTCCTCTCCGGCGCGTCGCTGATCATGCCGGACCGGTTTCTCCAGGCCGCGCCGATCGCCGAGATGATCGCCGCCGAGCGGCCCACCCTGGCCGGCGCGGTCCCGACCATCTGGACAGATCTGCTGGCCTACCTGGACGCCCACGACGTGGACACGTCCTCGCTCACCGAGGTGATCGTCGGCGGCTCGGCGTGCCCGCCGGCGCTGATGCACGCGTTCGACGAGCGGCACGGAATCGACGTCATCCACGCCTGGGGGATGACCGAGATGTCCCCGCTGGGGTCGGTCTCCCGTCCGCCGGCCGGTGCCACCGGCGAAGAGGCGTGGCGCTACCGCTACACGCAGGGGCGGGTGCCGGCGGGCGTGCAGGCGCGGATCGTCGGCCCGTCCGGCGACCCGATGCCCACCGACGGCACGGCCGTGGGCGAGCTGGAGGTCCGTGGGCCGTGGGTGACCGCCCGGTACGTCGGTGACGACGCCCCGGACGAGGAGAAGTTCCGCGACGGCTGGTTGCGCACCGGCGACGTGGGCACGCTCTCGCCGGACGGCTACATCAACCTGACCGACCGCGCCAAGGACGTGATCAAGTCCGGCGGTGAGTGGATTTCCTCGGTCGAGCTGGAGAACGCGCTGATGGGCCACCCGGCGGTGCTGGAGGCGTGCGTGGTGGGTGTGCCGGACGAGCGGTGGGACGAACGTCCGCTGGCCACCGTGGTGGTCCGGGAGGGCGCCGCGGTGACCGCCGAGGAGCTGCGGGACTTCCTGGCCGGCTCGGTGGCGCGCTGGCAGCTGCCGGAGCGCTGGGCGTTCATCGACACGGTGCCGAAGACCAGCGTGGGCAAGTTCGACAAGAAGGTCGTCCGTTCGCGGTACGCCGACGGCGAGCTGACTGTCCGGGAGCTGACAGCGCCGTAACGTTCCCCCCGGCACTGTCGCCGCACGGCGGGGAGTGCCACGCGACATTCCTCCGCAGGGGCGGCCCCGGCGTTCGCACCGCGCCGGGGCCGCCCGTTCCACGCGGGGTGACCCGCATAGTCATTGTTGCGAAACTTGTTCGCCTCTGTCCTGATGACGGGGAAATCAGGTGGTCAGCGGACCCGATCAGGCATCGCTCGTGGCGATGAGCACCTTGCCCACCGTCGAGTCCTCCACCGCCTGGTGCGCCGCAGCCGTCTCGGCCAGCGAGTAGCGGTGCAGCGGCAGGCCGGCGTCGGCACCGACCCGCAGACCGCCCTGGTTGGCCGCCGCCGCCACGTCCTTGACGCCCTGCGCCTTGGCCGCCTTCGGCTCGGTGTAGACAAGCACGAACTGCCACCTGGCGTTCGGCACCATCATCGCCCGGATCGGGATGCTCACCTCGTCGCCGCCGTCGTCGGCGTACATGCAGACCGCGCCGCCGTGCCGCAGCACCTGTGCGTCGATCGCGGCGTTGCGGGCAGGGGAGACCTCCACGATCGTGTGCACCCCGTCGGGAGCGATCTTGCGGACCTCCTTGACCACGTCCTGCTCCCGGTAGTTCACCACGTAGGAGGCACCGGCAGCCGCCGCGAGCTGTGCCTTCTCGGCGCTGCTCACCGTGGCGACCACCGTGGCGTCGGCCCAGCGGGCGAGCTGGATCGCGGCGTTGCCCACCGCGCCCGCCCCGCCCTGCACCAGCACCGTGTGGTCGGCCAGCGCACCGGCGCGCAGCGTGTCCGGCATGAACTCGCCGGCGGTCAGACAGCGGTGCGCGGTGAGGAACGGAATGCCCAGCGCGGCCCCCAGCTCGAACGGGGCGTCGCCGAGGCGTACCGCCTGCCGGACCGGCACCAGCGTGTATTCCGCCGCCGTGCCCCACGGCCGCTGCCAGGCGGCTTCCCAGATCCAGACGCGCTCACCGATCAGGTCCGGGTCGACACCCGCACCGACCGCCTCCACCACTCCCGCGCCGTCCTGCCCGGGAATCTGCCAACCCTTCGGCGCGAAGGAGCGCCGGGACTTCCAGTCGGTCGGGTTGACCCCCGACACCGCCATCCGGACCAGGACCTCGCCAGCCCCCGGTTCGGGCACCGGCCGATCGACCAGCTCCAGCACCGAAGGGTCGCCGGTCTGCTCGTACACGATCGCTTTCATCCGTGGTCTCTACCCCTCTCGACCGGTGTCAACCCAGGCTCTCCACCAGCTCCGGGGTCAGCTCCCCGATCGCCCCGAGCGTCACCGCGGCGAGCCGGGCGGCATCCGGGTCGAGCGGGTACGACAGGTGCGGCACGGCCACCACCCGCATCCCCGCCGCGGCGGCCGACCGCACCCCGTTCGACGAGTCCTCCACCGCCACACAGCGGGCCGGGTCGACGCCGAGGCGCTCAGCGACGCTCAGGTAGACGTCCGGTGCCGGCTTGCCGCGCTCGGTCTGCTCGGTGGAGAGCGTCGCCCCGAACGCGTCGGTCAGACCGGTGGCGGCCAGCGCCGCCTCGATCAGCCGGGTCGGCGACGAACTGGCCAACCCCAGCGGCCACCGTGCGGCCAACCGGCGGACGACCTGGTCGGCGCCGGCGATGAGGGGTACGTGGTCCCGGTAGCGTCGGGTCATCTCCTCGACCACCTCGGCGGCGACCTGCTCGGGGGTGCGGCCGACGCCCAGCTCGCCGCTGAGATAGTGGGCCCACTCGCCGGTGCTCATCCCCATCAGCCGACGTTGCGTGTCCGGCTGCCACGTCCCGCCGTGCGTCGCCACGTACGCCCGGCGGACCTCCTCCCACACCGGCTCGGAATCCACGATCACGCCGTCCAGGTCGAAGACCACCGCATCTGCCACGGGCCCATCCTGCCCGATCGGCGGGTGCCCGGTCAGCCCGGCAGCGCGGGCAGGGCGAGCGGGCTGCTCTCGGGGAGCAGGGTGTGGCCGGACCTGGCGATCGGCTCCAGCAACTCCCGGAGCCGGTCCGTGCCGTCCGGGCCGAGCGCCTGCCACGGGTGGGCAGCCGCCCGGTCGGTGGCGTCCTCGATGGCCTGGAACCCGTCCCGGGCGTGGTCGGTGGCCGCGCCGTCCCCGGTCAGCCAACCCCGCTCGGTGAGCCGCTTCCGGGCGGCGTGCCACTGCTCCTCGGACCAGCCCCGGCCCAGCAGGTACTGCGGCGACGAACCGTCCAGAGCGACCCGCCCGGTCAGCGTCTCCACCGGGTCCAGTCCGGCGGCCACCAGCGCCGCCACGTGCCCGTCTCCACGATGCTCACGAAGCGTGGTCGCGGCCTGCCAGAGCCGGGCCAGCGGATATTCCCCGACCGGCAGCGCCGCGTTGACCGCGCCGAGCACCCGGCCGGCGGTCTGCGCCGCCGAGGCGGCCCGCTCCAGCAGGTCGGCGGCCTCCGCCAGGTGCGACTCCGGCAGCTCGTAGGTCAGCTCGGCCAGCGCCTGCACGGCACCGGTCAGGCGGGCGCGCAGCGCCTCCGGCGGGGTGGCCAACCCCCACACCGCCGGCAGCGCGCGGGACACCATCGGCGGCGCGAAGGTGAAGAAGGCGGCGATCACCGGGGCCGCCTCGGCGGCGCCCAGCGGCGCGGCCCGGCCGGCGAAGTAACCGCGCCAGTAACCGCGCAGCCCAACCGCCTCGTACGCGGCGCGGGCCCGAGGGTGCAGGTAGGTGACCGCGTGCACCGGCTCGAAGTAGGCCCACATCGACCGGGCGGTCCGCCCAGGCTCGTCCAGCGCCGTCATCTGCACCTCCGCGTCGGAGTCCCGGATCACCCCGGACGGCGAACCGCCCGGGGTGAGGCCGAACCTACTGCCGCTGGGTGACGGGCCGGAAGCCCCATGTGAACAACTCCATCGCGCCCCGGCGACAACCGGGGCGATCCGGACGGGGTCACTGGGCGGCGAGCACGTCCACCACAAAGCGCAGCGGCCCCTCGGGAGCACCCTGCGCGGCGGCGTCCTTGCCGTACGCCAGCTCCATCGGGATGTCGAGCTGCACCCGACTGCCCACGGTCACGCCGACCAGGCCCTGATCCCAGCCGGGGATGACCCGGCCGACGCCGATCGGAAAGGTGGCCGGCTGCCCGCTGTTCCAGGACGAGTCGAACTCCTTGCCGTCCTTGTAGAGCACCCCCACGTAGTTCGTGGTGATGTTCTGGCCCTTCTGCACGGCCGGGCCGGACCCCTTGATCAGCGGGGTGACCGTGAGCTTCTTGAGCTCGCCCGTGCCCGGCTTCACCGTCGGCTTGCTGCCCAGCGCCGGGTCGGCGCCGGCCGGCAACTGCGGAGCGGGGGGCGCGGCGGCGTCGGGGCCGTCGGGGGCCGGGGCGGACGCGGACGGCGTCGCGTCGGCCTGGTTCTTGGGCTTGTCGTCGCCACCGCCGCCGATCGCCACGAAGACGGTGATCAGCACGCCGGCAACGGCGACGGCGGCGAGACCGCTGGCCCACGCGTTGCGCCTGCGCTTCCGGTCGGCAGCCTTCTTCGCCGCCAACTGGGCGGCCAGCCGGCGCCCCGACTTGGTCGCCGGGCTCTGGTCCTGGTCCGCCGGCCGGTTCTGCTGCGTCCGCTCGCTCACGTCGTCGACTCCCTGCTGCGAAGTGTGGCCGGCACCCGGTGCCGGGGGGAAAGCCGACGCACACGGTACCCGCACCACGGCCCACCGTGCCGGCCACGGACACCTCGGATCGCCCAGCGCGGCAGTTCCGGGCTCATCCCGGGCGGTTATCCCGGGATGACCATGAAGTCGGTCACGAACGAGGTGACCCGACCGTCGGCGGTACGCCCGATCCAGGTGCCGTAGCAGCCGTCGCCCCAACCGGTGGCCACGGTGACGACGTTGGCGCCGCTGGCCTCGTCCAGGACGGCGTTGATCAGCCTCGGGACCGGGGACGTGGGCAGCTCGCCGGAGAGGAAGACCTGCTCGACCCGGTCGTAGTCCCAGCTTTCCAGCACACCGAGCGCGGTCGGGTCGGCGAGGGTGCCGACACCGGCGTCCACCCCGTACCCGAAGTAGTCGTCCGCGCCGAGCGTGGACACGTCCTGGTCGCCGGCGACGGCCGGCTCCCACCGGGTCGTCGGCTCGGCGGAGACGACCAACTCCAGTGCGGCCACCCGCCGGTCGACCTCGGCGTCCTCCCGGAGCACCACGGCCACCCAGGCACGGGCGGCATACCGCCCCGGCGGCACGACCACCGTGAACGGCTCGGCGTCCGGGCAGACCAGCGGGTCGCACCCGACCACCTGGCCGGTGGGCAGCGCCACGTCGTCCACCGGGTGGACCTCGATCAGGTACGCGCCGTGCTGGTCGGTGAAGCGGGCGCCGGGCGTCAACAACCGGTCCAGGTCAGGGGTGTACGGCATGGGGGCTCCTCCGGTGGCCAGCGGCCGGCGGAGCGTACCCGGCCCGCCGGACATCGCCGTCGCTGCCGTACCGGTCAGGCGCTCTTGCGGGGTGCGGTCTTGCGGGCGGTCGTCTTCTTCGCCGGCTCGGTCTTCTTCGCGGCGGTCTTCTTGGCCGGCTCGGCCTTCTTCGCGGCGGTCTTCTTCGCCGGCTCCGTCTTCTTCGCCGCGGTCTTCTTCGCGGGGGCCTTGGCGGCCTTCTTCTCCGCCGCCTTCTGCGCCGACCGGGCCGACGAGATGGGTGTCGGCTCGCCACCGCCACCGCCACCACGGGCGGGTTGCTCGCCACGGGCCGCCTTGGCCCGCTCCACCGAGGCCTTCAACGCGGCCATCAGGTCCACCGCCGCGGCCGGGGCCTCCTCGGCCTCCTCCGGCTGGACGACCTCCCGACCCTCCACCTTGGCGTCGATGACCTCCTGCAACGCGGCCCGGTAGTCGTCGGTGAAGACGTCCGGCTCGAACTCGCCGGTCATCGAGTCGATCAGGGAACTGGCCATCGCCAACTCCGGTGGGCGCACCTTGAGGTCCTCGTCGAGGAAACCGAAGTCCGGGGTACGGATCTCGTCCGGCCAGAGCATGGTGTTGAGCAGCAGCACACCCTCGCGGACCCGCAGGGTGGCGAGCTGCTCCCGCTGGCGCAGCGCCACCTTGACGATGGCCACCCGCTCCGAGTCGATGAGCGCGTCGCGCAGCAACACGTACGGCTTGGTGGCCGTGCCCTCCGGCTCCAGGAAGTACGCCTTGTTGTAGAGGATCGGGTCGACCTGCTCGGCCGGCACGAACTCCAACACGTCGATCGCGCGGGAGCTGGTCAGCGGCAGGTCGGCGAAGTCCTCGTCGGTGAGGATCACCATCTCGCCGCCGCCGATGTCGTAGCCCTTGGCGATGTCGTCGTAGGTGACCTCCTCGCCGCAGACCGAGCAGGTGCGCTTGTAGCGGATCCGGCCACCGTCCTCACGGTGCACCTGGTGGAACCGAATGTCCTTCTCCTCGGTGGCCGAGTAGAGCTTCACCCCGATCGAGACGAGCCCGAACGACACGGCTCCCTTCCAGATGGCACGCATCCTGCGCTCCCTTCCCCGGTATCGACCATGCTCGCATCCCGATGAACCGGACGCGAGGTGTTCGGCCTGCTACTACAGTCGGGTCGTGCCCGGCGCGCCGCTCAAGCCGATGCTCGCGATGACCGGGCCGCTCCCGGCGGGTGACGGCTGGGCGTACGAGTTCAAGTGGGACGGGGTTCGCGCGCTCGCCGACATCTCCGGCGGCGACCAGCACCTGTACGCCCGCTCCGGCGTGGAGATCACCGCCGCGTACCCCGAGCTGGCCACCCTTGGAGAGCAGGTCGACGACGTGCTGCTCGACGGCGAGGTGGTGCTGCTCGGTCAGGGCGGGCAGCCGTCGTTCACCGCGTTGGCCGAGCGGATGCACGTCCGGGACCGGGCCAAGGCGGCCCGGTTGGCGGCGGTCATGCCGGTGACGTACATGATCTTCGACCTGCTGCGGCTGAACGGCGACGACCTGACCGGCTGGCCGTACGAGCACCGCCGGGAGGCGCTGGACGCGCTCGCGCTCGGTGGTCTCCGGTGGGCGGTGCCGCCGATGTTCGCCGACGGGCCGGCCACCTACGAGGCGGCCGGTGAGCACGGCCTGGAGGGAGTGATGGCCAAGCGGGTCGGTGCCGTCTACCGCCCGGGGGTGCGCTCGCCGGACTGGGTGAAGGTCAAGCTGGAGGTGACCGGCGACTTCGTCATCGGCGGCTGGCGACCGGGCGCGCGTCGGATCGGCGGGCTGCTGGTCGGGGTGCCCGGTCCGGACGGCCGGCTGATCTACCGGGGTCGGGTCGGCGGTGGGATCGGGGCGGCCATCGAGCGACAACTCCTCGCCGAGTTGGAGCCGTTGCGCTCCGGCGTGTCACCGTTCGCGCCGGGTGTGCCGCGCGAGGATGCCCGGGGTGCCATCTGGGTAGAACCTCGGGTGGTGGTGGAGGTGAAGTACGGCCAGCGCACCCCGGACGGCCGGCTGCGCTTTCCCCGGGTGCTGCGGTTGCGCCCGGACAAGCCGCCGGAGGAGGTCGACGATGCCGGCTGAGCGGCTACGGGTGGACGTCGAGGGCCGCCCGCTGGAGCTTTCCAACCTGGACAAGGTGCTCTACCCGGCGGCCGGTTTCACAAAGGGTGAGGTGATCGACTACTACACCCGCATCTCTCCGGTGCTGCTGCCGCACCTGCGGGACCGGCCGGTGACCCGGATCCGCTTTCCCAACGGCGTCGACGACAAGTCGTTCTTCGAGAAGAACACGCCGGCCGCCACCCCGGACTGGGTGCGGGTGGAAAATCTGCCCGCGCCCGGGTCGACGAAGGGCCGGGAGACCATCGACTACGTGGTCGCCGACGACCTGCCCACCCTGGTGTGGCTGGCCAACCTGGCCGCGTTGGAGCTGCACACGCCGCAGTGGAAGGTCGGCCAACACCCGGACATGATGGTCGTCGACCTGGACCCGGGGCCGCCGGCCGGGCTCGCCGAGTGTTGTCCGGTGGCGGTGCTGATGCGCGACCGGCTCGCCGACGACGGCATCGAGTCGTACCCGAAGACGTCCGGCAAGAAGGGCATGCAGCTCTGCTGCCCGATCGCGGGCACCCAGCCCTCCGACGACGTCTCCGCCTACGCCCGGCGGATCGCCCAGGAGTTGGAGCAGGCCCACCCGAAGCTGATCGTGTCGAAGATGGCGAAGAACCTGCGCCCCGGCAAGGTCTTCATCGACTGGAGTCAGAACAACGCGGCGAAGACCACTGTCGCGCCGTACTCGCTGCGGGCCCAGTCGGTGCCGTCGGTGTCGACGCCGCTGACCTGGGACGAGGTCGAGGCCGGCGCCCGCGGCCGCAAGCCGGCCGTCCGCCAGTTCACCGCCGCCGAGGTCCTGGCCCGGGTCGAGGAGTACGACGACCTGCTCGCCCCCCTGCTCGACGGAGGCCCGGAACTGCCGGCCATCAGCCGGTCGAGCTAGCGCGGACCGAGGCCCCGGGAGGACGGGTTTGAACGGGTCGTGACAGTTGTTCTTGTCCGGTACCGTCCGAGCCGCAACTCCTAACAACCGGGGGAACCCTTGACCAAGTCCTTCACTTCCCGCCGCGTGCTGGCCTGGACCGCGCCCGTGGCGCTGGCGCTGACCGCGCTCGCCCCGGCCCTGCCGGCCCAGGCCGCGGCGAAGCCCACGCCCACCGTCACCGCCGGTCCGGTCGACAAGGACCTCAACGGTGACGGCGTCGCGGACCTGGTCGCCGTCGGCGGCCCAGGCACTCGCCTCGCCTCCGGCGTCTGGTCGGCGCTCGGCCTGAAGTCTCGCAAGACCGGCGTCGGCACCGGCAAAGTGCAGACTCCGGCCACCAACATCGGCCTACTCGGCAATGGTGTCACCGGAAACGCGTCCGGAGCGGACTTCGACGGCGCCCAGGTCATCACCGGTCGCTTCACCGGCACCGAACGCCAGGACTTCCTCTATTACTACCCGACCGGCAACTCCGCCGGTACCGGCGGCGTCCTCCGCGGTGCCGGAGACGGCACGATGCCCAGCCCCTACAACAACCAGTTCTCCATTCCGTACGAGTTTCTGGCAGACGCCAACGGCAACAGCCCTCTGCAACTCGCGAACGCGTTCCAAGCTGACGGCGTCGACACCGGCATCCCGGATCTGTTCGGCATCGCCGGCGACGCCACCAACGGCTACCGGCTCGGCTACCACCCCAACTTCCACGCGCCGGGCCTCTACTTCGGTGTCACCGGCCTGACCAACCCCACGCCGACCGGCGCGGCCGACTGGCAGAACTGGACCATCGCCAGCACCGAGACCGCCTCGGGGGTGGCTCTCATCCTGCGTAACGCCGGCACCGGGCACCTGTACCTGTGGACCGGGGTCACCATGGTCGACAACGGTGACGGCACCGGCACGTTGACGCACACCCAGTACCGGGTGGCGACGAACTGGAACACCGGCGTCGCGATCAGCGCGCTGCAGGCCGCCGACATCAACGCCGACGGCACCCCGGACCTGTGGACGGTGCTGCCGAACGGCACCTACCGGGCGTACCTGATCTCCGGTTTGTCCAGCAGTGGCACCGCGACGGTCACCGCCACCCGCGCCCGGCGGCTTGCCTAACCTCCAGGAGTGCCCTGCCCGGCGTTTCGATCGGTGTCGGCGACCTCGTGCTGGCAAAGAAGGAGGCCCGGCGTCCACGTGGGTGGACGCCGGGCCAAGGTGACTTCTCCGAGCGTTGCCGGTCAGCGGTGTCCGAAGACCTTCCGGCTGGAGCCGAGCCGCAGGAGTACCGTCTCGCCGGTGGCGTCCTGCACCCCGTCGTTGTCGGTGATCGCGTACACCTCGCCGTTGCCGGCGACGGTCAGGCCCTCCAGCTTCTCCTGGGTCCAGCCGTTCGTGGCGCGCAGCGCGGGCAGCACGTCGACGGCGAGCGTCTTCGGCAGCACGGTCAGCGGGCCGGACGCCGCCGCGCCCGGCAGCGGCACCGTGTAGATCCGCTTGACCCTGGCGGCCGGCCCGTTCAGCTTGTCCCGCTCGACGACCGCGAGCCGGTCGCCGACCACGGTGATCTCGGAGAGGCCCATCCAGTCACCGGGCACGCTGGTGGCGCCCAACCGGTAGCCGTACCAACTCCAGGTGCCCGCGTTGACGTCGTAGCGGCCCAGCCGGACGATCCCGGCCGGGTCGGTGCTCAGCTCCCGCTGCACGGCCACCCAGACGACCTCCCGGCCCTGCCGGTCGGTGGTCGCGGTGACCCCCTCCAGGCCCTGCTTGCCCAGGCCGGCGGCGACCTCGGCGGGCAGCGCGACGGTCTGCCGGGTCACCCCGGCGGCGTCGAGCCGGACCAGCTTGTTCTCCGCGCCCTTGGCGCCCTCGACGGCGAGCCAGAAGCCGCCCTGCGGGCGGGCGAAGATGCCCTCCGCGTCGTACCCGACCGGGGCGCCGGCCGTGTCCCGCACCGGCAGCGCGCCGGTGATCAGGGCCGGCGTCCGCTTCGCGTCGATGGTGAGGATGCGGGTCTGGCTGTACGCCGCGTCGGTGACGCTGTAGAGCTGGTCCCGCTTGCCCGGTACCGCGCTCAGCGCTCCGAGCGCGCCCCAACCGATCGGGGTGCCGGTGCGGTCCGCGCCGGAGACGATGCTCGGGAACTCCGGGGTGCCCTTGCCGAGTTGGAAGAGCGACACCGAGGCGCGGACGTTGACCGAGGCGTCGTCCTCCTCACTGGAGACCGCGAGCAGCCCGCGTGACGGGATGGGCAGCAGCCCCTCCGGCCCGTTGGTGGTCGGCAGCACCTGCTTGAACACCGGCCGGACGGGGTTGCCCAGGTCGTAGACGGCGACGAAGTTGCTTCGCTCCGAGCCGACGAACGCGTACCGCACGCCGTCGTACTCGGCGACGGCCACGCCCTCCGGCTCGGTGCCCTTCTTGCCGGCCCGGTCCTCGTTGTGCAGCCCGTAGGTGACGGCGAGCCGCTCGAAGGTGTTGCCGGCGTCCCAGGCGACCCGGCCACTACGGCTGTCGAAGATCGTCCAGCCGCGGGTGCCGCCGTGCCAGTCACCCTCGTTGGCCGTGGCCAGGTAACGGTCGTCGACCCAGGCCACCGCGTCCGGCTCGCGGGGGACGTCGGTGATGCTGCCGGTCAGGTCGATGACACCGTCCTTCCTGGTGTCGATCCCGTTGATGGTGGCGGTGCCAGCACTGAACACCGTGGTGATCCGACCGGTGGGCAGGTCGATGAGGGCGACACCGTTGTTCTCCTGGAGCGTCACGGCCAACTGGTTGCGGCTGTTGATCGAGACGTACTCCGGCTCCGGGTCGGTCGGCGCGGCGAGACCGGCCTGGACCAGGGCGGGCAGCGCGCTCCCGTCGGCGCCGGTAAGCGCGACCGGGCGCAGCCGCCAACCGGCCGGGGACTTCCCGGTCAGGTCGACGATCTGCACGAAACCGGCGGGCGCTTGGGGCAGGTCGCCCTCCGCACCGCCGGGCGGGGTGGCCTCCTCGTCGCGCTCGTTCTCGATGGCGATCGCGGCGTACCGCTTGTCCTTGCTGATCGCGATCGAGTCGGGTTGACCACCGAGGTCGAAGCTGGCCACCCGCTCGCGGCTGGCCAGCTCGATCACGTCGAGGCGGCCGGTCGGCTCGGTGTAGTTGGCGCTGGTGTTCACCACCACCAGCACGTATCGACCGACCACGGCGACCGAGGTGGGCTCGTCCTCGGCGTTGCCGAGCTGCGCCAGGGAGAGCGTGCCGAGGCCGCGCGGCCGGTCGGCGCGGGAGATGTCCAGGAAGCCGATGCGCCGGGCCAGCGCGTCGGTGTGGATGAGTGTGCGGCCGTCCTCGCTGACCGCCGAGATCTCGGCGACCGTCGGGGTCGCCGGGTCCTCCCCGGCCGGGCGGTTCTGGAACACCGGGTACGTGGCGACCCGGTCGAAGGCGAGCGACGGGTGGTGGTGTCCGCCGGCCGACGCGGGGGTGGCCCCGGTCAGGCTGGCGGCGGCGACACCGGCTGCGGTGAGCGCGGCGACTGCATTTCTGAGAGTCAAGGACTTCCTCCGTTAGGTCGTACCCGCACGGAGGCTGACAGTTGTTGGGGAGCGTCAGCTTGCGCCGACATGAACAGTCGGCGAAGCCCGTCGCAGCCGCCACCAGGCACCGCCGAACAGGGTGACCGTGACGACGGTGACCGCGATGTCGCCGGCCAGGGCCGCCGCCGGAGAGGCCGGGGAGTACGGCGGCACCACGTACGCGAACGCGGCGGCCATGACCAGGCCCGCGCTACCGGCGACGAGTACGTGCCGCTGCCCCCAACCGCTGAGCGACGACAGGTAGGCGATCAACCCTCCGGCGGTGGCCGCGAGCGCCAGTGCGATCGCCATCCCCGGCCAGCCGGGCGACAGGTCGGAGCCGAGGCGGACGAGGACGACAGGCAGACCCACCCAGAGCGGATGCGGCGCCCGGCGGGTCCGGCGCGGGTGGTGGCGGCGCCAGCGGGGCAGCAGCGCGGCTCCGACGAGCGCGAGGACCACCGCGGCGGTGGAGGCCAGTTGGAGTGGGCTGGCCAGGAAACCCTTGTCCTGGTAGATGTTGGAGAAGATGAACAGACTGCCGAGCAGGTAGATCAGGCCGACGACGAGGAGACCGGGTCGGCCCAGCCACGGCCGGAGCCGGCGGTCCGGCCCGAGGAACGACTCGATCAGCACGATCGGCGCGCAGATCGTCAGCACGATGTGGTTGCCCACGTAGTCGAGGGCCTGCCGGAGGCTGAATTCGAGCCCCGGCACCAGCGTCGCCTCGGCGGCGGCCCGGGTGTCGGCGTACTGGGTGTCGTCGAGGAAGTCGGGATTGAACAGCGACTGGTCGACCAGCCCGGCCTGGAGTACGCCGAACGCGGCGGCGAGCAGCACGATCGTCGGCCAGCTCGCGCCGAGGTGCCGAGCGGTCTCCCGGATCAGGATCGCCGCGCCGCCGTACATCGGACCCAGGAAGATCAGCACCGGGAGGAAGTCGTCGATGGCGAAGCCGCCCCAGGAGCACTCCGCCGCCCAGGGTGCGAGCAGCAGCAACGCGATCACCGGCAGGAGCCGCCGGCGCAGCGGCAGCCGGTCGGCGGTGGCGGGGCGGTCAAGGGCGACGGGGCGGTCGGCGCTAGCAGGCCGGTCGGCGGTGGCAGGCCGGTCGGCGGTGGCAGGGCGGTCGGCGGTGGCAGGGCGGTCGGCGGTGGCGGGGCCGTCGACGGGGTCGGGTCCGGTGGGCACGGGCGCTCCTCGGCGTTTCGGGGGTCACCTGCACCGTGCGCCGGCCACCCGGTCACCCGATACGGCCATCGGCCGACGACCGGCGCGACCAAAGTCGTTGAGTAGGGTGGTGCCGACGTCGCACTCGGGGAGCGTGGGAATGCAACCAACCGTCACGGCCGAAGCCGAGTACCCGCTGCTCAGTTACCGCGACGAGGCGACCGGCGAGCGTGTCGACCTCACCGCACAGCAGATCGGCTCCTGGGCGGCGCGCAGCGCGAGCCTGCTGCGCGACGGCTGCGGTCTCGGCCCCGGCAGCCGCGTGGCGGTGCTGCTGCCGCCGCACTGGCGTACCGCCGCGGTGTTGTTGGGCGCGTGGGCGTCGGGCCTGGCGGTGTCGTTCCGACCGCGCGCCACCGCGGGCCTGCCCGTGCTCGAACCGGGCGGCGACCGGCCGTTCGACGCGGTCCTGGTGACGCCGGAGCGGCAGGACGACTGGCTGGAGGACGTCCCGGACGCACCGCACCGCTACCTCGTCGGCACCGGCCCGGGGCGGTTGGCCGACGTGCCGCTGGGTTGGTTGGACTGGTCCGCCGAGGTGCTTCGCCACGGCGAGGCAACGCCCGAGCACGCCGCCATCCGCCAGTCGGACCCGGCCACCGCGGACGGCACCACCTATGGCCAGTGGGGCGCGATCGCCCAGGAGTACGCGAAGATGCTGGGCCTACGCGCCGGTGATCGTCTGCTGGTCGACGCCGCCGAGCACGAGGAGCCGTTGAAGTGGCTGCTCGCGCCACTCTCGGCTGGCGCGTCCGTGGTGATCAGCGCCAACCTCGACCCGACGCGACGGGACGCCATCGTCGCCGCCGAGCGGGCGACGCGCATCCTCTGATCAACTCGGCTTTCATGAAACCGGGGCATCGACCTGTCCCGGACGCCGCGACTTCCTGAAAACCGAGTCGATCAGGGCCGCGTCACCCGTCCGGTGGAGGCGGTCAGTTCCGCCCGCTCTCACGTTTTTCCTGCTCCTACGCTTCGCCGAAGGCACGCGCGTGGTCAGTGCGCCGGCCACTGTGCACGTTGGCGGAGGAGACATGGCGTCACGGCGTACCCGTCGGGGTTGTGGTTTCGGTGGTGGCCGGCGGCCTGTTCGCCCTCGGGGTGGTCGCGCCGGGTCCGGCAGCGGCGCCGCTGCCCCGCGTGGCCCAGGCCGACGGCTCCACCGCCCCCGACCCGCGCGAGCCGCGCCCGCCGCTGCTCCCCGCCGACTTCCAGGGCACCGGCCGGTACGTCGTGCGGGACCTCGGCATCGACGTGCCATTCAGCTGGCAGGGCCGCAACGGCAACAGTCAGATGATCGCCGGCGGACCGGAACACCCGATCTGGTTCACCAACCTGATCTACGAGAACACCCTCTACACACTCACCTACAGGTGGCCGAACATCCCGCTCTTCCCGCCCCGCGCCTGTAGCAAGGTTCCGGGGTTCTTCAACCGGCAGATCTTCAACGACAAGCTGAAGACCGCGCGGTACGTGGGGCCGGAGGTCCTGCAGGGTGACCAGGACCGGCACGTCGACCACTGGCGGGTCGGTGTGGTCGGGGGATCCACCGTGCCGGGGGAGTTCTTCCGGTTCCCGCTCGCGCTCGGCGACATCTACGTCGACCAGCGGGACCCGACCCGCTGGTGGCAGGTGTTGCAGTTCGGCCTGCAGAACCTCTTCGACCCGGAGTTGGACGAGTGGTTCACGATGGACACCTTCGACCACCGCCCCGGCGAGGTCATCCTCCCCGACCGCTGCCCACCACCCACGTCGTAACGCTCCAGCGGTCCCGCGCCCTCGCCCTTGATCGACTCGGCTTTCTTGAAAGCGGGGCATCAACCTCTTCCGGATGCCCCGACTTCCCGGGAGGCCGAGTCGATCAGGCCCGTGCGGCACGGCAAGGCAGGTGGCTACAGGGCGAACAGCAGGGCGGCGTCCAGGAGGACGACGACGGCGGTGGCGAAGTGGATGCCGAAGGCCACGGCCTTCGTCCCGCCGTTGCGGAGCACGATGACGGTGTCGCCCAGCGGGACGAGCGCGACGACCAGCATGAACCACGCGACCGCGTCGGCGGTGGTGAAGGCGATCAGGGCGAGGCCGAGCAGGCCGTAGCTGAGATCGCGTACGCCCTTGACGGAGAGGTAGGCGGGATCTCCGTCCGGCCGGGCCGGCACGCCGTACCCGGCCGCCGACGCGGTGGGCACCAGCAGGAACCGCGCACCGATGAAGACGATGAAGAGGTTGAGTACGACGGCGAGCCCGTAGGCGAGGGGTGACAACATGGTCCGCTCCAATTGCTAGCGCTGCTAGATGTGAGAGCGACGCTAGCAGAGCGACGGCAGTATTCCTAGCGGTGCTAGAGTTCTGGCCATGTCGACTCAGACGCGCCGGGAGCGCGAGCGGGCGGAACGGGAACGGGCCATCATCGCCGCGGCTCGTGACCTGGCCCTGGCGGAAGGCTGGGACGCGGTCACCACCCGCCGGCTCGCCGCCGAGATCGAATACAGCCAGCCCGTCCTCTACAGCCACTTCAGAGGCAAGGACGCCATCATGGCGGCGGTCGCCGTCGAGGGCTTCGCCGAACTGGCCACCGCGCTCGCCGCGGCCCGCGCCTCGGCCGCCGACCCCCGGCAGGCGGTCGCCGACGTCGCGGCGGCGTACACCACCTTCGCCGAACAGCGGCCCGCGCTCTACGACGCGATGTTCACCCTCGCCGTGGACCTGCCGTTCGCCAGCCAGGACGTCCCGACCGATCTGGCCCGGGGCTTCGCCGAACTGGCCGAGGCGGTGCGCCCGGCGGCCGGAGACGACGACCTGGAAGCGGTCACCGAGACGTTCTGGAGCGGCCTGCACGGGCTGGTCACGCTGATGCGCGGCGGCCGGCTCCGCCGCGCCGACCACGATCGCCGGCTCGCGGTCCTGGTGGACCGCTTCTCCCGCTGAGGGTCAGGGCTGACCGAGCCGTCGTCCGCGCGGCGCGAGGTGGTCGACCGGCAGGGCACAGCGCGCGCTGCCGGGCAGCGGCCGATCACAGAACACCCAGTGTCGTACGCCCTGCTGGTCCTCCGCCGAGACGGTCACCCCGCCGGGCTCGACCCGCGCGCTGAGCCGGACCAGCACCCGAGCTGCGGTACGCGCGAAGATCCGGGCGCGCAGCAGGTCCGGCGCGGTGATCGGCAGGTGGATCACCCAACGCTCGCTCATCAGCGACTGCCCTTCGTCGGACGGGATCGACGTGCAGGGGCGGCCTCCGCCGGTTGCGGTCGGCGGAGACCGCCCCGCCCTGCTGCCGTTCCGGAGGTACGGCGGCAGGCCCGCGCCGGGGGAGCGCGGCGGGAGGGGTCTCGGCGGCGATGCGAGCCGACACGAGAGGCGCCAACCGACCGCAGCAGCACCGCATCACCGAGAGCGACGCTATTGCCACTGAGTCACCTATGTCAAGCGCGTCAGTGAGTTATCTACCCGCTTATGTCACTCGCGCTACATGCGTTGCCTGCGTCGAAGCGGCTGATCAATACTGGGCGGGCCAACCGACTGCAAGGGGCTCCGCGTGCCTATCCCGCCCACAATGGACGAGCTGCTCGACGATCTCCTGAAGAAGATCAAGGACGGCACCTACGCGCCGGGGTCGCAGCTCCCGTCCGGGCGGGTCTTGGCGGACGAATACGACGTCTCCCAGTCCACGATCAGCCGGGCGGTGGCGAAGTTGCGGGAGCAGGGCGTGCTGGTTGGCCGGCCAGGGCGTGGCGTCTTCGTCGCGGAGTCCCGTCGACGTTGATCGGCCTTCACGGCCAGTGCTCGCGGCGCGGCTGCCGTCTGGGAGTTTGCGGCGCGTGACCCTGTCGTACGTTTGCTCCGCGCGGCGGGTGCCGACTCGTCACCGCCCGCGATGACCAGGACCTCGGCGAGCATCCTCCAGCTCGGCCGGGTCGGACCAGATTGTGCTGGCACCTCCCACCCGAGGGCTGATTCGTTTACGACATCAGCTCCACAGCGAGCGCGAGCAGCACCCCGCCCCGGACGACGTGGCCCCCGACCGGCATCGATCGACTCGGCTTTCGTGTAATCGGGGCATCTACCTGCCCTGGACACCCCGACTTCCGGGAAACCGAGTCGATCAATGTCGCACCGGCGCGGGCGCCGCGATCTTTGGTCAGGCGGCGGCGCTTTCCTGCTCCTGCTTGAATCCGGCCGCTGTGCCCTTGCTGGCGCTGCCGCCCGCAGCCTTTCTCGGTGCCAACTGCGAGACACGCTGCGGCGAAATGCCAAGGAGTGCACCCGCGTCGCGGACCGTATAGCCCTTCGCCAGGAGTGCCTGTGCGGCGGTGACTGTCGCCTCCTCGGCGGACTCTTCGGCCTTGCGCAGGGCGCTTCGGGCTTTGCGGGCGCGGGCCACCTCTTGCGGGAGGTCGGGCTGCACATCGATGTCGAAGCTGTGTGGCTCGATGTCGAGCATCAGCGCAATGGCTTCACGTGTCATGGCTTCTACCTGGTCTAGGCGACGTGCCTGGGAGAACACACCCTTGATCTCCGGCACGGTGATGGCCCACCAGTCACCTGAGCGTACGCACTTCGCGGTGTACTTCATCGGCGAGCGCCCCCTAACTCAAGCCCAGGCTGCGGAGGATACCCCGCGCCGTCAGTTCGTTGATCTCCTTGTGGCGAGGTATGACGACGTTCTGCGAGTCGTACCGCTAGATCGTGTGGCTGCCACCTTCGCGGACCTTCTCGAAGGTCACGCCCGCGTTGGCCGCTGCCTTACTGATCCTGTTGATCAGGTCAACCCGCTTCACGCGCCTAGTCTAGGGTACTGGATCGAATAAGTAGAGTGCCCTGGACTTGCGTCGCCGCCGGTCAGTCGACCGTCGGGAGCTTCGGGCCGAGGACGTCGTCGGCGTCGATGATCGTGTACGCGTACCCCTGCTCGGCGAGGAAGCGCTGCCGGTGCGCCGCGTACTCCGTGTCGATCGTGTCCCGGGACACCACCGTGTAGAAGTGCGCCTGCCGCCCGTCGGCCTTCGGCCGGAGCACCCGCCCCAACCGCTGCGCCTCCTCCTGCCGCGACCCGAACGTCCCCGACACCTGAATCGCCACCGCCGCCTCGGGCAGGTCGATGGAGAAGTTGCCGACCTTCGAGATCACCAGCGTGCGGATCTCACCGGTGCGGAACGCGTCGAACAGCCGCTCCCGCTCCTTGTTCGTGGTCGAACCCTGGATGATCGGCGCGTCGAGATATTCGCCGAGCTGGTGCAGCTGGTCGATGTACGCCCCGATCACCAGCACCTGGTCGTCCGGGTGCCGGTCGACGAGCGCCTTCACCACCGGCAGCTTCGTGCGGGCGGTCGCCGCCATCCGGTACCGCTCCTCGGCCTCCGCCGTCGCGTACGACATCCGCTCCGCGTCGGTCAGCGTCACCCGGACCTCGGTGCACTCGGCCGGGGCGATCCAGCCCTGCGACTCGATGTCCTTCCACGGCGCGTCGTACCGCTTCGGGCCGATCAGGCTGAACACGTCACCCTCGCGGCCGTCCTCGCGTACCAGGGTCGCGGTGAGGCCCAGCCGACGGCGGGCCTGGAGGTCCGCCGTGAACCGGAAGATCGGCGCGGGCAGCAGGTGCACCTCGTCGTAGACGACCAGGCCCCAGTCGCGGGCCCCGAACAGGTCCAGGTGGGTGAACGCGCCGCCGCGCCGCGAGGTGAGCACCTGGTACGTGGCGATGGTGACCGGGCGGATCTCCTTACGCTCTCCCGAGTACTCCCCGATCTCCTCCTCGGTCAGCGACGTGCGGGCGATCAGCTCCCGCTTCCACTGCCGGCCGGCGACCGTGTTGGTGACCAGGATCAGCGTGGTCGCCTTCGCCTCGGCCATCGCCGCCGCGCCGACCAGGGTCTTACCGGCGCCGCACGGCAGCACCACGACACCCGATCCGCCGGCCCAGAACGCCTCGACGGCCTCCCGCTGGTACGAGCGCAGCGTCCACGGCTTGCGCCCGTCCTTGCCGGCCTCGGCCAGTTCGATCGGGTGCGCCTCACCGTCGACGTAGCCGGCCAGATCCTCGGCCGGCCAGCCCAGCTTGAGCAGCGCCTGCTTGAGCCGGCCGCGCTCGGACGGGTGCACCCGGATGGTGTCGTCGTCGATCTTGTCGCCGAGCATCCCGGCGAGCTTCTTGCTCTTGGCCACCTCGATCAGCACCAGCCGGTCCAGTGCGCGCAGCACCAACCCGTACGCCGGGTCGTTGGCGAGCTGGAGCCGCCCGTACCGGTCCATCGTGTCGGCCACGTCCACCAGCAGCGCGTGCGGCACGGGGTAACGGGAGTACTTGAGCAGCGAGTCGACCACACCCTCCGCGTCGTGCCCCGCCGCCCGGGCGTTCCACAGGCCCAGCGGGGTCAGCCGGTAGGTGTGCACGTGCTCCGGGGAGCGCTCCAGCTCGGCGAACGGCGCGATCGCCATCCGGCAGGCCTGTGCGTCGGGGTGGTCGATCTCCAGCAGCAGCGTCTTGTCCGACTGCACGATCAGTGGTCCACCGCTCACGCCAGCGTCCTCTCCTCGGTTGGTCGCCCGGCTGGAACGGGTGCATACCCGCCGCTGGCCGACCATCCAGTGTTGCACGATGTGGGATCCCCGAAGAAAGATGCGCACCGGCCGCAACCGTGACGGCACTCACGAACGTCTAGTAAAGGGACGATGGCTGGGGAGGTTCCAATGCAACGAGTCCGGATCACCTCCCGACTGGTCGCCCTGACGGTGGTTGTGCTGGTCGGCGTCGGTGCGTGCGCGTTCGATCCGCAGTCCGGTGGGAGTGGTGGCGGGGGAGCGGCCCCAGCCGGTGCGGCGGAACAGGCAACGGGGGCGAGCGCCACGCCCGGCCCGGACCAGCGCGGCCGGCCCACACCGGCCGCACCCAGCCCGACGCCGAAGGCAACCCGGTCTCCGGCGCCGAAACCCACAGGCAGCGCGTCGCCGAAGCCGACCACCGGCACCGGTACGCCGACGGTCGCCGGCTGCCCCCAGGGGCAGCACCAGCGCGAGGTGGAGACCTACCTGGCCCGACTGGGCGGATTCGGGGCCGTGACCGTGGACGGGCGGCAGTCCGCCGCTGACTGCGCCGCGATCAAGAAGTTCCAGAAGAGGTACGGCATCCGCCCCGTCGAGGGTCGCGCCGGACCAACCACGTACGACGTGGCCCAGCGCCTCGCCACCACCGACCCGGCACGGTGCAAGGCCGGCACGGGCACCACGTTCTGCGTGGACCTGACCCGGCAGACCGTCTGGGCGGTCCGCGGCGGCAAGGTGATCATGCCGCCGACGGTGACCCGCACCGGAATGTCCGGCTACCGCACCCCGGCCGGCACGTTCACCATCAACTTCCGCAACCCGAAGGAGTGGTCCGACCCGTACGAGGTGTGGCTGCCGTACTGGCAGCACTTCACCCAGGGCATGGGCTTCCACGAAACCACCACCTACCTGCACGACAAGTCGATCGGCTCGCACGGCTGTCTCAACCTGCTGCACGCCGACGCCGTCCGGATGTGGGAGCTGGGCAGGGTCGGCACCCGGGTGGTGCTGATCGGCCGCCGGCCCGGCACCTGACCGACGCCCAGCGAATCGCGGGGGATAACCCCCTGTCCGACCGGCCCAACGAGTGTCACGCTGGGAGGCCAGGGCCGGACCGGGCGGGGAGGCTGGGCATGACGGTCGACCGTGAGGTGATCCCAGAACACGAACAAGCTCCACCCGACGAGGTGTCCCGTGCGACAGTGCTCGCCTATGCCGTCGCCGCGACGCTTCTCCTCGGGTGGTTCCTCTTCGGCTGGCTGGTGCTGCGCCAGGGCTTCGTCGACTCGGTCGGGGAGTCCGCCGGCGCCGGCTTCGCACTGCTTCTGGTCATCTCGGTGGTCGGCACCGTACGCCGCAGCCGCAGCCGCAGCCGCCGCTGACCGACCAGCCCAACGACCTCGCCCCGCTCAGTCCGCCAGCACCGCCGCGGTGATCCGGTGCAACGCGAACGTGTGCAGCATCTCGGTCCGTTCGTCCTCGGCGCGGAGGTAGCCCGCACCGATCGACACCGGTTTGACCAGCCGGGACGCGGTTGCCCCGTGCGCGTCGACGTAACCGACCCAGACCAGCGCCTTGTCGCGGACCGCCTGCTGGAGCACCGCCAGAGCCTCGCTGTGCGTGTGCGCCGGCACCGGGCCGCCGCCCAGCCCTGCCGCCCCGCCCCGCACCACCGCCGGTGCCCGCCGGGCCGCCCGCGCCGCCGCGTCACCCCGCCGGATGTGCTCCACCACCCCGAGCAGCCGGGGCATGGGCAGCTTCGGGACGGCCAGCGGATCGAGTGTCCGGGTGGTCATCGACACCCGGGCCGGGGCCCGCCGGATCCGTGGCCGGGCCAGCACGGTGCTGCCGGTGCCGTCCTCCTGCACCGGGGCGAACCCGGCGTCGCGCAGCGCGCCCAACAACCGACCAACCTGGTACGGCGTGCACAGCACCGTCGGTGCGAGCCGGCGCAGAGCCAGCGACTCCAACCGGCGGTCGGCCAGCACCTCGCTGATCAGCGTCTCGTCGTCGCTGCGCAGGTACGCACCGGCCAGCCCCACCCGCAGCCCACCGTGCTTACGGGCCACGTCGTCCACCAGGTAGGTGAGCCCCTGCGGCACCGGGGTACGCGACCGTCGCCGGAACACGTCGTGCAGGTCGTCGGCCGTGTAGCCGGAATCCAGTGCACGCCGCACGCTCGCCGTGGTGACCCGGTGCACGCTGGCCCCGCCGGCCGACTCGAGTTCGGTCATCGCCTCCAACTCGGCGGCGAGCGCCGGCTCGGGTGGGCCGGGCACCACCACGGTCAGGTCGGCCTGCACCAGGAAGTGGTCGACCGGGGCGGGCAGCAGCGCGTCCAGGGCTCGGGCGGCACTGGACGGGTCACCGCTCTCCACGTCGGCGTGTACGCCCAGCGGGTCGTCGCCCCGCTCGTCGGCCGACGTCAGGTCACCGAGCAGCAGCCGACCGTACGACGTGAGTGCCCCCAGCCCGGTCACGCCGAGCTGCGCCGCCTCGGCCAGCACCTCCCGGTGGGCGGCGTCCCGGCCCCGGCTGCGCCGCGGCGCCCGCCAGTCCAACAGGTCCTGCACCTCTTCGGCGGTGGGCGCGGTCGCCGGCTCCAGGTCGGCGAGCACACCGAGCACCGCCCGCCGGGTGGCCGGCGCGCTGGCCCGTTCGGCCTCGGCGGAGAGCGCGGTGATGGGCCGGTCCCGGTCGTCGCGGCGGCCGACCAGCCCGACCTGCCGGCTCATGCTCAGCCAGGCGCGGGCGAGCTGCTCCCATCGTTGGGCCAGCGAGGCGGCCCGCCACACCTCGTACCCGCCGGTCGGCAGCACCTGCTGGTCCGCCCCGTACCGGCTGGTGGTCGCACCGGGCATCTCCAGCTCACCCGCGAGCCCCGCCGCGTACGCCACCTCGAGCAGCAGCGCGGTCGTCGACTCGTCCAGCCCGGCGGTACGCGCCAGCCGTCGCAGGTCCCGCACACCGATGCCACCCGAGCGCAGCACCGGCGCGGGCTCGTCGGCGAGCTGCTCCAGCAGCCCTTCGGTGTGCCGGACCACCTCCATCGTCTGCCCGGCGCCGGCCGAGTCGACAGCCTTCGGCTCGCGCGGCGCGGCGGTCACCGGCGGTGGGCTGGTGCGCAGCGGCCCGAGTGGCCCGCTGTCGCGGCGGAGCAGCAGGCCGACCTCACGGGGCAGCTCCACCGTGCCGCTGGCCGTCGACGAGCCGGTCGCCACGGGGACCAGGAGCCGGTTGTCGACGAGCCACCGCACCGGGGAACCGGTCGGGGCGCCACCGTTTGTCGGGTCGGCGAGCACCGGATCCTCCGCACCGAGCGGCGGCGCCTGCAGAGCGCCCGGGGGCACGCTGCCCACGGGCGGACCAGCCGCCAACCGGTCCAGGATCGCCCGGGCCGAGGGCGGGGCGGCGAGCAGCGTCCGTCGTAGCTTTGCCGGGTCCGCGCAGAGCGCGGCCGTGCGCGGGTCCAGCTCCGCCGCTGGCCGGCCGAGCCCGGCGGGGTACGGGGAGACTTCGTCGACGGCGGGCACCACGTGCAGCGCGTGCTCCGGGCCGTACAGCAGGAAGAGCGCGCGCAGCCGGCCCACGGCGGCCCGGACGGCCGTCGGCGCGGGCGGGTGCGGCCCGGTGGTCGCCAGGGCGAGTACGGCGTCGGTGGCCGTGGTGCCGTCGTCCGGGTCCCGGGTGAGGCGGGCGGCGTCGAGGATCTGCTGGGTGAACTGGTCCAGCCCGTCCAGCGCGCGGGCCACCGACACCCGGGACTGTGCCCGGATGGACAGGGCGGAGATGTCGGCTGGCACGGGCACGACGAGGTCGGGCCGCAGCTGGAGGAGCGCGGCCAGTGACTCGTCGGGCAGCGACCGCAGGTGGTCGGCGAGTGAGGTGGTCATCGTGTTTCCACGCTAGCCCGGCAGTGGGCTTCCGCGCCCCTCGGACGTCCGGCCGACCGGGGGTCGCCGGGTAGGTTTCTCGACATGCCCGCACTGACCGTCGGATTCGACCTCGACATGACCCTGGTGGATTCCCGCCCCGGCATCGCCGCGGCCTACCGGGCGCTGACCGCGAGGACCGGTGTGCCGGTGGACGCCGAGTTGGCGGTGTCGCGGCTCGGTCCGCCGCTGCGTACCGAGATCGCGCACTGGTTCCCGCCGGAGCAGATCGAGTCGGCCGTACGGGTGTACCGCGAGCTGTACCCGGCGTACGCGATCACCCCTTCTGTCCTGTTGTCGGGCGCGCGCGAGGCCATCGACGCGATCCGTGCCCGGGGCGGACGTGTGCTTGTCGTCACGTCCAAGATCGGCCGGTTGGCCCGCCTGCACCTGGACCACCTGGGCCTCGCGGTCGACGAGTTGGCCGGTGACCTCTTCGCCGAGCAGAAGGCGACGGCCCTACGGGAACACGACGCCACCCACTACGTCGGTGATCACGTGGCGGACATGGTCGCGGCGGCGACCGCCGGGGTGCCCGGCATCGGGGTCGCGACCGGCCCGTGCTCCCACGATGAGCTGCGCACGGCCGGGGCGAATGTGGTGCTGGACGATCTCACCGAATTCCCGGCGGCGCTCGACGGCATGATCCAGCTAGCCTTGGAGCAGTAGCGGCTCAAGTGAAGCAGGGGTTTTCAGGTGCCTACGGGTCGAGTGAAGTGGTACGACACGGCCAAGGGATATGGCTTCGTCACCAGTGACGAGGGCGGCGACGTGTTCCTGCCCAAGGGTGCGCTGCCGGCGGGTGTCACCGACCTCAAGGGTGGCCAGCGGGTCGACTTCAGTGTGGTGGACAGTCGCCGGGGCGCGCAGGCCATGGGAGTCAAGCTGCTGGACGCGCCGCCGTCGATGGCGGAGTTGCGCCGTCGGCCGGCCGAGGAGCTGCACGGCCTCGTCGAAGACATGATCAAGGTGCTGGAGGCGAAGGTCCAGCCGGACCTGCGCCGCGGTCGATACCCGGACAAGAAGGCGGCGCAGAAGATCGCTCAGCTCGTCCACGCGGTCGCACGCGAGCTGGAGGTCTGAGGCACCAGGCCGGCGGTGGCGGCTCGATCGAGCAGTGCCGCCACCGCGGCGAAACCGGCCTCGCCCAGGTCCGCGGTGAACTCGTTGACGTAGAGGCCGATGTGCCGGTCCACCACGTCGAGTTCCATCTCCTGGGCGTGCGCCAGCACGTACTCCCGGCTGGCCGCCGGGTCCGCCCAGGCCTGGCGGACCGACTCGCGGACCCAGCCGGCCGCGGCCTCCGGGTCCACCGCGCCGCGGCGGGCGAGGATCGCGCCGAGGGGAATGGGCAGCCCGGTGTCGGCCTCCCACCACTCGCCCAGGTCGACCAGGGCGGTCAGCCCGTGCCGGTGGTAGGTGAACCGGGCCTCGTGGATGACCAGCCCCGCGTCGTAGCGGCCCGCCGCGACGCCCGGCATGATCTCGTGGAACGGGACCACCTCGATCCGGGCCGGCGGCCGTCCGGCCGACCAGAGCCGGAACAGCAGGTACGCGGTGGTCCGGTCGCCCGGCACCGCCACCGTGGCACCGGTCAGGTCGGTGCGGTCGCCCTTGGTGAGGACCAGTGGCCCGCAGCCACGACCGAGTGCGCCGCCGCAGGGCAGCAGGTGGTAGTCGTCGAGCAGCCAGGGCAGCGCCGCGAAGCTCACCTTCACCAGGTCGAACGCGCCCCGCTCGGCCGCCGTGTTGGTGACGTCCACGTCGGCGTACGTCACCTCGACCGGCGGCGCGCCGGGCACCCGCCCGTGGACCAGGGCGTGGAAGACGAACGTGTCGTTGGGGCAGGGCGAGATCGCCAGAGAGAGCGCCACGCCCGTCACGTTAGCCCCGCCCCAGCGTGTCCGGTCGGCGCGGTCCGGTGCCTGTGACCTGTCGGGCACCCACCGCCTGTCCGCGAGCGACCGCCAGTCCCGGCCGCCGATCGTCCGCGCGCCGCCGCCGGGTCCTGGCTGCTTGTTGTCCGCGCGCCGCCGTCGGGTCCTGGCTGCCTGTTGTCCGCGCGCCGCCGCCGGGGCACGGTCGTCACCTCTGCTCCCTGTAGAGCTGCCCCAGCTGTGGGGCGCGCCGGCGTCCGCGAGGTGCCGGGGCCGTGTCGCGCCATGCTGTGCCGTGGCCGTGGCCGTGGCCGTGGCCGTGCCGTGCCGTGCTGTGCCGTGGCGGTGCCGTGCCGTGGCCGTGGCCGTGCGGTGGCCGTGCCGTGGCCGTGCCGGCGAGGTGCACCCCCTCTTGCCCCACTGCCGGGGCAGCTCTACAGGTGCTGAGGGAAGGATGTACACAGCGGCAGGGACGCTGTCCACAGGGTTATCCACAGGCGGGCTGATGCTGTTGACGGCGCGAGCTGACCGGAAAACCATGGACGGGTGGCTGCCGACAAGGGTGCGATCGACGTGGGGGCGGCCCTGCGGGATCTTCGTCGACGTGCCGACTTGAGCCAGCGCGAGTTGGCCGAGCAGTCCGGGATCCCGAAGAGCACGTTGGCGCGCATCGAGGCGGGGCAGGGTGCCGGGCCGGCGTTCCGCACGGTGGAGCGGCTGGTCCGCGCTGCTGGCGGTGAGCTCGTGCTCAAGCTCCCCGACGCCTCTTCCGCCGCGGCGGTTGACGAGTCACCACCGGCGCCCGACCACGAGCTGCGGGACGAGGCCGGCCGCCGCTACCCGGCGCACCTCGACGTCCGTCGGGTCCTGACCCTGAAGGACTGGCCCGGTGCCTGGTGGGTGCACTCCTACACGCTTCCGCGGCGGTTGTGGCCGGTGCGCGTCCCGGAGCTGACCTACGACCTCGATCGGGCGCGACGTGACGAGCGGCGGTTGCGGGCACAGGCGCGGGCCCAGGTGCGGTTTCGGCGCGCCCTCGAAGGGCTGCCGGCCACGTCGTGGCACTTTCTCGCCGAGCTGCCCGGGGCCGGGCCGGTCGGTGAGTTGAGGGCCCACGAGCGAAGCCTGGATCTCCTCCTCGGTGAGGATTGGGGCGACCGACGTGAGCTGGTGCTGGAGGGCGTTGTCGTTGCGCCCGGCCTCCGGACGCTGGGCATCGCGCGTCGGCTGATCGAGCTGCTGGCCAGCGAGATGGCAGTCGCTGACATCCGGACCGTGCACGCGACAGCCGACGGTGGCAACGTGCTCTTCCTGCTCGCCTGCGGGTTCGAGGTGCAGGCGGGTCGGCCGTCGGCGCTCACGCTCGACGTCCGTCCCCCTCGGTCGTAGTCAGCGCAGCGCCGGGGCCGCCGCCGTGAGGGCGGTGAGGGCTTCGCGCAGGCGCCAGCCGTCGCGATCGCGGGGGCCGATCGGGTTGGAGATGGTGCGCAGCTCGGCGAAGGGCACCCCGGCCTGCGCTGCGGCGACCGCCACGCCGTACCCCTCCATGGCCTCGGCGACTGCCTCCGGATGCCGGCGGCGCAGCCCTTCGGTGCTGGCGGCGCTGCCGGTGACCGTGCTGACCGTGAGCACCGGGCCAGCCGTGGCCCCGGGAAGGGCGGCCCGCAGTGCGGCCAGCAGGATCGGGTCGGCCGGCACCACGCTGCCGGTACCGAGCAGCGCGAGTGGCATGCCCAACTCGTCGACGGGGATGAAACCGTCGGGTGACTCCGCGCCCAGGTCGGCCGCGACGCTTGCGGTGCCGAGCACCGTGGCGCCGACCTCGGCCCGGCCGGTGAAGCCACCGGCCACGCCGGCGCTGACCACCGCGCGGTACGGCCGTCCGGCGGCCTCGGCCAGCACCAGCAGGCGTGCGGTGGCGGCAGCGGCGGCGGCCGGACCCACACCGACCGGGGCGACGGTCACGGTCGGGTCGGTCAGCCCGGCGCGGACCGCGTCCGCTTCGGCCGGCACCGCCGTCACCACCAGCAGACCAGTCACGAGAGCGAGCCGGGGGACTCGCGGCGGGTCTCCTCGTCGGCGCCGCCACCCGGGCCGCCGACAGCGGAGGACGGCCGGTAGATGTGGTAGCCCGGCGGGGCCAGGCTCGGATCCTCGTACGACGGGGAGCTGCTCTGCGCCGGTGCCGGCGAGGTGGGCGTCGCGTCTTCGGGCTCGTCGGCCGGCTCGTCCTCGGTCAGTTCGTCGTCACCGAGTGGTCGGCCGGCCAGCTTCTCGCCGCGCAGGCGGGCGGCGACCAGCACACCCCGGATCGCGGCCAGGACGCCCACACCGGCGGCCACCGCGATACCCACCCGGCCGTCGAACGGCACCAGGCCGAGCCCTCCACCGGCGACGAAGGCGAGCATCAACGCCGTCTCGGAGTGGGCGAAGGAACTCGCTCGCAGCCGCTCCGGGATGCGCTCCTGGATCGAGGCGTCCACGGCCAGCTTCGAGATCCCGCTGACCAACGCCGCGACCAGGCAGAGCAGGGCGACCATCACCAGCGAGAACTGGATGACGGTGAGCACCGCCACTCCCGCCACGATGATCATGCTGCTGGACTGGATGGCGGTCGGTCGGTGGATGCGCAGCCGGGTGCCGACGGCGGTGGCCAGGAACGTGCCGACCGCGAGCGCACCGCCGACCAACCCCAACGCCCACTCGGCGCCCAGATCCCGGCCGAACGCCACAGTGGTCAGGTCGCCCTTCTTGATCGCGAAGGCGAGGAAGAGCAGCAGGAAGCCGTACACCGCGCGTAGCGTCGCGGAACCGATCAGGGTGGCGATCACCAGCCGGCCGGCGGGCCGCCCCCGACCCAGTGGCCGGTCGCCGCGGTGTCGACCCAGCGCGCGTAGCGGCCGGGGGACCCGCTCCGGCGGCTCCGAGTCGGCCTTCGGTGGCAACCGGAGCGAGATCACCATGCCGATCAGGAAGATCACCGACGCGACGCGTAGCGGCCACTGCGGGCCGAACCAGAACGCGGCCAACCCGATCGGCGCCACCAGCGCGCCCGCGACCGTGCCGTAGACGCTGGCCCGGGCACCCACCTGGGAGAGACCGAGCCCCTCCGGCAACAACCGGGGCACCGCCGCGGAGCGGGCCACGCCGTACGCCCGGGACAGGGCGAGCACCCCGAACGCGGCCGGATAGAGCCCGAAGCCGTGGATGTAGTCGGAGATCAACCAGGCCAGGAACGCGCGGCCGAGCATCGTGGCGGCCAGCGCGTAGCGCCGGCCGTGCCGGAAGTGGTCCAACAGCGGACCCACCACGGGGGCGAGCATGGCGAACGGCACCATGGTCACCAGCAGGTAGAGCGCGACCTTGCTGCGGGCCTCGCCCAGCGGGACGTTGAAGAAGATCGTCCCGGCCAGGCCGATGGCGATCAGCGTGTCACCGGCACAGGAGACCGCGTGCAGATCGAACAGGCGAACCATGCCGACCTCGCCGCCAGCACCCCGGGCCCGGGCCCGGCCGGCCCGCCGGGTCACCCAGCGGCCGCTGCCCACCGAACCACGCAGCAGCAGGCGAATGGCGCGAATGGCGGTGCCGACGGTGCGCCCGAGGACGGATCGCCCGGAGCGGGAGTACGACGGCATGTGCACCATCCTCGCCCATCTGATCCGGGTACGCCGCACCACCGCGGGGAAAGGTTCCCCGGGAGTCACTGTCACCCCTGCGGGGCGCATGGGGAACAATGGTCAGGTGACCAGGCCCGCCTCCACCCGTGCCGCCCGTCTCGACCAGGTCTGCGCCGCCGCCGTCGAGGTGGCCCGCGCTGGCATCACCGAGGTGGACGCCGACGACGTCGGCGACCACCTGCAGGTCGTGGCCGAAGGTGAACGCCTGGTCACCCACTACTTCGAGTGCCTCCTCGCCGGCTATCGCGGCTGGCGGTGGGCGGTCACCGTCACCCGGGTGTCGCGCAGCAAGACCGTGACCATCTGCGAGACGGTGCTGCTGCCCGGCCCGGACGCGCTGCTCGCGCCCGGCTGGCTGCCCTGGCAGGAGCGGCTCAAGCCGGGCGACCTGGGTCCGGGTGATCTGCTGCCCACCGCGCCGGATGACGATCGACTGGTCCCCGGCTACCTGCTCTCCGACGACCCGGCGGTCGAGGAGACGGCGTGGGAGCTGGGCCTCGGGCGGGCGCGCGTGCTCTCCCGCGAGGGCCGCATCGAGGCGGCGCAGCGCTGGTATGACGGCGACCACGGCCCCGCCGCGCCCATCTCCACCGCCGCGCCGGCCGCTGCCCGTTGCGGCACCTGCGGGTTCTACCTGCCGCTGGCCGGTGCGATGCGGCAGGCGTTCGGGGCCTGTGGCAACTTCTACGCACCGGACGACGGCCGGGTGGTGAGCGCCGACCACGGCTGCGGCGCCCACTCCGAGACGCTCATCGAGGCGGCCGAGACCGCCGTCGAAGAACTACCGACGGTGTACGACGACAGCGCGGTGGAGGCCATGTCGGTCAGTCGCGCCCCGGGCTCGGTGGAGGCGGCCGAGCCGGCGGAGCCGTACGGGCACTCCTGACCGTTCGCGCCGGGGTGACCCGGGCGCAGTGGTCAGGTCAGTTCGCGCGACGGCGGCGACGGTTGGCGTCGTGCCGCAGCATCACGGCGAGGCCCGGGAAGCCCCACAGGAAACCGGCGAGGCAGGTCCAGAGCCAGTTCTGATGACCGTGGTCGGTCAACCAGCCCCGAAAGAAGATCAGCAGGACCAGCCCGGCCACCGCCCAGGCGATCAACCCGGCGAGAGCGAACGGCACCATCGGCGGGTCCAGTGGTGCCGGCCGCGGCGGCTGCTCGTTCGGCATTCGGCAAGCGTACGCGATCCACTTCCCCTGCCCGCTGGTGATCTGGGACGATGCGCGCGACAACCGGAAGATCACCTGCGAGGACCTGATGGCAGTAGCGCCGCCCGAGACCGGCACACCTCCCAACCCCGCTCATCCGCGTAACAGCTTCGACCGGTTCTTTGAGATCTCCGCCCGTGGCTCGACGGTGAGCCGTGAGGTACGCGGCGGCCTGGCGACCTTCTTCACGATGGCGTACATCGTGGTGCTCAACCCGCTGATTCTGGGTGGTGCCGTCGACGGTGACGGCAAGACCCTCCCGATTGCCGCGCTGGCTGCCGGGACCGCGTTGGTCGCCGGCCTGATGACGATCCTGATGGGTGTGGTCGGCCGATTCCCGCTGGCGCTCGCCGCCGGTCTGGGTGTCAACGCGCTCGTCGCGTACGAGATCGCTCCCGAGATGACCTGGGCCGACGCGATGGGCCTGGTGGTGATCGAAGGTGTGATCATCGCGGTGTTGGTGCTGACCGGTCTGCGGACCGCCGTGTTCCGTGCGGTGCCGACGCAGATGAAGACCGCGATCGGGGTCGGCATCGGGCTGTTCCTGACCATCATCGGTCTGGTGGACGCCGGCTTCGTCCGGCGGCTCCCGGACGCCGCCAACACCACGGTCCCGGTTGGCCTGGGCATCGGCGGCAAGCTGGTGAGCTGGCCGCTGCTGGTCTTCGTGGTGGGTCTGCTGATCACCCTGGTGCTCCTGGTGCGCCGGGTGAAGGGCGCGATCCTGATCGGCATCCTCGCCTCCACCGTGCTGGCGGTGATCTTGGAGGCGATCGGCAACATCGGCCCGTCGTTCGTGGACGGGAAGCCCAACCCCAAGGGCTGGGCGTTGAACGTGCCGGAGTTGCCGAAGACGGTGGTCGACCTGCCGGACCTGTCGCTGCTCGGCAAGTTCAACCTGTTCGACTCGTGGGGGCGGGCCGGCTGGGTCGTCGTGCTGATGTTCGTCTTCACGCTGCTGATCACCGACTTCTTCGACACCATGGGCACGATGGTGGCGGTGGGCCAGGAGGGTGGCCTGCTCGACGAGCAGGGCACCCCGCCCCGGGCCAAGGAGATCCTGCTCGTCGACTCGATCGCGGCGGCGGCCGGCGGTGCGGCCAGCACCTCCAGCAACACGTCGTACATCGAGAGTGCCGCCGGTGTCGGCGAGGGTGCCCGGACCGGCGTGGCCAGCCTGGTCACCGGCGTGCTCTTCCTGCTGGCGATGTTCCTCGCGCCGCTGGTGGTGATCGTGCCGTTCGAGGCGGCCTCGACGGCCCTGGTGGTGGTCGGTTTCCTGATGATGACCGCGGTCCGGACGATCGACTGGTCCGACTACGAGATCGCCATCCCGGCGTTCCTCACGATCGTGCTGATGCCGTTCACCTACTCCATCTCCAACGGCATCGGTGCCGGCCTGATCACCTTCGTGGTGCTCAAGCTGGTGCGGGGTAAGGCCCGGGAGGTCCACCCGCTGCTGTACGGGGTGGCCGCGCTGTTCGTGCTGTACTTCCTGCGTGGACCCATCGAATCGCTCGTGCTCTGACGCGTGTCCGGGCGGGGAGTCGAACGGGACTCCCCGCCCGGAACAGCACTGACCTCCTCGTGAGCCTGGTCATAACCGATGTCGTTAGCCATGCTCATTAGTTAAGCTAACTACTGTGACGGAGCGGACGGTGACGGCGAAACGCGTGCCACCGGCGCAGCTGGCCCCCCAGTTGCGTGATGCGATCACCCGACTCAACCGGCGGGTCCGCCAGGCCCGACCGGTCGGCGACCTCACGGTCACCCAGGTCTCCGCGCTCACCAGCCTGCGGCTGGCGGGTGCGATGACCCCCCGGGAACTGGCCGATGTCGAGCGGGTGCAGCCACCGACGATGACCAAGATCGTCGGGAAGTTGGAGGACCGCGGCCTCGTGCGGCGGACACCCCATCCGACCGACGGTCGGCAGGTCATCCTCGCGGCGACCGAGGGAGGGCACGCCGTGCTCGACCAGTTCGAGCGGGCCCGCGACGAGTGGCTGGCCCACCGGCTGGCCGCGCTCGACGAGGACGAACGGGAGACCCTGCAGAGGGCCGCCGAGATTCTTCAGCAGCTCGCTCGCGCCTGAGTCGCACCAAGCCCCACCGGGCCGTGCCGTCACCTGTCGATGACGCGTACGTCCGAGGAGGCGCACCAAGAGTGCAGGCCAAGCTGAGCACGATGTTCCAGTCCCTACAGGTTCGCAACTACCGGCTCTTCGCATCCGGGCAGCTGATCAAGTTGATCGGTGTCTGGATGATGTTCATCGCCCAGGACTGGCTCGTCCTCGACCTCTCCAACAATTCGGCCACCGCGCTCGGTGTGGTGACCGCCTGCCAGTTCACCCCGGTGCTGCTGCTCACCCTGCTCTCCGGCCGGCTGGCCGACCGGTACGACAAGCGGGTGCTGCTCTTCGTCGCAAACGCCTTCTGGAGCCTGCTGGCGCTCGGCATGTCCCTGCTGGTCCTCACCGACCTGGTGCAGCTCTGGCACGTCTTCGCCTTCGCGGCGCTGCTCGGCACGGCCAACGCCGTGGAGACCCCGGTCCGCCAGGCGTTCGTCTCCGAGTTGGTCGGCACGCCCCTGCTGCCGAACGCGCTGTCGCTGAACGCCGCCGTGTTCAACTCGGCCCGGATCGTCGGCCCGGCCGTCGCCGGCCTGGCCATCGCCGCGTTCGACGTCGGCCCGGTCTTCCTCTTCACCGCCGTCAGCTCCATCGCGCCCCTGGTCAACGTCGTCCGGATGCGGACGGCCGAGCTAGAGCGCGACGCCCTGCTGCCGCGCGACGAACGGGCGTCCGCACGGGTCATCGACGGGCTGCGGTACGTGTGGCGTCGACCCGACCTGCTGTTGCCGATGGCGGTCATGTCGGTGATCGGCATGTCGCTCTTCAACTTCCAGCTCACCCTGGCCGCCCTGGCGAAGACGGTCTTCCACACCGGTGCCGCCTCCTTCGGCCTGTTCAGCACGGCGCTTGCCGTCGGCGCGCTCGGCGGTGCGCTCAGTGGCACCGGCCGGCGCAGTCGCCCGTCGGTCTGGCTGGTGCTCGGTGCCGCGATCGCCTGCGCCAGCTTCGGCACCCTGGTCGGCCTCGCGTCGGCGTACTGGCTGGTCGTGGTGCTGCTGGTGCCGACCGGCTTCTTCATGGTCTTCTTCGCCCAGGCCGCCAACCAGCGGGTTCAGTTGGGTGTGGATGCGGCCTTCCGGGGTCGGGTGATGTCCCTGTGGGTGCTTGTCTTCCTGGGCACCAATCCGGTCGGCGCGCCGCTCATCGGCTGGGTCGCGGAGCACTTCGGCGCCGGCGCCAGCATCTGGATGGGTGCGTTGATTTCGTTGGCCGCCGCACTGATCGCCCTCACCTGGCAGCTGCGCCGCTCCGGCGCCCGGCTGCGCTTCCGGGTGCTCCCGATGCCCCGCTTCTACGTGACCTCCGCCGACTGCTGACGTTTACCGCCACTCGGGCCGCGTCGTGTTGATCGGATTGTGCGGATGCGGCCAAATCGCTGGCGACTCGGCACGGCGGGGCTTAGCGTCGATACGTGGGAGTCGGACGCGCGCTGGTGCTGGCCTTGGCGTTCCTTGCCGTCGCCAGTCTGCCGGCCGCATTCGCCCTGCTCTTCTGCTATGACGAGATCCTCGACCGGGTCGTCTGCGGCTGGTCCGAGTGGCGGGAGCGCAGGCAGGAGAAGCGCACCATCGCCCGCCTGGACCGGGCCGTCGAGGCCGACGCGCTGACCCGCGACATCGATCTCAGCGCGTTCGACCGGGTCGACCGGCGCCCCCTGGAGCAGCTCGCCGCCGACCTGCGCCGCCTCGGCGGTCAGCGGCTCGGGGGCAGCGGTCGATCGATGGTCTGGCATGGCGCGCTCCTCCAGGCGTACGACGACCGGCTCCGGCTGGCCTGCCGCGCCCTCGGCATCGACGAACACCTCGCCGACCTGGAGGGTGTCGACCAGGAGATCGAGCGGGTCCGGGTGGAGGGTGTGCTGCACGCTGCCGGGCTGGCACTGCCCGCGGCCCGCGCCGGGCACCGGCAACGGCACCGCTGAGCGCACGACGGCATGCGGCTCTTCGTTGCCGTCAACCCGCCTGCCGCGGCGATCGATCACCTCGGCGCACAGGTCACCCGGCTGCGCGTCACGGCGGCGAGCGCCGCCGGCGTCAACGTCCGGCTCGCCGGTCCGGCCCAACTGCACGTCACAGTGAGTTTCCTTGGCGACGTCGAGGCGGCCCGGCTGGTCGAGGTGGAGAGTGCGCTGGGGTCGGCCGCCCAGCATCTCCATGACGGCCGGCACGCCGTGCCCCGGCTCAGCCTCGGCGGCGGGGGCCGGTTCGGTCAGGGCCGGTCGACGGTGCTCTGGGTGGGCCTGCGAGGCGAGGTCGAGGCGCTGCACGTGCTGGCCGGGCTGGTCCGGTCCCGATTGCGGCAGGCCCGGCTGCCGTACGACGCCCGGCCGTTACGCCCACACCTGACCGTGGCCCGGCCCGCCGACCGGATGGACCCGGCCGACATCGAGGCCGACCGTGCCGACCTGGACGACTACCGGGGACCGGAGTGGCAGGTGACCGAGCTGCTGCTGATGCGCAGCCAGCTCGACCCCCGAGGCTCGCGCTACGACCGGCTCGCCGCCTGGCCGCTCTGACTCGTCGAGCGTCAGGACGACTCGCGCGCGGCCGGCCCGCTGCCGAAGAGCACGTCGTCCCAGCTCGGCAGGCGCTTGCGCGGCTTGCCGTTGGCGTCGGTGGACTCGCCACCGGCGGCTGCCGCGGCGCCCGTGCGGCGGGGCCGCAGCACCGCCAGCGACGGCACGGCCGGCACCTCCTTGGGCGCGTCCGAGTCGTCGTCGAAGGCCGACCCCTGGCCGCCGCCGAGCAGCGCGGCGGCACCCCCGCCGACCGGCCGCTGCCGAGGCGCGTCCGAACCGGCATGAGCAGCCGGGGTGCGCGGCTCAAGGCCACGACCCGACGAGGCACCGAGCGGGCGGTCCAGCGAGGCGAGCAGCGCGTCCCGCCCGGCCCGGATCGGGTCCCGACCAGGGCGCGGATGCTCGGAAGCCGCCGGCAACCCGTGCCCACCACGGCTGGGCTCGCCGCGCGAGGGACCGGGCAGGCCGTGCCCGCTCCGCTCCGGCGCCGGCTCCTGGCCGAGGATCGGCGTGGGCCGCTCAGCGCACAGGTATTGCGCCATGTCGTCGTGCGGGGCGACCGACTGCCGGGTCTTGTCGAGATCCCAGATGGCCTGCGCGGTGGCCTTGCCGGACGGCCAGGTGGCGATGATCCGCCAGGTGCCGTCGTCCCGCCGGTACGCGTCCCAGGAGATCTTCTCGGTGTCGATGCCGTGCTGGCTCAGCCGACCGTTGACCACCTCGGCGAGCGGGGTCGGCTTCTCCGCTCCCTTGAGGCGGGTGCGGCGGGCATGCTGCGCGAGCATCGCCCGCTCCTGGAGCACCGGGCCGGCATAGCGCAGCACCCGGTCGACCGGCACGCCGGCGATCCGGGCGACATCCTCGGCGGACTCACCGGAGCGGATGCGAGCCTGAATGTCCCGAGGGGACAGGGACGGAATCGGGTCGGCAGCGGCCGGTGCCGCCGGCAGCGGCGGCGCCCCGGGCTCGGCGTGCAGCGCACCCGAGATCCGGTCGTCGATCGGCAGGGCGAGCAACCGCCCGACCTCGTCGGCGAGAACCAGGGCATGGCCGTCCTCGGAGAGGGCGACGAAGCGTACTGGGCGCATAGCGTTGCCTCCGTCCCGCTTCGCTGGCCGCACGCCACGAGTCGGCCACCCAGGCGTCTCGGACCACCGTACGCGCATCTGTCTCGGGGTGGGGGAAGCGACACCCCGCATGTCGCGACTGAGCTGCAACGATGATCACGGTCGGTGTCCGTGGAGGCCTCCACGAACACCGACCGTGACGAACGTCAGAGTCGCTCGATGACGTAGTCGATGGACGCGGTCAACGCCTCGACATCCGCCGGCTCGACGGCCGGGAACAGCGCCATCCGCAGTTGGTTGCGGCCGAGCTTGCGGTACGGCTCGGTGTCCACGATGCCGTTGGCGCGCAGCGCCTTCGCGATCGCGGTGGCGTCCACTGCGTCGGCGAAGTCGATCGTGGCGACCACGTTGGAGCGCAGTGCCGGGTCGGTGACGAACGGGGTGGCCACGCTGGACCGGTCCGCCCAGCCGTACACCGTGGCGGCGCTCTCGGCGGTGCGCTTGGCCGCCCAGGCCAGGCCACCCTGCGCGTTCATCCAGTCGGTCTGCTCGGCGGCCAGGAAGATGGTGGCCAGCGCCGGGGTGTTGTAGGTCTGCTCCAGCCGCGAGTTGTCGATCGCGGTGGCCAGGTCGAGGAAGGCGGGGATGTAGCGCCCGGACGCCTTGATCTCGGCGGCGCGATCCAGCGCGGCCGGTGACATCAGAGCCAGCCAGAGACCACCGTCGGAGCCGAAGCACTTCTGCGGAGCGAAGTAGTAGACGTCGGTCTCGCCGACGTTGACGTCCAGGCCACCCGCGCCGGAGGTCGCGTCGACGAGCAGCAGCGCGCCGTCGTCTGCCCCGGCCACCCGGCTGATCGGGACGGCCACGCCCGTCGACGTCTCGTTCTGCGGAGTCGCGTAGGTGTCCACGCCGGACTCGGCGACCAGGGTCGGCGCGCTGCCGGCCTCGGCCTTGCGAACGGTCGGCTCACCGAGGAACGGCGCGTCCTTCACCGACTTGGCGAACTTGGCACCGAACTCGCCGAAGCTGGCGAACTGGGCGCGGTCGCGAACCAGGCCGAAGGTGGCGACCTCCCAGAACGCGGTGGTGCCGCCGTTGCCGATCACGACCTCGTAACCCTCGGGCAGCGAGAAGAACTCGGCGATGCCGGAGCGCAGCCGGGCCACCTGGTCGCGGACCGTCTTCTGCCGGTGCGAGGTGCCCAGGTAGCTGGTGGCGACCTCGGTAAGTGCGGAAACCGCCGCGGGGCGGACCTTGGACGGGCCGCAGCCGAAACGTCCGTCGGCGGGCTTGAGGTCATCGGGAATCCGGATGGTCGGTGCGTCAGCCACGGTCTTGAAGATCCTTCCGCAAGGGCGAGGGCGGGCCCGGCGACACTGCCGGCCCTCATCCTCGCACTCGGACCCATCGGTGGAAGCCGGGCCCCCGAGGGCGGGGCTGAGTCCTTCGCCACACCTCGACGGCACCCGCCCGCCAGACGCAGCGAAGGGTCCCTCCGCCACGTCCGGCGTGGCGGAGGGACCCTTCGCGACCGGTCAGACGCCGTGCGGAATGGCGGCCCAGCCTTCGACGCCGGACGGCTTGCGGGGCTCCGGGCCGACGTAACGGGCGGACGGGCGGACCAGCCGCTGCAGGCGCTTCTGCTCCAGGATGTGCGCGCTCCAACCGCCCATCCGCGCGCAGGTGAACATCGAGGTGAACATGTGCGCGGGCACCTCGGCGAAGTCCAGCACGACGGCCGACCAGAACTCGACGTTGGTGGCCAGCACCCGGTCCGGGCGGCGGGCCTGCAACTCGGCGAGCGCGGCCTTCTCCAGCGCCTCGGCGATCTCGAAGCGCGGCGCGCCCAACTCCTTGGCCGTGCGGCGGAGCACGCGGGCGCGGGGGTCCTCGGCCCGGTAGACCCGGTGGCCGAAGCCCATCAGCCGCTCGCCGCGATCGAGCACGCCCTTGACGTAGCCCTCCGCGTCGCCGCTGCGCTCCACCGCCTCCAGCATGCTGAGCACCCGGGACGGCGCGCCACCGTGCAGCGGGCCGGAGAGGGCGCCGATGCCCGACGAGATGCAGGCCGCCGCGTCCGCTCCGGTGGAGGCGACGATGCGGGCGGTGAAGGTGGAGGCGTTCAGACCGTGCTCGGCGGCCGAGATGAAGTACGCGTCGACGGCCTTGACGTGCCGCGGGTCGGGCTCGCCGCGCCACCGCTTCATGAACCGCTCGACGATGGTCTGCGCCTTGTCGATCTCCTTCTGCGGCACCGCCGGCAGGCCGAGGCCCCGAGCCGACTGGGCGACGAAGGAGAGCGCGGTCACCGAAACCCGGGCGAGGTCCTCGCGGGCCTGCTCGTCGGAGATGTCCAGCAGTTGGTTGAGACCCCAGTACGGGGCCAGCATGGCGACCGCGGACTGCACGTCGACACGGATGTCACCGGAGTGCACCGGCACCGGGAACGGCTCCGCCGGCGGCAGGCCCGGCCCGAACCGGCCGTCGACCAGCAGTGCCCACACGTTGCCGAACGACACCTGGCCGATCAGATCCTCGATGTCGACTCCGCGATAGCGCAGCGCACCGCCCTCACGGTCAGGTTCGGCGATCTCGGTCTCGAAGGCGACGACGCCCTCCAGCCCGGGTTTGAAATCGGCCATGTCGCTCTCCTGGATCTGGTCGGTGCGCCCGGTCGGCTCATCCGGCCCGGTCGGCCGAGCGCCCTCTAGGCGACCATCAGGGATGTGTTCGCAACATCTTGCCTGCTGAGTGACCGGATACGCGACCCACAGCGACTGTGCTGCACGCGACATCCCCAAACGCGCATTCTCCGCCGGACTCGGTGAGACTGGGCGGTGCGGGCTGGCCAGCGCGGGAGGGCGCCGCCGGACCTGCCGAGAAGGAGTGGGGACGTGACGGGCGACACACCCGCCCCGGCCGCGATGCGTAACGAGTACGCCGCGGACCTGGGCCTGACCGAAGCTGACCTGGCCGCCGACTGGCACACCCAGTTCGGCACCTGGTTCGCCGACGCGGTGGCCTTCGGGCTGCCCGAGGTGAACGCGATGGTGCTGGGCACCGCGGACCCGGCCGGCCGGCCGAGCGGTCGGACGGTGCTGCTCAAGGGGTACGACCCGGACGGCTTCGTCTTCTTCACCAACCACCTGTCGCGCAAGGGCGTCGAGGCGACCACCAACCCGTACGCCAGCCTGGTCTTTCCGTGGTTTCCCATGCAGCGGCAGGTGGTGGTCGCCGGGCAGGTCGAGCCGGTCGACCGCGCGACGAGCGCGGCGTACTTCGCCAGCCGACCGCGCGGCTCCCAACTGGGCGCCTGGGCCAGCCCGCAGTCCCACGTGGTGCCGGACCGGGCGGCGCTGGAGGAGAGCTACCAGGAGGTGGCCGAGCGGTTCGCCGACGAGGCGGAGATCCCGATCCCGCCGCACTGGGGTGGGTTGCGGGTCCGACCCGAGTCGGTGGAGTTCTGGCAGGGCCGGGCCGGTCGGTTGCACGACCGCCTCCGCTTCCGCCTCGACGAGGGTGGCTGGATCGTCGAGCGGTTGGCGCCGTGACGGGTGTGCGGGAGGCCGGGTCGCGCGGGGCGCGCCGCTGGGCGATCGACGTACGTCCGCTGCGGGTACCCGCGTACCGGCGGCTCTGGCTCGGCAACACCGTGGCGATGTTCGGGTTCCAGTTCACGGCCGTCGCGGTGCCGGTGGAGATGTACGCCCTGACCCGGGACTCGTTCTGGGTGGGCCTGCTGGGCGTGGCTGCCTTCGTACCGTTGCTGATCTTCGGGCTCTGGGGTGGCGCGGTCGCCGACGCCCACGACCGCCGTGCCGTGCTGCTCGGCGGGTCGGTCCTGCTCTGGGCGTCCACCATCGGGCTGCTGGTCCAGGCCCTGCTGAACGTGGGCAGCCCGGTGTTGCTGCTGGCGTTGATGGCGTTGCAGTCGGTGGCGTTCGCGATCACCTCGCCGGCCCGCAGCGCCATGCTGCCCCGTCTGGTGCCGGACGACCTGGTGCCGGCGGCCAGCACCCTGAACTACACGACCTTCACGGCGGCCTCGGTCGCCGGCCCGCTCGCTGCCGGCCTGATCCTCTCCGCCTCGGCCGACACCACAGTCGTGCTGCCCATCGCGTACGGGGTGGACGCGGTGTTGTTCACCGCGATGCTCTGGGCGGCGCTGCGCCTGCCCGCGCTGCCGCCCGAGCCGACCGCCGACGGTGAGCCCCGCCGCGCCGGCCTGGCCAGTGTGGTCGACGGATTCCGCTATCTGGCCACCACGCCGGTGCTGCTGCTGTCCTTCGGGGTGGACCTGATCGCGATGATCCTCGCCATGCCCCGCGCGCTCTTCCCGGAGATCGCCCACGAGAGGTTCGGCGGCGGCGGAGCTGTCGGCCTGCTCTACAGCGCCATCGCGATCGGTTCGATGATCGGTGGGTTGACCTCCGGCTGGATCGGCCGGCTCCGCCGGCAGGGCCTCGGCCTGGTGGTCGCGGTGGTCGCCTGGGGAGTCGCGATCGCCGCGGCCGGCCTCGCCCACCAGCTCTGGTTGATGGTCCTCCTGCTCGCCGTGGCCGGGGCCGCGGACCTGGTCAGCGCGGTGCTGCGCCAGTCGATGATGCTCGTCTACGCACCGGACCGGATGCGTGGCCGGCTCCAGGGCGTCAACACGGTCGTGGTGGCCGGTGGTCCTCGGCTGGGCGACCTGCGGGCCGGAACGATGGCCGCCGGGTTCGGCGGCGGGGTGGCCTGGGTGGCCGGCGGACTTGCCTCGGCGGTGCTCGTCGTGGTGCTCGCGGTCGCGTTCCCGGCACTGCTGCGCTACCGGGCGGCGGCGTCGAGCGGCGACCGGACGTGACCGGTTAGGGTCGCCGACATGGAAAGCCCCGAGCAGCGCGCGTTCTCCGGCGCCCAGTGGACCATCTCCGCCGCCGGTCACGAGGCCGTCATCGTGGAGGTGGGTGGTGGGCTCCGGACGTACCGGCACGACGGTGTCGACCTGGTCGACGGTTACCAGACCGACGAGGTCTGCCCCGGCTGCGCCGGACAGGTGCTGGCGCCCTGGCCGAACCGGATCCGCGATGGCCGCTACCCGTTCGGCGAGCGGACGCACCAGCTCCCGTTGACCGAGCCGGAGCGGCACGTCGCGATCCACGGGCTGGTCAACTGGGTGCCGTGGCAGTTGCTGGAGCAGTCGGCGGACGCCGTGACCCTCGGCTACGACCTGCCGCCGCAGCCGGGCTACCCGTGGCCGTTGCGGCTGGTCAGCCGGTGGAGCGTCGGCGCGGACGGGCTGCGCGCCGAGCACGAGGTGACGAACGTCGGTGACGAGTCGGCGCCGTTCGGCTTCTCCGTGCACCCGTACCTGCAACTGCCGGGCGTCGCGGTCGACGACCTGGTCATGCGGCTGCCGACCCGGACCCGGATGCTCGTCGACGGCCGGCTGCTGCCGATCGGCGCGACGCCGGTGGCCGGCACCGAGTACGACTGGACCAGCCCGCGCCGGATCGGTGCCGCCGAGCTCGACCTGTGCTTCGGCGAGGTGATCCGCGACGCCGACGGCGGCTCGTCGGTGAGCCTGTCCGCCCCGGACTCCTCGGCCGGGGTGAGCATCTGGGCCGATGCGGAGTTCGGCTGGTGGCAGGTGTTCACCGGGGACGTGCTCACCGGTGTGCGGCACCGCCGTTCGGTGGCGATCGAGCCGATGACCTGCCCGCCGGACGCGTTCCGGTCGGGGAGGGACCTGCTCTCGCTCAAGCCGGGCACGACCTGGCGGGGTGCCTGGGGCATCCGGCCGGGGGCCTGATGGAGTTCGCCGAGGTCGTCCGGCGTCGGCGGATGGTGCGCAACTACGACCCGGACCGCCCCGTCCCGCCCGACGTGGTGGACCGGCTGCTCGACCACGCGATCCGTGCCCCGTCGGCCGGCTTCGCCCAGGGCTGGGGCTTCCTGGTGCTGGAGGAGCCGGCCGACCGGGAGCGGTTCTGGGCGGCCACCACCCCCGACGGCGGTGGACGGGAGCGTTGGCTGGCCGGGATGCGCCGGGCGCCGCTGATCGTGGTGCCGCACGCGAACGAGTCGGCCTACCTACGGCGCTACGCCGAGCCGGACAAGGGCTGGACGGACCGGTCCACCGATCGTTGGCTGGTGCCGTACTGGCACGTGGACACCGGCTTCGCGGCGTTGCTGATGCTGCTCACCGCCGTGGACGAGGGGCTGGGGGCCTGTTTCTTCGGCATCGCGCCGCAGCGGCTGGCCAGCTACCGGGACGCGTTCGGCGTGCCGACCGAGTACCAGCCCATCGGTGCCGTCACAATCGGTTACGGCGCACCCGACCATCGGTCACCATCGCTGCGCCGTGGGCGTCGTGGAGTGGACGAGGTTGTCCGTCGCGGCAGGTGGAGCTGAGCAGGAGTGTCCCGTTCGTCCGGTTGAGGATCGGACGAGCGGTAGCGAAACTGACATCAGGGAGCAGAACGCAGCGAGCGATGGGCGGCTAGGCTGGCACGGTCATCGGTGCCGCGCCGCGCGGTGCCCGCCGCGGCCCGGCTCGGCGCTGTCGGTCGGCCCGGCCACGGGGAGGGGAGCGTGCCGTCGTGATCTTCAGAGCGGTCCGGGACGGGCGTCCCTACCCGGAGCACAACCTGACCCTGAAGCAGTGGGCGGAGATCCCGCCCCGTCCGCTGCGCCTGGATCAGATGATCACCACCAAGCGCGAGTTGGCGCTGGACAAGCTCCTCGCCGAGGATTCCACCTTCTACGGCGACCTCTTTCCGCATGTCGTGCAGTGGAACGGCGGGCTCTACCTGGAGGACGGGCTGCACCGTGCGTTGCGCGCCGCCCTGCAGCAGCGCAACCAGATCCACGCCCGGGTGCTGGTGCTCGCCGAACCGATCGAGTGACGAGCCCTTCTTCCGCGCGCTGAACCTTCGTTAAGGTGGCGTCCATGACCGCTCCGCTCGATCTGCTCGACCTGGACCAGTCGCTCAGCGAGGAGGAGCGGCAGATCCGCGACGTCGTCCGCCAACTCGTCGACGACCGGGTGCGTCCGCACGTCGCCGACTGGTACGAGGACGGTCAGGTGCCCGCCCGGGACCTGGCCCGCGAATTCGGCAAGCTCGGACTGCTCGGCATGCACCTGAGCGGCTACGGCTGCGCCGGCGCGTCCGCGGTCGCCTATGGACTCGCCTGCCAGGAGCTGGAAGCCGGAGACTCCGGCCTCCGTTCCCTGGTCAGCGTGCAGGGCTCGCTCGCCATGTACGCCATCTGGCGCTACGGCAGCGAGGAGCAGAAGCAACACTGGCTCCCGTCGATGGCCACCGGCGAGGCGATCGGCTGCTTCGGCCTGACCGAACCGGACCACGGCTCCGACCCCGCCTCGATGACCACCCGGGCACGCCGCGACGGCGACGACTGGCTGCTCACCGGCGGGAAAATGTGGATCACCAACGCGCCGATCGCCGACGTCGCGGTGATCTGGGCGCGCACCGACGAGGGCGTGCGCGGTTTCGCCGTACCCATGGACACGCCAGGTGTCACGGCCCGCGAGATCCGCCGCAAGATGTCGCTGCGCGCGTCCGTGACCGGCGAGATCGTGCTCGACGACGTCCGACTCCCGGCGGACGCCCAACTACCCGAGGCGGTCGGGCTCAAGGCGCCGCTGAGCTGCCTCACCGAAGCCCGTTACGGCATCGTCTGGGGCGCGATCGGCGCCGCCCGTGACTGCCTGGAAACAACCCTGGCGTACGCCACCACCCGCACCCAGTTCGGCCGCCCGCTGGCCGGCTTCCAGCTCACCCAGGCGAAGCTCGCCGACATGGCCGTCGAGCTGGTGAAGGGGCAACTGCTCGCGCTGCACCTGGGCCGGCTCGCCGACACCCACCGGCTGCGGCCCGAGCAGGTGAGCGTCGGCAAGCTGAACAACGTGCGGGAGGCACTGGCCATCGCCCGGCAGTGCCGGACCATCCTCGGCGCCAACGGCGTCTCCGGCGAATACCCGATCATGCGGCACGCCAACAACCTGGAGAGCGTGCTGACGTACGAGGGCACCTCCGAGATTCACCAGCTGGTCGTCGGGCAACGGCTCACCGGGTTCTCCGCGTTCGCCTGACCTGCCCTCTTGTCACTTCCCGGCGCTCGACGCGCGGCTGTCGCAGTGGGGCCGTACCGTCATCGGCAGACGACGTGTCTGACGAGGACGGTGAGCGTGATGGCCCGCGACGCTGGCAACAACGAGCCCACGAGGGAGTTCCCCGGTTACCCGACCGGCGACGATCTCCGGGAGCGGTCGACCGCTACACCCGAGCCGACCGCCGACACACCGGGCGGCTTTGGAAGTGCTGGCGGCCCGGGTGGCCCCGGTGGCCCTCCGGCCGGCCCTCCCGGTGGCCCGACGGCCGGTGGCGACGGCGGTGGTGGGGCCGCTCGCGGCCTGCTCCTGCTGCTCGGCGCCGCCGCGCTCGCCGTGGTGGTGCTGCTCGGCATCCAGGCGACCGGCTTCCTGCCGGAGTTCCGCAACCCGTTCGCCAAGGAGCAGACCGACCGCAGCCAGCCACCGCTGCTGAAGTCGATCCAGGACCTCAGCCGCTACGTGGCCGCGGAGGGCAACTTCCAGGTCGTCGTCGACACCCAGAACGACAGGCGCAACGTGCCGGACTTCCTGCTCAACGAGCGCACCCTGTTCGTCGGAGCCGGGAGTGTCGAGGCGTACGTCGACTTCACCAAGATCAGTGACGGTGCCATCGTCCGGTCCGCCGACGGCAAGTCCGTCGAGATCAAGCTGCCCGCGCCGCAGCTCGGCGAGACCAACCTCGACATGGAGAAGAGTTACGTCTTCGCGGAGGAGCGTGGTCTGCTCAACCGGCTCGGCGACCTGGTCGGCAACGACCCCAACCGGCAGCAGCAGGTCTACCAGCTCGCCGAGGAACGGATCACCGCCGCCGCCCGGGACAGTGGGCTATCTGCCCGAGCCGAGGAGAACACCCGCAAGATGCTGGAAGGGCTGCTGCGTTCCCTTGGCTATGAGCAGGTCACCGTTACCTACACGGCCCCCTGACCTGGCAATTCCGTAATGCCGAGCGCCCGCCCCGACGTCCGTCGGAGCGGGCGCTGCGGTTCCCCGTCACCGCCCGCTCCGTCATGATCCACACGACATCAGCGAAAACGGGGTGTCCCGATGCTTCGGTCACCCCGCCATCAGCAATGCCGAGTGGATCTACAGCTGGGTCGAGACGGCATCCGTCGGAGGTGCCCGATGCGGCGTGGGCCGGGCGTGCGGGCGCGGCGTCGGCGGCCGTGCTGGCGTGCCGGCCTGCCGGTGGGGCGTGCGGCGTGGGCCGGGCGTGCGCCGAGCGGGCGTGCCGCGCCTCCGCCCACCCCCGGGCCCCTTGCTCAAGATCTGCGCAACTTCAGGGATGGTGCTGCCTCCGCCGCTCGTGAGGCAGCAGCTTCACCGAAGTTGTTGCCGCACGGCCTGGGTGAGGCGGGGTTGGGGTGGCGATTGGAGGGAGTCGGTGGGTCGGCACTGCGCCAGCCCGGGAGACCGGCTGGCTTCGGCTTCGCGGAAGGCCACCACAATCATGTTGTGGTGGCCTTCCGGACGCGATGTGGCCCCGACGGGGCGGTGTGCGGCGAGCGTCAGTGCTGGGTGGAGGCCAGGTAGCGGTCCTCATTCGGCATGAGCACCCAGAGGACCAGATAGACGATCACCTGGGTGCCGGGCAGCAGCAGGGACAGCAGGAACAGCAGCCGGACCATCCCGGCGGACATGCTGAACCGTCGACCGAGGCCGGCGCAGACACCGGCGAGCATGCGCCCCTCGCGGGGCCGGACCAGTTTGCGACTCATCGTCGTACTCCCACTCTGCGGCGGTGCGCCGCGTCTGCAATCCACGGTAGAAGGGGGTGGCCAGCTCGCCCTCCGTCCCGAGGATGAGCGGCGACCCGTGGACCCGTAGGTGCTTTACCCGGGTAGCCCCTCGCTGACGCCTCCCTGAGCCCGCCTGCCGCCGCCCGCCGCGTCCGTCGGCCCCGGTGTCCGTGCGGACCAGGCGAAGATCGCGCTCGATCCTGGTTGTAGTGGCATCGAGGACCGAGGGAGACCACTACAACCAGGATCGAGCACGATCTTGCGAGGCGAGGCGAGGCGAGGCGCGGCGGCGCGGAGCAGAGCGGCGCGGGGCGCGGGCAGAGCGGCGCGGGGCGCGGGCAGAGCGGCGCGGGGCGCGGGCAGAGCGGCGCCGGGGCGCGGCGGTGCGGCGCGGGGCGCGGGCAGTGCGGCGCGGGGCGCGGGCGGAGCGGCGCCGGGGCGCGGCGGGCGGGCGCAGGGCGCGTGAGGCCGGCAGTGGACCTCCGGGCCACGGCCGTGCGAGGTGGCGGTGGAATGGCGGGCAGGTGCACACTCCCGGTGGTCGGGTTGGGCGTTGAGCTGGGCGGGTAGGCTGGCAGATCGGCCACCCACACCCCGGGCGGCCGGAACTCATACCCCGGTGATCACGAGCAGGGCTGCCAGACCGGCGGTCCTGGGGCGGCCGGGTCCCGTACGCCGGGTCGACGGCGAGGAAGCGCAGCCATGATCAGTGTTTTCGACCTCTTCAGCGTCGGTATCGGGCCGTCCAGCTCGCACACGGTGGGGCCGATGCGGGCCGCGCGGACGTTTGTTGCCGGGCTCAAGGCCGACGGGCTGCTCACCGAGGTCGCGCGGGTGCAGGCTGAGCTGTTCGGTTCGTTGGGTGCCACCGGGCACGGCCACGGCAGTGGTCCGGCGGTGCTGCTCGGGTTGGCGGGCGAGTCGCCGGAGACGGTCGACACGGACACCATCGGTCCTCGGGTCGAGCGGATCCGGGCCGAGCGGCGGATCAGCATCCTGGCCGCGCACGAGATCGACTTTGACCCGGATCGGGACCTGACGTTGCACCGCCGTCGATCGTTGCCGTACCACCCGAACGGGATGACCTTCGCGGCGTACGACGACAAGGGCGCGGAGGTGCGCAGCCGCACCTACTACTCCGTCGGTGGTGGGTTCGTGGTGGACGAGGCCGCGGCCGGCGCGAACCGGATCAAGCCGGACAGCACGCGGGTGCGGTATCCCTTCCTGACCGGGGGGCAGCTCCTCGACGTCACCACCTCCACCGGCCTGTCGATCAGCGAGGTGATGCTGGCCAACGAGCGTTCCTGGCGCAGCGAGGCGGACATCCGGGCGGGCCTGCTGGAGATCTGGCGGGTGATGCGGGAGTGCGTGGAGCGCGGCTGTGAGCGCGACGGCGTACTCCCTGGTGGGTTGAAGGTTCGGCGGCGGGCTGCGGAGCTGCGGCGTGGCCTGGAGGCGGACGCCGGGACGGCCGACCCGCTGCACGCGATGGACTGGGTGACGCTGTTCGCCCTCGCGGTCAACGAGGAGAACGCGGCCGGTGGCCGGGTGGTCACGGCGCCGACGAACGGCGCGGCCGGGATCATTCCGGCGGTTTTGCACTATTACACCCGGTTCGTTCCGGGTGCCAGTGACGATGGTGTGGTGCGGTTCCTGCTGACGGCCGGCGCGATCGGCGTGCTGTTCAAGGAGAACGCGTCGATCTCCGGCGCGGAGGTCGGCTGCCAGGGTGAGGTGGGTTCGGCGTGCTCGATGGCGGCGGCCGGGCTGGCCGAGGTGCTCGGCGGCACCCCGGAGCAGGTGGAGAACGCGGCCGAGATCGGGATGGAGCACAACCTCGGGCTGACCTGTGACCCGGTGGGTGGCCTGGTGCAGATCCCCTGCATCGAGCGGAACGCGGTGGCTAGCATCAAGGCGATCACGGCCGCCCGGCTGGCGCTGCGCGGCGACGGTGTGCACAAGGTGTCGTTGGACAAGGTCATCAAGACCATGCGGGAGACGGGCGCCGACATGAAGGTCAAGTACAAGGAGACGGCGCGTGGCGGTCTGGCCGTCAACGTGATCGAGTGCTGAGTCCGGCGGATTCGGGGCACTCGTTCACCGACTGCTAACCTGTCGTCCGTTTCAGGAGGCGGGAGGCTCGCGGTGACCTCTGGCGTCGCGGCGTTGTGGTCGCACCGCAACTCGCTGCGCATCCTGGTCCGCCGGGATCTGGCGGTCAAGTACCAGCAGTCGGTGCTCGGCTACTTCTGGTCGTTGATCGAGCCGCTCGGCATGGGTGCCATCTACTGGTTCGTGTTCGGGGTGCTCTACTCCCAGGACACCGGCCGGCATCTGGGCGAGGCGGCGGGGTCGTACCCGTTGTTCCTGATCACCGGGATCTTCGCCTGGATGTGGACGAGTTCGGCGCTGAGCGAGGCGACGAACGCGCTGACCGGCCAGTCCCGGTTGATCACCACGATGAACGTGCCGCGGCAGGTCTTCCCGATCGGCCGGGTCACCGGCCGGTTCGCCGAGTACGCCGCCGGCCTGCCGATCCTGATCGCCATCGCGGTGATCTACGCGGTGCACGGTCGGATCCACCCGGGCTGGTCGCTGCTCGCCCTGCCGCTCGCGGTGGCCGTCCAGGCCGTCCTGTTGACCGGGCTGGCCCTGCTGCTGTCCGCGTGGAACGTGTTGATGCGCGACGTGGAACGGTTCCTGCGGCTCGTCATCCGGGTGCTCTTCTACGCCACGCCGATCATCTATCCGCTCAGCCTGGTCCGGGAGTCCGAGCTGCCCGGCTGGCTGAAGGTGGTGTACGAGCTGAACCCGCTGGTCGGGATCTTCCAGCTGCACCACGCGATCTGGTACCCGGACGAGTTCCCGAACGCCCGGCTGCTCGCCACGACCGTCGTCGGTAGCGTGCTGGTGCTGGCCGCCGGCTGGTGGTCGTTCCGCCGGTTGGAACCCGCCGTGCTCAAGGAACTCTGACGTGGCCGCGCCGATCATCGAGGCCGACGGCCTGGGCATCCGGTTCGTCCGCAACCGGCGCCGGCAGCTACGGCTGCGGGAGTTGTTGATCCACCGGGGCGGGCGCGGCGCCCTGCCCGGCCAGTTCTGGCCGCTGCGCGACGTGTCGTTCACCGTCGAGCCGGGCGAGACGGTCGGGGTGATCGGCCGCAACGGCACCGGCAAGAGCACCCTGCTGCGGCTGATCGCCGGGGTGCTCATCCCGGACGAGGGCAGCATCCGGGTGCACGGCGCGGTGGCGCCGTTGCTGGAGTTGTCCGCCGGCTTCGCCAACGACCTGACCGGACGGGAGAACCTGCACCTGGTCGGTGGGCTGCACGGGCTGTCGACGGGCTACCTGAAGCGGCACTTCGACGAGATCGTCGAGTTCGCCGGTGAGCAGGTGCAGGGTGCCATCGACACGTCGGTGCGGCACTACTCGTCGGGGATGAAGGTGCGGCTGGGCTTCGCGATCATCTCGCACCTGCCGCACCCGATCCTGCTGATGGACGAGGTGACCGCGGTCGGAGACGCGGAGTTTCGCAAGAAGTGTTACGCGACGATTGATCGTCTGCTCGGGGAGGGGCGCACGCTGGTGCTGGTGTCACACAACGAAAAGGACCTGACCCGGTTCTGCCGTCGGGGGTTGTACCTCGACGCGGGCCGGTTGACGCTCGACGGCACCATCGCCGAGGCGCTCGACGCGTACCACGCCGCGGTTCCGCGGTGACGCTCGCGATCGTGCTCGCCGCCGAGACGCCCGCGGCGGGCCTGACCACGTCGACCGGCGAGCCCCTGACCGAGCGGCTGGCCGGCCAACTGCGCCGGGCCGGCGCGGACGAGGTGCGGTTCGCCGCCGACCTCGACGAGCTGGCCGCGCTTGTCGACGCCGCCGACGGCCCGCTGCTGATCACCGCCGCCGACCTGGTCGCCCACACGGCCGTGCTGCGGCACCTGGCCACCAGCCCGGTCGGGCCGACGGTGGCGTTGGTACTCACCGACCCGCCGGTGCCCGGTCGCACCGCCGTGCGGGAGGAACGCGGCCAGGTGGTGGACGCCGGCCCGCTGGAGGCCCTCGACGGCGACGCCACCGGCGTGTTCGGTGGCGCGCTGCGGGTCGGTGTGGACGACCTGCCGACGCTTGCCGCCGCCGCCCGTGCCGCCGCGTCCGGGGTGCTTCCGGTCGCCGCCCCGATCGGTCCGGTCGGCGACGTGTCGCCGCTGCCGGCTGCCGGGGGAGCCGGACACGGCGTCCCCGGGTCCGCCGTGGACCGGCTCGTCGCGGGTCTCGCGGCGCTCGGCACCCTGATCTTCGCCCAGCGGGTACGACTGCTCGTCGCGCACCGGGTCACGGACGCGTCCGGGTTGGCGGCTGCCGAAGCCGCGGTGACAGCTGTCGACGAGGACCGGGCCGAGCTGCGGCTGTCGGTCAAGGAGAAGGACGACTTCTTCTCCACCTACTTCGTCAGCACCTGGTCGCCGTACGTGGTCCGGCTGTCGGCCCGACTCCGGCTCACCCCGACCGGGGTGACGGCGATCTCGGTGCTGTTCGCGCTGGCGGCGGCGGTGCTGTTCGGGGTCGGCGGGCGACCCGCCCTGGTCGGCGGCGCGGTGCTGCTCTACCTCGGCTTCGTGCTGGACTGCGTGGACGGGCAGTTGGCCCGCTACACCCGGCACTTCAGCGCCTGGGGCGGCTGGCTGGACACCATGGCGGACCGCGCCAAGGAATACCTGGTCTACGCCGGCCTGGGCTTCGGGGTGAGTCACGCCGGGTTGGGCAACGGTTGGGCGTTGGCGATCGCCGCGATGACGCTGCAGACCGTCCGGCACATGACCGACACCTGGTACGGGGTGCTGCACGACGAGGCAGCCCGCCGACCCCGGGTGGCGGCGGGCGCCAGCGGTGGCATCGGCGACCGGTTGAACGCGGCGTCGACCCGGGTGCAGGCGGACACCGGCTCGGTGTCGTACTGGCTCAAGCGCACGGTGGTCTTCCCGATCGGTGAGCGCTGGGCGTTGATCGCGGTGACCGTGGCGCTGTTCAATCCGCTGGTCAGCCTGATCGCGGTGCTGGTCTGGGGGGTGCTGGCGTTCGCGTACACCGGGGCTCTGCGGACGCTGCGCGCCCGCTGGATGTGGGTGCCGGTGCTGGACACGGTCGACGCCACCCTGCACCGCGACGACGGGCCGTTGGCCCGGCGGCTGCCCGTGGTCCGCCCGATGGGGCCGCTCACCCTTGCGGTGCTCGCCGCACTCGGCCCGGCGGTGCTGCTGGTCGTCGCGCTGCTGGGGGATGCGCCGGGCGGGCTGCGCTGGGCGGTGCCGGTGGCGCTGCTGGTGCTGCTGGCCGGTGGTCTGGGCGCCGGGGCGGCGCACAACGGGCCGTTGGACTGGCTGGTGCCGGCGGCGCTGCGGGCGGCCGAGTACCTGTTCGCCATCGCGGTGGGCGTGGTCGGCGACGTGCCAGGTTGGCTGATCTTCGGGTACGTCTTCGTGCTCACCGTGCACCACTACGACCTGACCGCCCGGCTGGAGAAGCGGCAGGCGGCGCCACCGCTGCACGCGGCCACGCTGGGTTGGGAGGGACGGTCGGTGCTGCTGGCCCTCGCGGCGATTGCCGGCATCGCGGGTATCGGGCTGGCTACACTCGGTGCGTACCTTCTCGTGCTTTTCGTGGTGAGCGTCGTCCTGGCCTGGTTCGTCCGACCGGCCCATAGCGCGCGGGCGTTTGTCGCGCCGGTGAGCGCCGGAGGTGCCGCGCCACGCTGACGGAGGGACGGCCGGATGACCCTGATCAGCTTCGTGGTGCCGGCCTTCCGGGTGCAGGGATACCTGCGCGAGTGCCTGGACTCCATCCTCGGTCAGCCGGAGACCGACATCGAGGTGATCGCCGTCGACGACTGCTCGCCGGATGCCAGCGGCGACATCATCGACGAGTACGCGGCCCGCGACCGGCGGGTCCGGTCGGTCCGGCTGCCGGAGAACGTCGGCCTCGGTCCGGCCCGCAACATCGGGCTGGACCGGGCCGTCGGCGAGTACGTGTGGTTCCTCGACGGCGACGACTGGCTGGCGCCGGAGTGCCTGTCGGAGGTCGCCGAGCGGTTGCGGGTGACCCGACCGGACGTGCTGCTCGTCGACCACGTCCGGACCCACTGGAACGACACCGCCACCCGCAGCGCGATGGCCGAGGTGTTCCCCGAGTCGCCCGGCTCGGGCACCTTCCGGTTGCGGGACCGGCCGGCGGCGATGCGCCTGCTGCACACCGCGTGGAACCGGTTGGTCCGCCGGGAGTTCCTGACCGACCTGGGGCTACGGTTCGCGCCCGGCTGGTACGAGGACGTGTCGTTCAGCTACCCGGTGCTGATGGCGGCGCAGCGGATCGGCGTACTGGATCGGGTCTGCGTCAACTACCGGCAACGCCGCGCCGGCGCGATCACCCGGACCCGGGGGGACCGGCACTTCGAGGTCTTTCCGCAGTGGCACCGGGTCTTCCACCTGATGGACGCGTGGGGCTCGGCGACGGACTCCCTGCGCCCGGCGGTCTTCGAGCGGATGATCTGGCACTACCTGACCGTGCTCGGCAACGGTCAGCGGATCGCCCCGGAGTTGCGGCCGGCGTTCTTCGCGCAGATCACCGCCGACTACGAGCGCTGGTTGCCCCCCGGCGGTTATCCGGTGCCGGACGGAGTGGAAGGGCTCAAGCACCGGCTTGTCGCTTCCGGTCGGTGGCACACCTTCAGCGCGTTGCGGGCCGCGAGCCGGGCCCGGGACGCCGCCCGCCGGAAGGCGCGCACCGCCCGGCGTCGGGTAAGCCCGGTCGCTCGGCGCGGTGCTCGGCTGACCCGCGACGGGTTGCTGCGCGAGTACTACCGGGCTGAGCTGCGACGACCTGTCGATCCGACGCTCGCCGTGTACGCCGCCTACTGGTACCGGGGTTACTCCTGCAACCCGGCGGCGATCTACGAGGTGGCCCGCCGGTTGGCGCCGGGGATCCGTGGGGTGTGGATCGTGCGCCGGGACCGGGTGGACGCCGTGCCGGCCGGGGTGGAGTACGTGGTCGCCGGCACCCCGGCGTACTACCGGGTGCTCGCCCGCGCCCGCTGGTTGGTCAACAACGTCAACTTCCCGGACTTCGTCCGCAAGCGGCCCGAGCAGGTGCACCTGCAGACCCACCACGGCACTCCGGTCAAGGTGATGGGGCTGGATCAGCAGCGCTACCCGATCGGTGCGGGCCGGATGGACTTCGCCGGGCTGCTGCGCCGGGTGGACCGCTGGGACTACAGCGTCAGCGCGAACAGCTTCTCCACCCAGATGTGGGACCGGGCGTACCCGGCCACGTACACGACGCTGGAGGTGGGTTACCCGCGTAACGACCGGCTGGTCACCGCCGGCCCGGACGAGGTGCGCCGACTGCGCGCGGAGTTCGGCCTCGGCCCCCACGAGCAGGTCGTGCTGTACGCCCCGACGCACCGCGAGCACCTGCCCGGCTACCGGCCGCCGTTCGACCCGGACCGGTTCGTGCGGGCGCTCGGTGACTCGGGCCGGCTGCTGATGCGCAGTCACTACTTCCACGACCGGGATCGGCGTCCCGGTCGACCGGCGGACTGGGAGCGGGTCCGCGACGTCAGCGGCCACCAGCGGGTGGAGGATCTCTACCTGGTGGCGGACGTACTGGTCACCGACTATTCGTCGGCGATGTTCGACTACGCGGTGCTGGATCGGCCGATCGTTCTGTATGCCCCGGACTGGGAGGCGTACCGGCTGGCCCGTGGTGTCTACTTCGACGTGACGGCCGAACCGCCGGGTGCGGTGGCCACCACCTTCGACGATCTGCTCGACCTGTTCCGGACCGACGCGGTGCGGTCGGACGCGGCGGCCAGGGCGCGCGAGCATTTCCGGGGTCGGTTCTGCACATTGGACGACGGGCACGCGGCGGAGCGGGTGGTGCGTCAGGTGTTCCTCGGCGAGCCGGGTGAGCGGTCCGGAAGCTGCTGATCGGACTTTTGTCGCTTAATAGCAGCGTCACTCACTGAACATAGGACGTTTACCCGATGTCCTAAACCAATGATCCTGGTCACAGTCTTCAGGGGTTCGGCCGAACAACTGGGGGGGACGACGGTGAGTACCGTCACGCTCAAGGATGTGACCAAGGTATTCAGAGATGGCACCATGGCCGTCGACAGCATCAATCTCGATGTCAACGACGGCGAGTTCATGGTGCTCCTCGGGCCGTCCGGTTGCGGAAAGTCCACCGTGCTGCGGATGATCGCCGGGTTGGAGGACCCGACCAGCGGGGCCGTCCTGCTGGACGGCGAGCTGGCGAACGACCTGCCGCCCCGGGACCGCAAGATCGCCATGGTCTTCCAGGACTTCGCGCTCTACCCGCACATGACCGTTGGCGACAACATCGCCTTTCCGCTGCGGCTGGCCGGGGTGGAGCCGGAGCCGCGCGGTGAGCGGGTCGGTGACGTGGCCAGCGCGCTGGGCATCGGTGACGTACTGGCCCGCAAGCCTGGCCAGCTCTCCGGTGGGCAGCGGCAGCGGGTGGCGATGGGCCGGGCGATCGTCCGCCGACCCGGCCTGTTCCTCATGGACGAGCCCCTGTCGAACCTGGACAGCGGCCTGCGGGCGGAGTTGCGCGCGGAGATCTCGGGCCTGACCCGGGAGCTGGGCGTCACCACCGTCTACGTCACCCACGACCAGGCCGAGGCGCTCACCATGGCCGACCGGGTGGCCATCATGCGTAAGGGTGTTCTCCAGGACGTGGGCACACCCACCCAGGTGTACGGCCGGCCGGCGACGCTCTACGTGGCCGCCTTCCTGGGCAGCCCCCGGATGAACCTGTTGGAGGCGTCGGTCTACGTCCACCTCGACCGCTACGTCACGCTCAACCTCGGTGACCAGTCGCTCTACCTGCCCTGGAACGACATCCGCAGTCGGGCGGTGGCGCATTACCACGGTGAGCGGATCGTGGTCGGCATGCGGGCCGAGGCGCTCACCCCGGTCGCACCGGACAGCCCCGGCGACGTGCTGCGCGGGCGGATCCGCTACCTGGAGCACCACGGGCACGAGTCGCTGGCGTTCCTCGACATCGGCGCCACCGCGATCATGGTCGACGAGATGGGTGCGCCGCTCGACCCGCCGCCGGTGGGCCAGCGCGGCCTGCGTCGGTTCGGCTCGGTGATGCAGCGACTCACCGGTAAGCCGGTGGAGCCCCAGGAGACGCCGAGCAGTGGCACCCAGACCAGCGTGCTTCCCGATCCGGGCCGGCACCACCGCCGCCCGGCGGAGCTGGCGGTGCGGTTGGCGCCGTACCCGGCGGTCAGCGCCGGCCACCCGCTCGCCGTCTCGGTTCGGATGGACGCGCTGCACTTCTTCGACGAGCGGGGCGCCCGGATCGACGTGGGTTGGCGCTGAGGACTCGCCGGAGCAGGGTGGCGGCCCGGCCCGGGGTGCCCTACCGTCTGCCCACCAGTCCACAGTGAAAGACCACCGAAAGGGGTGCGCCCGTGTCGGGTGACCGTCCCAGTCCGCTCGTCATCGAGCGCATCCTGCGTGATCGTGAGGGCATCTGGCAGCAGATCGTGGCCGAGGGTGACCTCAACAAGCTGACCGGGCGCATGCTGACCAGCTCCGCCATCGCGTTGGCCTGCTACGGGGCGGTGCTGGGCTTCTTCCACAGCCCGCTGATGGCGCTGACCTCGGCGCTGAAGCTGCCGCTGCTGTTCCTGGTCACCCTGGTCATCTGCCTGCCCACGCTCTACCTGTTCAACCTGGTCTTCGGCGCCCGGCTCTCGGTGCGTCAGTCGTTGGCGCTGGTGATGGTGGCGATCACGGTCACCTCGATGCTCGCGGTGGCCTTCGCGCCGATCAGTCTCTTCTTCCTGATCACCGCGAACGACTACGGGTTCTTCAAGCTGCTCAACGTGGCGATCCTGGCCCTGTCGGCACTTGTCGGGCTGCGCTTCCTGACCAGCGGCATGCAGGTGCTCAACGACCACGGCCTGCTCGCCGCGCCGTCGACCGCCAACGCCCAGGTCAACGCGCACGCCACCGCCCCGGCTCCGGCGGCGCCGGCCGCGGTGCCCACCGCCTCGGCGCCGGCAGCCGCCCCGGCCGTCGGTGCGGGTGCCGCGCCGGCGACCGTACCGGCCGCGGTCGCGGTGGCCGAGCCCGCTCCGAACGGCGCGACCGCCGCCCCGGCGCACGTTCCGGCGCAGGGGAGTGGCCAGACCGCCGGTGCGGCTCCGATGGGCACGCTGCCGCCCGGTTACCCGCTCTCGTGGAACGACCGCTCGATTCGACGGAGCGAACCGGCGCAGCGGCCGGCGAGCATGACCCTGCTCTACATCTGGATCCTGCTCTTCGGCTTCGTCGGCACCCAACTGGCGTGGACGCTGCGTCCGTTCTTCGGCGACCCGGGTCAGGATTTCGCCTTCTTCCGCAGCATCGACGGCAACTTCTACGCCGAGATCCTGCGGACGATCGCCAACCTCTGAGCCTCGGCCGAAGGTGAGAAAAACGCCTGTTGCCGGCCTGGTTACCGGCTAGTAACGTCGGCTCATGACCATCGACTCCCGCCAGGTGGCGGCCGGCATGCTCGAAGCGGTGCCCTTCGCCCGTACGCTCGGGCTCGAATTCGTCGAGGTGGCGCCCGAGGCGGCGGGCGGGGTCCGGGCAGTCGTCCGGATGCCCGACTCGCCGGCCACCCACAACCACGTCGGCGGCCCGCACGCGGGCGCCCTCTTCACCCTCGGCGAGACGGCCTCCGGCGCGGTCGTGCTGGCGGCCTTCGGGCACCTGCTCGACCGCGCCGTGCCGCTCGCCGTCCGAGCCGAGATCGCCTACCGCAAGCTCGCCATGGGTCCGGTACGGGCCACCGCGCGGCTCGGCCGGCCGGCCCTCGACGTGATCGAGGAGTTCGAGTCCGGCCGGCGGCCGGAGTTCGGGGTCGACGTGGAGATCGCGACCGAAGACGGCACGCCGACCTCGGCCCTGACGGTGATCTGGACGCTGCGACCCAACTGAGACCGTGCCAAGGAGGCCGAAACGGGTTTGCGGGCCCAGCGGGGTGGATAGATTCGTACCGTGCTGGGCCTACCTGCTCACGTGACCGCCTGTCTCTTCGATCTGGACGGTGTGCTGACGCAGACCGCCCGCGTGCACAACGCCGCCTGGACGCAGACGTTCGACGAGTTTCTCCGGCAGCGCGCCACCGTCTCCGGCGAACCGTTCCAACCCTTCGATCCCGGGCCGGACTACAACCGCTACGTCGACGGCCGACCCCGCGCCGACGGCGTCCGGACGTTCCTCGCCTCCCGCGGCATCGTGCTTCCCGAGGGCACCCCGGACGACCCACCGGACGCCGACACCGTCAACGGCCTGGGTAACCGCAAGAACGTCCTGCTGCTGCAACGTCTGCGTACCGCCGGCGTCGAGGTCTACCCGGGCTCGGTGCGGTATCTGCAGGCGGCGGCCGCCGCCGGGCTGCGCCGGGCAGTGGTCACCGCCAGCGCCAACGGGGCTGAGGTGGTCGCCGCGGCCGGGCTGACGCCGCTGCTGGAGGCCCGGGTCGACGGGCTGGTGGCGCGGGCCGAAGGGCTGCGCGGAAAGCCGGAACCGGACACGTTCCTCGCCGGGGCCAGGCTGCTCGGCGTGGACCCGACGCAGGCCGTCGTCTTCGAGGACGCGCTCTCCGGGGTGGCCGCCGGCCGTGCGGGCGGCTTCGGTTACGTGGTCGGCGTCGACCGGGTCGGGCAGGCCGACGAGTTGCTCGCGCACGGCGCCGACATCGTGGTGCAGGACCTGGCCGACCTGCTCGACGCCGCCGATCCGCCGGAGCCGGCGCGCACCGCTGCCCCGCACCAGCCGAGCGCCCAACGGGACCAGACGTGATCCGGGAGCGGGCCTATCCGGTCGAGCCGTGGCACGTCCGCGAGACCCGGCTCGACATGGACGTGCTGGCCCAGTCGGAGTCGGTCTTCGCGCTCTCCAACGGGCACGTCGGGCTGCGCGGCAACCTCGACGAGGGCGAGCCGCACGGCCTGCCCGGCACCTACCTCAACTCGTTCTACGAGCTGCGCCCGCTGCCGTACGCGGAGGCCGGCTACGGCTTCCCCGAGTCCGGGCAGACGATCGTCAACGTCACCAACGGCAAGCTGATGCGGCTGCTCGTCGACGACGAACCACTCGACGTGCGGTACGGGGAGCTGCTGGCCCACGAGCGGATCCTCGACATGCGGGCCGGCACCCTGCACCGGGAGCTGCACTGGCGCTCGCCCGCTGGCCGGGAGGTCAAGGTCCGCAGCACCCGCCTGGTCTCGTTCACCCAGCGCTCGGTCGCCGCGATCAGCTACGAGGTGGAGGCCGTCGACGGCCCGCTTCGGCTGATCGTGCAGTCCGAGCTGGTGGCCAACGAGTCGCTGCCCGCGCAGAGCAAGGACCCCCGGGTCGCCGCGGTGCTGGAGTCACCGCTACAGGCCGAGGAGGAGCTGACCACCCCGGACGGGGGGCAGCTGATCCACCGCACCAAGGTCTCCGGGCTGCGGGTCGCCGCCGCGATGGAGCACGAGGTGCACGGCCCGGACCACACCACCATCGAGTCCGAGGGCTACCAGGACTGGGTGCGCACCACGATCGCCTGCGTGCTCAAACCCGGCGAGAAGCTGCGGGTGATCAAGTATCTGACGTACAGCTGGTCGAGTCGGCGGTCTCTGCCCGCGCTGCGCGACCAGGTCGGCGCGGCACTGGCCGGCGCCCGGCTGGACGGCTGGGACGGTCTGCACCGGGAGCAGCGCAGCTACCTCGACGCGTTCTGGGACGCGTCCGACGTGCTGGTCGAGGGTGACCCGGAGGTGCAGCAGGCGGTCCGGTTCGGTCTCTTCCACGTGCTTCAGGCCGGCGCGCGGGCCGAGCAGCGGCCGATCTCGGCGAAGGGGCTTACCGGTCCCGGGTACGACGGGCACGCCTTCTGGGACACCGAGATGTTCGTGCTTCCGGTGCTCACGTACACCCAGCCGAGCGCGGTGCGCAGCGCGTTGCAGTGGCGGCACAGCACGCTGGACTCGGCGCGGGAGCGTGCCGAGACGCTCAACCTCAGGGGTGCCGCGTTTCCCTGGCGGACCATCGAGGGGCCGGAGTCCTCCGGCTACTGGCCGGCCGGCACGGCGGCTTTCCACATCGCTGCCGACATCGCCGACGCCGCGCGCCGCTACGTGATGGTCACCGGAGACACCCAGTTCGAGCGGGACATCGGGTTGGAGCTGCTGGTGGAGACCGCCCGGCTGTGGCGTTCGATCGGCCACCACGACCGGCACGGCCAGTTCCACATCGACGGTGTCACCGGCCCGGACGAGTACACCGCCGTGAAGAACGACAACATCTACACCAACCTGATGGCACAGCGGAACCTGCTCGCGGCCGCCGACGTGGTGATGCGCTACCGGGACGAGGCGTTCCACCTCAAGGTCACCGACGAGGAGGCGGCGAGCTGGCGGGATGCCGCCACCTCCATGCACGTTCCGTACGACGAGGAACTCGACGTGCACCAGCAGGTGGAGGGCTTCACCCGGCTACAGGAGTGGGACTTCCCGCACACCCCCGCGGAGAAGTACCCGCTGCTGCTGCACTACCCGTACTTCGAGCTGTACCGCAAGCAGGTGGTCAAGCAGGCCGACCTCGTCCTCGCCATGCACTGGCGAGGGGACGCGTTCACCGCCGAGCAGAAGGTCCGCAACTTCCTCTACTACGAGCGTCGCACCGTACGCGACTCGTCGTTGTCGGCCTGCACGCAGGCGGTGCTCGCCGCCGAGGTGGGCCACCCGGAACTCGCGCACAGCTACCTGCGTGAGGCAGCCCTCATGGACCTGCACGACCTCAACGAGAACACCCGCGACGGCGTGCACATGGCGTCGTTGGCCGGCGCCTGGCTCGCCCTGGTCAGTGGGCTCGGCGGGCTCCGGGACCACGACGGCGAGTTGTCCTTCGCGCCCCGGCTCTCCAGCCGACTCAGCCGACTGGAGTTCTCCCTGCAGTGGCGGGGGCTGGCGCTGCGGGTGGATGTCCGCCCGCACCAGACGACGTACTCGCTGCGTCACGGTGGTCCGGACGACGTGGTGGAGTTGCGCCACCACGACCAGGTGCTGCGGGTGACCTGCGACGAACCGGTGACGGTGCCGGTGCCGCAGGCCGAGCCGTCCGGTCCGCCACCCGAGCAGCCACCGGGCCGGTCACCACTGCTGCGGTTGCCCGAGCGCACGAACGCGCAGTGACGGTCGGGGCGGGAGTGGTCCCGCCCCGACCGTCACCATCCACGTCACGTCAGACGGGTTCGCCGGTCGACGGCCGCCCGATCGCGTCTCGGGGCGCCGCGGCCTTCGGATCGTCGGGCAGGCGGGCCGAGGCGGCCTGGTCGCCGAAGTCCGGGTCGCGCTTGGCGTCCTGTTCACGCCGGGCCTGCTCGGTCGTCTGCTGCTGTTGCTGGGAAATCTGCTGCTTGGCCATGGCGATCCTCGCGATCCGTCGGGGCGCGGTTGCGCCGACACGGTCTGCGGTCGTTCGTCGCCTACCCGATGGGCCGTCCGGCAAACGGGGCCGACGGCGACTCCGTTCGGGTGCGTGCGGTGCGGTGGGTGGGGTATCCGGGGCGGCAGACGAGCGCTCCGGAGGTGGGCATGGACGAGCAACGCGGCACGGTGACCATCCCGGTCGGCGACGTTCAGCTCCCCGCCGACCTGATGCTGCCTCCCCAGCCGGTCGGCGTGGTGCTCTTCGCGCACGGCAGTGGCAGCTCCCGGCACAGCCCGCGCAACGTCGCGGTGGCCCGTACGTTGCACGGCCGCGGGCTCGGGACGGTGCTGGTGGACCTGCTCAGCCCCGCCGAGGACGAGGTGGACGCCCGCACCGCCGAGCTGCGGTTCGACATCGGGCTGCTGGCCAGCCGGCTGGCCGGGATCATCGACTGGCTGGCGGTCGAGCGTCCCGCCGGTGACGTTCCGATCGGTTTGTTCGGGGCCAGCACGGGAGCCGCCGCCGCCCTGGTCGCGACGGCGTCCCGCGCGGATCGGGTGGGTGCCGTGGTCAGCCGGGGCGGTCGGCCGGACCTGGCCGGTGCCGCGCTGGCCCAGGTGCGTACCCCCACGTTGCTGCTGGTGGGCGGTCTGGACGAGGAAGTGATCACGCTGAACGAGCGGGCGCTCGCGGAGTTGGGGGAGGTCGGTGAGCTGCGGGTGATCCCCGGTGCCACCCACCTCTTCGAGGAGCCCGGCACCCTGGAGCAGGTCGCCGAGCAGGCTGGCGAGTGGTTCACCACGCGGTTGCGCTGACGATCACCCTCAGGACGTGAGGGCCGAGGCTGCGCGACGCTGTTGGACGGTGTCGATGACGCGCCAGAGGACGGCGGTGATCGGGACGCTGACGAACGCGCCGGCAATCCCCGCGATCAGCGTGCCGGCGGTGACCGCCACCAGGATCACCGCCGGGTGCAGCCGGACCTGCCGCTTCATGACCAGCGGCTCCAGCAGGTTGCCCTCGATCTGCTGCACGGCGATCACGGCGGCCAGGGTGAGCAGGGCGGTGGTGGGACCCTTCGCGGCCAGTGCCACCAGTACGGCGACCGCACCGGCCACCGTCGCCCCGATGATCGGCACGAACCCGCCGAGGAAGGTGATCAGCGCCAGCGGCAGGGCGAGCGGCACCCGCAGCACCACGAGCGCCAACCCGATGCCCAGCGCGTCGATGGCGGCGATGAACATGGTGCCCCGGCTGTACGCGCCCAACGTGTGCCAGCCGGCCCGGCCGGCCTCCGCCAGCACCGGCTGGTTCGGGCCGGACACCCGGGACAGCACCCAGTGCCACATCGACCGGCCGTCCTTGAGCAGGAAGAAGAGCAGCACCAGGGCGAGCAGCGCGGAGCCGAACACCTCGGTGGCGGTCCGGGCACCGGCCACGGGGTCCGGCGAGCTGCCGCTGAGCCCCTGCCGGGCCTGGTCGACCAGCCGGTCCAGCTGTGCTTCGCTGACCGGCAACGTGGACGTCACGAAGTCCCGGCTGCGCTCCACACCCTGCGTCAGCTCCTGGCTGAGCTGATCGAACTGGCTGGCGGTCAGGTTCCACACCAGAGCGCCGACACCGACCAGGATGCCGAGCAGCAGGAGTACGGTGCACAGCGCGGCCAGCGCCGCCGGCAGGCGCAGCCGCCGGAGCAGGAGCAGCACCGGGTCGAGCAGTGCGGTGAGGAAGATGGTGGCGGCCAGCGCGATGGCCAGCGGTGCCAGCAGGACGGCGATCCGGCCCAGCAGGTAGAGCCCGGCGATGATCACCACCAGGCAGGCGCTCCACACCACCGCGCTTCGGACCAGCCAGGGCAGCGCCGCCCACGAGTGGCGTGGTCCGGCGCCGTCCGTTGTCTCCCCGGTGCCCGCCCCGGAATCCTCTGCCGCCATGTCGGTCCTCCTCGATCTCGGCGAGTCGGTACCCGCCCGGGCGTACGCCGACACCCCGTCGCACCAACGCCTGATGACGGGTCGACGTGGCGGGGATGACGTACCCGGTGTCTCCCGGGCCGCCGAGGTGTCGGCGACCCGGGAGTGTCCGGTCCGGACCGTGCGGTCAGCGCTGCTGCTTCTCGCGCAGCTCGCTCATCGAGGTCGGCCGGCCGCTCAGCGCGTCGCGTAACCGGTCGATCATCCCGGTGCCCGGGTTGAGCAGCTTGTTCGCCGGCGGGTGGTCCGGTGCGTCCGGGTGTGGTCGGGTCGGCGCGACCTTTTTGAACGCCGTCACCTTGCCGGCCAGCTCGACGAGCTCCTCTCGGGCCGTGGCGGCACGCAGCCGGGGGAACAACTCGTTCTCCTCGTCCTGCACGTGGTGCCGGATGGTGCTGGTCAGGTGGGCGAGCAGTTCGTCGAAGCGGGGGTCGGTCGGATCGAGCGACTCCAGGTCCTTCATGGTCCTCTCGGCGTCGGCGTGTTCGGTGATCTCGTGATCGGCGATCTCGTCGCCGTCGGGGAGTGTCTTGCGGGCCGTCGGGTAGACGTACGCCTCCTCGGCGACGGCGTGTCGGACGAGCTCGGCGATCACCACGTCGACGACCTGCCGGCGGTACTCCGGGGTGCCCTGCCGGGTCTCCAACTCGACGAAGAGTGTCTCGACCTCACGGTGGTCGGCGACCAGGATGTCGACGACGTCCTGGTCGGCGTTCGGTGGGTTGGTCATGTCACGGCCCCTTACCGGTTGCGGATCGGTGGGAGGTGTGTGGCCCTGGTACCCCCACGGGGCTGCACAAACCTACGGATGCCGATGGGCTGCACGGTGCCGGTGGTGTCGGTGGGGCGCGTCCGGCACGATTGCGCGGCCGATGCCGGGGTAACCGCCGCCATGACCGACGACCGCCCACCCGCCGACCGCGAGCAGTCGCGGCTCGACGACGCCGCCCAGCGGGGCGGCCGGGCGGTCCGACGGGTGCGACACCGCAGCGGGCAGGCCGGCCGGATCCGGGCCCGACAGTGGGAGGTCACCCTGGTGATCTCACTCCAGGCCGGGTTGGCCGCCGCGATCGCCGCGCTGCTCGCCAAGAATCTGCTCGGTCCCGGATCGCACGTCTTCGCCCCCGCCGCCGCCGTCGGTACGATCGCCACCGCCATCGGGCAGCGGGCCCGGCGCACCTTCGCGCTGCTGGCCGGAGTGGCCCTCGGCATCGTCATCGGCGACACGCTGCGTTTCCTGCTCGGCTCCGGTCCGTGGCAGACCGGCGTGGTGGTCGCGCTGGCCATCGCCGCCGCGTTGCTGGTGGCCGGCAAGGGCGGCCCGCTCGTCGGTCAGGCCGGCGGTACGGCCGTGCTGATCGCCACGCTGGCCCCGATGGAACGAGGGCTGGAGCTGCCCCGGATCTTCGACGCGCTCGTCGGCGGGGTGGTTGGTCTGGTGGTGGTGGCGCTGCTGTTGCCGATCAACCCGATGCGCGTGCTGGACCGGGCCGCGGCGCCGATCTACGCGACCCTCTGCGCGCAACTCGGCGATCTGGCGACCGCGTTGCGGGCGCGCGACGGCGACGGGACGTTGCGCGTCCTGGAGCGGCTGCGCAGCACCGACGCCGACCTGGGTCGGCTCCACGACGCGCTCAGCGGCGCGGAGGAGGTGGTGACGATCGCGCCGGTCCGCTGGCACCGCCGCGAGCAGTACCACAGGTACGCCCGCAGCGCGGATCACCTGGAGCGGCTGCTGCTGGACACCCGCGCGTTGGCTCGCTGGGCGTCGACCGCACTTCAGTACGACGAGCCGATCCCACGCGAGTTGCCGGACGCGATGGGCCGGTTGGGTCAGGCGGTGGCAGAGATGCGCAGGGAGTGCCGGGTGGGTGATGATCCCCGGCGTACCCGCCGGCTGGTCGAGGAGAGCGCCGAGTTGGCCGGGCGGGCCTCCGCGAGCGGGGTCAAGTCGTTCGGCGAGGCGCTCGTCACCGGGTTGCGGACGTCGGCGAGCGACCTGCTCCGGGCGTCCGGTTGTGAAGCCGACGACGCCAACCGGATCGTGCGCCGGGCGGCCGGCGTCGGCGTGGCCGAAGTCCACCCGCCGGTGCGGCGACAACTGCGGCGGATCCGTCCGACCCGGGCCGCCCGGGTTCGTCGTCGTGAGCACCTGGCCGCCCGGATGCGCGACGACAGCCGGGCCGGCCGCCCCGCGAGGGAGCGACCGGCCCGGTGAGCCGTTCGGGTTGGTCAGGAGGAGTAGCCGCGCTCGGCGATCCAGTTGGCGACCTTCGGCAGGCTCATCCAGTACTCGCCGAGCGCCGGGTCGGCCGGGTCGGCGACCCGGATGCTGTCGCCACCGTCGCCGTAGCCGACGAGGGCCACGTAGTGGCCACCCTCGTACGAGTGCGGGTTGCCGTCGGTGTCCACCGTGGTGCCCTTGATGTTGGCCACCACCGGTCGGCCGGCGTCCACCGCGGCCCGCACGTCCCGGCGTAGCTGCTCGACCTGGTCCGGGCGGGCCACCGAGTCACGAATCTCGGTGGTCCGGTACTTGCCGCCGGTCAGCTCGTTCAGCACCCGGGTGGTGTCCAGAGCCGACGGGGTGCCCGCCTCGGTGGTGCCGAGCAGCTTGGCCACCTCGTCCTGGGAGAGCGCCTTGCCCTGGGCGGACAACGCGATACGCGTCGCGGCCGGGCCGCAGTAGAAGAAGTTCGGCTGCGCCTGGTAGTCGACGCTCAGGACCCGCTCGGCGGACCGGTCGGTCTGGCTCGACGAGGTCGGCGCGGCCGCAGCCGGTGCGGCCTGGGCGGCTACCGCCGGGCCGAGGGCACAACCGCCGGCGACCAGCATGCCGACGACGGACAGACCGCTCTTCTGGATGATCGGGTTCATGGTCGAGTCTCCGTTCGGGGGTTGGCGCCTCCTACTGGCGGAGGGCGCAGCACCGGGAATGGCGCTCGGCTCAGCACCGGGGCGACGACCAGCGGGGATCTGGGCCGCTGCCGTACCGGGGACGTAACGGCCCTGCTCCGGCGGGCATTCCGCCGGTCGCGGAGGTGCGGGGGTCGCGAGAGGGTGCAACGACTGCCGGCCGGGCGGGATTCCTGGGTACCTCGGGGGTCAGAGGCTCCCGAGCAGCCCGGTGACGGTGATCTCGATGACGACGCGTTCCGGATTCGGACGTGGGGTGCGATACCGCTCGGCGTAGCGGCGCTCCGCGTCCGCCACGGCGGCCCGATCCGACCGCAGCACCGCGCGGCCCTCGATGGTCAGCCAGCGGCGGCCGTCCACGTGGCAGACCGCCACCGCCGCGCCCGCCGCACCGGCGGCGGCCACCTGACGGGCCTTGCGGGAGCTGCCGGAGGTGATGACCCGGGCCAGCCCGGCCGCCGGGTCGAGGGTCACCCCGACCGGTACGACGTGTGGGGTCCCGTCCGCACGAATGGTGGTCAGGGTCGCGAGGTGCCGTTCCGCGCAGAAGGCGACAACACGCTCGTCGTGCACGTCCAACCGATGATCGCCCGCCATGCCCGTCCCCTGTCCACCGAACCGACCCCGATCATGGCACCTGACGGCGTGCCCGCTCCCGATCGGTCGACGAATCAGGCTGGCCGGGCAGTTGGTGGCCGGCTGCCCGGCGCTTGTGCACCAGCCGGGTGAGGTAGATCAGCGCGCCGGCCAGGACACCCATGTCGTCCAGGTAGATCGGGTCCGGGAGGACGTCGATCGGGAAGATCGTGTAGATCAGCGCGCCGTAGAAGGCGACCTTGCCGCCGGTGCCGAGGCCGGTCAACATCCGCCGCGTACGCACCACCCGCACCGCCAGCACCACGGCACCGACAAGTGTGGCGATGGCCAGGATGCCGGCGATCACCACGAGGACCCACGCCTCTCGGGACATGCCGTCACGCTAACCCACCGGGAGCCGCGCGGCTCAGAACGCGGGCACCGCCGCGCGGCTCAGAATGCGGGCACCGCCGCGCGGCCGCGAGCGGTCACCGTGTTTTCCCGGGTCTGCTCGACCGACGGCTTGACCACCTCGCTGAGCGGCAGCACCGACGCCGACTCGGCGACCCGTCGCCCGGTGGCGGCGTGGGCCTCCTCGCGCAGACTGCGGGCCGCCGCGACGGCCATCTCGGCCGCCCGCCAGGCAACCTGCTCCTGCTCGCGGGCCGCGGCGTGCCGGGCCGCCAGGTTGTCGCGAATCGCCCGCCGCAGCACCAGCTCCTGTGCGACCGGGTGCAGCCGTGGGTCCCAGCCGTCGCGGTGCGCGAAGACGTCGCTGAGCTGCTCCACCGACAACTCCCGCCGCCAGTACGCGTCAAGCGCGGCACGGTGCAGGTAACGCTCGCGGTCTGCGTACTCGGCGGGAGTGCGGGTGGTCTGCGGCAGGGGCATGGCGGCTGCCGCGTCGAGTCGCCGGACGGCGGCCTCGGCCGCCTCGTACGTCTGCCAGGCTGCCTCGACCGCCTCCTGCGCGGCCACCCACTCCGTTCGGCGGCGCTGAGCGGTGGTGGTCGCCCGCGCCGCGGCCACCGCGACCTCCTGCGCGTAGCGGCTCTGCTCCCGCTCCTCCTGCGCCTGTTCGAGTTGGCTCGGCATGGCCGCGCGGCGGATCCGGGCGCCCGGGTCGAGGCGGAGCCGGCCGGGCCGTAGCAGCAGAGCGGCGACGGCGACGCCGACGAACCCGAGCAGGCTCAGCCAGATGACAGCGGCCCGGGACAGGTCGGGCAGGGCGGCGGAGAGGATGGTTTGCATGATCAGCACCTCGCGGTCGAAGGCGGGTATCGACGGGTGGCAGGAGGAGCCCGACGGGAGCGGGCGGCCGGGCGACGGGGTCATCCCGTCGGGGGCGACTCAGCTGCTGTGGCGGACTACCGGAGGCCGGGCAGGGCCCCGGGGATCACCGGGCCAGGATCAGCGGACGGGCGGACCGCGTCGCGCGGGGGTGCCACGGCCGGGATCGATGGCTGGGGCCTGACCCCGGCTCTCCGCGATCGGCGAGGTCTCCGCGGTGGTGCCCGCCGGGTCAGCCGGCCGGACGGCAGCGGGCTGGGCCGCCCGCTCGGTGGCCGGCGCGGCATCGGGGCGGACAGTCGCCACCCGGCTGCTCACGGCACTGGGCCGCAGCTGCGTCGAGGCAGGTGGTGGGGTCGCGGCGAGGGCGCCGCCCAGGCCGACCGCGAGCACCAGCGCGGTGATCGCCAGTCGGGTCAGCTCACGCAGCGACCGCAGCACAGCCCAACGGGCCGGGCGGACCAACACTGCGGACGACACCCGACCAACCTAACGCCTGCCCTGCCGTGGCGCAGCACGGCGACGGCCCGGGAGGCCGTGACCGCCACCACCCTGCGCACTGTGGACGGCGGGTGTCCCACCTGGTGTCGAGTGGGTCAGACCTCGGGGTCGACCTCCGTGGTGGGCGTTTCGGCGAACAGCGCGAGCAGGTCACCGACCTGGCGGTCGGCCTCGGCGGGGTGCCGGAACCGGCCGGCCGGATTGAGGGTGTACTCGTTGCGCCGTCCGACGCGGGTGCGGTGCAGGTAACCCTCCGCCTCCAGGTCGGCGACGATCGCCTGCGCGGCCCGTTCGGTCACGCCGACCTCCGCGGCGACGTCGCGTAGCCGGGCGGTGGGGTCGCGGGCGATGGCCAGCAGCACGTGCCCGTGGTTGGTGAGGAACGTCCAGTTCCGCCCGCCGCCGGTGGCACCCGTCGCGGTGCTCGCCATCGTGTGACCGCCTCTCCGGGCGTCCGCCCTGCCCTCCGGGAGTCTCGCCCGTCGTGCGTTCGGCGCGTCACCCAGGGGTCGAACCGACGTCAACGTATGAAATCTAAATCACGCATACCTTGACGCATCTTAGGGTGCGTGTGACGGTGGAGCCCGAGCCAGCGCCGTCGCCGGCCCGCTGATAAGCCCTCTGACCAGGTCAGACGCATGAAGACGAGGTGCGGGGATGAGTCGTCCTGGAACTCCCGGCGGGCAGCCGGGTCCGCAGCGGATCGCCGACCGGGCGTCCGCGCCCACCGAGCCGGCCCAGGCGTACGCCGAACTGACCGCCGGCAACCGGCGCTTCGTCAGCGGCGCCCCGCGCCACCCCAACCAGGACGCCGGGCGCCGGTCCGCCGTGGCCGACGGGCAGCACCCGTTCGCGGTGATCGTTGGCTGCTCCGACTCCCGACTGGCCGCCGAGATCATCTTTGACCGAGGGCTGGGCGACCTGTTCGTGGTCCGCACGGCCGGGCACACGGCCGGTCCGGAGGTGCTCGGCAGCGTGGAGTACGCGGTGACCGTCCTCGGCACCCCGCTGGTGGTGGTGCTCGGCCACGACTCGTGCGGGGCGGTCCAGGCGGCGCGGGAGACCGCGGCGACCGGCACCCAGCCTCCCGGGCACCTGGGCGCGGTCGTCGATGCCGTGCTGCCCAGCCTGCGCCGGGCCGAGGCCGAGGGCGTGGACGACATCGACGGGATCGTCGACATCCACATCGCGCAGACCGTCGAGACGCTGCTCGGGCAGTCGCCCGTGCTGGCCGCCGAGGTGGCGCAGGGGCGGTGCGCGGTGGTGGGGGTGTCGTACCGGCTCGCCGCCGGGGTGGTGCGCCCGGTGGCCGCCGTACCGGCCGGCTTCGCGACGCTCGGCGTGCCGACCGGGTCGGCCGACCCGGCCGCGGCCGCCTGACACGTCGAGGGCCGCTCCGCGCGACGCGGAACGGCCCTCGACGAAGGATGCTGCGGGTCAGAGCATCGACATGTGCACGTGGTCGGTGTGGTTCGACGGCCCGCTGTACGACTTCCAGCCGGTCGCCGGGAACCAGATCTGCCGGTTCCAGATCACGTAGTAGATGCCGAGCCGGTCCGCGTTGCGGATGAGGAACGCGGCGACGTTGTTGCCGTACGTCCGGGTGTCCTCGTTGTGCCAGGGTGAGAAGCCGCTCTTCTGGAGCGACCAGTCGCAGGCGCGGCCCTTCGGGTGCTCGTACGGTCCACCATTGCGGTGACAGCCGACGAACCGGGTGAAGCCGGCCCGCCGGACCTCCTTGTACGCGTGCAGCGTGCGCGGCGTGACGCAGCCGGACGTGGTGGGGTCCTTCTCGCTACAGGACTGCGCCTTCCAGTCGCCGTCGGCGGTGCGACCCGGGCCGATCTTGGCGACCGGCGAGGTGGCGTCCACCAGGCCACCGGTGAAGCCCTTGCCGCCGACCAGGGCGAGCGCCTTGTCGGCCTCGCTCTTGCGCTTGGCCATCACGGCGGTCTGCTTCTGCTGCTCGCGGACCTCGGTGTCGAGGAGCAGCTTGGCCTGCTCGGCACGGGCCTTCGCCGCGTTGACCTCGGCGAGCTTGTTCTCGTTCACCATGTTGATCTCGTCGAGCATCGCGGCGCGCTGCACGAACGTGTCCGGAGCGTTGCTCTCGAGCAGCATCGCGAGCGCACCGATCCGACCGGTCCGGTACGACTGGGAGGCGATCTGCCCGACCTGTGGCGCCAGCGCGTCCAGGTCGGCCTTGGCCCGGTCCACCGCCACCGCCAACTCCAACTGCCGTTTCTTGGACTTGTCCAGTTTGGACTTGGCGGCGGAGTAGTCGCGGTTCACCTGCTCGATGACGTCGTTGAGCAGCTTGGGCTCGTCGTCCTCCTCGTGCCCGGACGGTGTGGGGGTCGTCGGGGCGGCGTGGGCCGGGAGGGGGCCGGCGAGCACGGTCAGTGCGGCGATCACGGCCACCACGGGTGTCAACCAGCGGCGTAGGGGTGCCGTCACAATGTTCCCTTCCGTCGACCGCCGACCGGGTTAGCTGACGGGTTCGGGGCGGAAGTGGCCCCTACCGCTGACGCGGATTCACCCCACACACCTGGGTCCCCGGCTCGCCGGTTGGCGATTGGGCGGTGGCACCGCAGGCGCCGCTTCGCGCCTTCATCGGTAACCGGCAGCGAGGTTACCCGAGAGTCGACTGGGTGAGCTACGCCTGGATGCCGACCAAAAGTGTCATTTCGCCATAGCGTTGGGTAACCAGTGACGCGGTTCTCAGGGGGGAGACCCGATCTGGTCACGCTGAGGAGTGTCACCATGCCGTATCCGTGCTCCTGTTCGACTCCGGCCACCCGTCGGTGGCGGTGGATGGGGGCGGGGTCCGCGTCTGGTCCGGCTCGTCGGGTCGAGAGGCGCGCGGCGAACTGAGGGCGGCCAGCGCCTCCGCCCGGTCGGCCTGGGGGCGCGGCCGAGCCACCTCGGCGGGCGGCGTGGTCTCGCTCGGCGGCGTGGTCTCGGCGCGCCCGGCGGCGGTCACGATCGCGGCCAGCCCGGTGGTCAGTGGCACGGCGGCGATCAGCCCGAGGGTGGCGACCGCGCTGCGGACGATCTCCTGCGCGAGGAACTCGCTGGTGAGCAACTGCCCGATCGGCCGAGCGTCGGCGGTGAGCAGGAGCAGCAGGGGCAGCGACGCGCCCGCGTACGCCAGCACGATGGTGTTGACAGTGGAGGCGATGTGCGCCCGGCCGACGCGGGTCGCCGCACGGTACAGCTGCAGCCGGGTCAGCCCGGGATTGGCGTTCGACAGCTCGGTGACGGTGGCCGCCTGGGTGACCGTCACGTCGTCCAGCACCCCGAGCGAACCGATGATGATCCCGGCGAGCAGCAGGCCGTGCAGGTCCACGTCACCCTGGAACATCGACAGTGTCGTCGCGTCCTCGCTGCCGAAGCCGGTGAGGTGGGTCGCCGCGGTGGCGACGGTGGCGAGCGCGCCGGTCAGCACCAGGCTGCCCAGGGTGCCGAGCACCGCGACCGAGGTCTGCGCGGTGACGCCGTGGGTCAGATAGAGCACCACGAACATGATCAGGGCGGCGCCGACCACCGCCACCAGGAGCGGTGACCGGCCGGCGCCGATGCCCGGCAGCACGAAGGTGAGCAGGATGGCGAAGCTGGCCGCCAATCCGGCGAGCGCGGCCAACCCCCGCCACCGGCCGAACGCGACGATCGCGGCGGCGAAGACCACCGCCAGCCACACCAGCGGGGTGCCGCGCTGGTGCTCGGCGATGTTCCAGTTGCTGACCGTGGGATCGGTCGGATCGGTCAACTCGACCAGGATGACCTCGTCGCCGACGTCGACACGTGGCGCGCCCGGGCCGTCGGGCACCGGTGTCCGCACCTGCTGGCCGGCTGCGGGTCCGTCGTCCACCCGGACGTCGACAGTGCCGCACGGCCCGGTGCCGACCCTGGGTGTGCCCTCGGGGCTCGACGGCAGCGGCGGGCACGGCTCGGTCACCACCCGGGTCACCGTGCCGGCGTAGCGCGGCACGTCCGCTCCGCCGTCGGTCTGCGGTGCTCCTCCGCGCGGCCAGAGCAGCGCCGCGGCGACCACGGTGGCGACGAAGAGGGGCACCACGGTCATGACGAGGATCCGTCGCACCCGGGGCGGGGCGGACGGAGCGGGGCGGGCGTGGTCGGAACCCAAGTCGAGACTCCCAACGATCCGGTGCGGGATACGTGTCAGCGGGCCGCGCGGTTCAGTGTCCTCGCCGAAAGGCGGCGCGAGGCGCGGCGGATCGCGGACCGACGACCACGCGATCACGGACGGTCAGTGCCCGACCCTGGTTGCCCGGAAACCGACCTCGCGCCGCGGGTGCCGGCACCCGGGCGTGTCGTCAGCTGCGCTTCATCAGCCGGCCGACCGCCGCCATCATCTCGGTGGCCATCTCGTCGGCCCGACCCTCGGCGGCCCCCTCGTGCATGCAGTGCCGGGCGTGCCCGTCGAGCAGCCCCAGCGCCACCTTGTCCAGTGCGGCCTGGATCGCGGAGATCTGGGTGAGCACGTCGATGCAGTAACGGTCGTCGTCGACCATCTTCTCGATGCCGCGGACCTGACCCTCGACTCGGCGGAGTCGCGCGAGCAGCTGGTCCTTGCTGGCGGTGTACCCGCGGATCGGGGTGGGTGCGCTCATGCCGACCAGGATAACCTACCCCCTGGGGGTATGGTACGGTGCAGTCCGGTGGTGATACCCCCACCGGGTACCGGTACGGCGAAGGAGACGATCCGATGGTCAACACGACGTTCCAGGTGCAGGGCATGACCTGTGGGCACTGCGTCAGCGCGGTGAGCGTCGAGGTCGGCGGCATCGCGGGCGTCCGCGACGTCCAGGTCGACCTCGCGACCGGGCAGGTCACCGTGAGCAGCGAACAGCCGCTGGACGTGCAGCTCGTCCGGGCGGCTGTCGACGAGGCCGGCTACGACCTCGTCGACGCGTGAGCGGAGGGGCCGACATGCGTACCGGGACGAGACTTGTCGGATTCGCTGTCGGCCTCGCGGCGATCTTCGGGGCGACGTACGGGATCGGCCGGGTGGTCGACCGCACTCCGGTCGCCGAGAGCCGGCACGACGGGGGCGCCGCGAGCCGGCACGACGGGGGCGCCGAGAGCCGGCACGACAGCGACGCCGTCCCGGCGACGGGAGAGCGCGGCGGGCCGGCCGACCGGATTCCCGGTGGGCTGCTCGTCACCGACCGTGGCTACACCCTCGACCCGGTCGACGCCCCGGCCGACGAGTTCGCCTTCCGGATCACCGGTCCGGACGGCCAACCGGTGACCCGGTACGACGTGGCGCACGACAGGAGGATGCACCTGATCGTGGTCCGACGGGACCTCTCCGGTTTCCGGCACGTACACCCCGACCTGGCTGCGGACGGCACCTGGCGGGTCGGCACGCCGCTGGCCGGCCCCGGGCAGTGGCGGGCGTTCGCCGACTTCGCCCCGACCGGGGGTGAGCCGCTGACGCTCGGTGTCGACGTGACAGTCCCCGGCGAGCTGACCGAACGACAGCTGCCCGCCCCGGCGACCAGCACCACCGTCGACGGCTACACGGTGACCCTGACTGGCTCGCCGCAGCCCGGCCGCACCGCCCCGCTCACGTTCACCGTCAGCCGGGACGCTCGACCGGTCACCGACCTGGAGCCCTACCTGGGCGCGTACGGGCACCTGGTGGCACTGCGTCGGGGTGACCTCGCGTACCTGCACGTGCATCCGGACGGGACGCCGGGCGACGGACGGACCCGGCCCGGCCCGGCCGTCAGCTTCCTCGCCGAGGTCCCCTCGGCCGGCAGTTACCGGCTCTACCTCGACTTCCAGCACGGCGGGACGGTGCACACCGCCGAGTTCACAGTCGTCGCCGGCACCCCGCCGACCGGCACCCCGCCGACCGGCACCAACCCGAGCGGACCCGCGCCGAGCGGGGGCGCCGACCACGGCACCCCCGGACACGGGCACAACTGACGGGACCACACGATGACCACCACCAGCAGACCGCTGCCCGCGGCGCCCAACCGGATCGAGTTGGCGATCGGTGGGATGACCTGCGCCGCCTGCGCCGCCCGGATCGAGAAGAAGCTCAACCGGATGGACGGCGTGAGCGCCGCCGTCAACTACGCCACCGAGAAGGCCACCGTCCGGTACGCCGACGGCGTCACGCCGGACGACCTGATCGAGACCGTGCGCAAGACCGGGTACACGGCGGCGCTGCCGACCCCGCAGCCGATCGAGGAACCGGCCGATCCGCTGCGTGGCCCGCGTACCCGGCTCTGGGTCTCGGTGGTGCTCAGCGTCCCGGTGGTCCTGCTGGCCATGGTCCCGGCCTGGCAGTTCGACTACTGGCAGTGGCTGTCGCTGACCCTCGCGGCCCCGGTGGTGGTCTGGGGTGGGCTGCCGTTCCACCGGGCCGCCTGGACGAACCTCCGCCACGGCGCGGCCACCATGGACACGCTTGTCTCACTCGGCACCCTGGCCGCGTTCGGCTGGTCGCTCTGGGCGCTGTTCCTCGGTGACGCCGGCCTGCCCGGAATGACACACCCGTTCCGCTTCGACATCACCCGCACCGACGGCGCCGGCACCATCTACCTGGAGGCGGCCGCCGGGGTGACGGTGTTCATCCTGGCCGGCCGCTACTTCGAGGCCCGGTCCAAGCGGACCGCCGGTGCGGCCCTGCGCGCCCTGCTCGACCTCGGCGCCAAGGAGGTGGCGGTGCTGCGCGACGGGGTGGAGACCCTGATCCCGGTGGACCGGCTGGCCGTCGGTGACCGGTTCGTGGTGCGTCCCGGGGAGAAGATCGCCACCGACGGGGTGGTCGACGAGGGTACCTCCGCCGTCGACGCCAGCATGCTCACCGGTGAGTCGGTGCCGGTCGAGGTCGGTCCCGGCGACGGCGTGGTCGGCGCCACCATCAACGCGGGTGGACGGCTGATCGTCAGCGCCACCCGGGTCGGCGCGGACACCCAACTCGCCCGCATGGCCGACCTGGTCGAGCAGGCGCAGAGCGGCAAGGCCGCCGTGCAGCGCCTCGCGGACCGGATCTCCGGTGTCTTCGTGCCGATCGTCATCACCCTCGCCGTGGGCACGCTCGGCTGGTGGCTGGGCACCGGGGCCGGCCCGACCGCCGCGTTCACCGCCGCCGTCGCCGTGTTGATCATCGCCTGCCCCTGCGCGCTCGGCCTGGCCACCCCGACCGCGCTGCTGGTCGGCACGGGTCGGGGCGCCCAACTCGGTGTGCTGATCAAGGGTCCGGAGGCGCTGGAGTCGACCCGCCGGGTGGACACCGTCGTGCTGGACAAGACCGGCACCGTGACGACCGGCCGGATGACCCTGGTGGACGTGGTCCCGACGAGTGGCGTGGATCGGGGCGAGTTGCTCCGGCTCGCCGGTGCGGTGGAGGCCGCCTCCGAGCATCCGATCGCCCGCGCGGTCGCGGCGAGCGCCGCCGAGGAGGGGTCGCTGCCCCCGGTGACGGGCTTCGGCAACCTCGAAGGGCTGGGCGTGACCGGCACTGTCGACGGAAGGGTCGTGCTCGTCGGTCGGGTCCGGCTGCTGCGGGAGCGGGAGATCGACGTACCGCCGGAGGTCGAGTGGGCCGTCCGCGACGCGGAGGCCGCCGGCCGTACGGCGATCGTCGCGGCCTGGGACGGGCGCGCCCGGGGCGTGCTCGCGGTCGCCGACGTGGTCCGGCCGACCAGCCGGGCGGCGGTGGCCCGGCTGCGGGCGCTGGGGCTCACCCCGGTCCTGCTGACCGGGGACAACACCACGGTGGCCCGCGCGATCGCCGCCGAGGTGGGCATCGACGAGGTGATCGCCGAGGTGCTGCCGGCCGGCAAGGTCGACGTGGTCAAGCGGCTCCAGGCGCAGGGGCGGTCGGTGGCGATGGTCGGTGACGGGGTCAACGACGCCCCGGCGCTGGCCCAGGCCGACCTGGGGTTGGCGATGGGTACCGGCACCGACGTGGCGATCGAGGCGTCCGACCTCACCCTCGTCCGGGGCGACCTGGACGCCGCCGTCGACGCCATCCGCCTGTCCCGCCGCACGCTCGGCATCATCCGGGGCAACCTGTTCTGGGCGTTCGGTTACAACGTGGCGGCCCTGCCACTGGCCGCCGCCGGGCTGCTCAACCCGATGATCGCCGGCGCCACGATGGCGCTGTCCTCGGTCTTCGTGGTGGCGAACAGTCTGCGGCTGCGCCGGTTCCGCCCGGCCGCTGTCGGTCGCGGACTGTGACGGCGGTAATGGTTGGAGCGGTGACGGTGGGGGTACTGGTCGAGTTGTAGCGACGCTTGCAATGGAGGTTGGCAATGGGATTCGACGACAAGATCAACAACGCCACCGAGGACGCGACCGGCAAGCTGAAGGAAGGCGCTGGTCGCGCCACCGATAACGAGCAGCTCGAGGCCGAGGGTCGCGCTGACCAGTCCACGGCCAAGCTCAAGCAGGCCGGCGAGAAGATCAAGGACGCCTTCAAGAGCTGACGTACGACGTAACCCGCACGCCGGGTCGGTGATCATTCACCGGCCCGGCGTGTCTGTGTGTCCGGCCCCGTTCCGCGACCCTGAGAACCCCCTGATTCCACCCTCGGTCCGTATCGCCGTGTCGGCATACCTGCTAACTTCTCTTTGCATGTGCGAGGGCCGGTTGTGAGCAGTGCTCCATCGCCGATCGGCGACGACCTGGTGCGGGTGCTGGCCTCGTTGGCCAACCCGCACCGGCTGCGGATCATCGCCGCGCTGGCCCGCGAGCGTGCCTACGTCAGCGGGCTGGCCCGGCAACTGGGAATCAGCCGAGCGCTGTTGCAGGTCCACCTACGGAAGCTGGCGGCGGCCGGGCTGGTCACCGCGAGCCTGGAGTTGTCGGAGGACGGGAAAGCCATGAACTACTACGAGGTGCAGCCGTTCGTGCTCACCCTCACCCCCGAGATCATCGCGGCGGCGGCCGAGACGCTGACCGTGCCCGACTCGGTCGAGCAACCAGGAGCGAACCGATGACCGGAATGAGCGACCACGACTGGACCGAGGTGGTCGGCGCGATCGGCATCTTCGCCTTCCTGGTCAGCGTGGTCACGGTGACCATCGTGCAGCTCGCGAAGACCCGGCGGGCCCGGTACGAGGCGTCCCGCGCGGACGACTACCGCCGGCTCGCCGAGACGGCCGCTCAGGCCCAGGCGGAGAACGCCCGACTGCTCGCGGCCATGGACGGCCGGCTCGCCGGGATGGAGGCCCGGATGACCACTGTCGAACGCGTCCTGGTCGAGGTCGACTGACCGCTGACGAAGGCCCCGGGCCGTCGAGCGGCTACTCGACGGCCCGGGTGGAAGCAGCATCACCTCGCCCAGTGGGCGAGTTTCACCGGCAACGCTCCCTCACGGAGAGGACAGCACTTCATGCTGCGTGTACGCAAATCCGCCGTCGGCTGGGCGACCGCTCTGGCCCTCACGGCAGCCGGGCTGACCCCGGCCAGCCCGGCCACCGCCCACCCCACCATCGAGTGGCAGCCCTGCGTCGAGGAAACCCCCGCCCAGGACACCCCCACCCAGGACCCCCCAGTCGAGGAGACCCGCGCCGAGTGCGGCACCCTCTCGCTGCCGGTCGACTGGAGTCGACCACGGGGGGAGCGCTTCGACCAGGCACTGGCCCGCCGGGTCGCCACCGACCCGTCCGCCCGACAGGGTTCGCTGATCTTCGGCCCCGGCGGGCCGGGTGACAGCGGCGTCGACCGGATGGTCAACGGCAGCTCCCGGTTCAGTGCTGACCTGCGACGCCGGTTCGACATCGTCAGCTTCGACCCTCGCGGCACCGGCGGCAGCAACCCGGTGGTCTGCTCCCGGGCACTGCTCGCCCAGCAGCCGCAACTGATCGCCGACCAGGCCCAGTTCGACGCCACGCTGGCCGGCAACGAGTTGCTGCGGGCCGACTGCCGGGCGCGCACCGGGCCGCTCTACGACCACGTGGACACGATCAGCGCCGCCCGCGACCTGGACGCGATCCGCGCCGCGCTCGGCGAGCGGCAGCTCACGTTCCACGGCAGCTCGTATGGCACCCTGCTCGGTGAGCAGTACGCCGAACTGTTCCCGCACCGGGTCCAGGCCATGGTGCTGGAGGCCGCGGTGGACCACAGCGTCGGCACCCGCGCCTTCCTGGACACCCAGGCCGTCACCTCGGAGGACGCGTTCGACGAGTTCGTCGCCTGGTGTGACAGGTCCGCCGCCTGCGCCCTGCACGGGCGGGACTTCCGGGCCATCTGGGAGGGGCTGCGCGCCCGCGCCGAGGCCGGCATGCTCACCGACCCGAAACGGCCAGGTGTCGTGCTGACCCCGTTCGAGTTGAGCCGGCTCACCCACCGGGAGTTCTACGACACCTGGCGCTGGCCGGGGCTCGCCGAGTGGTTGGGCGCGATGGAAGCCCCCGCCACGGTGCGAAGGGCCGGCCCGTCCATAGGTGACGCTGTTGCGCCGTACCCCTTCGCGGTCTTCTGCCAGGACTGGAGCCTGCCGGTCCGCGACTACCGGGAGTACGACGAACACCTGCGCCGGGTGGCCCGGCTCGCGCCCGACCTGCGCTACCCGACGGCGGTGTTCGCCCTCGCGACCTGCCTGGGCACCCCGACGCCCGTCGCCAACCCGCAGCACCGGCTGCGGGTGCGCACCGACGTGCCGTTGCTGATCGCCGCCACCGTGCACGACCCGGCCAGTGGGTACAACTGGGCCACGAACGTGGCGCGGCAGTTGGGCAGGCACGGCGTGCTGCTCACCTACGCGGGTTGGGGGCACGGCAGCTACAGCACCAGCCCGTGTGTCAAGCGGGCCGTCGACGCCTACCTGATCGACCAGAAGGTGCCGGCCCGGGGCACCACCTGCCCGGCCGTCGACCCCGACGTGTGACCGCGCCGCTGCCGGCCGCCGGGGGTCAGACCTGCCCGGCGGCCGGCGGCCGTCGCACTCCCGCCAGCCGGGCGGCCTTCAGCTCCAGGTACCGCTGCTCGGGCCGGCTCGTGGTGCCCCGGGCCGCCGCCAGGTACGCCTCCCGCGCCTCCCCGACCTCCCCGGCCAGCTCCAACAGGTGCGCCCGGACGGCGGCGAGCCGATGGTGCCCGGCGGTGCGCTCGTCCGCGTCCAGGGACGTGAGCAGGGCCAGCCCGGCCCGTGGACCGTCCACCATGGCAACCGCCACCGCCTGGTTGAGGGTGACCATCGGGTTCGGCGCGATCCGGGCCAGCAGCCGGTAGAGCGCGACGATCTGTCGCCAGTCCGTCTCCGCCGCCGTCCGGGCCTCGGCGTGCACCGCGGCGATCGCCGCCTGGAGTTGGTACGGCCCCGGCGGCGACCAGGTCAACGCGTCGGTGATCAGCGCGATCCCCTCGGTGCTGGCGGCGACGTCCCACCGGGTGCGGTCCTGCTCGGCGAGCGGCACCAACTCCCCGTCCGGGCCGAGCCGAGCCGCCCGGTGCGCGTCGGTGAGCAGCATCAACGCCAGCAGCCCGCTCACCTCGCCGTCGTCGGGCAGCAGCCCGTGCAGGATGCGGGCCAGCCGGATCGCCTCGCCGGTCAGCTCGGCCCGGTGCAGATCCGGGCCACTGGACGCGGTGTAGCCCTCATTGAAGATCAGGTAGAGCACGCGGAGCACCGTGCGCAGCCGCTCGTCCCGTTCGGCGGGACCGGGCATGGTGAACCGGGCTCCGGCGGCCTCGATCCGCTGCTTGGCCCGGCGGATCCGTTGGCTCATCGTCGCCTCCGGCAGCAGGTGCGCCCGGGCGATCTGGGCGGTGCTGAGACCGCCGACCGCGCGCAGGGTGAGCGCCACCTGCGCCGATCCGGTCAGCGCCGGATGGCAACAGAGAAACAGCAGGGTGAGGGTGTCGTCGGCGTCCGCCACCGCGGGCTCCGCGTCGGCCGCCGGGGCCACCCCGGCGTACGCCGGCTCGCGCAGCGTCACCGCCAGCTCGCGGTCCCGGCGGGCGTTCTCGCTGCGCCACTCGTCGGTGAGCCGGCGGGTGGCCACGGTGAGCAGCCACGCGCGCGGACTGTCCGGTACGCCCTGCGTGGGCCACTGCGTCGCGGCGGCGAGCAGCGCCTCCTGGACCGCGTCCTCGCACCTGTCGAACTGGCCGTGCCGGCGAACCAGCAGGCCGAGGACCTGCGGCGCGACCGTGCGCAGCAGATCCTCGACCGTCCGGTCGTCGGTCACATCTCCGCTCCGGACTCGTCCATGATCGGGCGAACCTCCATGGCGCCGCCGAAGCGCACGTCCGGCCAGCGGGCGGCGATCTCGGCGGCCCGCTGCGGGCTGTCGCAGTCGACCGCCAGGTAACCGGCGAACTGCTCCTTGCTCTCCATGAACGGCCCGTCGATGACCTCGGCCCGGCCGTCGACGGCCCGGACCGTCAACGTCTGCGACGGGTTGGCCAGCGCCTGCCCGCCGATCAGCTCGCCGGTCTCGGTCAACTCCTTCATGATCTCGTCGACCTCGCCGAACAGGGTGGTGCGGTCCTGCTCGGAAAGCTCCTCGGTGAAGCCGGGCCGGTTCCAGATCAGCAGCATGTACTTCATCGCGACGCTCCTCAGACTCGTGCCGTACCCCGGTCGGGGCGCGACTCACCGGAGGGTCGGAGCCGACGACCCGTTCCCTACGGCGTAGCGCAGAAAATCGCAGATATCGCCGCCGGTGGTGGTCCCACGCCGGGCGGCTCAGCGCCGATCGGGTCGGCCCGGCACCTGGCGGGGCTTCCGCCCGCCGCCGACGTCCAGCGACGCCCGGTCGGCGGCCGAGGTGCCCGACGACCAGCCCTCGGCGTCGCGCACGCTGAGTCGGTGCCGGGTGACGCCGGGAAAGAGCGTGTCCAGCCGCTCCCGGACCGCCTCGCCCCGGGCGGCGAGCACCGGCAACAGTCGCTCCGCCCCGGCCGTCTCGGCCGCCGCCTGGTCCGCCGCGTCGGTTGCCGCCTCGGTGGCCGCGCGCAGCCGTTCGCCGATCCGCAGCGCGAACGCGTTGAGGAACGACTCGTCCCAGACCTTCGTCCGCCGTCCGGACCCCTGCCGACGCTCGACCCGCCCGCGCAGCATGGCGGCGGTGGCCTGGACCAGCAGCGAGGTGTAGAGCAACTCCACCGCCACCAGGTCGGCCGGCCAGCCCAGCACGGTGGCGAAGCCGAGATCGTCGGACCAGACCGCCTCACACCTGTTCGCCGCCGCCACCTCCTGCACCAGCAGTGCCTTCGCGCCCGCGTACGGGGTGTCGGTGCTCAGGCGTACCCCGCCGGGCACGTCGCCGCGCTCCGCCCCGGCGGCCAGCAACGCCTCGTCGATGCTGTGCCGGGCGATCAGCTCCTGCGCCTTACCGGTGAGCGCCTCCGCCTCGGCCGGGAAGGTCGTCGACTCGGCCTTGGCCAGTAGCGCCCGGACCCGGTCCAGCATCGGCGACCCGCTGCGCGCCGGACCGGCCGACCGGGCGGTCGCCGCCCCGCTCGACCCGGGTGGCGGGCGCAACACCGCGATCGGCGGCAGGCTCTCCACAAGCGCGAGGACGTCCACGGCGGTGCGGAGCGCGTCGACCCGGTCCAGCGCCTCCCGGGCGGACCAGCCGGACAAGACCCGGTCGTCGTCCGCCCGCACCTCGGCGGCCAACGCGCGCAACTGCTCGTCGAACCAGGCCGGTACCGGATCCGACTGCTCGCGCCGCTGCACGGCCATCGCGTCCCGGACCAGTCGCGCCGCGCGGCCGTCGAGCCGCCGCCCGGTGATCCGGTCCACGTCGACGGGCTGCCAGCCGCGCGGCCAGAGCCGCGCCAGGCCACGGACCAGGCGACGCAGCAACGCCGCGTCCACCGCCGTGGTGCCGTCCGCCGCGCCGGTGCCGACCATCAGTTGGTCCAGCTGCCGTTCGGCCTTCCGTACGTCGGTGCCGCGCACCGCCGCGAGCGCGTTGGCGACGAGTTCGTCCGCGTCCGGCACTGGCACCTCCTTCTCGGGTTCCGCTGCCGGCGAGGCTGCCCGACCCGCCCCAGCTCCATGATCATGCCGCGCGAGGCCCCGAAGGCACGAAACGGGGATGTTGCCGCCGACCGCGCCCGCCGTGCGCGGTGCCCGTCCGGCGGCCTCGATCGCCCGGCGTGCCCGTCCGGCGGCCTTGACCCGCCCGGCGTTCCCGTCCGGCGGCCTTGACCCGCCCGGCGTGCCCGTCCGGCGGCCTTGACCCGCCCGGCGTTCCCGTCCGGCGGCCTTGACCGCCGCGCCTGCGCTTGATCAACACGGGGTACTGAAAAGCGGGGCATCCCACCCGGCCGGACACGCCGATATCGCTGATCTCGTGTTGACCTTGGGGTGGGCGTGTCGCCGCGCCGGCCTTGGTGGCCGAGATTCATGGTGTTTGGGGGTATTTTGGCCTCGACCGGTGGATGCGAGGTGTGTGGTGGCCGAGTCGAGTCTGCCGAGGGCACGCACCGTCGACGTTCGGGCCTCCGTCCTCGTCGGCGTCCTGATCGGCATCGCGATCATGGCCGCGGTGGACGAGATCGTCTTCCATCAGTTGCTGGCCTGGCATCACTTCTACGACAGGTCGACGCCGTCGGTGGCGCTGCTCTCCGACGGGCTGCTGCACGCGGCCGAGGTGATCGCCCTGGTCGCCGGGTTCTTCTGGTTCGCCGACCTGCGCCGGCGACACGCCCTGTCGGCCCGGCTCGCCTGGGGTGGCCTCCTGCTCGGCGCCGGGGGGTTCCAGCTCTTCGACGGGCTGGTCGACCACAAGGTCCTCCGGCTGCACCAGATCCGTTACGGGGTGCACCTCGTGCCGTACGACGTGGTGTGGAACGTGGCCGGCGCGGCACTGCTGCTGGCCGGCGCCGTGCTGATCTGGCGGGCCCGGTCGCGCGACGGCCGCCGATGACGGTGCCGCTGCCGGCTCCGCCCGCCTGGTCCGTTCCGCCGTTCGCGCACGGCGGGCAGGCGGCGGATGCGTCGTCCTGGCTGTCGCTGTTCCCGGTCGCGCTGCTGGCCGGCGGCTACCTGCTGGCCGCCGCGCGCGACCCCCGGGGTTGGGATCATCGCCGGACCGCCGCCTGGCTGGTCGGGTGCGGAATGTTGGCGATCGCCGTCGGGCCGTTGGCCCAACTCCCCGGCGATCCGCGCGGGCATCTGGCGCAGCATCTGCTGCTCGGCATGCTGGCCCCGCTCGGGCTGGTGCTCGGTGCCCCGGTCACTCTGCTGCTGCGGGTCGCGCCGCCACCGGTACGCCGGGCCGTGGGCCGGTTGCTGCGTGCCCGCCCGCTGCACCTGATCGCACACCCGGTCATCGCCGCGCTGCTCAGCACGGGTGGGCTGGCGCTGGTGCTGCTCACCCCGCTGTACGCGACGGCCGAGCGTCAGCCCGCGCTGCATCACGCCGTACACCTGCACTACCTGGCCGCCGGCTATCTCTTCGCCTGGTCCCTGACCGGGCCGGACCCGGCGCCGCGCCGTCCGGGCCTGGCGGTACGGGTCGGCGCGCTCCTGGGTGCGGCGGCCGGACACGCCGTTCTGGCCAAGTACCTGTACGCCCAGGCCGAAACCCTCCCACCGGGCCTCACCGACCGGGATCCGGAGGCGTTCCGTTCCGCCGCCCAGCTCATGTACTACGGCGGCGACCTGGCCGAGCTGCTACTCGCGACGGCCCTCTTCGCCACCTGGTACCACTCCCGCCGCCCCCACCCCACTCACTCGATCAGGAGGTTTGCGTCGCCGAGGGGCGGCTCCCTGGCGCAAACCCCAAGATCAACAGGGTGAGGGCGGGGTCAGGGCGGCGGAGAGCTGGTGCAGGAACGAACGGATGCTTTCCTCACTGTGCCGCGTCTCAGCCTGGTCGTTCAGCGGACCCGAACAGCGCAGCGCCTGGCCCAATGCCTCCCGCGTCTCGGCGCGGTTCCCCGGGTAGAGCCCAGCGGTGACCCCGTCGGCCACCCGAGTCACCACCGTGTCGTCGAGCACCTGGTCGAACTGCACTCCATAGAGGATTCCGTTGACGTGGCTCTTCCACAGGTCCATACTCGTTTGCTCCCTGCGTCGAGGTACGCGGTGATCTGGGAGACGGCCGCGCGTCGCGTGCTCGTCGCCGAGATCCGCCGACACACCGACAGGATCCACCGGACCGGGTCGGTGAGACAAACCCGCCCTGCGCCACCGCGTTGGGTCAGTTGCGCCGCGGCCAGTCGGTGAGGATCTGCTCGACCGGTAGGACGTCCTGCTCCGGGTCCGGTGCCGGAGTTGGCCGGTCGGCCGGCGTCCGGTCGAAGCGGGGCGCCGGGGCCGGTTGGATCTCGCCGCCGACCTCGACGAAGGTGCCCCGCGCGGCGTTGTGCGGGTGTTGGTGCGCCTCACCGGGGGCGAGCACCGGCGCCACGCAGGCGTCCAGGTCGGTGAAGACCGCCGTCCACTCGTCCCGGGTCCGCTCGGCGAACCGTGCGGTGAAGCGCCGGCGCAGCTCATCCCAGCCGCTCGGGTCGTACTGCGCCGGCAGGTCCGGGTCGTCGGCCAGGTCGAGGCCGGTGAGGAGTACGTCGTAGAAGGCCGGTTCCATCGCGCCGACGGCCATGAATCCGCCGTCGGCGGTGGCGTACGTGTCGTAGAACGGCGCACCGCCGTCGAACATGTTGCGCCCGCGCGGCGCGGCCCACAGGCCACTGCCGAGCAGCCCGTGCAGGAACGACGTGAGCAGCGCCGACCCGTCCACCATCGCCGCGTCGACCACCTGGCCGACACCCGAGCGTTCGCGTTCCAGCAGCGCCGCCAACACGCCGACGGCGAGCAGCATGCCGCCCCCGCCGAAGTCGGCGAGCAGGTTCATCGGCGCGTACGGGCGCTCGCCGGCCCGACCCAGCGGCTCCAACGCCCCTGCCACCGCGATGTAGTCGATGTCGTGCCCGGCCCGGGACGCCAGCGGGCCGTCCTGGCCCCAGCCGGTCATCCGCGCGTACACCAGCCCGGGGTTGCGCCTCTGGCACACCTCCGGGCCGAAGCCGAGCCGCTCGGCGACCCCCGGGCGGTACGCCTCGACCAGCACGTCGGCCCGCTCGACGAGGCGCAGCAGGTCGGCCACCCCGGCCGGGGACTTCAGGTCCAGTGCGGTCACCCGCCGGCCGCGCTGCAACGGCCCGCCGGTCGGCGCGGCCAGTCGCCCCGCGCCCGGGGCACCCGGCCGGTCCACCCGCACCACGTCCGCCCCGAGGTCGGCGAGCACCATGCAGCCGAACGGGGCCGGCGCGAGGCTCGCCAACTCGACCACCCGCACCCCGGCCAACGGCCCGCCGCGCGAACCGCCCGGTGCGGCGCCCGGGTCGTCGCGCCGTGCGGCGCCCGGGTCGTCGCGCCGTGCGGCACCCGGGTCGTCGTGCCGTGCGGCGTCTGGGTCGTCGCCCCGTGCGGCACCCGGGTCGTCGGCCCCATCCGGTCTGCCGGGGCTCGGCCAGGAGGCCGTCACGCGACGCCAGCCGGTTCGGCGGGACGGGCGGCGAGCCTGTCGACCAGGTCGGCCGGGGGCGTGAACCGGTCGCCGTACCTGTCGGCCAGTTCGCCGGCACGGGTTGCGAAGCCGGCAGGGCCGCCCGCGTACTGGCGGACGTAGCGGATCACGCCGCCGGTCCAGGCGGGGAACCCGATGCCGAAGATCGAGCCGATGTTGGCGTCGGTCTCGGTGCGCAGCACCCCCTCGTCGAGGCAGCGCAGCGCGTCCAGCGCCTCGGCGAAGAGCATCCGCTCCTGGAGGTCGGTGAACGGCACCGCCCGGCCGGCGTCGGTGACCAGGTCGGCGAGGCCGGTCCACAGCCGGCCCCGGGTGTCGTCGTCATAGGAGTAGAAGCCGCGACCGGCCGCACGTCCCGGCCGGTCGTACGCGTCGACCAGCTCGTCGACGAGCCGGTGCGCGGGCAGCGGCAGGTACTCCTCGCTGGCCGCCTCGAACTGGCGGCGGATCCGCTGGATCAGGGTGAGGCTCACCTCGTCGGCCAGCGCGAGTGGCCCGGTCGGGTAGCCGGCCTGCAACGCGGCCTGCTCCACCGACGCGGCCGGTACGCCCTCGGCGACCAGGCCGACCGCCTCGTCGAGGAACCTGCCGATCACCCGGCTGGTGAAGAAACCCCGGCCGTCGTTGACCACGATCGGGGTCTTGCCGATCCGCCGCCCCAGGTCGAACGCCCGCGCCAGGGCGGTGTCGCTGGTCCGCTCGCCGACCACGATCTCCAGCAGTGGCATCCGGTCCACCGGGGAGAAGAAGTGCATGCCGATGAGGTCGGCCGGCCGGTCCACCCCCTCGGCCAGCCCGGTGATCGGCAGGGTGGAGGTGTTGGAGGCGAGCAACGCGTCGGGTGCCAACACCGGCAGCACCTCGGCGAAGACGGCCTGCTTCAGCGCAGGGTCCTCGAAGACCGCCTCGATGACCGCGTCGCAGCCGGCCAACTCGTCCACCTGGTCGGTGGTGGTGATCCGGTCCAGTACGGCACGGGCGTCCGCCTCCGTGGCGCGGCCCCTGCGCACCGTGCGGGTGAGCAGCCGTTCGGCGTGCTCCCGGGCACGGCCGGCGGCCTCCGGCGTGACGTCCTTGACCACGACGTCCAGGCCGGCGCTGGCGCAGGCGTAGGCGATGCCCGCGCCCATCATGCCGGCGCCGAGCACGGCCACCCGGCGCACCGGCGGGGCGTCCACGCCGGACGGTCGGGCGGCCCCTCCGTTGACGGCCTTCAGGTCGAAGAAGAACGCGCCGATCATGTTCTTGGCGACCTGCCCGGTGAGCAGGCCGATCAGGTGCCGGGTCTCCACCGTCAACGCGGTGTCCAGGTCGACCTGTGCGCCCTCGACGGCGGTCGCCAGGATCGCCTCGGGTGCGGGCAGCCGGGCACCCTTGAGCTGCTTGCGCAGGGTGGCGGGGAAGGCCGGCAACTGGGCGGCCAGCGAGCGGCTGGCCGGTGTGCCACCGGGCATCCGGTAGTCCGGTCGGTCCCACGGCTGGGCCGGATGCGGGTTCGCCGCGATCCAGGTGCGTGCCCGGTCCAGCATCTCGGTGTGCGTGGCGGCCACCTCGTCCACGATGCCCGCGGCCAGGGCGTCGGTGGGGCGCATCCGCCGACCGGTGAGCAGCACCGTGGTCAGCGCACCGGCCAGGCCGAGCATTCGTACCGTCCGGGTGACACCGCCGGCCCCGGGCAGCAGGCCCAGGGTCACCTCGGGCAGCCCGAGCCGGCTGTCCGGCGCGTCCAGCGCGATCCGGTGGTGGCAGGCGAGCGCGATCTCCAGGCCGCCGCCGAGCGCGGAGCCGTTGATCGCGGCGACCACCGGTCGGCCCAGCGTCTCCAGTCGCCGCAGGTCCCGTTTGATGGTGCCGAGCAACTTGGCGAGGGCGGGCGCGTCGGCGCGGGTGGCCCGGATCATCTCGGGCAGGTCACCGCCGGCGAAGAACGTCGACTTCGCGCTGGTCACGAGCACGCCGACGAGATCGCGCTCCGCCTCCAAGCGGTCCAGCGCGGCGCTCATCGAGGCGGCGTACGCGCGGTTCATGGTGTTGGCGGACTGCTCGGGGTCGTCCAGGGTGAGCGTGACGATGCCGTCGTCGCCGCGGTCGTACCGGATGGTGGTGGTCATGTGTCTTTCCCCCGGGTCAGCAGCGCTCGAGAACGGTGGCGACGCCCATGCCGCCGCCGATGCAGAGGGTCACGAGGGCACGGCGCAGGTCGCGGCGCTCCAACTCGTCCAACGCCGTGCCGAGCAACATGGCTCCGGTGGCCCCCAGCGGGTGGCCGAGCGCGATCGCGCCGCCGTTGACGTTCACGCGGTCCGGGTCGAGGCCCAGGTCGCGGACGTACTTGAGCACCACGGCCGCGAACGCCTCGTTGATCTCGAACAGGTCGATGTCGTCGACTGTCAGCCCGGCGACGGCGAGCGCCTTGTGGGTGGCCGGGATCGGGCCGGTGAGCATCAGCGTCGGGTCGGCCCCGGTGACCGCCGCGCCGACGATCCTCGCGCGCGGGGTGAGGCCGAGGTCCTGCCCGACCTGCTCCGAACCGATCAGCACCAGCGCCGCGCCGTCCACGATGCCGGACGAGTTGCCGGCGTGGTGGACGTGCTCGATCGCCTCCAGCCAGTGGAACTTCTGCAACGCGACCGCGTCGAAACCGGCTGCCTCGCCGAGGGTGGCGAACGACGGGGTGAGCCGGGCCAGCGCCTCCCGGGTGGTCTCCGGGCGGGGGTGCTCGTCGACGGCGAGGATGTCCAGCCCGTTGCCGTCGCGGACCGGCACCACCGAGCGGGCGAAGTGCCCGCCGGCCCACGCCTTCGCGGCCCGCTCCTGCGACCGCAGCGCGTAGCCGTCCACGTCGTCGCGGGTGAACCCCTCCAGGGTGGCGATCAGGTCGGCGCTGACGCCCTGCGGCACGAACGACGTGGCGAGCGCGGTCTGCGGGTCGGTGGCCCAGGCCGCGCCGTCGGAGCCCATCGGCACCCGGGACATCGACTCCACCCCGCCGGCGAGCAGCAGGTGCTCCCAGCCGGAGCGGATCCGCGCGGCGGCGGAGTTGACCGCCTCCAGTCCGGAGGCGCAGAACCGGTTGAGCTGCACCCCGCCCACCTCGTCGGGCAACCCGGCCAGCAACGCGGCGGCCCGCGCCAGATCGCCGCCCTGCTCGCCGACCGGGGTGACGATGCCGAGCAGCAGGTCCTCCAGCCGACCGACGTCCAGGCCGGGGTTGCGCTCACGCAACGCGTCGATCAGGCCGACGACCAACGAGATCGGCTTGACCCCGTGCAGCGCGCCGGTGTCCCGGCCGCGTCCGCGCGGGGTGCGGACCGCGTCATAGACGTACGCCTCAGAGGGCACGGGCGATCAGCTCCTTCATGATCTCGTTCGTGCCGCCGTAGATCTTCTGGACGCGGGCGTCGGCGTACATCTGGGCGATCGGGTACTCCGTCGTGTAGCCGTAGCCGCCGAAGATCTGGAGACAGCGGTCGATGACCTCGCACTGCCCGTCGGTGAGCCAGGACTTCGCCATCGCCGCGGTCGCCACGTCCAGGTCGCCGCGCGCGTGCCGGACGATGCAGTCGTCCAGGAAGACCCGGCTGACCCGGGTACGCGTGGCGCACTCGGCGAGCACCATCCGGGTGTTCTGGTGGCCCATCAACGGCTTGCCGAAGGCGGTGCGCTGCTTGGCGTACGCGACGGTCAGCTCGACCGCCCGTTCCATGGCCGCGACCGCGCCGACGCCGATGACCAGCCGTTCCTGGGGGAGTTGCTGCATGAGCTGGACGAAGCCCAGCCCCTCGGCGTCGCCGAGCAGGTTGGCCGCCGGCACCCGGAACCCGTCGAAGAACAGCTCGGCGGTGTCGTTGGCGTGCAGCCCGATCTTGGACAGCAGTCGGCCCCGACGGAAGCCCTCCGGATCGCCGCCGACCTCGCAGACCAGCAGCGAGACACCTGCGGCCCGCTGCTCGGGATCGGTCTTCACGGCCACGATGACCAGGTCGGCCAGGCCGCCGTTGGTGATGAACGTCTTCGCGCCGGTGATCAGGTAGTCGTCGCCGTCGCGGACCGCCCGGGTACGCATCGCCTGGAGATCGGAGCCGCCGTCCGGCTCGGTCATCGCGATCGCGCCGACCAGTTCACCGCTGCACAGGCCGGGCAGCCACCGCCGCTTCTGCTCCTCGCTGCCGTACGCGACCAGGTAGCCGGTGACGATGCCACTGTGGACGGCCAACCCGAGGCTGCTCTCCCCGGTGTACGCCTGCTCGTGCAGCAGCACGGCCTCGTGGGTGAACCCGCCGCCCCCACCGCCGTACTCCTCCGGGACGGACAGGCCCAGCAGCCCCAGCTCGCCGGCGCGGCGGTAGTGCTCGCGGTCCGGGTGGCCCTGCGCCAGCAGGCGGTCGGTGTGCGGCAGCACCTCCTTGGTGAAGAAGGTGCGGGCCAGGTCGGCGAGGTCGTCGTGCTCCGCCTCGCGCCAGGGCGAGGGGGGACCGTCGGGCGTCGGCATGTGCACCACCCTCGCGCGCTGTTGGCAACATGTCAATAAGTCTCGATCGGCAGCCGGCCGCAGGTCGTCAGGACGTCCGCGGCGGGCGGGTGTCCGCTGCCCGGCACCGCTGCGCCGGACCGCCGGGGCCTGACTGGGGTACGACAGCACGAGATCGCGCGGCCCCGGGGCCTAGACGCTGTCGATCATGGAGTCGTGGTGCCCCGCAAAGAGGGAACGCGCGGCCATATCGCCCACCACAACTCCATGATCGACGACGGCCAGGGCGGCACGCGCGGAGATCTTGGACAGTTTCCGTTCACCGCTAACGGAAACTGTCCAAGATTGCGGAGAACTCGCGCCTTCGGGCGTGCGGCGTGTCGATCACGGGGTTGTGCAGGGGGATCGATCGTGCGAACCCGGTGCTGCTGGGCGCCGAGCCGGTACTGATGCCCAGTTCGACCGGGCGCCATGGGCGGGCGGCGAGTGGGCGGGCGCGAAGCGGGGCGTGCGGGCTACTCGGCCTCGTCGCCGTCGGTGGGGCGCGGCGGTCGGTGCTCGGCGATCCACGCCTCCACGTCAGCGCGCAGCCACACCTTCATTCCGCGCAACTCCTGGTAGGGCTTCGGAAAGCTTGGCCGCATGGCGATCTGCTGAAACCGGCTCCGCGACACGTTGAGCCGCTGGCCGATCTCATACGGCCCCATCAGCTCGCCCGGCCCCTCAGCTCCCACACCTGGACGGTAGGCACGTTCAACCATCCCCAATCGGTGATACCCGATCGGGGGTCCCCGACTTGACAGGGCGTGGGACGCTGACCGAGAGTGGTCGGAGGGTGTCGTTCCGCTGCTGGACCGGGCGGGCGTCGGCGTTGTTCCGAGAAAGGTGGGCCGCGATGGATCAGGCGACGGAGTTGGCGTGGCTGCGGGAGCGGGTCGGGGGATTGGAGACAGCGCTGCACTGTGCGCGGAGGGAGTTGTTCGATCTCCGTTGTCGATTGACGTTGATCGGCCGGGTGGTCCAGGACGTGGATCGAGTGCAGCGAGCGCCCGGGGTCGCGGTTGGGGCGATCAACGCGGCGCTCTACTCCGAGACGTCCAACCTGCGCCACGTCGCCCGGCACCTGGTCCGGCGCCATCAGGGTGTGCGGTGATCAAGGTGAGGGCGATGGTCGCCCTGTGAGCGCTCGATAGGGTCGTGCAGATGAGTGTCGAGACGACTCCTCGCCGCCGCCGTTTGGAGCCGGACGCCCGGCGCGGGCAGATCCTGGCCTGCGCGGTCCGGCTCTTCGGCGAGCGCCCGTACGCGGAGGTGTCGACCACCGACGTCGCCCGGGAGGCGGGTGTCGCTCGTGGGCTGGTCAACCATTACTTCGGCGCGAAGAAGGACCTCTACCTGGAGGTCGTCCGGGTCATGGTGACCATCCCGGAGGTTGCCCTGGAGCGGCTACCCAAGGGGGATCTGCGGACCCGGATCGACGCCAGCGTCACCTGGTTCCTCGACGTGGTGTCCCGGCACAGCACCTCCTGGTTGGCCGCCGTCACCGCGCGGGGCATGGGCGGCGACGCCGACGTGGAGCGGGTGCTCGCCGAAGCCGAGGAGGTCGCCGCGGACCGGATGCTGGTCGCCGTCGGTCTGGCCGGCGAGGCGGAGCACCGCGAGGAGTTGCGCGGGATGGTCCGGGCGTACGGCGGGCTAGCCACGTCGACCGCCCGGGAATGGCTCCAGCGTGGCGCGCTGACCCGTGCCCAGGTACACCTGCTGCTCACCACCACCCTGCTGACCATCGTCGAGCAGGTCATCCCGCAGGCCATCGCCGACCCGACCCGGCCAGCGCCGCCCGCCTGAGCTGCCCGATCCCGCCCTGGTCGGGCCGCCCGCCGACGAAGTCCAGGCACCGCCACCGGTGCCGGGCTTCAGACCGGCGCGGCGGCGGGGGCCGACTCGCGGAGCTGGAGCGCGATGACGGCGGCCAGGATGACGATGGCGATCGGGTCGAACACCAGCGAGACGAGGTTCAGGTCGGCTCGCATGCCGGCGTCGACGGCGGTCAGGGCGAGAAACACCGACTGGCCGAGGACGAACGGCGGCAGCTTCACCGCCAGTTGTCCCTGCTCTACGCCGCCCACGACCCCGAATGTCAGACCGACGAGACGGGGGAACCCGGGACCGCGTAGCCCGCTTGCCGGTGACGCGGAGCACCGAAGAAAGTCTCGCCGGTCGACGCCGCCGGCGATCAGGCGGCGCGACGTCCGCCGGCCCGCCCACCGCGCTCGGCACGCGCCGCCGCGGCGGCAAGGCCAGCACGCGCCGCCGGGGCGGCATGCCGGTCGGCGGCCTGCGCCGGGTACGACTCGGCGCGGACCACCCGCAGCGGCCGGTCCACCTCGTCGGTGCCGAACCGCCAGCGCGACGGTGCTGGCTGCCGCTGCGGCGAAGGTCCACCGGGGCGCAGGCCGGGCCGGGACAACAACACGGTGATCAGGTAGCCGACCACCAGGAACCCGTGACTGACCAGCCGCTCCCCGCCCACCGATCCGGTGGCCAGGTCGTTGACCGAGAGCAGCAGCAACGTGCCGACGAAAGCGCTGAGCATCGGCAGCAGCCCGGCCGGCGGGCTGCGGCGGACCGCCACGAAGAGGAACCCGGCACCCACCGCCACGTTCCACGCGGCCGACTCGTGCCACAGGTGCTGGCCGGCCGGGTGCAGATGATCGGCGGTCGCGCCCCGGCCCACCTGGGCCAGCCCGAGCACCAACTGCACCGCGCCGAGCAGCCCGAGCGCCGCGCGTAGCCCGGCGACCAACCCCGCGCGCCCGGAGGCCGCGCGTAGCCCGGCGACCAACCCAGCGCGCCCGAACGCCGCGCGCAGGCCGGCGACCAACCCAGCGCGCCGCCACCACGACCGGCGGGCCGGTTCCGCCGCGACGGCGGCCAGGATCGCCGCGGTCCGGTCGGGCACATCGGCCACCAATCGGGTACGAACCCGACGCGTCACCGCGGCCGCCGCCGTGAACCAGGCCCGACAATCGGCACACCCGTCCAGGTGCCCCTGCACCGCCGTCAGTTCGGCGGCGGTCTCCTCCCCGTCCAACTGCGCGGACAGGACCTCCCGCCACTGCTCACACCCCATGTACCGGTAGTCGCTCCGGGGGGCGCTCCGGTTCCCGGCGACCGGGGGCTGTTGTGGAATACTCGCCCGATCATGACGCGTTACGGCCTGCTGATCCTGCCCGCCACCAACCGGGTGTACGCCCGCTCCGCCATCGACCTCACCCGGGCCGAGCTGGAGATCTTCGGCCGTTCGGCCCTCGACGGCCAGATCGGCGAGCTGGACACCGAGATGGTCGGTGGGGCGTCCTACGTCACCTTCACCGGTGACGGGTTGACCGAGCGGGACCTGGCCGCCCTGGGCAACCTCTCCGCCGGGTACGCGCTGTTCGAGATCGTCGGTGAGCTGCTGCGGCCGATCGAGTGGAGCCGACTGGACCGCTACGACGACGACCTGCTCACCATCCAGAAGTACCCGGGCAAGACCAACGAGCAGTTCACCAAACTGCTGCTCAACGTCACCCTGCTCGCCTCGGACTGGGCCGGTGAGCTGACCACCCGCCGGTTCCGGGTGCTCGACCCGCTCTGCGGCCGGGGCACCACCCTCAACCAGGCCCTGATGTACGGGTTCGACGCCGCCGGCATCGAGCGCGACCAGAAGGACGTCGAGGCGTACCGGGCGTTCATCACCACCTGGCTGAAGCAGAAGCGGGTCAAGCACCGGGTGCTGGAGTCGGGGCCGGTACGGCGGGAGCGCAAGGTGGTCGGCCGGCGGGTACGGATCGAGTTGGCCCCGACCCGCGAGGAGCACAAGGCCGGCCAGACCCAACTGCTGGACGTGGTCAACGCCGACACCGCCCGCTCGGCGGAGTTCTTCCGCCCGGAGACCGTGGACCTGGTCGTCGCCGACGCGCCGTACGGCGTGCAGCACGGCAGCCGTACCGCCGACAAGGGCCTGACCCGCGATCCGCTGGCGTTGCTCGCGGACGCCGCGCCGGTCTGGGCGCGGCTGCTGCGTCCCGGCGGGGCGCTCGGGATCTCCTGGAACACCCACGTCGCCAGTCGCGAGGACGCGGCGGCGGCGTTGGCCGACGCCGGCCTGACCGTGGTCGACACCGAGCCGTACCGCGCGCTGCGGCACCGGGTCGACCAGTCGATCATGCGCGACGTGCTGGTGGCCCGCCGCCCGGCCTGACCCGGCCCCGCACCTCCGCCCGCCCGGGACCCCGCCCCGCACCTCCGCCCGGCCCCGCACCTCCGCCCGCGCTGCACCTCCGCCCGCGCTGCACCGCGCCGCCGTCCGCTCCGGGTCGCGGACGGTCCCTCCGCGTCCTTTGCTCTGCTTCAACCAGCGCAACGGTTAGTGCGCCTCGTTGTTGCGCCCGCTGAAGCAGAGCAAAGGACGCGCAACTGGCCCCCACCCCCGGACAAGCGCGGAGTCTGTGCCGCATTTCACCTGTTCAGTGGGCGGGTGTGAAAACCACGTCAAGAAAAGGTTCGGCTCCGTCATGGTCGCGTTATGACCCCTGCCGTCGGCGAGTGGTGGGGCTTTGATTGCCCGGCGCGACCGGAAGGCGGTCGCGACGAACCTTTCCGGCTGAGGAGTCAGCGTGTCTGACGTGGTGTTCGTGGTCCTGACGGTGGTGCTGTTCGCAGTGCTCGCCCTGGTGGTCCGGGCGGTGGAGAAGCTGTGAACGCGGTAAACGCCGTCGGTCTGGTGCTCGCGATCGTCCTGGGCGCGTTCCTGGTGTTCGCCCTGCTGTTTCCGGAGCGCTTCTGATGACCATGACAACAGCGGGCGTCATCTTCATCGTGACGCTGGTGGCGGCTCTCGTCGCCGTCTACAAGCCGTTCGGTGACTACATGTTCCGGGCGGTCGCCGGCACGAAGCAGTCCCGGGTCGAGCGGGGCATCTTCCGGCTGGTCGGGGTCAACCCGGCCGCCGAGCAGACCTGGGGCGTGTACGCCCGCAGTGTGCTGGCGTTCTCCGCCGTCTCGATCCTGTTCCTGTACGTGTTCCAGCGGGTGCAGAACCACCTGTGGCTGTCCCTGGGCTTCGACCCGGTGGTGCCGCACGGCGCGTGGAACACGGCCGTGTCGTTCGTGACGAACACCAACTGGCAGTCGTACTCGGGTGAGTCGACGATGGGCCACCTGGTGCAGATGGCCGGTCTGGCCGTGCAGAACTTCGTGTCGGCGGCGGTCGGCATCGCGGTGGCGGTCGCGCTGGTACGCGGCTTCGCCCGCAGCCGCACCGGGCAGCTCGGCAACTTCTGGGTCGACCTGACCCGGATCGTGCTGCGGATCCTGCTGCCGATCGCCGTGCTCGGCGCGATCGCGCTGATGATCGGCGGCGTGGTGCAGAACCTCTCCGGCGGCACCGACGTGAGCACGCTGACCGGCGGCTCCCAGACCATCACCGGTGGTCCGGTCGCCAGCCAGGAAGTGATCAAGGAGCTGGGCACCAACGGTGGCGGCTTCTACAACGTCAACAGCGCGCACCCGTTCGAGAACCCGACCACCTGGACGAACTGGCTGGAGATCTTCCTGATCTTCCTGATCCCGTTCAGCCTGCCCCGGGTCTTCGGCCGGATGGTCGGGCAGAACCGGCAGGGCTACGCCATCGCCGCGGTGATGGGCATCCTCGCGTTCCTCAGCGTCGCCATCACCAACATCTTCGAGCTGGCCGGCCACGGCACGGTGCCGCAGGCGGTCGGCGCGGCGATGGAGGGCAAGGAGGTGCGGTTCGACGTGTCGAACTCGGCCACCTTCGCCGCCGCCACCACGCTCACCTCGACCGGTGCGGTGAACTCGTTCCACGACTCGTTCACCTCGCTCGGCGGCATGATGACGATGGTCAACATGATGCTCGGCGAGGTCGCGCCGGGCGGCACCGGTTCGGGTCTCTACGGCCTGCTCATCCTTGCGGTGATCACGGTCTTCGTGGCCGGCCTGATGGTGGGTCGCACCCCCGAGTACCTGGGCAAGAAGATCGGGTCGCGCGAGATCAAGTTCGCCTCGCTCTACTTCCTGATCACGCCGATCCTGGTGCTCGTCGGTACGGCGGCCGCGTTCGCCACCGGTAACAACTCCACGGCGCTCAACGTCGGCCCGCACGGCCTCTCCGAGGTGCTGTACGCGTTCACCTCGGCCAGCAACAACAACGGCTCCGCCTTCGGCGGCATCACCGTCAACACGACCTGGTGGGACACCGCGCTCGGGTTGTGCATGCTGCTGGGCCGCTTCCTGCCGCTCATCTTCGTGCTCGCGTTGGCCGGCTCGCTGGCCCGCCAGGCACCCACCCCCGCGTCCGAGGGCACCCTGCCGACCCACCGACCGCTGTTCATCGGCATGGTCGTCGGCGTCACTGTGGTCCTCGTCGCGCTGACCTTCCTGCCCGCGCTCGCGCTCGGCCCGCTGGCAGAGGGGCTCTGACCATCATGAGGAACGAGGACATGTCCGTCACGTCCGCCCCAACAGAGCAACTCCCCGGCACGCCCGCCACCCAGGGCAACCGGATCGGCGGGGGCCTGCTCGACCCCCAGCAGCTCATCCGGTCCCTGCCGGACGCGGTACGCAAGCTCGACCCCCGCACGCTGTGGCGCAACCCGGTGATGCTGATCGTCGAGGTGGGCGCGGCCTTCACCACAGTCCTGGCGGTGCTCGACCCGTCGGTGTTCGCCTGGGCGATCACCGTCTGGCTCTGGCTGACAGTGGTCTTCGCCAACCTGGCCGAGGCGGTCGCCGAGGGCCGGGGCAAGGCCCAGGCCGCGACGCTGCGGCAGGCGAAGAAGGACACCATCGCCACCCGGCTGATCGACTGGAAGCCGGGCGCGCGGGCCAACACCTACCGTGACGAGGCGGTACCCGCGCCGGAGTTGCGCCAGGGCGACGTCGTGCTGGTCGAGGCGGGCGGCATCATCCCGGGCGACGGCGACATCGTCGAGGGCATCGCCAGCGTCGACGAGTCGGCCATCACCGGCGAGTCGGCCCCGGTGATCCGGGAGTCCGGCGGTGACCGCAGCGCGGTTACCGGCGGCACCAAGGTGCTCTCCGACCGGATCATCGTCAAGATCACTCAGAAGCCGGGCGAGAGCTTCATCGACCGGATGATCGCCCTGGTCGAGGGCGCCAACCGGCAGAAGACACCGAACGAGATCGCGCTGAACATCCTGCTCGCCGCACTCACGGTCATCTTCCTGCTGGCCGTGGTCACCCTCCAGCCGCTTGCCATCTTCTCCAAGGCGTACCAGGCGGCGGCGCCGGACAGCGGCGCGATCACCGGCTCCGGCGTCACCGGGGTGGTGCTGATCTCGCTGCTGGTCTGCCTGATCCCCACCACCATCGGCGCGCTGCTCTCCGCCATCGGCATCGCCGGCATGGACCGGCTGGTGCAGCGCAACGTCCTGGCCATGAGCGGCCGGGCCGTCGAGGCCGCCGGCGACGTCAACACCCTGCTGCTGGACAAGACCGGCACCATCACGCTCGGCAACCGGCAGGCCGCCGAGTTCGTACCCGTCGAGGGGGTCGACCCCGCGGCGCTTGCCGACGCCGCGCAACTGTCCAGCCTGGCCGACGAGACCCCGGAGGGGCGCTCGGTGGTGGTACTGGCGAAGAACGAGTTCGGAATGCGCGAGCGGGAGCCCGGCGTGATGCCGCACGCCACGTTCGTACCGTTCACCGCGCAGACCCGGATGAGCGGCGTCGACCTGACGCCGGACGGCAGCGTGGACGGCGGCGCGGTGGGCACGGCCCGCCGGGTCCGCAAGGGCGCCGCCGCAGCGGTGATGAAGTGGGTACGGGAGAACGGCGGCCACCCGACCGAGCAGGTCGGCGAGATCGTGGACGCGATCAGCGGCACCGGCGGCACCCCGCTCGTGGTCGCCGAGCACGTCGACGGTGAGCCCGCCCGCGCACTGGGCGTCATCCACCTGAAGGACGTCGTCAAGTCCGGCATGCGGGAGCGGTTCGACGAGATGCGCCGGATGGGCATCCGGACCGTGATGATCACCGGCGACAACCCGCGTACCGCGAAGGCGATCGCCGACGAGGCCGGGGTGGACGACTTCCTGGCCGAGGCCACGCCGGAGGACAAGCTCGCGCTGATCAAGCGGGAGCAGGAGGGTGGTCGGCTGGTCGCGATGACCGGTGACGGCACCAACGACGCGCCGGCGCTCGCCCAGGCCGACGTCGGGGTGGCCATGAACACCGGTACGTCGGCCGCCAAGGAGGCCGGCAACATGGTCGACCTCGACTCCGACCCGACCAAGCTGATCGAGATCGTGGAGATCGGCAAGCAGTTGCTGATCACCCGGGGCGCGCTGACCACGTTCAGCATCGCCAACGACATCGCGAAGTACTTCGCGATCATCCCGGCCATGTTCGCCGGCCTCTACCCGAGCCTGGACGCGCTGAACATCATGCGGCTGGCCAGCCCGGAGTCGGCGATCCTGTCCGCGGTCATCTTCAACGCCCTGGTGATCATCGCGCTGATCCCGCTCGCCCTGCGGGGCGTGCGGTACCGGCCGGCCGCCGCGTCGAAGCTGCTCGGCCGCAACCTACTGGTCTACGGCCTGGGCGGCATCATCGTGCCGTTCATCGGGATCAAGCTCATCGACCTGCTCATCCAGTTCATCCCGGGGATTTCGTGATGCGCCTACCCACCTGGATCGCCCAACACCTCGCCGCGCTGCGCGCCGTGCTCGTCTTCACCGTGCTGCTCGGCCTCGTCTACCCGCTGGCCCTGGTCGCGCTCGGTCAGCTGCCCGGCCTCCACCACAAGGCCGACGGTTCGCTGATCACCGCAGGCGGGAACACCGTCGGCAGCGCGCTGATCGGCCAATCCTTCACCGACGCGGACGGCAACCCGATCGCCCGCTACTTCCAGTCCCGCCCCTCCGCCGCCGGCGACGGCTACGACCCGACCTCGACCTCGGCCAGCAACCTGGGTCCGGAGAGCGTCGTCGACACCATCGCCACCGACCCGGAGGAGTCCAGCGAGAGCCTCCTCACCCAGGTGTGCGGGCGCAGCAAGTCCGTCGGCGAGCTGAACGGCGTCGACGGTCGACGCCCGTACTGCACCGACGACGGGGTGGGTGCCGTGCTCGCGGTCTTCCGCGCCGACGGTCTGACCGGCCGCGTCACCCGGGTGGTGAGCGTCAACCAGGCCGCCCCGGCCAGCCCGTTCGTCTCGTCGTACCAGGGGGTGACGGTGGAGCTGGCCCAGCCCGGCGAGGACTACGTGGCCGCAGGCGGGGTGGTCACACCGATCCGCGGCGACGCGCCCGCCGACCCGGCGGTCCCCGCCGACGCGGTCACCGCCAGCGCCAGCGGTCTCGACCCACAGATCAGCCCGGCGTACGCCGAGTTGCAGGTGAACCGGGTCGCGCGCGAGCGCGGCGCGGACCCGGCGGCGGTCCGCGACCTGGTCGAGAAGCACACGGCAGGGCGTGGGCTGGGCTTCATGGGTGAGCCCGGGGTCAACGTGTTGGAACTCAACATCGCCCTCGACAAGCAGTTCGCCGCGCGCTGAGCGCATTGGCGGGCGGGGCCGTGCCGACCGGGCGCGGCCCCGCCCGCCGATCTGACCAGGGAGGATGGTCCCCGTGCCACGCGGAGAACTGCGCATCTATCTCGGGGCCGCCCCCGGCGTCGGCAAGACGTACGCCATGCTGGAGGAGGCTCGGCGGCGGGCCGCGCGCGGCACCGACGTGGTGATCGGCTTCGTGGAGACCCACGGCCGCCAGCAGACCGCCGCGATGCTCGGCGACCTGGAGCAGGTGCCCCGCCGCACCATGGACTACCGGGGCGCCGAGTTCACCGAGATGGACCTGGACGCGGTGCTGACCCGCCGGCCCGAGATCGCGATCGTCGACGAGCTGGCGCACACGAACGTGCCCGGCTCCCGGCACGACAAGCGCTGGCAGGACGTCCAGGAGTTGCTGGACGCGGGCATCGACGTGCTGTCCACGGTAAACGTGCAGCACCTGGAGTCGGTGAACGACGTCGTCGCCCAGATCACCGGCACCACCCAGCGGGAGACCGTGCCGGACGAGATCGTCCGCGCCGCCGAGCAGGTCGAGCTTGTCGACATGACCCCGGAGGCGCTGCGCCGGCGGATGGCGCACGGCAACATCTACCGACCCGACAAGATCGACGCCGCGTTGGGCAACTACTTCCGGGTCGGCAACCTCACCGCGCTGCGCGAGCTGGCGCTGCTCTGGCTGGCCGACAAGGTCGACGAGCAGCTCGACCGCTACCGCAGTCAGCAGGGCATCGCGGCCACCTGGGAGGCCCGGGAACGCGTCGTGGTCGCGTTGACCGGTGGCCCGGAGGGCGAGACGCTGATCCGCCGGGCGGCCCGGGTCGCGGCCCGCAGCAAGGGTGCCGACCTGCTCGCCGTGCACGTGGCCCGCAGCGACGGCCTGGCCGGCGCCGACCCGGCCCAACTGGCCCGGCAACGGGTGCTGGTGGAGAGCCTGGGCGGCACGTACCACCAGGTGCTCGGCACCGACGTGCCGGCCGCGCTGCTGGACTTCGCCCAGGGCGTGAACGCCACCCAACTGGTGCTCGGCGCCAGCCGGCGGGGTCGCCTCGCGCAGATCTTCGCCCGCGGCGTCGGGGTGACCACCACCGCGCTCTCCGGCTCGATCGACGTGCACCTGGTCACCCACAAGCAGGCCGGCAAGGGCCGCCGGGCGGCGGCCGTGCCGGCGGCGCTGTCCCGACGTCGCCGACTGCTCGGCTTCGGCCTGGCGGTGCTGGGCATGCCGCTGCTCACCCTCCTGCTGAAGACCCTGCCCGACCTGACGTTGACCAACGACATTCTGCTGTTCCTCGCCGGGGTCGTCGGGGTCGCGCTGGTCGGCGGGGTGTGGCCGGCCCTGGTGGCCGCGCTCGGCGGGTCGCTGCTGCTCAACTGGTTCTTCACCCCGCCGTACCGGACGCTGACCATCGCCGAGGCCGACAACCTGCTCGCCCTGGCCGTCTTCGTCGGGGTGGCGCTCGCGGTGAGCTGGATCGTCGACAAGGCCGCCCGGCGGACGAGGGAGGCCGCCCGCGCCGCCGCCGACGCGCAGACCCTCGCCGCCCTCGCCGGTGGCGTGCTGCGCGGCGAACGCCCACTGCCCGCCCTGCTGGAACAGCTCCGGGAGACCTTCGGGCTGCGCGCGGTCAGCGTGCTGGAGCTGGCCGAGGACGCCAGCGGGCGCCCGGAGCGGGCCCGTGAGGAGCACGCCTGGTCTGTCGTGGCCAGCGTCGGCGAGAGCCCGCCCTGCACCCCCGAAAGCGGTGAGACCGCGGTGCCGGTCGACGACCGGATCACCGTCGTGCTCTGCGGTCGACGGCTGGAGGCCGCCGACCGGCGCATCGTCGAGGCGTTCGCCGCCCAGGCCGCCGTCGCGCTGCGTCAGGAACGGCTCGCCGAGGAGGCCGCCACCGCCCGGCCCCTCGCCGCCGCCGACCGGATGCGCACCGCGCTGCTCGCCGCGGTCAGCCACGACCTGCGTACGCCCCTCGCCTCGGCGAAGGCCGCCGTGACCAGCCTGCGCAGCCACGACATCGAGTTCGACGAGTCCGACCGCGAGGAATTGCTGGAGACGGCCGAGGAGTCGCTGGACCGGCTCGCCCGGCTGGTCGGCAACCTGCTGGACATGAGTCGACTCCAGGCCGGCGTCCTCGGCATCACGGCCACCACGATCGGCCTGGAGGACGCCGTACCCCTGGCTCTGGACGAACTTGGCCCGGCGGCCGCGACGGTCGGCACGGACATCCCGGCCGACCTGCCGGCCGCCACCGCCGACCCGGGCCTGCTGGAACGGGTGCTCGTCAACATCGTCGCCAACGCGCTGCGGTACAGCCCGCCGGACCAGCCGCCCACCATCACCGCCAGCGCGCACGCCGGCCAGGTGGAACTGCGGGTGATCGACCGGGGGCCGGGCATCCCGGAGGACCAGTGGGAGCACGTCTTCCTGCCGTTCCAACGCCTCGGTGACCGGGACAACCAGACCGGCGTCGGTCTCGGGCTTGCCCTGTCCCGGGGGTTGGCCGAGGCGATGGGTGGCAGCATCACCCCGGAGACCACCCCCGGTGGTGGGCTCACCATGGTGCTGCGGCTGCCAGCCGCCGCGCAGACCAGCTCGGGGGGGCCGCAGGAATGACGCGCATCCTGGTCGTCGACGACGAACCGCAGATCCTGCGTGCCCTGCGCATCAACCTGCGCGCCCGCCGGTACGACGTGGACGTCGCCGACACCGGGGCCGCCGCGTTGAGGGCCGCCGCCAGCCACCCGCCCGACCTGGTGGTGCTGGACCTCGGCCTGCCCGACATCGACGGCGTGGAGGTGATCCGGGGTCTGCGTGGGTGGACCACCGTGCCGATCATCGTGCTCTCCGGCCGCGCCGGCAGTGAGGACAAGGTCGCCGCCCTGGACGCCGGCGCCGACGACTACGTGACGAAGCCGTTCGGGGTGGAGGAGCTGCTGGCCCGCATCCGCGCCGTCACCCGTCGTCTCGGCGGTCCCAGCGAGGCGGTGCCGGCGCTGCGGATCGGCCAGCACACCGTCGACCTGGCCGACCACAGCGTGCGGCGCGACGACGGCACCGAGATCAAGCTGACCCCCATCCAGTGGAGCGTGCTGGAGAAGCTGCTGCGCCACCCCGGCAAGCTGGTCAGCCAACGTCAGCTCCTCCAGGACGTGTGGGGGCCGGAATACCAGAACGAGACCAACTACCTACGGCAGTACCTGGCCCAGCTGCGGCGCAAGCTGGAGGACGATCCGGCCCGCCCCCGCCACCTCATCACCGAGCCGGGAATGGGCTACCGCTACCGCCCCTGACCCGTTGACACCCGCCGGCAGGCATTGAAGAATATCGTTCGCAGCGGCAGCGGCGTGCTTCTGTAACCGTCCCCTCCACCGGTTACCCCACGGGAGCCCCGCCGTGTCCGAGCCCCTGTCCCGTCGTCGGCTGCTGACCGCCGGCGGCGCCGGCCTCGTCCTGGCCGGTCTCACCGACCCGTTCCGCGCCGGCCCCGCCCGAGCCGCCGTCACCACCGCCGACCTGGTCGTCTACGGCGCCACCTCCGGCGGGCTGGCCGCCGCGATCACCATGCGCCGACTCGGTCGCACCGCCGTGGTGGTGGAACCCACAAGCCACGTCGGCGGGCTGAGCACCGCCGGGCTCGGTGCCACCGACACCGGCGTCCAGGCGTCCATCGGCGGCCTCGCCGCCGAGTTCTACCGCCGGGTGTACGTGAAGTACCACGGCGGTACCCTCTCGCCGACGTCACCGCTGCGGATGACCTTCGAACCGCGCGTCGCCTCCGCTGTCTTCGCCGAGATGCTGGCCGAGGCGGGCGTGCCGGTGATCGTCGACGCCCGGCTGAGCAGCCTCGGCCGCAGTGGCGACCGGATCACCGAGCTGCGCACCGAGGACGGCTCGATCTACCGGGGCGGGGTGTTCGTCGACGCCACCTACGAGGGCGACCTGCTGGCCATGGCCGGGGTGGGGTTCACCGTCGGGCGGGAGTCCAACGACACCTACGGCGAGACGATCAACGGGGTGCAGTCGCGCAACACCCACCAGTTCGCCTACCCCGTCGACCCGTACGTGACGGCCGGTTCGCCCGCGAGCGGTCTGCTGCCGGGCATCTCCGCCACACCGCTCGCCCCGCAGGGCAGCGCCGACGACCGGATCCAGGCGTACTGCTTCCGGATGTGCCTGACCCAGGCGGCCAACCGGATCCCGTTCGGCAGGCCGTCCGGCTACGACCCGATCCGGTACGAGCTGCTGCTGCGCCACATCCAGGCCGGCTACCCCGGGCCGTACTTCACCACCCACTCGATCGGCGGCGGCAAGACCGACTCCAACAACAACGGCGCCGTGTCGACCGACCACATCGGCTTCAACCACGCGTACCCGACGGCGAGCTGGGCCGTGCGGGAGAGCATCATCGCCGAGCACCGCACCTACCAGCAGGGGCTGATGTGGTTCCTGGCCAACGACCCGCGACTGCCGGCGTCGGTCCGCGACTCGACCGCCCGGTGGGGCCTGCCGGTGGACGAGTTCACCAGCACCGGCGGCTGGCCACCGATGCTCTACATCCGGGAGGCCCGCCGGATGGTCTCCGCGTACGTGTTGACCGAGGCCGACTGCCGGGGCCGGGTACGGGCCACGGACTCGGTGGGTCTGGCCAGCTACACGATGGACTCGCACAACTGTCAACGGGTGGTGGTCGACGGCAAGGTGCGCAACGAGGGGGACGTGCAGATCGGGGTGCCGGCGCCGTACCCGGTGAGCTACCGGGCGATCGTGCCGCACCGGGCGCAGTGCGCCAACCTGCTGGTGCCGGTCTGCCTCTCGGCGAGCCACATCGCGTACGGCTCGATCCGGATGGAACCGGTGTTCATGATCCTCGGGCAGGCGGCGGCCACCGCCGCGTCGCTGGCCCTCGCCGGGAACCTCGCCGTGCAGGAGGTGCCCGTGCCCACCCTCCAGACCCGGCTGCGGCAGGACGGCGCGGTGCTGGAGTGGGGCTCCACCAGCGAGGTGATCCTGGACAACGCCGCGAGCAGCGGGATCACCCGGGCCGGCACGTGGCTGCGCAGCACGAGCGTCGGCGGCTACTACGGCCCGGACTACGAGCACGACGGCAACACCGCCAAGGGTGTCAACCGGCTGCGGTTCCGCCCGACACTGCCCGCCGCCGGCTCGTGGAACGTGCAGTTGCGCTGGACCGCGGATCCGAACCGGGCGACAAACGTGCCTGTGGAGATCGAATACTCCGGCGGGCTGGTCACCCGCACGGTGGACCAGCGGCAGGCCGGCGGCCAGTGGGTGCCGCTGGGCACCTACCCGTTCACGGCCGGCAGCGACGGGAGCGTGCTGATCCGCACCGAGGACACCAACGGTTATGTGGTCGCCGACGCGGTCCGCTTCGTCCGCGCCTGAGCGGTGGCGGGTGCGGTGCCGACCGGGACCGGAACGGCCTCGGACCATGGGCCGGCGGGTGCGGCCGGTGCGCGGGCCGGCACGTTCGGCGCGGCCCGGTCTCCGCTGCTCGGGTCGAGCGGCGGCGCCACCAGCAGGGGGTCGACCTGGATCACGTCGATGCCGAGCGGGCGCAGCATGCCGCGCAGCGCGGACTCGCACAGCTCCTCCCACTGCTGATCGACGCCCATCGCGGCGGCCAGGAGCTCCGGCCGGGTGAAGGCGATGCCCAGCCGCTGGCCCTGCGGCGAACGACCGGTCCGCACCGTCCGCACCAGCCGTCCCGGCAGGTCGCGCACCGGAACGGCGTAAATTATCGGGGCCTCGTCCATGGTGGGGCTGGTCCTTTCGAAAGCGGTGGGGAGAAGGGGTCATCGGCTGAAACGTTCGAGGTCGTGCGCGAAGCGGCGGATCGTCGCGGCCCGCGCCCAGGACGGCGCGGGCACCGCGACGACCGGCACGGCCGCCCTCGTCACGCAGTACCGGGTGACGTGGCCACGCGACCGGCCGAACCGTCCGCGTTCCGGGCTACCGACGACCAGCAGGTCACTTTCCCGGTGCGCGTGGTCGACAAGCACCTGCCCGGCGTACCCCTGGGTTGCCACCAAACGGACGGTCACGTCCCGGGGCATGCCGCCGAGCGCCGCGTCGAAGACACCACGCAGGTAGACCACCGCGGCCCGGTCGCACTCGTCCTGCCAACGCCACGTCAGGGTGCCGGGCCGCCACGTCGGCGCGAAGACCCACGCACGCACGGCGTCCAGTTGCGCGCCGTCGCGGCGGGCGAGCTGCATCGCGCGGCGCAGGGCCTGCATTCCGGCGAACGACCGGTCGACGCCCACCACGATCCGGCGGCCTACGTCGGGGCGGCTCATGCGGCGGACACCGCCCACGTCGGGGCGTCCTTCCCGGTACGCGGCCCCGCCTGCGTCGTCAGGTCGAGCGCGCGGAGGATGTAGTTGGCCGCGGCCACCTCCACCCCGGCCCGGCGGCGCAGGTCGGCCACGGCCCGGTGCAGCACCGTCCTGCTGTCGGCGGAGAGTCGCACCACGGCGTCGATGTCGGCGGCGATCCACCACGCGTCGACGGCGCAGGGCTCGTGCCGCAGGTATTCCACCAGGTGACTGCCGGGCGCGGACGGTCCCAGCCGGACGCTCACCAGCGCCTCGTGCCGACGCTCCGGCTCGCCCGAGCTGCCAGGCGCGTCCGGGCCGCCGTCGGTGTCGCTGCCGGGTGGGAGGTCTCCGCGTTCCCAGCGTGTCATCCGCCAAGGACTCATGGACCCATCGTCACCACCGAGGGGCGACGGTGCGCCCGCCGATACGCCGTTTCGACGGGCCACCGCCAATTCTTGACGCCGCGTTCACGCGGACGCGTACGCCGGTCAGTTGCCGACGAACTCGACACCCACCAGCCGCTCCGAGACGGTCCACAGCCGTGCCGCGTCATTCGTGTCGCGCGCCGAGCGGTAGACGGCCAGCTCGGTCGGTTTGCCGGTGAACTGTCCCAGCCCGTCCGGGCCGTAGAACCGGCCGCCCCGCGCCTGTGGGCTGGTGGCGGCGTAGAGGGCGGGAAGCAGCCCGGCATCCACCGAGTGCACCAGGACGCCCCAGCGGGCCAGCCGGCTCATGATCGAGTGGTGGAGCGATGGCCGGCTGCGTCCCAGGTTGGGGCCGGACGCGTACAGGTTGGTCATGGTGGTGCCCGGATGGGCGACGTTGCTGACGATGCCCCAGCCGCCGGCCCGACTCCGTCGGTCCAGTTCCAACCCGAAGTGCAGGGTGGCCAACTTGGACGCGTTGTACGCGCGGATCGCCGCGTACCGCTGGGTGCTCTGCAGGTCGTCCCAGTCGAGCCGGCCAGAGCGGGCGGCGCTGCTCGACATGGTGGTGACCCGGGCGTGGCCGGCCCGCAGCAGCGGCAGCAGCCGCCCGGTCAGCGCGAAGTGCCCGAGGTGGTTGGTGCCGAACTGCAGTTCGAAGCCCTCGGCGGTGGCGTGCCGGGTCGGCGGCGTCATCACGCCGGCATTGTTGATCATGATCTGGATCGGTCGGCCCTCGCCGAGCAGCGTGTCGGCCAGCGCGGCCACCGAGTCCAGCGAGGCGAGGTCCAGGTGCCGGGTCGAGACGACGGCACCCGGCGCGGCGGCCCGCACGGCGTCCAGCGCGGCGGCGCCCTTGGCCGGGTTGCGGACCGGCAGCACCACCTCGGCCCCGGCGCGCGCCAGCCGCGTGGCCAGGCCGAGGCCCAGGCCGTCGCTGCCGCCGGTCACGACGGCGAGTCTTCCAGTCAGGTCCGGAACGGTCAGGTCGAGCACAACAACTCCCAGGTCGGCGGTGTCCCTCATCGGTCGTGGACAAGCCTGGATCGGTCGCCGACCACCACCCAGGGTCGCCTTATCCAGGGATCGACGCTCCCCGGCTGTCGCACGGGCCGGCTGCCCGGCGAGTAACGTCCTTGACGATCAAGGACTTTCGGACGAGGAGGCACGGTGCAGACGACGACGGTGGACATCCCGACCAGCGACGGAGTGGCGGACGCGTCCCTGACCCGGCCGGACGGCAACGGCCCCTTCCCGGCGGTGCTGCTCTTCATGGACGCCTTCGGACCGCGCCCGCGCCTGGTCGAGATGGCGGAACGGATCGCCGCACGGGGTTACCTGGTGGTGACGCCCCACCTGTTCTACCGGGCCGGCCGGGCACCGCTGTTCGACCTGTCCCGACTCGGTGAGCCGGACCAGCGCGGAGCGCTCTTCGAGCAGATCATGCCGCTGGCCGGCGCGTTGACCCCGGAGGTGTTCGACCGGGACACCACCGCGTACCTCGACTTCCTGGCCGCCCGCGACGACGTCCGGCCGGGTCCGGTCGCCATCACCGGCTACTGCCTGGGCGGCACGAACGCGCTGCGGGCCATCGAGGCGCACCCGGACCGCATCGCCGCGATCGCCAGCTTCCACGGCGGGTACCTCGCCACCGACGCGCCGGACAGCCCTCACCTGGCCGTCGGCGCGATCACCGGCGAGGTGTACTTCGGGCACGCCGACGCCGACCGGTCGATGACGCCGGAGCAGATCGCCACGCTGGAGAAGGCGCTCGACGCGGCCGGCGTGCGCTACCGCTCCGAGGTCTACCAGGGCGCCCACCACGGCTTCACCATGGCCGACACCCCGATGTACGACGAGCAGGCCACCGAGCGCCACTGGGCCGCCCTCTTCGACCTGCTGGACCGCGCCCTGCCGACAAACTGACGGGAGACGTCCCATCCGGTCAGCGGCGCAGCAGCACCGGGCCGGCGTCGATGCGGGTGCGGAACAGCGCGTACGGCTTACGCCGCAGGTCCTTGCCCCGCTGGTACTGCGCCTGCCGGTGCAGCTGGTTGGCGGTGACGTAGAGGTACCCGTCGGTGGCCACCGACATGGTGTCCGGCCAGAGCAGCCGCGGGTCGTGGACCAGCGTCTCGTACTGGCCGTCCGGGTGCCGCCGCAGCACCGCGTTGTGCTCGTACGAGGTGAGGTAGAGCCGCCCTGCGTCGTCGCTCTCCAACCCGTCCGAGGCGGTGCCCCGGTCCCCCTCGTCGACGACCGTCGCGGCGACCGCCTCCTGGGTGACGCCCGGGTCGGCAAGCGCTTCGGCGGAGACGCTGTGCAGCCTTCGCGATGCCAGCGGACAGTAGTAGAGCCGGCTGCCGTCGGCCGAGATGGCGATGCCGTCGGAGCCCATGCTCACCGGCTTCGGCGGCCCGTCCGCCGGCCGTTCGAGGAACGGTCGGCCCTCGACCACCGGCCGGAACGTCGCCAGCGGTTCCGCCTTCGTGGACGGGTGGTCGTGCAGCCGCCGCCAGGAAGCGCCACTGGCCAGGTCGACGACGATGATGCCGTTCGGCCCGGTCGACGCCGAGTCGGTGATGTACGCGACCCCCGCCTCACCGCGCCGCAGGTCGAACCGGACGTCGTTGAGGTACGTCGTCGGCAGCGCCACGTCCGCCGGAAAGGTGATCACCTGGGCGACCGTGTCGGTGTCCAGGTCGATCCGGACCAGCTTCGGGCCGCCCGGCTTCGTGGGCTGGAACATCGGGCTGCCGGTGTCCAGCACCCAGAGCCGGTCGGCCGGGTCCACCACGATGCTCTGCACCGACACGAACGCGCCCGCGTCGTCGTCACCGGACGGGGTGTTCCACGCCTGGTCGGGGTAGGGCACCTCCCGGCCGTCGCGCAGCTCCACGACGGTGGCCGGCACCTCGTCGCCCCACTTCGGGAAGTTGACGAAGATCCGGCCCCGGTGCGAGACGCTCACCCCGGTCGGCATCGGGCCGGTGAAGGTGTGCACCAGCTCCAGCTCGCCCACCGGCTCGTCGCCGACCGGTCCGTTCATGACGCCCACCCCACGATGCCCATCGTCTCGCCTCCTGCCGTGGGTCCGACCCACGCCGGCCGCGGGCTCCCCGCGCGCTGCTATTCCCGCCCGGGCGTCCGGTATGCCTGCGTCAGCAGCTATGCCTCCGTCAGCGCACCGGCGCGGCGGCGTACGCGACGGGCAGGCCGGGGACCTCGACGTCCACCGCGAGCAGCGCGCCGTCCTGCGGACCCGCGGCGCTCAGCCCGACCCGGGCGGTGCCGATGAAGAGTCGGCGCAGGTCGGGGCCGCCCAGGCAGATGCCGGCGGGCTGCTTCGCCGGCAGCCGAATCTCCCGGTCCAGGGTGCCGTCGGGCCGGTAGCGGCGGACCGCCGAGCCGCCCCAGAACGCGACCCAGAGGTGGCCTGCCGTGTCGACGGTCATGCCGTCCGGCCCGCCGTCGTCGGGGGAGAGCCGCAGGAACGGCTCCCGCCCGTCCAGGTCACCGGTGCCCGGGTCGACGGTGAACCTGTCGATCTCGCCGCGCGGCGTGTCGGCCAGGTACATGGTGGTGCCGGTGGCGTCGAACGCCGGCCCGTTCGGAATGGTCAGCCCGGTCACGGCGGGCACCGGTGCCGCGCCCGGGGCCAGCCGGTACAGCGTGCCCCCGCCGGGGACCGCGGCGTACGTCATGCTGCCGACCCAGAATCGGCCGTGCGGGTCGGCGACCGCGTCGTTCATCCGGGTCGGCTCGGGCGCGTCGCCGACCAGGTCGGCGACCGGTCGGGGGTCGCCGCCGGCGGGCAGCACGGTGATGCCGGTCCCGGCGGCGGCGAGCCACTCGCCGGCTCGGTCGGCCACCGGGGCGACCGCGCCGAGCGGAACGTCGAGGTGGCGGACCTCCCGCAGCGGGTTCGGAGCGTCGCCGTCGGTCTCCAGCAGCCGTCCGGCCAGCAGGTCGACGAGGACCAGCCGGTCGTCGACCCAGCGCAGCCCCTCGCCCAGCTCCAGCCGGTCGGTGCTCCAGACGGTCGGCTCGGTCAGCTCCATGGTGCTCCTCCAAGGGATCTCCGGTCGGCGGCGGCCGGTCCGCGCCGGTCGTCGGTGCGCCCGTGCGCCGGCCGCCGCACTCGTCAGCGGACCGTACCGCCGGGGCCGTGGTCGAGCAGCGTCAGCGGACCGTACCGCCCGGCCCGTGGTCGAGCAGCGTCAGCTCGGCTCGGTCGGGCAGGCCCTCCCAGTCGCCCCGGGTGGCGACCGCGAACGCGCCGGTGGTGACCGCCCGGTCCAGCCGGGTCGGCGCGTCGGCACCGTCGAGCCAACCGGAGAGCAGCCCGGCCACGAACGCGTCGCCCGCGCCGACGGTGTCCACCACCGGCACCGTCCGGGCTGGACGGTGCACCCGGCCGGTGGCTCGGTGGCTGGTCGCCCCGTCGGCGCCGTGCTTGACCACGACCTCGGTCACGCCGGCCGACAGCAGCGCCGCGACCGGGTCGGACGCGTCGGTCAGCACGGCCAACTCGTCGTCGGAGGCGACCACCAGATCGATCGAGGGCAGCAGCGGGCGCAGCGCGTCGGCGGCGTCGGCGACCGACCAGAGCCGCTGCCGGTGGTTGACGTCCAGGCAGACGGTGGTGCCGGCGGCACGGGCGCGCCGCACGGCCGCCACCACCGCCTGGTACGGCTCGTCGCCCAGCGCGCAGGTGATGCCGGTGACATGCAGCAGCCGGGGCGGCGACCCCGGCGCGTCGAAGGGGCCTGTGACGTCGGCCGGTCGCAGCCGGGAGCCAGCGGAGCCCGCGCGGTGGTAGGTGACCCGGTTGATGTCGGCGACCCGGTTCTCGACGAGGATCAGCCCGGTGGGCGCGGTCGGGTCGATCCGGGACCAGGTCAGGTCGACACCCTCGGCGCGCAGCGTACGGCGGACCAGCTCGCCGGGCTCGTCGGCGCCGGTGACCCCGACCCAGGCGGCCCGGTGGCCGAGCCGGGAAAGCCCGATGGCCACCGTCGACTCGGCCCCGGCGACGGAGATCCCGGCGGTGCCGCCCAGCCGCAGCGGGCCGCTGCTGCGGAAGGCCGCCATCGTCTCGCCGAGCGTGAGCAGGTCGGTCACCGCTGGACCGCCGTGCGGAAGGTGGCCGCGCGGTCGCGCAGCGCCGACAGGTCGCCACCCCGGACGGCGTCACCGAGCAGCGGGGAGCCGACACCCACCGCCACCGCGCCCCGGTCGAGGTACCGTCGCGCTCCGTCCGCGTCGATTCCGCCGACCGGTACGAACGCGGTGCCGGGGAACGGGTCCCGCAGCGCGCCGAGGTAGTCGGGTCCGCCGAGGGACGCCGGGAAGAGCTTGACGGCGGTGGCCCCGGCACTGCCGGCCTGCACCACCTCGGTGGGGGTGAGCGCTCCGGCGAGCACCGGCAGGCCGAGCCGGCCACCCTCGGCGAGGCTCGGCGCGAGCGCCGGGGTGACCAGGAAACCGGCGCCCGCGTCGGCCGCGGCGCGGGCGTCCTCGGCGCTGAGCACGGTGCCCGCGCCCAGGGCGTAGTCCGCCCCGAGTGCCGCCCGGGCGCGGCGGATGACGCCGAGCGCGTCGGCGCCTGTCAGGGAGACCTCGACCAGGGCGACGCCGCTCTCGGCCAGGGTGAGTACCGCGGTCAGCGCGGCGGCCGGGTCCGGGCCGCGCACGATGGCCAGCAGCCGGTGGGTACGCAGCTCGTCGAGCAGGTTCATCGCGGTGTCCTCAGTGGATGCGGTGGGCGGAGATGGTGAGTCGCCAGGTGACCTCACCGGCGGGGGGAACGACCACGGCGTCGGCGGGGCCGGCGTCGGCCAGGTCGAAGGCCGCGCCGAGCATCGGTTCGACGCCGACGCTGCGGTAGGGGCCGTCGGTCGGCCAGCCGCCCAGGTTGCGCCAGAGGGCGGTGCTGCGGGGCTGGCCCGCGCACTCCAGCTCCAGGGTCAGCCGGTCGACGCCGTCGATCACCTGGACCCGTGGGCAGTCGAGCAGTACCGCGCCGAGCGCGGTCCCGTCGTCCGGGCCGAGGGTGTCGAGCGTCAGCCCGGCGGGGGACGGCCACTCCCCGGTGAGCCACGGGGCGTCGGCGGGCCAGGTGCCCGGCGGCAGGAGCGCGGCGGCCTCCGGGTACAGCCGGGTCGGGGTGCCGGCGGGCGCGTCGAGGCGGGCCGCGGGGGAGAGGTCGAGCAGGGCGTGCGCGGCCCAGACGAACCGGTGACCGGGGTCGGCGGCCAGCCGGTAGTCGGCCACCACCACACCGCCCTCGTCGGTGATCCGGCGGCTCAGGGTGAACGTTCGCCGCTGGATCACCAGTGTGTCGGGGCCGGCGCGGCGCCACGGCCGCGACCACACCTCGCCGTGGTCGGGCTTACCGCGCACCGTGGGCAGGCACTCCTCCAGACCGCCGGCGTCGACGAACGCGTCGTCGGGGCGTACCCCGTGCCGGCCGGGGTCCGGGCCACGCCAGAGCCACTCCCGACCGCCACCGTGCAGGCTGGTCCACCGGCCGCCGTGCGCCACGTCGTACGCCACGCGCAGCGGCACCGGAGTCGCGCCGGTCACCATTCCGCGAACGACCCGTCGGCGTGCTGCCAGACCGGGTTGCGCCAGGTGTGCGGTGTCTTCGCGGCCTTGCGGACGGCCGCCTCGTCCACGGTGATGCCCAGGCCGGGCCGGTCGAGTCGGGCGATGTGCCCGTCCACGAACCGGAACGGTTCCGGGTCGACCAGGTAGTCCAACAACTCGGAGCCGACGTTGTAGTGGATCCCGATGCTCTGCTCCTGGATCAGGAAGTTCGGCGTCGCGAAGGCCACCTGGAGGCTGGCCGCCAGCGAGATCGGGCCGAGCGGGCAGTGCGGGGCGAGCAGCGCGCCGTACGTCTCGGCCAGCGCGGCGATCCGGCGGACCTCGGAGATACCGCCGGCGTGCGACAGGTCGGGCTGGACCACGGCGACTCCGGCCTGCAACGGGCCGAGGAACTCGGAGCGGCCGTAGAGCCGTTCGCCGGTGGCCACCGGGATCGGTGTGCTGGCGACGATGTAGCGCAGGTGGTGGGCCTGGTCGGGCAGGACCGGCTCCTCCACGAAGAACGGGCGCAGGGGAGCCAGCTCGGGCAGGATCCGGCGTACCGCGGCCAGCCCGGCCCGGCCGTGGAAGTCCAGCGCGATGTCCCGGTCGGGGCCGAGCACCTCGCGGGCGGCGGCGACGCGGCCGACGACCTCGTCCACCTCGGCGGAGGTGGGGATGGGGGAGAGTCGCCCGCACGCGTTCATCTTGACGCCGGTGAGGCCGGCGGCGACCTGCGCGGCGGCGGCGTCGGCGACCTCGTCGGGCTCGTCCCCGCCGATCCAGGAGTAGATCCGCACCTTCTCCCGCACCGGGCCGCCGAGGAGCGCGTGCACCGGTGCGCCGTACGCCTGCCCGGCGATGTCCCAGAGCGCCTGGTCGAGGCCGGCGACCGCGCTGGAGAGGATCGGGCCGCCCCGGTAGAAGCCGCCCTTGGTGAGCACCTGCCAGTGCTGCTCGATCCGCAGCGGGTCGGCGCCGATCAGGTATTCGGCGAGCACCTCGACGGCACTGCGCACCACTTCGGCGCGCCCCTCCACCACCGGTTCACCCCACCCGACCAGCCCGTCGTCGGTCTCCACCCGGCAGAACAACCACCGTGGCGCGACCAGGAAGGTCTCGATGCGCTCGATCTTCACTGACTGCCCCTTCGTCCCCGTGCCTTCTCGACGTCGCGGACGGCCTTGTCCAGCAACTCACGCATGGCGGTCTCGGCCGCCGTCTCGTCGCGCTCGCGTAGCGCGTCGACGACGGCACGGTGGCTGGGCACGGGGTCGTCGTGCGCGGCGCCGCCGTGCACCAGGCGGTCGCGTTCGGCGAGCCCGGTCTCCATCACCACCTCCATCCGTTCCAGCAGCTCGTTGTGCGTGGCGGTGAGCAGCGCGCGGTGGAAGGCGAGGTCGGCGGCGACGGCGGCGGCGGGATCACCGTTGGCCTCGGCCATCTCGGCCAGCGCCCGGTCGAGGGCGGCCAGGTCGTCCTCGGTCGCCCGGGTGGCGGCCAGCCGCGCGGCGGCCGGCTCGATGATCGCGCGTACCTCGTGCAGCTTTTCGAGCAGACGCTCGTCGGGGCCCTCGGCGAACTGCCAGCGGATCACGTCGCCGTCGAGCAGGTTCCAGTCGGCGCGGGGCCGGACGAAGGTGCCGCGCTTCTGCCGGGCGTCGACGATGCCCTTGGCCGAGAGGACCTTCAGCGCCTCGCGGAGCGCCGTGAGGCTGACGTCGAACTCCTCCTGGAGGGCGACGATGTTCAGCGTCGCGCCGGCGGGGATCTCACCGGTGAGGATGCGACGGGCGATCGCTTCGACGGTCTGCCCGTGGACGCCGCGGCGTGCGTACTGTGCCAATGCTCCTGGCCTTTTCGCTGGTCGGTATCGATCTCTCAGGCCGAGGCTTTCACCGCTGTCCAGCCACCGTCCACCACGAGGCTCGCGCCGGTGACGTAGGCGGCGTCCGGTGAGGCGAGGAAGGCGACGGTCGCCGCCACCTCGTCCGGGGTGCCGAAGCGTTTCGCCACCGTCTCGGCGACGCTGCGCTCGCGGTCCTCTTCGGACACGTCGGCCCAGGCCGCGGTGAGGATCGGGCCGGGCAGCACGGTGTTGACCCGCACCTGTGGGCCGTACTCCACGGCGAGTTGGCGGCCGAGCGCGACCAGGCCGCCCTTGGCCGCGGCGTACGCGGGGCGGCCGGGCAACCCGACGAGCGCGTGCACCGAGGAGATGAGCACCACCGCGCCGGAGCGGGTCAGCAGGTCGTCCAGGCAGGCGCGCACACCGAGGAACGAGCCGGTGAGGCTGACGCCGAGCTGCTGGTCCCAGGACTGCCGACTGGTCTCGTGGGCCGGGGCGACCCGCACGGTGTACGCGGTGCTGACCAGGATGTCGATCGGGCCGAGGCCGGCGTGTACTGCCGACACCGCAGCCGCCCAGTCGCTCTCGTCGCTGACATCGGCCACTACGGACAGTGCGCGGACGCCTCGCGCTGTCAGTTCTTCGGCAAGCGGTGCCGTGTCGGCCACGTCGAGCAGCGCGACAGCTGCCCCCTCGGCGGCGAGCCGCCGGGCGGTGGCCGCGCCGATCCCACCCATCGCGCCGGTGACCAGCGCGTTCTTGCCCTCAAGCCGGCGCATAGGCTGATCCACCTGACCCTCGCCTTGATCTCATCTAATCATTAATTACGAAGATATCTTGACAGCCGGCGACGTCCGATGCAACCTTCTCGACACAGCATTCACATGGACGACACACTGCGCGGTGACGCTACGTGTCGTAGAGGAAGGGATACCTCCGTGAGCGACTTCGACCCCGGTCGCCGGCGATTCCTTGGCCATCTCGGGCTCGCTGGCCTGGGTGCCCTCGGCGCCAGCTCGTTCCTCAGCGCGTGCGCCAGTTCCGCCAGCGGACCGACGACGAGCAACGGCTCGGGCGCGGTCACCATCCAGTCCAACCTCTCCTCGCCGCAGGCCAAGGCCGCGATGGAGAAGCTGATCGAGACGTTCAACGCGCAGGGCAAGGGCACGGCCAGCCTCAACACGATCGCCTCGGAGACCTTCCGGACCCAACTGCCGACGTACCTGACCTCGGCGAACCCGCCGGACCTCTACACCTGGTACGCGGGCTCGGTCGCCAACGACTACGCCAGCAAGAACCTGCTGCTGGACGTCTCCGACGTGTGGAAGTCGCTCGGCGACTACCCCCAGTCGCTGCGCACCCTCTCCACCGACGCCAGCGGCAAGCAGATCTTCGTGCCGATGAACAACTACTGGTGGGGCTTCTTCTACCGCAAGTCCAACTTCGCCAAGTGGGGCGTGCAGGAGCCGAAGACCTGGACCGAGTTCCTGGCGCTCTGCGAGACGTTGAAGAGCAAGGGCGTTCCGCCGATCGGCATCGGTCTCGGCGACACCCCGTGGGTGGCCTCGGCCTGGTTCGACTACCTCAACATCCGGATCAACGGCGCTCCGTTCCACCGCGAACTGCTCGCCGGCAAGCAGCGCTTCGACGACCCGAAGGTCAAGGCGGTCTTCACCCGCTGGCGTGAGGCGCTGCCCTACTTCGACCCCAAGGGCAAGGCGTACCCGTTCCAGGAGGCGACCACCGCGCTCCTGGCGGGCAAGACCGGCATGTTCCTGATCGGCACGTTCTTCGCCGACGCCGCACCCAAGGATGCCCTCGGTGACCTGGACTTCTTCCGGTTCCCGATCATCGACCCGGCGGTGCCGCTGGCCGAGGAGGCCCCCACGGACGGCTTCTTCGCCAGCGCGAAGACCGCCAACCCGACCGGCACCAGGGCGCTACTCAGCTACCTCTCCGGGGTCGAGGCCCAGGAGGCGTACGTCAGGGCCAGCTCCGGCATCGTCCTGCCGGCCAACCCGAAGGCCAAGGCGTCCGACTCGCCGCTCGTGGTCAAGGGCAAGGCGATGCTCGACGAGGCCAAGGAGTTGACCCAGTTCTTCAACCGCGACTCCAGTGACGCACTCCAGCCGACCGCGGACACCGCGCTCACCAAGTTCATCGACAAGCCGGACCAGATCGACGCGATCCTGCGGGAGTGGCAGGCCGGCGCCGAGAAGGTCTTCAAGGGCTGACGTGACAGCAACGATCTCCACGACTTCGGTCACCCCCACCCGGCGGCGGCGACGGTCGGCTCGACTGTCGCCGCTGCTGGTGGCGTTCGTCCTGGTGCCGTTCGCGGTCGAGAGCATCTGGGTGTTCTGGCCGGCGCTCCAGGGCTTCTGGTTCTCGCTCACCCGGTGGGACGGAATGTCGTCACCGGCCTTCGTCGGCACCGACAACTACGTCGAGCTGGCCGGTGACGCCACCTTCCGCGGCGCGCTGATCAACACGGTGATCTGGCTGGTGCTCTTCGGCGGCCTCTCCGTGCTCGGCGGCTTCGGCATGGCGCTGGTGTTGCAGAAGGAGCGACGCGGCGTCGGCTTCTACCGGGCCGCGCTGTTCACCCCGGTCGTGTTCTCGCTGGTGGTGACCGCGCTGGTCTGGCGGGTGTTCTACCAGCCCGACGGTATCGCCGACACGCTGCTGCGGGCGGTCGGGCTGGAGAGCCTGATCCGGCCCTGGCTCGCCGACCCGCAGACCGCCCTGTACGCGGTGATCCTGCCCGCACTGTGGCGGCAGATCGGGTACGTCATGGTGCTGTTCCTGGCCGGCCTGAAGGCCATCGACCCGGCGCTGCACGAGGCGGCCCGGATGGACGGCGCAAACTCCTGGCAGCGGCTGCGACACGTCACGATTCCCCAGCTCAAGGGGGTCAACGCCGTGGTGCTGTCGGTCATCGTGATCGACTCGCTGCGCTCGTTCGACATCGTCTGGTCACTGACCAAGGGCGGGCCGTACCACTCGTCGGAGCTGCTCAGCACCTACATGTACTCGACCGCGTTCCAGAGCCTGCGGCTGGGCTACGCCTCGGCCATCGCCGTCGTGATCTTCGTGCTCGCGCTGGCCGTCATCCTCGGCTACCTGGTCCGCGCGTTCCGGGAGGAAGCCTGATGAACAAGCTCCGTACCGGGGCCTTCCACACCGGCATGATCCTGCTCTCGCTGCTGTGGCTCGGGCCGGTGATCTGGGTCGTGGTGATGTCCACCCGGTCGTTCGACGACATCGCCGCGCACGGCGTGGGCAGCCTGCCCCGCTCGTTCACGCTGGACACCTATCGGCAGGCCTGGACCGACGGCGGTGAGTTGCGCGCGTTGATCAACAGCATGCTGGTCACCGTCCCGTCGGTGGCGTTGAGCCTCGCGCTCGCGGCGATGGCCGCGTTCGCGCTGAGTCGCTTCCGGATCCCCGGGCGGCGGACCATCCTGCTGCTGATGCTCGCCGGCAACCTGCTCCCACCGCAGATCCTGCTCATCCCGGTGGCCAAGTTCAGCGAGCTGACCGGCCTGTACGACACGCTCTGGGCGCTGATCGCGGTGCAGGTCGGCTTCGGGCTCGGCTTCTACACCTTCGTCCTGCACGGCTTCATGCGGGACCTGCCGGGCGAGATCCAGGAGGCGGCCACCATCGACGGCGCCGGCACGGCGCAGATCTTCACGAAGGTGATGCTGCCGCTGACCCGCCCCGCACTGGCTGCCCTCGGCGCGTTGTCGTTCACCTGGATCTTCAACGACCTGCTCTGGGCGATCACCGTGCTGCGTACCGATGACAACATGCCGGTCACCCCGGCGCTACTCGCCCTCCAGGGGCAGTTCGTCTCGTCCTGGAACGTCATCGCCGCCGGCACGGTCATCGCGGCCGTCCCCACCGTCGCGGTCTTCCTCCGCTTCCAGCGGCACTTCGTCTCCGGCCTGGCGCTCGGAGCCGTCAAGTGACCGCCGCTACCGGGCAGCGCTGGACGCTGCGCGGCACGCACACCGAGTACACCGTCACCGTGCCCGCGCACGGCCGTTGGCTGGAACTTGTCGCGTGGGGGCCGCACGGCGTCTCCGACGGGCCGTCGCCGGTCGCCTACGACGGCCCGGTCCCGTTCCTCACCGCCGGGGACGCCGCCCCCATCGAGTACGCCACCGACGCCGACCGCCCGTTCACCGGCGCCGACCTGGTGATCGAGACCGTGGACCGGCAGCGCCGGGTGGGCTTCGTCCACACCGAGGCGCGGATCGACGACGACCAGCGGGAGCTGGCCGTCGAGTTCGCCGACCCGGTCACCGGGCTGCGTGCCGCCGTGCACTACCGGGTGCCCGCCGGCACCGACGTGGTGCAGCGCTGGGTCGAGCTGACCAACGACGGCACCGACGCGCTGCGGGTGGTCCGGGCCGGATCGGGCGGGTTCTGCGTGCCCACGCCGCACGGCGCGCTGCTCAGCCACCAGTGGGGGCAGTGGGCGCAGGAGTTCCAGCTCTCCCACGTCGAGCTGGGCCACGGCGCGTTCAGCATCGGCAGCTCCCAGGGCGTACCCGGGCATCTGCACGTGCCCTGGCTGGCCGTGCGGGACACCGCCGACCTGGCCGGTCCGGCGTGGGGGATGGCGTTGGCCTGGACCGGTTCGTGGGAGATCAGCGCCGAGCGGGACACCGGCGGCCTGACCCGGGTCCGGGCCGGCCGTCAGCTGGTCGACGGCCCGCTGGACCTGGCCCCCGGCGAGGTGCTGACCCTGCCGGTGGTCACCGGCGCGTACAGCCCGGACGGCCTGGACGGGCTGGCCCGCGTCTGGCACACGCACCAGCGGTTGCTGGCCGCCGACCGGCTCACCCCGCGCCCGGTGCTCTACAACTCCTGGGAGGCCACCTACTTCGCCGTCGAGGCGCAGAGCCAGTTGGCGCTCGCCCGGATCGCCGCCGAGCTGGGCGTGGAGACGTTCGTGGTGGACGATGGCTGGTTCGTCGGTCGGAACGACGACACGGCCGGGCTGGGTGACTGGACGCCCGACCCGGCGAAGTTCCCGGCCGGGTTCGACGCGTTCATCGCCGACGTCCGGGCACTCGGGCTGAACTTCGGGCTCTGGGTCGAGCCGGAGTGCGTCAACCCGAAGTCGACCCTGTACGCCGAGCACCCGGAGTGGGTCTACTCCGTCGACGGTCGGCCGCTCACCCCGGTGCGCAACCAGTACCTGCTCGACCTGGGTCGGCCGGAGGTCGCCGAGTTCGTCCACTCCACGGTGGACGGTCTGCTGCGCCGGTACGACATCGACTACCTGAAGTGGGACTTCAACCGCCCACGTACCGAACCGGGCCGGCCCGGTGGGGTCGGCCCGCTCGACCTGGACGGCGCGCACGTCGCCAACCTGCACCGGATCTACGAGCGGCTGCGCCGGGACCACCCCGGCGTGCTGATCGAGGCGTGCGCCGGCGGCGGCGGGCGCACCGACCTGGCGATGGCCGCCCGCGCCGACGTCTTCTGGCCCAGCGACAACACCGGCCCACTGGACCGGCTGGCCATTCAGTACGGCTTCCTGCACGCCAACGCCCCGCACCTGCTCAGCTCCTGGGTCACCGACGCGCCCGGTCTGTTCGATCCGCGACCGCGCTCGCTTGCGTTCCGGTTCGTCCTCGCGATGGCCGGCGTGCTCGGCGTCGGCGCGGACATCCGGGCCTGGACCCCCGCCGAGCGGGCCGAGGCAGCCGGCTGGATCGCCCGCTACAAGAAGATCCGGGACGTCGTCACGTACGGCGAGGTGCACCTGATCGGCGGCCCCGACCAGGCCCGCTGCGCGGTGCAGTACACCTCCCCGGACCAGCGCCGAGTGGTAGTCCTGGCCTGGCACACCGGCCGGCTCGACGGGACCGGACTGCTCCCGTCCCGCCCGGTCCGGTTGCCCCTGCGTGGCCTCGACCCGAAGGCCCGCTACTCCCACGGCGACCGGCACTACTCCGGCAGCCACCTCGGAGCGGTCGGCCTGCCCGTGCGGTGGAGCGCGACCCACGACGCCGACCTCATCGTGCTGACCCGCGACTGAGGCCGGAGCACCACCACCCCCACCCCCGAGGGACAGGAGTACCTCCATGCGCCTGAACCGACCGCTGACCGCCGCCCTGGCCGTGCTCGGCCTGGGCCTGGCCAGCCCCACACCGGCCATGGCCGGCCCCCCACCGGCTGGCCCTCCGCAGGCTGGTCTTCCGCAGGCTGGCCCCTCGCAGGCCGGCCCTCCACAAGCCGGTCTTCCGCAGGCCGGCCCCTCGCAGGCCGGCCCTCCGCAGGCTGGTCCCGGTCCCGGTCGTCCCGGCCACCCGCCGGTCAGCGCCGGGGCCGAGGACCAGGGCGCGCCCACCTTCTTCGACAGTGGGCTCGCCCCGACGCCCTACCAGGGCTGGAACACCTACTTCGGCCTCGGTGGCGATCCCACCGAGGCCGAAGTCAGGTCGGTCACCGACCACATGGTCCGCAGTGGCCTGCGCGACGCCGGCTACACCTACGTCTGGATCGACGGCAACTGGGCCGCGCCCACCCCGCGTAACGAGGCCGGCCAACTCGTCGCCGACCCGGCCCGCTTCCCGGGCGGGATGGCCGCGCTTGCCGCGTACATCCACAGCAAGGGCATGAAGGCCGGCATCTACACCGACGCCGGGCCGTACCTGCCCGGGCAGTGTGGGCTGGGCAGCAACGGCCACTACCGGGCCGACATCGCCCAGTTCGCCGGCTGGGGCTTCGACGCGCTCAAGGCCGACTGGCTCTGCGGCCGGGCCGCCGGCCTCGACCCGGAGGCCACCTTCCGTGAGCTGGCCGAGGCGGTACGCCAGTCGCCGCGACCGATGCTGCTCAACATCTGCAACCCGGTCAGCTCCGACTGGGGTGGCGGCCCGTACACCCCGGAACAGCTCTCCACCTGGAGCTACACGTACGCGCCCACCATCGCCGACTCCTGGCGGACGTACACCGACGTGGGGCTCACCGACCCGAGCCCGCAGTGGGCGTACCCGTGGGTGCTGCGCAACATGGACGTCAACGCGTACCACCCGGCGGCCACCGGGCCGGGGCACTACAACGACCCGGACTACCTGCTGCCGATGCGCCCGCTGCCCGACGGCGGGTACGAGCTGAGCCTGGAGGAGTCCAAGACGCAGCTCGGCATGTGGGCCATCATGGCCGCGCCGCTGGTGATCGGCTCCGACCCGCGTGGCCTGCCGAAGGAGATGATCTCGGCGCTGACCAACCCGGAGATCGTCGCGGTCGACCAGGACCCGCTGGTCCGGCAGGGCGTCAAGGTCGCCGACACCGGCACCGACGCGCAGGTCTGGAGCAAGGTGCTCACCGGCTCCGGCAAGCGGGCCGTCGCCCTGCTGAACCGGCACGACACCGCGCAGCAGATCACGGTGAGATTCGCCGACGTCGCACTCGGCGGGTCGGTGCGCGTCCGCGACCTGTGGACCCGTGCCGACGTGGACGCCCAGCCGAACACCCCCGGCGTGCAGCCGTTCACCGGCTCGTACACCGTCGAGGTGCCGGCGCACGGGGTGGCGATGCTCGGTCTGACCGGCGCCGACCAGGTCGCCGGTGCCAACCTCGGCGGGACCGCCAGCGCCAGCCCCGCACTGGTCCGGGTGGATGACACCCACGCCACCGCCTTCGTCCGCGACGCTTCCGGCGCACTGGCGGTCAACACCCGCACCGGTACGACGTGGGGGACGCACTGGACGTCACTCGGCGGCCCGGTCGGCGGCCGGATCCTCGGCCAACCGGCCGTGTACGCCTCCGCCGGCGGCCGGCTCGACGTCTTCGTCCGGGGCACCGACAACGCCGCCTGGCAGCGCAGTTTCACCGCCGGGAAGTGGGGACCGTGGCGCAGCCTCGGTGGCACACTCACCGACGCGCCCACGGTGGCCTGGACCAGCCCGACCCAGTGGACCCTCGTGGCGCGCGGCGCCGACGGCAAGATCTGGTCGCGTACGCCGAACACCGGCTGGGTCGGCGTCGGGGCACCGGAGAACCGGCCGTTCTACGGTCGGCCGAGTGCGGTCGTCGACGACGCGGGCGTGCTGCACGTGGCGGTCCGCAGCCGCACCGACGAGGTGTGGTGGACCAGCCGGACCGGTACCACCTGGTCGGCCTGGACCAGCCTGGGCGGCACCACCAGCGGCAGCCCGACGTTGCTCGCCACGGCGGGCCGGGTCTACCTGTTCTCGTTGGCCGCCGACAACCGCCTCTGGCAGCGCAACCTGAGCGATGGTGCCTGGGGCGGCTGGTTCCAACGCGGTGAGTTCGCCACCGACGCCTTCCGGGGCGCACCGGGGGCGGCCGCCGGCGCCAACGGCAGCGCCTGGCTGGCGGTACGCGGCGTGGACGACCGGGTGCACCAGATCGTCCTCTGATCCACGGTGGCGGGCCGTCGCTGGGCGGCCCGCCACCGTGCGCCCGTTACCGGCTTCCCGCAGCGACTGTTCCGCCCGCCGTGCCTTGTCGTCCCCGGCGGCGGTATGGCCAGCACGGTGGCGGTGCTCGGGGACTTCCACGGTCTACCGCACCCGGTCGGTCCGTCGGTCTGTCTCGGCCGGTCGTCTCGGTGTGTCTCCGCCGGTTGGTCTCGATCGGTCTCCGCTTGTCAAACAACCGCCCCGTCCAACTCGCCCAGGACGAGAGCCGCCCGCGCCAGCCAGTGCACGGCCAGTCCCGGCAGGCGGCAGAGCATCGCGTCGGTCGGACCCGGTCACGGGAGTGCGGTCGGGGTGAGGGCGGGCCAAGCCTGGTCGGGGTGAGGGCGGGCCAAGGCTGGTCGGGGTGAGGGCGGGCCAAGGCTGGTCGGGGTGAGGGCGGGCCAAGGCTGGTCGGGGTGAGGGCGGGCTAAGCCTGGTCGCGGTCGGGCCGGGCCTGGTCGCGGTGGATCAGGCCGGCCCGCAGGAGGGCGCGCCGGGACCTGGTGGCGTAGGAGTAGACCGTCACCGGGGTGCTGGGCGGATCTGGCCGCCGACGGGTCGGATCTTGCTTAGTGGTGATGGTGTGGGTGGCGTCGGCCGGATTGTGTTCACGTTCGTGGGTGGTAGTGGTTGCGGCGGGGGACCTGGTCGGGGTCGAGCCAGGTGGGTGGGATGAATTCGGGGTGACCGTCGCCGCCGAGTTGCACGGTCCAGTCGTTGTGGTGCAGGTGTCGGTGGTGGTGGCCGCAGAGCAGGACGGCGTTGCTGAGGGTGGTGGTGCCGCCGTCGGCCCAGTGGTGGATGTGGTGGGCGTCGCACCAGCGGGGTGGGCGGTCGCAGCCGGGGAAGGCGCAGCCGCGGTCGCGCAGGACGAGAGCGCGGCGCAGGGGGCCGGTGACGAGGCGGCGTTGTCGGCCGAGGTCGAGTGGTTGGCTGGTGCTGTTGAGGACGGCGGGCAGGATCGCGGCGTCGCAGGCGAGTCGGCGCACCGTTTGCGGGGTGAGCTGGAGGCCGGTGTCGAGGGTGCCGGCGCTGAGGTGCCCCGCGAGGGCGTCGAAGCTGGTGGTGATGACGATCTGCGCGGGGTCGCCGCCGTGTTCGGGTAGGTCGCCGGTGCGCAGGGTGAGGCGGCAGAGGTCGGCGAGGGCGTCGTGGCGGCGTTGTCCGGGGGTGCGGTTGTCGTCGGGGCCGGAGGGTGCGGTCAGTGGGTCGATCGCGGCGCGGAGCAGGCCGGCGGTTTCGGTGTCGAGGGTGCCGGTGAGTCGCAGGCGGCCGTCGGTCAGGGTGGAGAGGGTGAGGTGGCGGTCACGGCTGGTGCGGCGGGCGTCGGCTTCCAGCGCGGCGTGGGCGGCGGCGTCGGCGAGGTCGGGGGCGACGTGCTCGAGGATGCGGGTGCCGAGTTTTCGCAGCAGGGTGGGGTCGAACTGCCCGGCCCAGTCGGTGAGCACCCCGACGGCCTTGTCGGCGGCCTCCGCGTCGGCCGCGGTGTTGACGGTGGTGACGGTGTCGGTGATGACCCGGGCCTGCTCGACGGTGATGTCGCCGTGGGCCAGAGCGGCGCGTATCCCGGGGTTGCCGGTGTCCAGGGCGGCGGCGAGGTCGACGAGGCGGCGGGCGGCGGGGACGGTGAGGCGCAGTCGTTCGCGTAACCAGACTGCGGTGCTGGAGGCGCCCTGCGCGTGGGCGGTGCCGCGACCGTCGATCTCACGGACCAGGGCGAGCGTGACGGCGGCGAGGCGTTGCTCCAGGCGGTGCGCGGCGTCGAGCGCCGCGACCAACTCGTCCTCGGCGAGCGCCCAGGCAGGGTCGTCGACGCAGGCGGCGACCGCGTCGTCCGCCTGCGCCAACTCCTCAACCATGACCAGACACTAGAACACCTGTACGACACTTTCAGTGGCCAAGATCGATTCGGTGGCGGCACTCCACTGGCACTGTGAGGTCCTCAGGCTGACAGCCCGCACGCCAATTTCGCGAGGTATGACGCGTGGCCCGGCGGCACGCATGCCAGGCTGTGCCGGTTGTAGCCTGCCTCGGCGGCCTGCGCGACAGGCCGCGTCGGTTCGAGCCCGGCCCGCCTGTCAGGCCGCGTCAGATCGAGCCCTCCCGGCGGCTGCCCCAGCCGTCAAGCCGGTAAGGCTGACCCCCGGCCTGGCCTGCTGACCCCCGGCCTGGCCTGCTGACCCCCGGCCTGGCCTGCTGAACCCCGGCCTGGCCTGCTGAACCCCGGCCTGGCCTGCTGAACCCCGGCCTGGCCTGCTGAACCCCGGCCAACGGGGGCGACCCTGGCCCGCAGTCCCGGGCGCGTCCGGATTCGCCGAGGGGTCGGCCTCGCTGGATCAGGCCGGACCGCCGCCGCCTCGGCCGTCAGCTGCGCCGGATGATGCCGGGGCCGGCGGCGATGTCGATGTCGCCGTCCGTGATCTCGTGGCCGGCCGCGCAGCGGAGCACCGCGCGGACCGGTTGGCCGCAGTCGTGGTGGGTGGCGACGATGGACGGGCCGGCGTCGTCGGCGGCCCAGGTGTCGCCCCAGTTGCGCAGGGCGGTGATGACGGGCAGGAGTTCGCGGCCCTTGCGGGTGAGTTGGTACTCGTGCCGGGTGCGCTGCCCCGGCTCCCGGTAGGGGATCCGTTCGAGCAGGTCGGCGGCGACCATTTCCTTGAGCCGGGCGGCCATGGCGGGTTCGCCGACGCCGACCCGGCGGACGAAGTCGTCGAAGCGGCGCGTGCCGAGCAGCGCCTCACGCATGATCAGGACCGTCGACCTGCTGCCCACGATGTCCATCGCCCGGGCCACCGAGCAGTTCTCGCTCGACCAGGAGTCGCGGTCGTCCCGTAGGTCCTCCATGCCGCCCAGCCTACCTGACTTGCATGGCGGTTAGTCAGGTGCTTCACTGGGGTGCGCTGACTTCAGCATGAGCAAGTCAGCTCAACCAGCCCTGAGGAAGTCCCGTGACCGGCAACACCGCAGCCCCACCCGCGCCCGGACCGGCCGGCGTCGTCCGTTCCGCCGTCCGCGGCTCCCGCCCGGTGACCCTGGTCGCCATGTGCCTGGGCGCGATGATCACGTTCCTCCAGATCACCGCGACGGTCTCCGCACTCACCACGATCCAGCAGGACCTGCGGGTCGACCCGACGACCCTGATCTGGGTCCCGAGCGCCTACACGCTGATGGTGGCGAGTGTGGTGCTGTCCGCCGCCACCCTCGGCAACCGCTACGGGCGCAAGCGCATGTTCGGTGCCGGAGTCCTCGCGATGATCGTTGGTGCCGCCGTCGTGGCCGGTGCCCCGACCGTGGCCTGGGTGATCGTCGGGCAGTTGGTCGCCGGCCTCGGCGGAGCCCTGATCCTGCCGAACAGCCTGGCGATCCTCGGCGCGACGTTCACCGACCCGCACCGACGTACCGAGGTCATCACCGCGTGGTCGGCGGCCTCCGGCATCGGGCTCGCGATCGGCCCGCTCATCGCCGGCACGCTGCTGAAGCACTACGCGTGGCACAGCGTCTACCTGTCGACGATCGTGCTGGGCGTGGTCACCCTCGTCGCCGCCATCGGAGTGGCCGAGTCCCGGCCGAGCGCAGGCCGACTCGACGTACCCGGCCTGCTGCTCGGCACCGTCGCCATCGCCGCGGCCGTCTACGCCCTGATCCAGGGCGGCAAGGACGGCTACACCAGCCCGGTGGTGACGGTGGCCTGGATCGCCGCGGCTGCCGCACTCGTCGCGTTCGTCCTGGTCGAGCTGCGTTCCGATGCGCCGATGCTCGACCTGCGGCTGTTCCGGTCCGCGTCGTTCAGCGCCGTCATGGTCGTCGCCGCGGTGTCGCTGTTCGGCTTCACCGGCGTGGCGATCCTGCTGGTCCTCTTCCACGAACGCGCCCAGGCGCTCAGCCCGCTGGACACCGGCTGGCGGATGCTCGTGCTCTTCGGCGCCTACGTGGTCGTCGCCTTCGGCGCCGGGCGCGCGATCCGTCGTACCGGCTTCAAGGCGCCACTCACCCTCGGCCTGGTCCTCGGTGCGGTGGCGAGCTTCGGTCTGGCGGCCCAGGGTCCCACCGCGTCCTTCGGTCACCGGTGGCCGCTGTTCGCCGTGTTCGGTGCCGCAGGCGGCCTGGTGGTGGCCCCGGCGACCGCCGCCGCGTTGGCCAGCGTCGTGCCCGCGCAGGCCGGGATGGCCTCCGGCGCGGTGAACGCCGCCCGACAGGTCGGCTCCGTGCTCGGCACGTCCCTGCTGGGCACGCTCTTGACCACCACGATGCTGGCCGATCTGCCCGACCGGTTGGCCGCGCACCAGGTCGGCGAACCCACCCGTGGCGCCGTGCAGGCGGCGGTGGCCGCCGGTGCCACCGGCGACCAGCCGCTGCCCGACCCGGTCCGGGCGGCGATCGCCGAAGCCATGACGTCCGGCGTCCAGGCCGGGTTGCGGATCAACGGCATCGTCTTCCTCGCCACCGCCGTGCTCACGCTCGCCCTCGTCCGCAACCGGCCGCACCAGCACTGAGGCCGGCCGCACCAGCACTGAGGGCCGCGCTGCGCCGATCGCCACGAAGATCAGCCGTCAACCAGTGGTCACGGCCGCGGTGATCTCGACCTCCAACACCGCGCCGTCGAGAAAGAGCCGGCTCACCTCGACGGTGGTGCTGGCTGGCCTGGTCCGCCCGAAGTAGCGGTTGCGGACCTCCGCGTAGCCGGACAGGTCGCCGAGGTCGGTCAGGAACGTCCGGACGTGCAGCACGTCGGCGAAGGTGGCGCCGTGCGCCGCGAGCAGCGCGCCGATCAACTCGAAGATTCGTTCGGACTGCGTCCGCACGTCGCCGGGTGCGACGACCGCGCCGGCGTCGTCCACCCCGACCTGGCCGGAGAGCATCAGCAGCGCGCCCCCGGGCAGGTCGAGGCGGGCGACGTGCGCGAACCGGTCGCCGAACGGCGCGGCGACGGTCGTGGGGTTGTCCAGGGTCACGTTCACGACTTCTCCTCGGCTGCAGCGGGGTCAGTGAGACGGGCGATGTCGTCCTGCGGATGGCGCGCGGCCGCCAACGCCGACGCGGCGGCGCGCAGCAGGGGCGCCGGCGCGTCGCCGAGCGCGTCGAGGGCGAGCCGGGCGTCCTTGGCGGCCAGGGCTGCGGCGAACGCGGCGTCCGTGGCGGTCGCCCGGGCGACCGCGCCACCGAGCGGCCCGGTGCCAAGTGCGTCGATCGCGGTACGTCTGTCGACGCCGACGGCGTCCGCGACGGTGAGCGCGTCCGCGACCGCGGTGACCGCGGTGACCAGAGCGGTGTTGAGCACCAGCTTCAACGCGGCGCCCCGGCCGGAGCCGCCGCAGCGACGGACGGTGCCCAACGTCCCCAGCAGCGGGGTGATCCGCTCGACGACCGCCTCCTCCCCGCCGACCAACACCACGAGCCGGCCCGTCTCGGCAGCTCCGGCGCTGCCGGCGACCGGAGCGTCGACAAGCGGTGTTCCCGCCGGCAGCAGGGTGGCCAGTTCGGCCACGGCCCAGGGGCCGATGGTGGACATCTCGATCACGGGGGTGCCCGGCCGCAGCGCCAGTGCCGCACCGGAGTCGACAAGCGTGTGCCGGACGGCGGCCGCATCGGTGAGCATGGTGATCACCACGTCGGCGTCGCGGACCGCCTCGGCCGGGCTGCCGGCGGCTCGCGCCCCGGCGTCGACGAGCGGCGCCGTGCGGGCGGACGTGCGATTCCAGACGGTGAGCCGATGCCCGGTGGCCAGCAGCCGACGGCCGATCGCGGTGCCCATCGTGCCCGTACCCAGGAGGGCGATCTCGTTCATCTCGCCAACGCTAGGGTGCGGGAAGCCATGTCACCAGCGACTGTTCCGCATCACTGCCATGCTGCGGGAACATGTCACGATGCAGCTGAACGCGCTCCAGGTCTTCCGTGCCGTCGCCGAGCACGGCTCCCTCACGGCTGCGGCCCGCAGCCTGCGCTACACCCAGTCGGCGGTGTCCCGACAGATCGCCGCGCTGGAAGCCGAGACCGGGTCGCCGTTGCTGGACCGGCTGCCGCGCGGTGTCGCCCTGACCGAGGAGGGCCGTTGCCTGCTCGGCCACGCCGAGGCGGTGCTCGACCGGCTGGACACCGCCCGGCGGGACCTGGCGGCGCTGCGCGACCTGTCCGCCGGCCGGTTGCGGGTCGGCGCGTTCCCCACGGCGGTCGCCGCGCTTGTGCCACGTGCTCTGGCCAGCTTCAAGTCCGAGCATCCCGAGGTGGCCCTGTCGCTTGTCGAAGGGCTCACGCCCGGGCTGCTGGAGCGCCTGGTCCACGGCGACGCCGACGTCGCCGTGGTGAGTGCCGCGGTGGACCAGCCGCTCGACGCCGACCAGTTCGACCTGCACCACCTCGTCGACGAGACGCTCCTGGTGGCCGTACCCCGGACGCATCGACTCGCCCACCGGCGGACCATCCGCCTGCGCGACCTGGCCGACGAGTCGTTCATCGCCGGCTCGGCGACCGCCGAGGAGACTCTGCTGCGGGCGACCCTACCGGCGGGCTTTCGCCCGCGGATCGACATCGTCGCGGCCGAGTGGACCGGCAAGCTTGGCTGTGTCGCGGCCGGTCTGGGCGTCGCGCTGGTGCCGGCCCTGGCCGTACGCGCCGCTCCATCCGACCTGACCCTGCTCCGCCTGCACCCCGACGACGCCTCCGTCCGGCGGATCTTCGCCGCGACCGTCGCCGGTCGGAGCCGACCACCGGCGGTGCGGCGGTTCCTCACTCACCTGGACCGGGCGGCGGGCCTGAGCGAAGCGGGCGGGTGACGCGGACCGCCGTGCGGCGGTCCGCATCCGGGCGTCACCCGCCGATGGCGTCGAGTTCCTCGATCGCGTCGGCCGGCAGCTTCAGATCTGCCGCCGCGAGGTTCTCCCGCAGGTGTGCCAGCGTCGAGGTGCCCGGGATCAGCACGGTGGTGGGGGAGCGCTGAAGGAGCCAGGCGAGGGCGACCTGCTGCGGCGACGACCCCACCCGGGTGGCCACGTCGTTGAGCGTGTCCGACTGCAACGGCGTGAACCCGCCGAGCGGGAAGAACGCGGCGAACGCGATGTTCTCCGCCGCGCACCTGTCCACCAGGGCGTCATCCTGCCGGTTCGCGACGTTGTAGAGGTTCTGGACAGTGACCACCGGGGCGATGGCCTGGGCCTCGGTGAGCTGGGTGAGCGTGACGTTGCTGAGCCCGAGGTGCCGGATCAGCCCCTCCTGCCGCAGGTCGGCGAGGGCGCCGAACTGCTCGGAGAGGGGATCGTCGCCGGTGCCCTCCGCCACGCCTACCCGCAGGTTGACCACGTCGAGGACGTCCAGGCCGAGGTGCCGGAGGTTGTCCCGGACCTGGGCCTTCAGTTCGTCCGGCTCCAGGGCCGGGATCCAGGAGCGGTCGGAGCCGCGTCGCGCGCCGACCTTGGTGACCAGGTGCAGATCCTCGGGGTACGGGTGCAGCGCCTCGCGGATCAGCTCGTTCACCACCACCGGCCCGTAGAAGTCGCTGGTGTCGATGTGTCGGACACCGCTGTCGACGGCCTCGCGGAGCACGGCGAGCGCCTGCTCGCGGTCGCGGGGTGGGCCGAAGACACCGGGGCCGGCCAACTGCATCGCCCCGTAGCCCATCCGGCTGAGGGTGAGGCCGTCAGCCAGGGTCAGGGACCCGCCGGGAAGGTTCTCGCTCATGTCGTCCTCTATCCGTAATCGGAGTGGGTATGCGTCGACTGTGCGCCGACAGTCGGTCGGCCGGCAGGGCGAGCTGTTCCTGGTAGTGACACAACCAGTCACCGGGCGCTCGGGCGATCTACCGTCGGTGGCATGGACGCGACGAACCCGCTCGGCGACTTTCTGCGTGCCCGTCGGGAGCAGACCCGGCCCGAGGACGTTGGGCTCGGTCCGGGCGTGGGCCTGCGCCGGGTGCCGGGGCTGCGGCGTGAGGAGGTGGCGATGCTGGCCGGCATCAGCGCCGACTACTACCTGCGGCTGGAGCAGGGTCGCGAGCGGCATCCCTCGGTGCAGGTCCTCGATGCCCTCGCCGGGGTGTTGCGGTTGGATCCGGAGGCGACCGCGTACCTGATCGGGCTGAGCCGCACGCGGTCGCGACGGGCGGTCCGACCTGCCGTCGAGCGGGTGCCGGCCAGCATCCTGCATCTGCTGCGGCAGCTCGACATGCCGGCCTTCGTGCAGAACCGCTACCTCGACATCCTGGCCTCGAACCCGATGGCGAGGGCACTGTCGCCGAATCTCGCCCCGGGCGCGAACCGACTCCGCGCGGTGTTCCTGGACCCGGCCGAGCGGGAGCTGTTCCGCGACTGGCGGCAGGCGATGCAGGGCGTGGTGGGGCAGATGCGCGCCGACTCGGGCGGGGCCACCGACGATCCTCGGTTGGCGGCGCTGGTGGGGGAGTTGTCGCTCAAGAGCGACTGCTTCCGCCAGTTGTGGGCGCGGCACGAGGTGCGTCGGCGGGAGGGCGTGGTCAGCCGGCTGCATCATCCGGAGGTGGGTGACCTCGACCTGTACTGCGACAAGCTCGCGGTCGCGGGCGCCGACGGGCAGTTGCTGGTGATCTACCACGCCGAGCCGGGTACGGAGTCCGCGCGCTCCCTGGGGCTGCTCGGCTCGATCGCCGCCAGTACCCGCGATGACGTCCCGGACAGCCTCCGACCCGGTGACCCGGCCCGGCTCTACCCCCTGGAGTGAGCCGGTACCGGGCGGGCTTGACAGCCTATGTTTGTGAGTGCACACTTACAAACATGCGATCCACTGCCGAAGCCCGTCGGGTCACCGTGCTGAACGGCGCGGTCTCGGCGTTCGCCCGCACCGGCTTCCACGCCACCCCGGTCACCGCCGTGGCCGCCGCCGCCGGCATCTCCGAGGCGTACGTCTTCCGGCTCTTCGCCGGCAAGCTCGGCTTGTTCGTGGCGGCTGCCGACACGTGTTTCGAGCGGATCGCCGTGGCGATCGAGGCCGGGGCCGAGCGGGCCGCCGGCGGCAGCCCGGAGGAGATCCTCGACGCGATGGGCGGTGCCTACGCGGAGCTGATCGCCGACCGCGATCTGCTCCTCTTCCAGGTGCAGGCCCAGGCCGTCACGGACATCCCCGAGATCGCCGACGCGGTACGGGCCGGCTACCGGCGGATCGCGACCCTCGTGCAGGACCGGGCCGGCGCCGACGACGCGCAGGTGCAGCGGTTCTTCGCGTACGGCCAGCTCTGCCACCTCATCGTCACCGTCGGCCTGGAGCAGGTCCCGGAGCCGTGGGCCCGTGCCCTGACCGCCGGCATCCGGCACCCCTGACCCGACCACCGACCCCTGGGCCGCGACAGTGGCCCGCTTTTTTCACCCCGATAAGTGTGTGAGTGCACACTTACAAACGAGGAGGATCCGATGACCAGCAATGCGATGATCACCGAAGTGGTGCTGCCCGGCGTGGTGGAGCCCGACGGACTCCAACTGCACCGACGCGCCATGCCCGTCCCCGCCCGGGGCCAGGCGCTCGTCCAGGTCGAGGCCACCGGCATCTCGTTCGCCGAGCAGCAGATGCGCCACGACCGCTACCCCGGCCAGCCGAAGTTTCCCTTCGTGCCCGGCTACGACCTCGTCGGCACGGTCCGGTCGGTCGGTCCCGGCGCGGACGGCTCGCTCGTCGGCACCCGGGTCGCGGCGGTCACCAAGACCGGCGGCTGGGCCACCCACGCGCTCGTCGACATCGACGCACTGACCCCCGTACCCGCCGAGCTGGACCCCGCCGCCGCCGAGACCGTCGTCGTCAACGGGGTGACGGCCTGGCAGATGCTGCGAAGTGCCCGCCTGCGGGCCGGGCAGACCATCCTCGTGCACGGCGCGAACGGTGGCGTCGGAACGGTGCTCGTCCAACTCGGACGCCACCTCGGCCTGCGGGTCATCGGCACCGCCGCCGCACGGCATCACACCGCGCTGCGCGAACTCGGCGTCGAACCACTCGACTACCGTGACCCGGACCTGGCCGCGCGCGTCCGTGAGCTGTCGCCGAACGGTGTGGACGCCGTCTTCGACCCGGTGGGCGGCCCAGGCGTACGCACCTCCTACGGCCTGCTCGCCCCCGGCGGCACGCTCGTCGTCTACGGCAACGCCGCCGCCGTGAACTCCGGCCAGTCGGTCGCGTGGGTCTTCGTGAAGCTGCTGTCCCGCCTCTACACCTGGAACGCGCTGCCCAACGGCCACCGCGCCGGCTTCTACAACTTCTGGGCCGGACACCTCACCCGCCGGGCCGCGTTCCGCCGTCGCCTGCGTACCGACCTGGGTATCGTGCTCGATCTCCTGCGGCAGGGCGTGATCGTGCCGCAGATCGCCGCCCGCTACCCGCTCACCGAGGTCTCCACCGCGCTGGTGTTCGCCGAAACGCGCAGCCGGGCGGGCAAGGTGGTGCTGGAGCCCTGATCACCGGATCCGGCCCGCCGGTGTCGCGTCCCGGCGGCCCGCCGGTCGGTGCAGGTGCGGTCGCGCACCGCGAGGGCGTACGGTGAACATGTCGCCCGGGATCCCGGTGGCCGCCGGACGCCGTCCGCCACCAGCCCAGACAGGGCGTAACCGATCGTCATCCCCATCGCCGCGACGGCTGCTCGTGTTGTTGATCGCCGACCCCGTCCCGGCTGTCGGGTTCGCTGGTCAGCACCGCCGGGACGGCAGTGTCCGGACCATCGGCCTCCGTGCGAATGATCGTTCTGAACGCCTAACAGGGGAGCACCAGATGAGGATCGCCAGGGATCGGATCGTCACCGCACTTCGCGACCGGGGTCAGCAGGCCCGGGCCGACTGGGTCGAGCGCGAGCTGCCGGAGCTGGTCGACCCGGCGAAGCACTCCGGGCTGCTCGCCACCCTGCACCTCAATCCAGCTGATCTCGCCGACGCGTCCTCCCCTTGAGGGTTGCGCTGCTCGGACCGGTCGCCTGGCGTACGCCTCCACACCACTACGGCCCGTGGGAGCAGGTGACCGGCCTGCTCGCGGAGGGAATGGTCAGCCGCGGCGTCGACGTGACGCTCTTCGCGACACTGGACTCCGTCACCTCCGCCCAACTCGACGGAGTCTGCCCCCGGGGGTACGCGGACGACCCGGACCTGGACGGCCGGGTGTGGGAGGCGATGCACGTCTCGCACGCGCTGGCCCGCTCGGCCGAGTTCGATCTGGTGCACAGTCACCTCGACTGGCTCCCGTTGGCGTTCGCGGAGCACTGCCACGCTCCGCTGCTGACCACGGTGCACGGCTTCTCCGGCGCGGGAATCCTGCCCGCCTACCGCCGAGCCCGCTCGTCGTACGTGTCGATCTCCGACGCCGACCGGGCACCGGAGCTCGACTACGTCGCCACGGTGTACCACGGCGTCGATGTCGGCGGCCTGCCGTTCACCCACGAGGCCGGCCCCGGGCTGGCCGCCTTCGGCCGGATCCACCCGGACAAGGGCACCCACACCGCGATCGAGATCGCCCGCCGCGCCGGCCGACCCCTGACCATCTGCGGCATCGTGCAGGACGAGCGGTACTTCACCGAACAGGTGGCCCCGCACATCGACGGTGACCAGGTGGTGTTCCTCGGATCGGTGGGTCCGCGACGGCGAGCCGAGGTGCTGGGGGCCAGCACCGCACTGCTGCACCCGATCGCCTTCGACGAGCCGTTCGGACTGTCGGTGGTGGAGTCGATGGTCTGTGGCACGCCTGTCGTCGCGTACCAGCGCGGGTCCATGCCCGAGGTCGTCGACGAAGGGGTGACGGGCTTCCTCGTCCACACCGTCGGCCAGGCCGTCGAGGCGATCACCCGGGCCGCCGACCTCGATCGGGTCGAGTGTCGGGCGCAGGCTCTGCGGCGCTTCAGCGCGGAGCGAATGGTCGCCGACTATCTCGCCGTCTACGACCAGCTCGTTCGTACCTGACTGGACCACACACCTCTCCGTTCCGCCGGTCACACACGCTGACCTGCGTACGCCGTTCCCGCGTGAGGCCCCGCCCGTACTCCAGGCGGGGCCGACAACCGGAAAGGCTCGACGTTCATGCCCAGCTACGGATTCCTCAGCACCCACCCACCGACCCGGTGTGGACTGGCCACCTTCAACTCCGCACTCGCCGCCCAGTTGACCGCCGACGGCACTCGCGGCGGCATCGTCCGGGTCACCGATCACGGCGACGACCAGCGGCCGGTGCCCGGGGTCGTGCACACCTGGTCGGCGCTCACCCCGACCGGCTGGCGGGACGCGGCGGCCGCCCTGAACACCTTCGACGTGGCGATCGTCCAGCACGAGTACGGCATCTACCCGGGCAACGACGGCGAGGACGTCCTGCCGCTGCTGCGGCGGCTCACCGTGCCGAGCATCGTGGTCCTGCACACCGTGCTGCGTCAGCCCACCGCCCGGCAGAAGTCCCTGTTGGAGCGGATCGTGGCCACCGCCGGGGCGGTGGTCACGATGACCGAGACCGCTCGGGACCGGCTGCTCGTCGGGTACGCCGTGCCCGCGGGCAAGGTGACGGTCATCCCGCACGGGGCCGCCGAGCTCGCCGACGTACCCGTCGAGCGGCGTTCCCGACCGCACCTGCTGACCTGGGGGTTGCTCGGCCCCGGCAAGGGTGTCGAGTGGTCGTTGCGGGCCCTCGCGCGGTTGCAGGACCTGGAACCGACACCCACCTACACGGTGGCGGGCCGGACCCACCCGAAGGTGGTCGAACACCAGGGCGAGGCGTACCGGGCGGGGCTGCACCAGCTCGGCGCCCAGTTGGGCATCGCGCACGCCGTCGACTATCAGGACGTCTACCACGACCAGGAGGCGCTGGGCCGGTTGATCCGCTCCGCCGACGTGGTGGTGCTGCCCTACGACAGCCGCGAACAGGTCACCTCCGGCGTACTCATCGAGGCCGTGGCCGCCGGGGTGCCCGTCGTGGCCACGGCGTTCCCGCACGCCGTGGAGCTGCTGACCGGTGGGCCGGGTCTGGTCGTACCCCATCAGAACCCGGCGGCGCTCGCCGCGGCGATCCGGCGGGTCCTGACCGAGCCGGGCCTGACCGCGCGGCTGGCCGGCCGGGTCCGGCCGCTGGCCGCGCACCTGCGCTGGCCGGCGGTAGCGGCCCGCTACGAAACGCTCGCCGACCAGCTCAGCGAGGCCCGCCCGCCGGCGGTCAGCGCGGTGCCGGCGTGACCGCGACCACCGGCCGACCCCGGACCTCCCCACGCGGGCGCTGGGCGACGGCGCCCGCGCCGAGCTTCGCGCACCTGATCCGGATGAGTGACGACACCGGTCTCTTCGAGCACGCCCGGCACGCCATCGTCCGTCGTGAACACGGCTACTGCACCGACGACGTGGCCCGTGGCCTGGTCGTCGTCAGTCGCGAGCCGGACCCGGGCGAGGAGTTGCTGCGGCTCGCGGAGCGGTACCTCGCGTTCCTGACCCACGCGCAGGGCACCGACGGGGCCTTCCACAACCGGCTCGGGCACGACCGGCACTGGGCCGACGAACCAGGGCTCGGCGACTGGTGGGGTCGGGCGCTGTGGGGTCTGGGCACGGCCGTCGCCCGCAGCCCCGCACCCTGGGTACGGGAGGAGGCGCTCGTCGCCTTCAGCCGGGGCGCCGGCCGGCGTACCCGGGCACCACACGCGATGGCCTTCGCCGGCCTGGGGGCGGCCGAGGTCCTGCGCCGCCACCCAGGTCACGTCGCCGCGGCGTCTCTGCTGGCGGACGCCGCCAGCACTGTCGGACCGCCGGGCGCCGACCCGCGCTGGTCGTGGCCCCGGCAGGAGCTGACCTACGCCAACGCCGCCCTCGCCGAGGTGGTCATCGTCGCCAGCCAACTGCGCGAGGGCGGTCCACCCCTGGACGACGGCCTGCGGATGTTGGCCTGGTTGCGGGACGTCCAGCTGCGCGACGGACGGCTGTCGGTCGTACCGGTCGGAGGTTGGCGGCACGGCGCCGTGCGGTTGCGCCACGACCAGCAGCCGATCGAGGTCGCCGCGTTCGCGGACGCCTGTGCCACGGCGGCCACGGTCACCGGTGACCCGGAGTGGGACACCGGGGTACGACAGGCGGTGGGGTGGTTCCTCGGCGACAACGACCTCGGCGCGCCGATGTGGGATCCGGCGACCGGTGGCGGCTTCGACGGGCTGACCGCGCACGGACCCAACCTCAACCAGGGCGCGGAATCCACCCTCGCGCTCCTCTCCACCCTCCAGCACGCCCGGCGGTGGTCGTGACCCGGAGTCTGGCCGTCCGGCAGGACGCCACTCTCGTCCCGGATCCACGGCGGGTCATCGTCAAGCTCTTCGTCCCGGGGGAGGACGCCGCGGTGGTACGCACCCGCGCGCGGGCACTCATCGACCGGGTCGCCCGAATCGACGACGAGGAGACCGGCCGGCTGTTGCGGGACACCTTCGACCGCTTCGGCGCCCGGCACCGCGACCTGGCCGGCACGTTCCACCACCACTACGAGCTGGTCCGGCACCGGGCCGCGCGGGCCGGGGACCTCTCCCCGACCAGCCGCCTGCTGGTCGGCGCGTACTTCAGCCACGAGTACGCCGTGGAGGCCGCCGCCCTCTGCAACCCGTCCATGGTGGCCCACCCGGACCAGACCGGTCTGGGCGCCGGGCAGTTGCGCGTCGCGGTCAGCCTCCGTCAGATCGGCGAGGGTCATCTGTCGTCCATCGGGTTCGCCACCGCGGTCCTCGGACCCGGACGTCAGCTCACCGTCGCCGATCGGGCCGGCCCGCTGGCCGTCGGGCAGCGGGTGGGCGTACGGCACCGCCGGGACCTGCTCGTCGCCGGCCTGGCCGAGGAGGGCTGCGACAACGAGGTCGCCGCCACGGTGCTGGACGCCCTGCCCGAGTGGTACGACGAGGCCACCTTCGAGCGGGCGCTCGCCAACCTGCCACCCGATCTGCTCTCCCGCAGCACCGGGTTGAGCACCCTCGAACAACTGCGTCGCACCAACGCCGGCAGCTACGCCACGGCCTTTCCCGCCGACACGGCCCTGCACCAACGGGTGCTCTGGCCGGCCACCCCGGCGGAGAGCAACGGCATGGAGGACGCGCGGTTCGTCCGGTTCGTCGACGAGTCCGGGCCGGTGTACCGGGCCACCTACACCGCCTACGACGGCCGGAGCATCGCCACGCGCGCGCTGGTCAGCAGCGACCTGCGCCGCTTCGAGATGACCCCGATGCGCGGGCCGGGTGCCCGGAACAAGGGGATCGCGCTGTTTCCGCGTACCGTCGGCGGCCGGCACCTGGCGCTGTGTCGGGCCGACGGCGAGACCATCGGCCTGACCAGCCTGGACGCTGACAACCGCTGGCAGGCCCCGATCCCACTGCACGCGCCGCGGGACAGCTGGGAGTTGATCCAGGTCGGTAACTGCGGATCCCCGATCGAGACCGACGCCGGCTGGCTCGTGCTCACCCACGGCGTCGGACCGATGCGCCGGTACGCGATCGGCGCGCTCCTGCTGGACCTGGACCGACCGGAGCGGGTCATCGCGCACCTTCCGGGTGCGCTCCTGTCACCCGACGAGGACGACCGGGACGGGTACGTGCCCAACGTCGTCTACTCCTGTGGGGCGCTCATCCACGACGGTGAGGTGTGGCTGCCGTACGGGGCGAGTGACGCCCGGGTGGGTTTCGCCACCGTGCCGGTGGCCGAACTCCGGACTGCGATGGTGGACTCCCCACCACCGGCCGGGCGGAACGGATGACCGTCGATGGTGCGGCCGGGAGCACGGTGGTGGCCACACCGCTCGCGCCGCCGTGGTCGTAGGGTTTGGGGAGGACGGGGAGGTGGGGCGTGGGCGACGTCGGCGAGATGGTGCGGTGGCTGCAGCTCAACGCACCCCGGAGCGGCCCGGACGAGCTGTCTCAACTCGTCGCCCGGGCGGCGCCCACCATCGACGCCACCGAGATCGTGATCTACCTGGCCGACTACACGCAGTCCCTGCTCGTGCCGCTGCTCGGCGCGGGTCTGGTCCGGGAGGAGTTGTCGATCGAGACGACCCTCGCCGGCCGGGCCTTCACCAACCTCGACATCCAGCGCGCGCCCGACAACCCGGACCGGGTCTGGGTGCCGCTGCTGCTCGGGTGCGAACGGATGGGCGTGCTGGAGATCGTCTCGCCGGCAGCCGCCGACGCGACCATGGACGGGCCAGCCTGGGAGGTGGCGGTCAACATCGCCCAGATCCTGGTCAACCGGCGGCTCTACGGTGACGTGGTCGAGCGGATGCGGCGGCGTCTGCCGATGCAGGTCGCGGCCGAGATCGTGTGGGGGCTGCTGCCGCCGCTGACCTTCGCCACCGACGACCTGGTGATCACCGCCATCCTCGAACCCTGCTACGACGTCGGCGGCGACATCTTCGACTACGCGTTGAACGGCGACGTGCTCAGTGTGGGGCTCTTCGACACCTGTGGGCACGGCATCAAGGCGAGCACGCTGGCCTCGCTCGTGGTCAGCGCGTACCGCAACGCGCGCCGGTGTGGCCTCGACCTGGTCGACACGGCGATCAGCATCGACAGGTGGGTGCGTTCCGAGCACCCGAACTTCTTCGCGACCGGGCTGCTCATGGAGTTGGACCATCGGACCGGCCGACTGAGCATGATCAACGCGGGTCACCCGGGTGCGATGTTGCTGCGCGACGGCAAGGCCATTCGGGAGTTGCCGGGGCCGACCGCGTTGCCGCTCGGGCTGGGTCACCTGTCGGGCCGCCGCCCGAGGGTGCACGTGGAGGAGTTGCACCCGGGCGACCGCATCCTCGCCTACACCGACGGCATCACCGACGCGCGGAGCGCGGACGGCGAACAGTTCGGGTTGGACCGGCTCGTCGACTTCGTCAACCGCGCCCTCAACGACGGGTTGCCCAGCCCGGAGACGATGCGTCGCCTGGTGCGCGCCGTCGTCGGCTACCAGGACGACCGGCTCGAGGACGACGCCACGGCCCTCTTCCTGGAGTGGCGACCGCCGCACCTGCCGCTCGCGCACCTCCGCGACCTCGCCGCGTCCCGCTCCTGACCGGAGACAGTGGGATTTTGCACTCCCAGTGCACTTGTCTGGTTCGGGAGGGGTGTCTAGCGTCACCTCATGGCCGACTCATGGACCTTCGCCGTGGCGCGTGACGACCTCGGAAAGACCACGCTCGTCGATGGCGCCCCGCCCGCCGTGGCCGACGGCGAGGTGCTGCTGCGGGTGGACCGGGTCGGCCTCACCGCCAACAACGTGACCTACGCGGTGCTCGGCGAGGCGATGCGCTACTGGGAGTTCTTCCCACCGGCCGGGCTCGGGCCGCAGTGGGGCCTGCCGCCGCTCTGGGGCTTCGCCGAGGTGGTCACCTCGACGGTCGCGGGCGTCGAGACGGGGCAGCGGGTCTACGGCTACCTCCCACCCGCGGGTCACCTGCTGGTGCGGCCCGACCGGGTGGACGCGTCCGGGTTCCGGGACGCGAGCCCACACCGGGCCGAGTTGCCGTCACCGTACAACGCGTACCGGTCGACCACCGGTGACCCGGCGTACCGGCCCGACCAGGAGGACCTGCTGATCCTGTTCCGGCCACTGTTCTTCACCTCGTTCATGCTGGCCGACCAGGTCGTCGACAACGACTTCTACGGTGCCGGGTCGCTGCTGCTGTCGTCGGCGTCGAGCAAGACCGCGTACGCCGCCGCGTTCGAGCTGCACGGTCGCGGGCCACGCCTGGTCGGACTCACCTCGCCCGGCAACCTGGCCTTCACCCGCTCACTCGGCTGCTACGACGAGGTCGTCCCGTACGACGACATCGACGCTCTCGACGCCGTCGCGTCCGTCTACCTCGACCTGTCCGGCGCACCCTCGACCCGGGCCGCCCTGCGTCGGCACCTCGGCGACCGGCTGGTCCGGGACATCGCGGTCGGCCTCACCAACCAGACGCCGAACGCCGACGCCGCCGAAGAGGTGTTCTTCGCGCCGGTCCAGATGCGCAAGCGCGGCCAGGACTGGGGTCGTGCGGGGCTCGACCAGCGGTTCACCGAGGCCTGGCAACGCTTCACCGCAATCGTCGGCGGTTGGCTCGACGTTCAGGTGGGCACCGGGCCGGAGGCCCTCCAACGCGCCTGGCTCGACGTCCTCGGTGGCCGTACGCCGCCACGGGTGGGTCACGTCGTCCAACTCTGAGCCGTCGGGGTGCTGCCGGCCGCGGCTCGGCGGTGCCAGCCTCAGAACGCGCTGTGGTCGAGGTCGACGAGGTGATGACGCAGCGCCGTCAACGACCGGGAGATCAGTCGGGAGACGTGCATCTGCGAGACGCCGACCCGGTCGGCGATCTGCGCCTGGGTCAGGTTGCCGTAGAAGCGCAGCGTCAGGATCTGACGTTCGCGGTCCGGCAGCGTGGCGAGGGCCGGCTCCAGGGCGACGCGGATCTCGACGAGGTCGAATTCGTGGTCGTCGCCGCCGAGGGTGTCCCCGAGTTCCCGGCTGCCGTTGGCCCCGGCCGGCGTGGACAGCGACGTGGCCCGGTAGGCACGTGCGCCCTCCAGCCCTTCCAGGACGGTCTCCTCGGACAGGTCGAGGTGGGACGCGATGTCCGCCACTGTCGGCGAGCGACCGAGGGTCTGGGTCAACGCGCTGTTCGCCGCGCTGATCGACAGGCGCAACTCCTGGAGGCGACGGGGCACGCGCACCGACCAGGTGCGATCCCGGAAGTACCGCTTGATCTCGCCGATGATCGTGGGAATGGCGTACCCGCTGAAGTCGACACCCCGGGTGGGGTCGAAGTTGTCCACGGCCTTGATGAGCCCGACCGAGGCGGTCTGGGTCAGGTCCTCGTCGGGTGCGCCGCGTCCCGAGTAGCGGCGCGCCAGATGCCGGGCCAGCGGCAGCCACGCCTCGATGGCGCGATCCCGCAGTGCGTGGCGGTGCGGGTCGTCCGCCCCGGTCGCCGCCAGGGCGACCAGGAGTTCGTCGGGGGTCTGGTCCGTGCTGCGCTGGTCGAGGCGGGTGCTGGGGGCCGTTCCGACGATGCTGGCCATGGGGGTGGTCCTTCCCAAACCTGCCCGTCGATCGGATCGACCGGAAGATCTCCGAACCGGCTTGCCGCCGGAGCGCACGTACGGGCGAAGATGCGCTGTCGCAAGGCCACGAGCACGGGCCTCGCCACCGCGTCATGTCGTTCACTTGATGGCCCGTACGCTACCCGAAAGGCGTAGCTATTACTAGCCGAAAGTATGAGTGGGCGTGGTGGACCGGACCGCTGGATCAGCCGCGCGGGTCGTGCTCGTCGCCGGCGGTCGGGCTCTGCGGGGCGGGCTGCACCGCGAACGGATGGCGCAGCCGGCGCATGGCCTCCGCGCTGCCGTCGACGGTCACCGCCGACCCGTCGGCCGCGTCGGCGTTCGACGTGGCGAGGAACAGGGCCGGTCGGGCGTTGTCGTTCGATGTCATGCAGGATCCTGTCTTCGGTGAAGGAGGGGCGTCCGGGCCACGGGACGTCTCGCCCGGTGACCTCGTGACGGTGTGGCGCTGCACAGCGGCGCCCGATCAGGGTGTCTCGTGCACGGGCGTACGCCCGGCGACACCGACACCCCGCACCATACCCGGCGCTGTCGATCCGCACGCGCCGCCGACGGACCCCGGCCGGGCCAGCTCGCCGACGACGGAGAATTCTGTAATCCAACCTGCCGGTGCCAGTCTCCGAACGTGAGGGCGGTCAGCGCACACAGCGCGGGTCCGCGCGGATCAGCACCTGAGGAGTGACAGCCATGCCGTCAGCCGGTCGAGCACTACCCGATGTCGGGTTGGTCGTCGCGGCCCGACAGGGCGACCAGCGTGCCCTCGACGACGTCGTCGCGGCCTCGCTCCCGTTGGTCTACAACATCGTCGGGCGTGCGCTGCGCGGGCACGCCGACGTCGACGACGTGGTCCAGGAGACGTTGGTACGGGTGATCCGGCACCTGCCCGCGCTCAACGACGCGGCGGCGTACCGGTCCTGGCTGGTGGCGATCACCATCCGCCAGGTGCGCGACTGGGAACAGCGCCGACGTGTCGCGCTCAACCGTGACGCCGGGCTCGACGTGATCCACAACGTGCCCGACCCCGCGTCCGACTTCGCCGGCATGACCATCCTCCGGCTCGGCCTCACCGACCAGCGACGCGAGGTCGCCGAGGCGACCCGCTGGCTCGACCCGGACGACCAGGAGTTGCTCTCGCTCTGGTGGCTGGAGGAGACCGGCGAGATCACCCGCAACGAGGTCGCCGACGCGCTCAGCCTGTCGCCCGGACACGTCGCGGTGCGGATCCACCGGATGAAGGAGCAGATCCAGAGCGCCCGCGGCGTCGTCCGCGCACTGCGCGCCCGCCCTGGTTGTCCGGACCTCGAGGCCGTGACCGTCGACTGGGACGGCACTCCCAGCCCGTTGTGGCGCAAGCGCCTGGCCCGGCACGTCCGCGACTGCGCGATCTGCGGGCGGCTGGGCTCCACCCTGCTGCCGATCGACCGGCTGCTCGCCGGACTGCCGATGCTGCCGTTGCCGACGGATCTCAGCGCTCATTTTCCGAGCGCGGCGGTGCCTTCGGCCGGCGCGCCGGCCGTCGGGCCCCACCCCCCGGCGGCCGGGCCGGGTCCAGCCGGTGGTGTGCCCACCGATGCGGGCGGCGGCCCGAGCGCCGTCGACCTCGCGGTGAACCGGCCCCGTGGCCTGCTGCCCTCCCTCGCCGCCGGGGTGGCCGCGGCCGTTCTCGCCATCACCACGGTGGTGGTGGTCCTGCCGGAGGATCCACCCGCACCCTCGTGGGCCGCGCCGCCCTCCGCGGCGCCCACCGCCGTCGCCTCGCCGAGCGCCGTGCCGTCGCCGAGCGTACGACCCCCGTCGAAGGCTCCGGTCGCCCCGGCGGTCAGCTCCGCCCGCAAGGGCGTCGGGGTGTGGAACTTCGCCGGGGCCAGTCAGGCGCTGGCGAACTCGAAGGCCGGCTGGTACTACACGTGGGGCACCCAGCACCCGGGGATCAGTACGCCGCGGGGCGTGACGTTCGTGCCCATGATCCGTGGCGCGGAGAACGTCACCGCCGCCGAGTTGACGCGGGCGAAGGCGGCGGGGCCGGATCTGCTCACCTTCAACGAACCGGACCTGCCCGAGCAGGCGAACATGACAGTCGAGCAGGCGCTGGACCTGTGGCCGCAGCTGATGGCGACGGGCAGCAGGCTGGGCAGCCCGGCGGTGGCGTGGGGCGCGCCGGATCCGCAGGGTTGGCTGGACCGGTTCATGACCGGCGCCCAGGCCCGGGGCCACCGGGTGGACTTCATCACGCTGCACTGGTTCGGCGCCGACTTCGCGAGCGCCACCGCGGTCGACCAGCTCCGGCAGTATCTGCAGGCCGTCCACCAGCGGTACCAGAAACCGATCTGGCTGACCGAGTTCGCCCTGATCCGCTTCGACGGGGGCCGTCAACAGTTCCCGAGTCAGGAGCAGCAGGCGGCCTTCCTCACCGCGGCCACCGCCATGCTCGGTCGACTGTCCTACGTGCAGCGGTACGCCTGGTTCGGCCTGCCCGCCACCGACCAGGACCGATCCGGGTTGTTCAGCGATGGCACCCAGGCGACAGTTGTCGGCCGCGCGTTCCAAGCCGCCCGGTGAGCGGGGGCGAACGGATGGACGAGCACCAGATCGGCAGCGATCGCCCCAGGCCGCCCACCGTCCCCGGCGGGCGGATCGCCGGCGTCGCCGTGGCCCTGGTCGCGACGGCGCTGGCCGTCGGTCTGACCCGGGGTTGGGGCAGCGCCGACCACCCTCCCACCACCCCGTCGGCCGCCCCGGTGGCGACCGCGCCCGTGCTGCTCAACGGCACCGATGACGCCTTCATCCAACTGCTGATCCCGATGAACGAGGGCGCGCTCGCGTTGATCGACCACCTCGACAGCCGGCCGGCGGACGCGGACCCGTCGCTGCGGGCACTCCTCGACGACGTCCGGGAGGCGCATCGGGCGGAGTTGCGGGACCTCCGGGGGCTGCTGGCCGCGGGCAACGTCCCGGAACTGAACATCCACGAGGGGCATCAGATGCCCGGCATGGTCACCGACGTCAGTCTCGCCGAGTTGCGCGGCGCGCCCGACGCCGAGGTGCCGTCCCGGGTGGCCGCTCTGCTCCGGGCGCACCTCGCGCAGACCGTGGTGCTGTGCCGGGGTGAACAGACCGCCGGGGGAAGCCCTGAGTTGAAGGCGCTGGCCGGCCGGATCCAGCAGGCGCGGGCCACCGAGCTGACCGCCCTGGACGGTCGGCCCGGTGCGGCCCAGGCCGCACCGGTCGACTGAGTGACGCCCACCGGGCCGGCCGATGTCGGCAGCTGACCTTCGGGCCGACATCCCCTCTTCGCGGGCGTCCCGTCCCGCTCACCGGGCCGGCACGTCGGACATCTCCCACCCTGCCCGGCGTGCGGCGCACCGTACCCGGAGGGCGTCGCCGCCCGGCCTGCCCGCCTCGACACCGACGGCGGGTTGGCGTGGTGGCCATCGTCGCGCGGCCGGGCGCGCCGCCGTCACCGCGTCGATCCTGACGGTGGGCGTCGGGTGGCTGCTCGCGATCCTCGCCGCGCCACACGTCACCCTCTCCCCCGGTTGGCGGATGGTTGCCCTCTTCTGCCACCTGTCCTGTCTCGTGGTGGGCTTCGGGGCGGTGCTGACGGTGGACTGGTTCAGCCTCCGGTGGCTGCTGCGCCGGGAACCGCTCGGCACCGTGCTGACCGCCGCACGCGGCGCGCACCTGCTCATCTGGCTGGGCCTGGTAGGTCTGCTCGGCAGTGGCGCCGCCCTGGGTCCGGACACGTCGTCCGGGCTGGTCTGGGTCAAGCTGCTCGCGGTGCTGGTGGTCAGCGTCAACGGGCTGTTCCTCGGCCGGGTCCGGGACCGGCTCGCCGCCGTGGACGGTCGCCCACCCTGGTCCGCCCTGCTCCCCGGCGCCGCCGCCGCCACCCTCTCCCAGCTCGGCTGGTGGACCGCTACCCTCGTCGGCTTCTGGAACGCCAACAGCTGACGCCCGCCGTCCGCCGTGGTGATCAGGCCGGCGTCGGGTGCCTCGCCTCGAACCGGTCGCGCGTCAGGAACGCGAGCTGGGCACGCTTGTCCGGCATGTCGATCTCCGAGTCGAAGGTGAAGCCTTCGATCTCCAGCCGGCGCAGGGCGAGGTGGTTGCGAACGTCCGGCTCGACGACGATCCGCTGGGCGGCCGGGTCGCGGAACAGGAAGCGCGCAAGGGCCGGCCCGACGGCATTGGTGAGGCCCCGGACGATCCGCCGGTCGGGACTGAGCAGCAGGTGCATGCCGATGTCACCGGGCTGCACGCGGTAGCGCTCGCCGACCGGGTCCGCCTCGGGCTGGTACGTCTGGAAGAGACCGACCGGCTCCGCGTCAACCGTGATCAGGTAAGCGTGGTGCGTCGGCAGGCTGTCCACGAAGGCGTAGATGTCGCGGACCTCGTCGAGGGTGTGTGAGCCCATGCCCCAGAAGGAGTTGCGGGGTCGGGTGACCCAGTCGTGCAGGAGAGCGGCGTGCCGGTCGGGGTCCACGGTCAGCAACGACAACTCACCGAGACCGGCGACTTTTCCCAGCTGTGTCATCGGGCGCTGTCCTCTGTTCCATCCGGGGTGCGACTTAGGTTAACCTCCCCTAACCAAGGATGACCTTACCTGGAGGGGTGCGTGAAACGGAACTGGGAGGCCCTGGTCCTCAAGGCCATGGGCGGCCGGGACTTTCGGTTGACCGTGCTGGGCACCGAGTCGGTCGATGGGCACTATCAGCGGCTGCTCCTCGACGGGGGTGGCCTGCTGGAGGCGTGTGGGGTGCACCCCACGATGTGGATCCGGCTGTGGTTCGACAACGACGGGCGGGCCCACCAGCGTGCGTACACGCTTGTCGACCCGGACCCGGCCACCGGTCGGTTCACGCTCGAATTCGCCGTCCACGACGGCTGCGCCGCCCGTTGGGCCACCACGGCCGAGGTCGGCGACACCATCACCGCGACCGTCCAGGGCAGCGCGTTCGAACTGCCCGACCCCGCGCCGGACCACCTCTACCTGGTCGGCGACGCCGCGTCGCTGCCCGCGGTGAACAGCCTGCTCGACGCCGGCGCCGACATCCCGGCCACGGTCTGGCTGGAGTACGCCCACGAGGGCGAGAAGGCGCTCGCGCTGCGGACCCGCGAGCACCACGACGTCACCTGGGTGCCTCGGCGCGACGATGGTCAACACCTCGTCGAGACGGTGTGCGCGGCTCTGCCGGCCAGCGGCGCGGCGCACTACTGGGTGGCCTGCGAGGCCGCCAGCACCCGTGGCATCACCCGGCACATCCGGCGGACGCTGGGCGTCGACAAGGAACGGTTGACCTCCCTGGGCTACTGGAAAGCCGCATGAAGGGCCGGCTCGGCACACTGACCGCGCTGTACGTCACCCAGTACCTGGGCGTCGGCTTCATCACCGTCGGCCTGACCGCCATCCTGCGCGACGGCGGCACCTCACTCGACACCCTGGCGTTGTTGCAGATCGTCGGTCTGATCTGGCCCATCAAGTTCCTCTGGGCACCGATCCTCGACCGGTACGGTTCGCGGCACCGTGGCCACTACCGGTCCTGGTTGCTCGTGCTCCAGAGCGCCCTGGTGCTCGCTCTGCTGGCGCTGCTGCCGTTCACCGACCCGGCCGACGCGCTCGGGCCGATCGTCGCGATCTGCGCCGCGTACGTCTTCTTCTCCGCCACACAGGACATCGCCGTGGACGCGGTGGCCGTCCGGATGCTCGCCGAGTCGGCCCGGGGCACCGGTAACGGCATCCAGGTCGCGGCCAGCTATCTCGGCAACCTGCTCGGCGGCGGCGCCTGCGTCCTGGTCTACGACCAGTTCGGCTGGGCACCGGCGATCGGCCTGCTGGTCGCGATGACGGCGGTCGGCCTGCTTGTGGTGTGGCGGTTCCGGGAGCCTCCGCGTACCGACCGGGTGGCCCGGGTGGGCACGGCGTACAAGGCGTTGCTGTCGGTGTTCAGCCAGCCGGGCTGCCGGTGGTGGACCTTCGGTGTGGTGCCGCTGGTCTACGTCGGCGCGGGAATGGCGTACTCCCTGGTGACGCCGGCCCTGGTCGACGCGGGCTGGTCGTTGGGTCGGATCGGCGTCGTCACGGGCGTGGTGACGAGCGCTCCGGCCATCGTGGCGGGCCTGGTCGCGGGTTTCGGGGTCAGTCGCTTCGGGCGCAGCGGTGTGCTGGTGGTCGGCGGGGTGACCCTCACGGTGTCGACGTTGCTGCTGTTGCCGCTGATGGACGGCCGTGCGCCGTTGGCGGGCACGGTGGCCGCGCTCTGCTGCTTCATGGTCGCCTACACCGTCGCCAACGTCGTGCTCTACACGGTCAACATGGACTACTCGCGACCCGACACCGGCGGCACCGACTTCACCGTCCTGTCGTCGTTCGGCCTGGTCTGCTCGTTCGTGGCGGGGTCCGTCGGTCTCGCGGCCGCCGCGCGGGTCGGCTACCCGGCGGTCGCGGTCGCGGCCATCGTGCTGGTGGCCGCCGGCGTCGCGCTGGGCCTCGCGCACCAGCGACGATTCCCGCACCAGCCGGGTCCCGTCGCCGACCCGGCGGCGGAGCAGCCGGCGGCGGAGGCGGTGCGGGCGGTGGCGTGACCGCGATGTGTGGTCCATCTCCACCAGGTTGGACAGACCGCACCATATCCGTCTAATAAGGGTAGGCTACCCTAATCATGGCATCGGGTAGTCGACGGAGGCGGTATGAGGATCTGTCTGACCGCGCTCAACCCCACCGACGCCGTCCTGGAAGGGTTCCTCCCGGCGGCGGCGTCGCTGGGGCTGTCGGCCACGGTGCTGACCGACCGGCCCGCGGAATGGCCCGCGGACGTGCCGGTGACGCGCTGTGCGGTCCGGGACGCGGCAGCGGTGGTCGCGGCGACGGCACCGACCCGGCCGGTGGCGCTACTGTCCAACAGCGACCATCTCCAGGAGGCCACCGCGATCGCCGCCCGAAAGCTCGGCCTGCCCGGCAAGGACCCGGACGCCGCCCGTCTCTGCAAGGACAAGGCCGCGGCCCGGCGGGCGATCGCGGCCGCCGGCCTTGATCTGGTCCGCACCGTCACCGTCGACCCCGGAACCGCGCCGGAGGTGCCGGCCGGGATGTTCCCCGCGGTGGTCAAACCCCGCGAGGGGGTGGCCAGCGAGGACGCGTACCTGGTGGTCGACCGGACCGAGCTGGTCGCCCGGGTCGCCGAGATCCGGGGCCGGCGGCCGGAGGTGGCCCTGGTGGTGGAGGAATATCTCGCCGGGGAACTGCGGACCTTCGAAACCCTCGGTGACGCCACCGATCTCACCTCCCTCGGCGGGTGGCGCACCGGCCTCGGCCCGCCGCCCACCTTCACCGAGGAGAGCCTTGCCTGGTCACCCCCGACCGAGCCGGCGAGCGCCCGACTGCGGGCGTGCCTCGACGTGCTCGGGGTCGGCTTCGGCGCCTGCCACACCGAGTACGTCGTCTCCGGCGACGGCCGGGTCCGTCTCATCGAGGTGAACTACCGCCTCATCGGCGACCGGATGGACCTGATCCTCGCCGAACTGCTCGGCGTGCCGCTGTTCGAACACGTCATCCGGCTGCACCTCGGCGAACCGGTGGCCGCCCTGGGTCTGCCCGCCACCGTCGACAGGTACGCCCAGGTCGAGTACGTCTGCGCGGACCGGACGGGCCGGCTCACCGCCGCACCGGGCCCGCTGGACACCGGGGACGGCGAGGTCCGGCTGGGCTGCCGACCCCTGCGCCCGGTGGGCCGCTTCGCCGAGCACAGCGGCACGAACCGCGACTACCTGGCCGTGCTGCACGCGATCGGCCCGGACCGGGACAGCGTCCAGACGTCGTTGGCCGCCTTCCGCAGCGAGCTCCAGTGGACCATCGTCGAGTGAGCGACGACTGCGAGCGGGAGGTGTTCACCCGGGTGCTCGACGCCCTGCTGCGCGAGGACCACCTCGGTCTGCTCAGCACCGGCAGCCCGGACGGGCCGGACTGGTGGCAGGTGCCGCACCCCGCCGGCCTGCTGCGCATCCCGGTGCGGGTGGACGGCTTCCAGCAGGCCCTGCGCAGCGCCGCTCCGACGGTGCTGGTGCTGGCCGACGGCACCACCCACCGGACGGACACCCTGGCCGGGCTGCTGACGTTGCTCGCCCCCCGGGACGACGCCGAGGCGGCGACCGGTTGGCGGGACTTCAGCGCCGAGTGCCGCGCCGACCTGCGGGCCCGCCGGCTCGCAGCCCGGCACCGACCACGGGTCTTCGCCGAGGTGGCCGCTGCGCGCCCGAGCACCCCGACCGGTCTGTCGGCGGCCCTCCTGGACGACGTACTCGCCGCCCACCACGGCCACCCCGTCTACCCCACCGACCGGTGCCGGCACGGTCTCGGCGACGACGACCTTCTCCGGTACGCCCCGGAGCACGCCCCGCGTTTCGCGCTGCGCTGGTACGCCGCCCCCACCGAGGACGTCCGGCTCGCCGGTGAACTCCCGTCCTGGTGGCCGCGCGCCCGACGACCGGACCAGCTGCTGCTGCCGGCGCACCCGATCACCGCCGAGCGCGACGCGTTACCGGTCACGGACCTGCCGGCGATCACCGTACGGCCCACCCTCTCCATGCGGACGGTGGCGCTCGACCACGACCCGTACCTGCACCTCAAGCTGCCGCTGCCGACCGCGAGCCTCGGCGCCCGCAACCGCCGTACGCTGCGCCCGGACTCGCTCGCCGACGGTGCGGCCGTCGCCGCGCTGCTCGGCCGGATCGCCAACGCCGAACCCACCTTCGTCGGGCGGATCCGGCACGTCGACGAGAGCACCTGGGCGCACGTCGGGGGCGACGAGCGGCGCAGCTTCCTGCTCCGCAGATTCCCGGGTGACCTGGCCGGCGTGCACGTGGTGCCGGTCGCGGCCCTCGCCGCACCCGACCCGGTCGCGGGCACGGTCCTCGAACGGATCAGCCCCGATCAGCCCGGGGCACTGCTGGAGTCCTACCTGGACCTGCTGCTCGACTGGCACGTCTTCCTCTGGCTCCGGCACGGGATCGCGCTGGAGGCGCACCCGCAGAACATCCACCTGCTGGTGCACCCCGACGGCACGGTCGGCCTGCTCTACAAGGACAACGACGGCGCCCGCCTAGACGTGCGGCACGGCGGCCCGGGTGGGCTCACCCTCGACGACGACCGGATGTGGGCGCGCGACCCGCAGGAACTGGCGGACGTGTTCATCACCATCACCCTGCACCTGGCCGCCGCCGCACCCCTGCTCGCGCTGGCCGCCCGCGGGCTGCCCGTGCCGTCACCCGCCGAGGCGCTGGCACCCCGGCTCGCCGCCGCCCGCGACCGGTGGGGTGACGGACCAGCGGCGCGAACCTTCACCGACCGGGTCCTGCGGGCCGCCCACCTGCCCATCAAGGCGATGCTCACCGCCGGCACCCTGCTACCCAAACAACGGCTGGGCTGCGCCGACATCAACAAGTACTACCGGCGTACCGGCCCGAACTACCTCCGGGAGACACGATGACGAGCGCCCAGTTGCGCTCCCGCCCGGCCACCGAGACCGGTCAGCTCGCGGACCTGGCCACCGCCCACGCCGTCTTCGGTTGTCTGGTCCGCGAACTCGCCACGCCGGACGGCGGCCCGACAATTGTCGACGGTGCCGCGCATCAGCTGCTGCGGCACCTCGACGTCACGCTGCGCTGCGAGGTCGCGCGACACTCGCCGCTTGGGGCGCACCGCTACGTCGGCCCGGTGCAGCGGCGGACCGACAGCGGACGGTGGGTCGATCTGGACGCGGACGGGCTCGCCAGCCTGGTCGCCGCCGAACTCACCACCCGCACCGGCCTGGTAAACGACGAGTTCGTCGAGCAGGTCCAGGCCAGCCGGGACACCGTGGCCCAGCTGCTGGCCGACCGGCCGGCCGAGAACCCGACGCCGACCGGCGACCCGGCCATCGACGCGTACGTCGACTCCGAACAGTCACTGGTCTTCGGCCACCCGCACCACCCCACCCCGAAGTGGCGCAGCGGTGACCCGGAGAGCTGGCGGGCGTACGCCCCGGAGCTGCGCACCTCGTTCCGGCTGCACTGGCTCGCCGTACCCGATGACCTGGCCGCCGGCGCTGGGCCGTTCGACGCGCTCGTGGCCGCCCTCGACCCGCCCCGACCCCCGCGCGGGCACCGCGTCCTGCCGGTGCATCCCTGGCAGCTCGCACTGCTCCCGCCGACCCACCCACGGCTGCGGGACCTGGGAGAGGCCGGCGTGCCGGTGCGGCCGACGGCGAGCGTCCGTACCCTCTACGCCCCGACGGCCGACCTGTTCGTCAAGACCAGCCTGCACGTACGGATCACCAACTGCCTGCGCAAGAACGCCCGCTACGAACTCACCGGCGCGGTGGCCCTGACCAACCTGCTGGCGCGGGTGCCGATGCCGGACGGGGTCGGGCTGCTCACCGAACCCGCCTACCGCACGGTCGACGTACCCGGCCCGGACGAGGCGTACGGGACGATCCTGCGCACCGGCCTGCGCCCGCACCTGCGTCCGGGAGACACCCCGGTGCTGGCGGCGGCGCTGGCCGCCACGCCACTTGTGACACCCGATCCGTTGGCCTGGTGGCGGGCGTACCTCGGACTGTTGGTGCCGGCGGTGCTGCGCTGCTGGCTCAGCCACGGCGTCGTGCACGAGGCACACCTGCAGAACGTGGTCGTCGTGCTCGACCGCGACCGCCACCCGGTACGCATGCTGCTGCGCGACCTGGAGGGGGTGAAGCTGGACGCCGACCGGTGGGTGACCTGGCCGGACGGCGTTCCCGCGCAGGTCCGCTACGGTCGGGTGGACGCCCGCCGACGGATCGTCTACTGCCTGTTCGTCAATCACCTCGGGGGCATCTGCGGGGCCCTCGCCGACGCGCGACCGGGCATCGAACGGCGGCTGTGGCAGGAGCTGCGGGCCGTCGTGGAGGCCGTCGCCGCCGACCTGGACGACCCACCCGAGCTGCGTGCGCTGCTGAACGGTGAGCCGCTGCTGGCCAAGGCGAACCTGCTGGTCCGGTGGCGGCGCGACGCGGACCGGGCCGCGCCGTTCGTGCCGGTGCCCAACCCGCTGGGCGGGCCGCGGTGACCCGACCCGTCTACGTCCACGACCTCGACGCGCTGGCCACGCAGGCCCGGGCCATCCGGGCGGCGCTGCCCCGGTCGGTGGAGCTGCTCTACGCGGTCAAGGCCAACCCGGACCCCGGTGTGCTGCGTACCCTCGCCCCGGTCGTCGACGGGTTCGAGGCCGCGAGCCGCGGCGAGCTGCGCAGACTGGCCGAGGTGCTGCCGGGACGCGCGCCCGCCGCGTACGCCGGGCCGGGCAAGACCGACGCGGACCTGGCCGCCGCCCTCGCCGCCGGGGTGCGCCGCATCCACGTCGAATCGCCCGCCGAGCTTCGGCGACTCGGCGCGCTGGCCACCGCCTCGGGCACCACGGCCCAGGTGCTGCTGCGGGTCAACCTGCCGGTCGACGCGCCCGGTGCGAGCCTGGTGATGGGCGGCGGACCCAGCCCGTTCGGCATGGACCCGGCCGACGCGGTCGAGTGCGCCCGCCGCCCGCCCGCCGGCATCGACGTACGCGGAATCCACGCCCACCTGGCCAGCGGGCTGGACGCGCCCCTCGCCGGCGCGGTCGCCGCCGCCGTGGTCGACTGGGCGGTCACCGAGGTCGGTGCCGCCGAGGTCGACGTCGGCGGAGGCATGGCCGTCGACTACACCGACCCGGCCGCGCGATTCGACTGGGTGGGCTACGGCCGGGCCCTGGCGGACGTCGTCGACGCGTACCCGGGGGTGCGGCTGCGCATCGAGCCGGGCCGGTCGGTCACCGCCTACTGCGGGGCGTACCTCACCGAGGTCATCGACGTGAAGCGCTCCTACGGCGAGTGGTTCGTCGTGGTGGCCGGGGGCACCCACCACCTGCGGACACCGGCGGCGAAGGGGCACGCGCAGCCCTTCACCGTGCACCCGCGGCACGGCCTCGACGGCCCGCGTGCCGACGGAGGACCGGTCACCGTGGTCGGGCAGCTCTGCACCCCGAAGGACGTGCTGTCCCGGTCGGCCACCGCCGGGCCGATCGGCGTGGGTGACGTGCTGGCCTTCGCCCTGGCCGGGGCGTACGCCTGGAACATCAGCCACCGCGACTTCCTGCTGCACGAGCCACCGCTGTTCCGTACCGGTGACCCGCAGAAACTGGCCGCCGAGTGGGCGGCCCGACCGCTGCGGGAACGACACCAGGGGCCAGCCGACGGCTGAGCGTGGCGACCGGACGGTCAGCCGGCGCGGGCGACGGGACCGATCAACTGGTGTTCGGTGGGGGTCATGCTGAGCATGACCCACTGCACCCTGCCCTTGGTGATCAGGCCGATCATCTCCGGGTGCAGCTGGGTGAACCAGCTCTGCACGCTCACCAGCCCCAACGCATTCGCCGCCGTAGCTGCCTCCGCCCCCGTCAGCCGCTGGAGCACCACGATGTCACTGCGGACCAGCACATCGACGTCGTAGCCACTCAGATCGTCGCGCACCACCAGGGTGGCCCGCCACGGCGCGCTGAGGCCCGTGTCGGTGGCGGTCACCGGGCCGGTGTCGATCACCACGAGCTGCGGCTCGGTCGGCGTGGCCGCGGTCGGCGGCGGGACGCCCGGCGGAAGGAACGAGGCGATCTCCCGGCCGATGACGCAGCGCCGCAGGAAGGCGTCCCACTCCTGCTCGCGGGCGGTCTGGATGAACAGCCGGGCGCCGATCCCGAGGGCACGGAAGGCGATCAGCTCGGCGCACCGAACGCCGCCGGTCAGCATCAGCCGGGTCGGTTCGGCGCGGAACAGGCGCAGCCCCACCGGCTCCTGCTGCCGGTTGCGACCGACGACGAGGCCGCCGCCCCCGGCGACCACGTGCAGGCCGCCGACCGAGGCGGTGTCCGTCCGGTGCAACCCCATCCGGCTGCCGGGGAAGGCGACGCTCTTCACCGCAGGAAACCTCCGAGCGGTAGCGTGGCGGCCACGCCGTGCGCGTGCTCGCCATCAAGTCGTTGCAGACGTCCGCCATGGCGGCGGATCGCCTCGTGCAGGGCCTGGTCGGCGGCGGCCAGTGCGGCCGGATCGGCGCCCAGCAGGCGGAAGGCCACCTCCACGGCGAGGTCGTCGCCGTCGGGGCGGGTGGCTGCGATCGACACCACGCTGGCGGCGGCGGGGAGCCCCCGCAGCAACGAATCGACCTCCCACGGCTCGCGGGGCCAGTCCAGCAGCCGGTGGCAACTCTGCTGCGCGCCCCGGGTCGACCAGGCCCGCCAGGTCTCCCGGGCCAGCACCTGATCACCCGTCCCGCTGGGCGCCGCACCGGTCAGGTGGGTGAGGGTGGTGACCGCGACGAGCACCTCGTCCCGGTTGAGCATCCGCGCGGCCACCCGCTCCTGCCGCAACTGCCGCCGGGTCCGCCGGATCACCGCGAGCAGCGTCGGGCGCAGGTCGTGGTCGGCGTGGAAATCGGGGGTCCGCGCGGTCTGGAGCACCACCCATGCCTGCCGGCTGGCGGGCACCTCACCGTTTGTCAGTTCCCGGTACGCCCGGTTGACCGCCGCCGCGCCGGAGCGGGCACGTGGTGCCGGCGTCACCTGGATCAGCAACTGCACCACCACCGGCGGTGCCTTCTCGTCGACGGCCGGTAGGAGTGCGGCGGGAGACGGCAGTGCCTGCGGAGCGCTCATCAGCAGGGCACCCTCGGTCGGGTCGACCTCGAAGATGGCGCTCAGCCCACCCCCGTGGGTCAGCAGCACGGCCGGCTGGTCGTCGATCTCGACGACCTCCAACTCGACACCGCGCTCCAGGTGGGTCAACAGGCGCAGGGCCGGCTCCGCATCGGTGCCGGTGAGCTGCCGGCGCCGCCCCCGGAAGCCCCACCAGATCGGAATCCACTCGTGCAGCCACCGGCCCCGGAACCGGATCACCGTCGGGGCGAGCAGCAGCACGGCCACGACGGCCACCGCAGCGGTGAGCGGGACGCCGTGCGGGGTGGCGGTGAGCACCGCCGCCGCCCCTACCTGCCACGCCAGCAGTTGGGCGACGTTCACGCCACCGACCCGGAGCCCGCGCTGGAACGGCCGCACCTTCCGCGTGGCTGCGGCTGCGGCGTCGCCCGCGGCGGTGGCCGGGGCGTCAGCGGCGGCGGAGGGAGCCGCGGCAGCCCTCGCGGCCGGTGCGACGCTCGTCGTCTGCGCGGCCGTCGCGGCCCGTGCTCCGGCGGCCACCTGCGTGGTGTACGTGGTCCCGGTCGCCGCCCGGCCCTGCCCGCGCTGCGCCGCCTGGGCCTGCCCCGGGCCGCCACCCGCCCAGCTCACCGTCGGCGGGGGCGCTGGTACGCCGGTCTGCTGCGGTGCTGCCACCCGTTGCCCGGGTGGCATCTGCTGCGCCGGTGGGGCACCCGGATGGTGCTGCCAACCCGGTTCACCCGGCCGTGCCGCACCCGGATGCGTCACCGCACGTCCCTCCTCACCTGGGCCGGCACCGCTCAGCGACCGATCGCGGCACGGATGTCGGCCGCCGTCACGGTCCGCAGCTCGTCGAGGCTGGGGCGCTGACCGGACTGGCGCAGCCGCTGCGCCTGCGCCTTGCGTACGCCCTCGAAGAGCTTGCGGGCCTCACGGGCGTTGCCGAAGTTCTGGTCCCGCTCGATGGTGGCGAAGTGCGCCTGGAGCAGATCGGAGACCCCGTCGCCGAGCAGGTACTCGTCGCCGCCGGCCATCCGCTCCACGATGATGACCAGCTGCTCGGGGCTGTAGTTGCCGAACTCGATGGTCTTGGCGAAGCGGGAGGCGAGACCCGGGTTCGCGTCGAGGAACTGGAGCATCTCCCCGGTGTAGCCGGCGGCGATGACAGCGATCTCGTCGCGATGGTCCTCCATCAGCTTGACAAGCGTGTCGATGGCCTCCTGGCCGAAGTCGCCACCACTGCCGAAGGAGCGGGAGAGGGTGTACGCCTCGTCGATGAAGAGCACCCCACCTCGGGCCGTGTCGAACGCCGCGGCCGTCTTCTCCGCCGTGTGGCCGAGGTACTGGCCGACGAGGTCGCGCCGGGACACCTCCCGGAAAGCCCCGCCGGGCAGCGCACCGAGCGCCGCCAGCAGCTCGCCGTAGATGCGGGCCACCGTGGTCTTACCGGTGCCGGGGGCACCCGCGAAGATCAGGTGATGGCTGACCGTGCCGACCGGCAGGCCGGCGCTGCGCCGCCACTCGTTCACCTGGATCTCGTCGATGACCCCACGCACCTCCTCCTTCACCGACTCGAGGCCGACCATGGCCGCAAGGTCGGCGAGCAGCTTCTCGGTGCGCTTGGTGTCCTGCTGGGTGCTGGCCTGCGCCGCCTCGGTCCCGAAGGTGGCCCGCCGGCTGGTGGTGCCCTCCACGATGGTCGGTGTGGCGCCATCGGCCACGTCGATCGCCGGCTGCGCGGTGTTCTCGGTGGTGCACTCCTCGACCGTGCCGTGGCAGCCACGGGCAAAGGAGATGGCCGGGCCGCGGGTGTCGCGGATCCGGCACCGGCGCAGCACCGGGGCGCTCTGGTGCACCACGGCGACGCCAGCTTGCCCGGTATGGGAGATGTCGCAGGCCTCGATGATGGGGCGGGCGTACTGGTAGACGTAGATGCCCCGGTTACCGCAGCGGGTGATCGTGCTGGTACGGATCGTCGGGGCGGCACCGATCCGGAGGATGATGCCGTCCTCGCTGAGGTCGCTGAACTCGCACCCGTCCACGGTGCCGTCGGAATCCTCGACGACGAGCCCGTAGCGGGCCCCGTCGACCCGGCAGCGGGTCAACGTGAACTCAGACCGGCTGGCAACCGAGACGGCCGGGCCGAACCCGGCGCTCAGCTCGCACCCGGTCATGGTCAGCGTCGCCCGGTCCACGGCCACGACCGGTGCGTCTCCGGCCTTGAGGACCAGATCACGCAGCTCCAGGCGGCCGGAGTTGCAGGACACCGTGGGGTACGCCCCGGACGAGGCGTCGATGGTGACGGTGCCGGCGCCCTGTGCGGCGACGATGGTGATCGCGCGGTCGTTGACGAACAACGCCTCGTAGTAGGTGCCGGGGTTGACCGAGACGACGGCGTCGTCGTCCGCCACCGTGAGCGCGTCACCGATGGTGGGGTACGCGCCGGGCTGGTCCGGGGAGACGAGAAGGGTGCGCGTCATGGCTCCGGCTTCATACGGCAGCGGAAGGGTTACGCCGACGATATCCCAGGCGGTCGACACGGGGGGAGCCCCCGTGGTCGCGACCGGCGATCGTGCACGGTGGCGGGGCCGATCGATGCGGCGGTGGGCCGTTAGGCTCGGGTTCGCACGCAGTGCCGGAAACCAAGAGCGGGAGGACGGATGGCGGAAACCCGGGTGTTGCCGCTCGCCGCGGGCGCGTTGCTGGTCGACGGAACCGTCCACACGCACACGTCGGTCCGCGGTGACCTTGCACCCGACCTGCACCCGGTGATCCGGCGGTTCCTGCACGAACTGCCGACCGCGCAGCGGGAGCGGTTCGCCGGCTGGTGCGCCGAGGTGGTGCTGCTCTCCGACCGCCTCTACGCGGCCGAGGCCGACGGCGGGCCGATCAGCTCGGCCCGGGCCCGCGCGCTGTTGTGGGGGGCGAAGGTGCGGGTGACCCGGGTCCGGGAGGAGGGCGACCCCCGCCACGGTGAGGTGCAGCCGCCCTGCCGCTCGTGCGCGGCGCTGCTGGACTGGTGTGGCGTGGAGGCGCTGGTATGAACGACCGCTTCCCACCCCTGGTGGCCGAAACGCTTGAGGTTGCCGGCTGGGTTCCGGGTCGCCGCGACGACGACCGGGCGCGGCAGTGGGCGCTGCGGTTGGCGGCCAACGCCGCGCCGGACGGACGGCAGCACACCGTCGTCCGGGCCGCGGTGGAGACGTACGCCGAGTTCGGGGGCCTGCTGGTGCGCCCGCAGGGCGACGGCGAACAGATCGCGCCCAGCCCCTTCCACCTGGATCCGTTCCTGGTGGGCCAGTCGGTGGACACCCTCGCCGCGCTCGCCGCGGCAATCGGGGCGCCGCTCACACCGATCGGCGAGGAGGGCGACGGCACCGGCATCCTCGCGATCGACGATCAGGGGCGGGTGTTCGTGCTGGACCACGGCGGTGACTGGTTCCTCGGCGAGCATGTCGACGAGGCGATCACCGCGCTGGTGCTGGGCCGGCAGCCCCGCCGGGTACGCCAGGACGGCACGTGGTGATCGACTGGCGGCCGGCGACGCCGACCGAGGGTGCGCTGCTGGCCGCCGCCGAGGCCGCGGACCGGGACGCGTTCCTGGCGACGCTGGCCGGCGCTCCGCTGCTGCTGCCGGTGTCACCGGAGGCGGCGGCCGGTCGCGCGCCGATGGCCTGGCCGACGGGCCGGCACGACGGGCGAACCCACGTCATCGCGTTCACCTCACCCGAGGCGATCGCCGCCTGCCTGCCCGGCCAGTCGGTCAGCTACCGCGCCCTCAGCGTCCAGGACCTGGCGAGCGGCTGGCCGGACGACGACTGGCTGCTCGCGGTCGATGCCGGGCTGCCGATCGGCGTGCAGGTCACCGCCGGTGAGCTGCACGTGATCGCCGGTCCCGCTCTCGAGGCCGAGCAAGACCTGCGCGACGCGATCGCCGGGCAGGAGCCGGACGCCCTGATGGCGGCGCTGCTCCGCACGGAGTTGCTGGTGCCGCTGCGGCCTGGGGGGTCCGAGTCGAGGGACCTGTCCGATCCGGACTTTCCGTGGCTGTGCCTCTCGGACGAGCAGGGGCAGCCCTGCCTGCCGGTCTTCACCGCCGAGGTGCGGCTGCGACAGGCCCTCGGCGACCTTGACCTGGTCGCGGTCAGCAGCCTCCACCTGGCCGAGCAGTGGCCGGACCCATCGTGGCAGCTCCTGCTCAACCCCGACACCCCGCTGGCGGCGACGCTGCCCGGCGAGGCCGTCCGAACCCTTCGTGACTGGCTCGGTCAGCTACGGCGGGTGGTCACCGACGCCGCCGAGGGGGAGCGCCAGCACCTGGAGACGGCCGCGTACGCCGAGCCGGCCACGGTGGGCGTACCGGCGCAGCGGACACCGCCGGACGAGGACGACGAGCCCGATCTGGACCCGGATCTGCCGATCCGGCTGCAACTGGTGATCCCGCACCGGTACCTGCCGTCCTACCTCGAGGACGGTTACCAACGGGCCGCCGGGCTGGTGCACGCCTGGGCCGGCCCGGGCCGGGACACCCCCGCCCGGCTCTACCGGCGCCTCGGCCTGCTCGGCGAGGGCTCGCCGTTCACGGAGTCCGACGAGTGGACGGCCGTGCTGCGGTGGGATCCCAACCAGGACACGCCCGAGGACTGGGGGCGCGGCCAGCCGCGAATGGAGTCACTTGTCGTGCCGGACGGGACGGGCCTGCACTGCCTGCACCACGATGGCCGCGACGAGCTGCTGGCCCGCTTCGACGCGGCCACCGGGCGCTGGCTGCCGACCTGACCGCGGAGCGGCCCCCACGCCGGTGGTCAGCGTCGAATGCCGGCGAACCAGTCCTTGGCCGGCCGACTGTCGAGCAGGACGACCGCCACCCCGGCGAGCCCGCCCACGACCAGGGGCGTGACCATCGTCGGCTGGAAGCTGAGCTTGCCCGTGACGAGCAGGCCGACCAGGAAGACGACGAAGAGCCCACAGGTGAACACGGCTGGGATCCGCAAACCCTCGGGACCCACCCGACGCCAGGCGAAGACCATCCCACTCACCGTTAAGGCCACCAACAGCAGGCAGAGCGCGAGGATCAGCACGGCGATGATGATGATGAAGATCATGCCGTCTCCCTCGGCCCTCATCATCGCCACGAAGAAGGCGATGCCCGCGACGAGCCAGGTGACGGCCACGGGGACCATCAGCAGGATCGCCGCGATCACCGCCGCCGGCCGCCGGCCGGCCGTCGGCGGCACCGGCACACCGGACGGTACGGCAGGCGGGGGTACGGCAGGCGGGGGTACGGCCCCCATCTGCGGCGGCGGTACGGGGTTGGGCGGCGGTACGGCACCGGGAGGAGGCACGGCACCGGGGGGGAGGGTCGACATCTCGTCTCCGTTGATCGTCAGGTGCCCGGCCGACGCCAGCCGGCCTCACCGATCGGCTCCGTCGGGTGGGTCGACTGCCCGCCCTGCGGCGGCATGCCCGGGGCTGGTGCCGGGGGCTGTGGTGCGGGCGGGTACGGCGTACCGCTGGATGGCAGGTGCGGCGCGGGCGGGTACGGCGTTCCGCTGGCTGGCAGGTGCGGCGGGGGCGGGTATGGCATACCGGCGGCGGTGGGTGCCCCGACCGGGGTGGGAACCTCTGCCGAGGATGCCACGGTCCGCTTGCGTCGCCGCCGCCGCAAGATCAGCATCACCGCCGTTGCCACGAGGCCGAGGACGACGAGTATGACTGCCAACTGGATCACCAAGGTGCCGTATCTGTTGCCCGACTCCGTTGAGGACGGCCGGGCCAGGGTCGGGTCGACCTCGGGCTCCTCGGCCGCCTGGCTACGACTGTTACGGCCGTCCGGCTCACCGGTCAGCGCCTGGCGCAGGTCGAGCAGCCCCCAACCGTAGTCAACGTCATGGCCCGGCTTGCCGGCGTCCTTGCTTGTCTCCATCATCCGCTTGAACAGGTCGTACGACTTGAGGTCCGGGTACTTCGCCTTGACCAGGGCGACCGCGCCGGAGACGAGCGCGGTGGCGGAACTGCTCCCGCCGGCCATCTTGTACCCCCCGTTGCGCTCCGCGGCGTACAGGTCGTCAGCGGGCGCGGCGAGGTCGGTCTCCTCGGCCGGGATGTGGGCGATTTTGCTCAGTTGCCCGTTGCGGTCGGTGCCGGTCACCGCGATCGCGCCGGGGTGGTTGGCCGGGCTGCCGATGATCACGTCCTTCTCGTTGCCGACGGCGGCGACGACGATCACCCTCTTCTGGTACGCCCGCTTGACCGCCCTGTCGAGGTCGACGTTGTTGGAGCTGCTCAGCGAGACGTTGATGACGTCGGCGCCGTGATCCACCGCCCAGTCGATCCCGGCGGCGACCGCAACCGGCTCGATGATCGACACGCCCTCGCGACCCTGTACGGTCACCGGCAGGATCTTGGCCTTCGGTGCGACGCCGAGCACGCCTTCGCTGCCACCCGAGCCGTGCCCGTGCCCGGCGATCAGGGACGCCATCGCGGTGCCGTGCCCGTGTCGGTCCTCATGTCCCTTGCTCTTGTCGTCGTAGAAGTCCACGCCGGGAAGCACGTTGTTCTTCAGGTCCGGGTGGCTGGCGTCCACACCGGTGTCGACGACGGCCACGGTGATGCCCTCACCCTGGGTGATCTTGTGCATTTCGGTCAGCTCGAGGGCGTCGATGTACCAGGCGTCCTTGCGGTCGACGGCGTGTGCCGGCGCGACCGGGACGACCAGGGCAGCCAGGACGCTCAGCGTCAGTGCGGCCACTGCGGACGCCGGACGGGGAACGAGGCGCATCTGCGCGTACCTTCCTCTGTGGGCCGTCGAGCGGCCGGTTGGACGGTCACCGCATGGTACGGGCCGGCCACCCATGGTGTGGTGACCGGCCCGCCCGTGTATCAACCCTGACCGAGCGCCTTGCCCTGCTGCTGCGGTCGGTGCTCGGTCGGTGCCTCGATGGTGCCGACTGCGGCCGAGTCGGTGGTCCAGAGCTCGTCGTCGCCCTCGCCGTACTCCCAGGTTTCCTGCTCGTCCTCTGCCCGGCGCGCCCCGGGGCGGGGGCCAGGGACGGCCGGGCCACCCCGCCGACCGCCGAGCGACGGCGCCGGCCCGGTGGTGGGAGCCGGGCGTGCCGTGCCGCGACCGGTGAGATCCGGACGGGCGCCCTTGCCGGGGGTGAGCGGGCCACCACCGGCACGAGTGCCGCCGGTGCTCGGCGTGGCCGGACGAGCCGCACCCGGAGAGCCGCCGCGCTGGCCGCCGAGGCTCGGCGGTGGCGACGCCGGTCGGCCCGGAGTGCCTCCTGTGCGCTGGGGACCGGCGGTGCTGCCCGGCAGGCGCGGACTGGCCGGCGGGGCCGACCGGTTACCGAGCCCCGGCGCGCCGGGACGGGATCCGCCCGGCCGGCCAGAACCGGTGTTGCCGGGCAGGGTGGGTCGGTTCGGTGCCGCGCCCTTCCCCGGGCTCCCACCCGGGCTGCCGCCACCGCCGGGCAGGGTGGGCCGCCCAGGCGCACCGCCGCGCCTGGGCGGGCTTCCGCCGGGGTTGCTGGCGCCGGGCAGGGTGGGTCGGCTCGGTGACGGGCCGCGGGTGCCCGGGGTGGGACCGCCGGCTCCCGGCAGCGTGGTGCGGGGGGTGCCGGGCCGACCGGCGATGTTCGGCGCGTTCGGACGCGGACCGCCCAGGCCGCCCGGCAGCACCGGCGTCGGCGGGGGCGGGACTCCTGGCGTGCCGGTGACCGGCGGCGCCACGGGCGGCGGCCCGGGTGGCGCGGGAGGGGCGGTAATGGTGCCGGCGAGCCCCACACCGTCAGGTAGGCCGTCCGGCGGAGGCGTTGGGGTCGGCAGGGCTGTCACGTCGGGCCGGTTCGGCGCGTCGGGCCGGTTGGGCGCGTCGGGCCGGTTGGGCGCGTCCGGCCGGATCCGCCCATCAGCGGTCATGTTGACTGCCGCCGGGCCCGGCCCGACCGGTCCCTTCGGGCGAGACGGCCGCGGGATCGTGCCCGGAACGGCAACAACCGCGTTCGTCGGCCCCTTGTAGGTGCCGCCGCGGGTGATGTGCGAGATGTAGACGTCGATGTAGAGATCCGCGAGCGGCTTGACGATGTTCTTCGCCCGCTCGTGGAAATCTTTCTGCACGTCGGAGACCGTCTTGGGGTTGTTCCAGCCGGCGATGTCGCCCAGTGAGGTGGTGTCGGCATCCTCCTTGCGCAGCCGGGCTTGGTTCTCCTGTTCGGCCTTGTATTCCAGCCAGAGCTTGCGCATCTCGGTCTGCGTCGTCTCGATCTTGCCAGCGATCTGATCCAGACCGCTGGCCGTCTTGTCGGCGACCTCCTTCCACTCGTCAAGCGAGTGGAGGGCCGCGCCGACCTTGCCCATGAAGACCCGGCCCGCCGGCGACCGCCACTTGGCGTCCAGCGCGTCGGCGTGCCGCTTGAGGCTCTCCCGCGTGGTCTGCAGCAGAACGCTTGTCCGCCGCCAGGTCTCGACGAGGCCGCGGGTGCGCTCGTCGCTCTCCTTGCGGGCCTGCTCCCACATTTCCTCGATAGTGAGCGCGTCCCAGGATGTGGGATCATATGGTGCGGCCCCGGCGGCCCGCTCGGCGGCGTAGTCGTCCGAAACGCCCGTGTAACCCGGGGTGTAGGTCGGCGTCCATCCGTAGTAGTTGTCGCTCATCCCCGCTCCTCCGCGTCCCGTTCCCCGCCCACCATCAGGACCGCAGGTCCGGGCGGGCCACCTGGTCGCCGTACATCTGCTCGTTGTCGCCATGGACCGTATAGGCGCCGGTGCCCTCGCCGATGGTCTCCGACTTGTCGATTTCCGGCGTCGCCTCCGGATCCTGACTGTTGTTGGCTTCCGGGGCGAAGTAGGCCTCCGGATCCAGGACCTCCGGCGGGATCGCCTTCGCCGGGTCCGAGGTCTTCTTGTCGTCGCCCTGCCGCCAGAGGTCGTCGAGCGTCTTCTGACCATCGACGGCGGTGAAGGCGTTGTAGATGTCGTCCGTGTCGGCCTGGGCCAACGCGTCTCCGGTGCGGTATTCGCTGGCGATTGACATGGCAGCCATCTGCAGCGACACCAGACCCTTCATCGCGTCACCGAGCATCTTCCCCACCGCCACGCGACTGTCGTCGTGCCGGACACGGAAGAACGCGCCCTCCTTCATCCCACCCGCGCCGAACGGCGCCTGCACGGTGAGCATGGGGCGTACGCCGTTCTCGAAGCTGGGCTTGAAATGCTCGTTCAGCTCTTTCTCAATGGCCTCGGCAAAGTTGATCAGCTGCTGGATGTCGACGTCGATGTTCTCGCCGACGAGCCACTCGTCGCCCATCTGTCTCCCCGTTTCGTCCACATGCCGACACCGCGGCTGTGTCCCGAGCCGCGACATTCACAGTCCACTCTGGCCGAGGGTAGCGTCATCGGGCAACCCCGTAGTGTGGTCAGGCTCGCGACGGCAGGTTCACCAACTGCACGAGGCGGGTGCCCTCCCGCCGCGTGACCAGCCAACCTCGGCCGGGTGGCAGCGGCCCGGGGCGGACGGTGCCGAGCAGAACGCCCTCGTCCCGGTTACCGGACATCACGATGCCCGGCGTGCTGATCTCCCGCATCCGCATCAGCACCGGCTCGTACAGCGCCCGGCTCGCCCCGCCGGTGCGGCGGGCGATGATCAGGTGCAGGCCGATGTCCCGGGCCTGGGGCAGGTATTCGAGCAGCGGGGTCAGCGGGTTGCTGCCCGCGCTCGCCACCAGGTCGTAGTCGTCGACCAGGACGTAGAGGTCCGGCCCCTTCCACCAACTGCGGGCCCGCAGCTGGTCCGGCTTCACGTCGTTGGGGGGCAGCCGGTCCCGCATCACCGCGGCGACCTCGGCGATGATCTTCTCGGTGATCTGGGCCGACGAGCCGTACCCGATCAGGTGCGGGCTGGTGATGTCGCCGAGCATGCTGCGCCGGTAGTCGACGATGACCAGCCGGGCCTCGGTCAGCTCGTTGCGGTCGACGATCGTCTGTGCCAGCGCCCGCAGGAAGGTGCTCTTGCCGGACTCGCTGTCGCCGAAGAGCAGGAAGTGCGGGTCGGCGGCGAAGTCCAGGTGCACCGGTTGGAGGTCCACCTCGGCGATGCCGACCGGCACCCCGGGACGACCGGTGGCCGGCAGGCTGCCGTGCGGGACCACCGGCGGGAGTTGGCGGATCGGCGGCGCGCCCGGCCCCTGCCAGGCGCCGGCCAGGTCGTTGACCAGCTTGCGGGACCCCTCGGGCAGGGTGTCTGCCTCCTGCGCGCCGTCGGTGCGGGGCAGGGCGGCGAGGAACTGGTGCCCATCGGCGGTGATGCCTCGGCCGGGAGACTTCTCCGGCACGTTCATCGCGGCCCGACGGTCCAGGGCGGAGTCGCCCGCGTCGGACAACCAGAGCTCGAGCCGGGTGCCGAAGACGTCCCGCACGGCGGGGCGCAGGTCCATCCAGCGACCCGCGGTGACGATCAGGTGGACGCCGAAGGACAGACCGCGGTTGGCGATGTCGTTGATGGTCGGCTCAAGATCTTCGAACTCGGACCGGATGCTGGACCAGCCGTCGATGACAAGGAAGACGTCGCCGAACGGGTCGTCGTTGTGCTGGCCGTGCCGACGGGCCCGCCGGTACGCGGCCATCGAGTCGACCCCGCGCTCGCCGAACCGCCGCTCCCGCTCGCCCATCAGCAGTTGCAGCTCGGCGACGGTACGGCGGACCAGGCTGGCATCGAGGCGGGTCGCCACCGCGCCGACCTGCGGCAGGTCACGTAGCGAGGAGAGCGCGTTGCTGGTCAGGTCGAGGCAGTAGACCTGCGCCTCCCGCGGCGTGTGGGTCAGCGCCAGCGACGTGACGATCGTGCGCAGCACGGTGCTCTTGCCACTCTGCGGACCGCCCACGATCACCGCGTGGCCGGCCGAACCTGCCAGGTCGAACCAGAGCACGTCCCGCCGCTGTTCGAACGGCTTGTCGACGATGCCGACGGCCACCTGCAACTCGCCCACCAGGCCGGCGTGCGCCACCGTCACACCCCGGGCGGGGTCGGCGGTCAGCGGCGGCAGCAGCTGATCCAGCGTCGGCGGATCCGACAGCGGGGGCAGCCACACCTGGTGGGCCGGTGCGCCCCGGCCGGCGAGCCGGCCGACCAGGATGTCCAGCACACTGTCGCCGCCCGTGTCGACCGGATCCGGCGTCGTCTCCTGGGCCTTACGGGTCACCGGCGGCGCGACGTAGGCGGTGCTGTATTCCCGCACCCGCTCCTCGCCGTCGCCGGCGGCGACCGCCTCGGCCGTCTTGCTGCGGTAGGTGCCGGAGACGTACGCGGCCTTGAAGCGGATCAGTGGTTCCATGCCGAAGCGCAGGTAGCCGTGGCCCGGGGAACGGGGCAACTCGTACGCGTCGGTGGCACCGAGCACCACCCGGCTCTCCATCGCCGAGAAGGTCCGCAGACCGATCCGGTACGACAGGTGGGTGTCCAGACCGCGCAGCCGGCCCTCCTCCAACCGCTGCGAGGCCAACAACAGGTGTACGCCGAGCGACCGGCCGACCCGACCGATCTGCACGAACATGTCAATGAAGTCAGGTTTGGCGGTGAGCAGCTCGGAGAACTCGTCGCAGATGATGAGCAGGCTCGGCAGTGGCGCCAGTGGAGCACCCGCGGCTCGGGCCTTCTCGTAGTCGCGCTGGGAGGCGTAGTTGCCGGCCGAGCGCAGCAGCTCCTGGCGACGCACCAGCTCACCGTTGATCGAGTCGGTCATCCGGTCGACGAGCGGCAGCTCGTCGGCCAGGTTGGTGATCACCGCGCTGGTGTGCGGCAGGGCGTCCAGCCGGGTGAAGGTCGCACCACCCTTGAAGTCGATCAGGACGAGGTTCAGGCTCTCCGAGCTGTGCGTGACGGCGAGCGCCAGCACCAGCGTGCGCAGCAGCTCGGACTTGCCGGAACCGGTGGCACCGATGAGCAGGCCATGCGGCCCCATGCCGTCCTGCGCGGACTCCTTGAGGTCCAACTCGACCGGGATCCCGTCGACGCCCACCCCGATCGGCACCCGCAGCCGGTCCCGGTTGGGCCGCGGCTGCCAGGCCAGCTCCATGTCGAACTCGTACGGGTCGCCGATGTTGAGCAGTTCGGCCAGGCCCAGCTCGCTGGTGAGCGGGGCGTCGCCGCCGCGGGACGCGGCCGAGAGACGCAGCGGGGCCAGCTGCATGGCGAGCGCCTCGATCTCCGCGACCCGGCAAACGTCGGCCCGCCCGATGTCGGCCTGACCATCCACGGTGGTGCTGTGCAACTGGCCGTCAGCGCCCACCTCCAGCACGAGCCGAGCCCGGTCCAGCACCCGCGGCGCCGGGTTGGAGAGGTCGAGCAGGGTGACGCCCTCCACACCACCCTCGGTCATCAGGTGGTCCGACCCCGCCGTGTCGCCGCCGTCGATGACGACCAGGAGATGCGGCCCGCTCGACTGGGGCGACCCGCCGGACGAGTTGAACCGGGGCCGGCTGGCCAGCACGTCGTCGAGCATCGCCTCCAGCCCGGTGACCGAGGGCGCGACCAGCCGAAGCTGACCGAGCGCGTCGGTGCGGCTCGGGTGCAGCGCGTGCGGCAGCCACTTCGTCCACTCCCACGCGCCCCGCCGCTCGGCGGTGACGCAGACCGCGACGAGCATGTCGTCCGGCGCGTGGAACGCGGTGGCCTGGGCCAGCACCGCCCGGACGAGTCCTCGGACCGCCTCGTCGTCGCCGCGCAGGTGGACCCGGGCGAACCCGTTGAGCGCCATCGTCACCGGCAGATCCGGCACCTCGCCGTACGTGGTGAGGAAGCGACGCAACGCTAGCGCGCACATCGGCTCCAGCTTCTCCAGCGACGTCGCGGGCGGCGGAACCAACGGTGTGGCCAGCTCCTGCGGGCCGAGACCGATGCGTACGGTCGCGAAGTCCACGTCGCCGCGCCGGCGCTCCCACAGCCGTGGCCCGAGCGGGACCGACCACAGCGCGTCCGGGTCCGGGTGCCGGTAGAACGCCGCCTCCCGCTGCTTCTGGACCGTCTTGAGCACTCGCCGGCGCTGCCGCGACAGGTGCGTCATGTACTCGCGTCGCTTCTGCAGCATCTCCTGCTTGGTCGGACCGCCGGAGTTGTTGGTGAGCTGGGAGCCGAGCATGCCGATCGCGGAGAGGCCGAAGAGGCCTCCGGTGACGTAACCGAGGGTGCTGCCGCCTCGGCCGGCGAACATCAGCGCCATCGCGAACGAACCGGCGAGCATCGGCAGCATCATCATCATCTGGCCCCAGGCGCGCCCGCTGGGCGCGGGTACCTCAGGTGGTGCCTCCAGCAGGACCTCGCCGGACGGGTACTCCGGCTCCGGCTGTCGGGCCGGGCGTTTCACGACGACCGTGCTCACCTATCAGACCTCCCCGCTGGGGTCCGGACCCGACCGGGCCGAACCGGCGCCCGCGCCATGGCACATGGTAGGTAGCCTTCTCTCGTCATGACAGCCGCGGGCCACGTCGGCCCGCTCCTCGTTCGAGGGGTCGTCAGTGGTCACCCAGGCCGGAACCGGACTCGCGCGCATCGCCGTCGTCGCCCCCAACCGGCGGCTTGATCTCGCTCTACCCGAGCATCTGCCGCTGGTCGGGCTGCTCCCCGCCGTGCTGCGGCAGGCGGATGAGCATCCGTCGGACGGGACGGCACACGGTGGCTGGATGCTGCGCCGTACCGATGGCACCACTGTGGACCTCAATCGTACGCTCGCCGCGCAGAACGTCCGGGACGGCGAGACGCTGCATCTCGTGCCGCGCCGCACCGACTGGCCGGAGCTGGCGTACGACGATCTGATGGAGGCCGTCGCCGCCGGCGCCCGCCGACGCGGGGTGGCCTGGAGCCCGCCCGCGACCCGGCTGACGGGCCTGATCGTCGCCGGTGTGCTGCTGCTGCTCGGCCTGGTCGTCATCGTCACGTCCGACGAGCCCGGCCTGCTCGGTGGCGTGATCGCCCTCGGCACCGCCGGGGTGCTGCTGCTGGTCGGGATCGTGCTGTCCCGGGCGATGGCCGACTCCCTCGCGGGGGCCGTGGTCGCCGCGGCCGGCCTGCCGTACGCCTTCGTCGGTGGCGTCCTGGTGATCGGGACCGGGGAGTCCGTCTGGGCGCTCGGCGCCCCGCACGTGCTGCTCGGCTCCGCCATCCTGTTCCTCACCGGCCTGCTCGGATTCCTCGGGGTGGGCGACGCGACCCGGGTCTTCGTCGCGGCGGTCTTCGCAGGTTTCTGGGGCATGCTCGGCGGCCTCTTCGCCCTCGGCACGATGGACGCGGCGCAGGGCGCGGCGATCATGGTCAGCGCGGTGACCCTGCTGCTGCCGGCGATGCCGCTGCTCGCCGTACGGCTCGGCAAGATGCCGATGCCGGCGCTGCCGCGCACCGCCGAGGACCTGCTGCGCGACGAGCCGCAGCCCCGGCGCGAGCTGGTCTATCAGGCCACCGCCCGGGCCGACGAGGTCCTCACCGGCATGATCTTCGGCTCGTTCCTGGTCACCGTCGGCTGCCTGATCGTGCTGACCGCCCACGGCTCGGTCGCCGCCCTGCTGCTGGCCGGTGTGGTCGCGCTCGGTCACCTGCTGCGGGCCCGGCTGGTGCCGACCGTGCGGCACCGCGTGCCGCTGCTCGCCGGAGGGCTGGTGGGGTTGGCCCTGCTGCCCCTGGTCGGTGCGGCCGACGCCGGGACCGGGCTACGCGTGCTGGCCGTGCTTCCGGTGGCGGTGGTCGCGGCCGGGATCTCGGTCAGCGCCGGGCTCGCCTACAGCCGCCGTGCCCCGTCGCCCCGGCTGGCCCGTCTCGGGGACACCCTCGACATCCTGCTGCAGTTGGCCGTGGTGCCGGTGGCATGCAGTGTGCTGGGCCTGTACGCGTTCATGCGAGCACTGAACGGCTGACGCCAACGTCGGCGCCGACGAAGAGGTCGTCCACGCGGCGCTGCGCGTGCCGTCCGACGGTCACCCGGCTCTCCTCGATCAGGGCTGGCGCTCTGAGTACCACTCGGGCATGGGCGCCGGCTCGTCCCAGGTGAGGTCGCTTGCCTCTGGCATCTGGCCACCGCGGACGAGCTTGACGATCGCGGAGTCGATGTCGGGGCCAACGAAGAAGTCGTCGGCCCAGTGCAGCTTGAAGACCCGCCCCTGGGCGTCGATGACGAGTTCGGAGGGTCCGTCGGCATTGTTGCCGAGCGGAAAGACCGGGTTGTCGAACTCCTCGGTGAAGACGAGGGCGTCCTCGGCGAGCATTCCGCCGCCGGTCGGGTGGATGTAGCTCCAGTAGCCCTCTTCTGGCTCGCCGAATCCGCCGAACTGGGGCAGGCGTAGGCCGCCGAATTCGACGAGAGCGGCCCGTGCGGCGGGGAAGAACTCCAGGCCGGCGAGGTCGTCGGCGAAGTGGGTCAGCCACAGGTCGACGGCGGCGGTCATGTCGCGGCCGGGGAACCAGCCGGCCTTGTCCAGCACCTCTCGGACGTCCGGCGGGAAGCGGCCCTCGGCGGCGCGGCGCTGCGCGTACCGCTTGGCGATTGACGCACCGGCCAGCGAAGGGCACTCGGACAGCTCGCCGGTCTCCCGGTCGATGACGATTGTGGGTTGTCCGGTGGCCGACGGTGGTCGGGGTGGGCCGTTCGTCGGCTCCGGCCGGGGTTCGCGGCGGGAGACGACGAAGCCGAGGTCGAACTCGTACATGTCGACCTCGGGCGGCGGGCCGGGGTGGCCGACGGCGGCCCACTCCCGGGCTCGGACCAGTGCCTCGTCACGACTGATCATCGAAACTCCTAGCGTCGTGGTCGTCCTGTCGTCATGTCCGACGAGCCCGACCTGCTCGGCGTCGTGATCGCCCTCGACGCCGCCGGGACCTGCTGCGCGACGAGCCGCAGCCCCGGCGCGAGCTGGTCTATCAGGCCACCGCCCGGCTGACCAGGCTCACAGGGTCACGTCAGAGACTGCCGGTGCCTCGCCTCCTCGGATGAGCGCGATGATCGCGGTGTCGATGTCGGGGCCGACGAAGAAGTCGTCGGCCCAGTGCAGTTGGAAGACGCGCCCCTGGGCGTCGATGACGAGTTCGGAGGGTCCGTCGGCGTTGTTGCCGAACGGGAAGACCGGAATCCCGTACTCCTCAGCGAAGATCTCGGAACCATCGGCCAGCACCCCGCCCTGGGTGGGATGGACGGCGCTTCCGAAGCCGCTTCCTGAAACGCCGTCTCCGCCGAACTGGGGCAGGCGTAGGCCGCCGAATTCGACGAGTGCGGCCCGTGCGGCGGGGAAGAACTCCAGGCCGGCGAGGTCGTCGGCGAAGCGGGTCAGCCAGTTGTTGACGGAGGCGGTCATGTCGCGGCCGGGGTACCAGCCGGCCTTGTCCAGTACCGCTCGGACGTCGGGCGGGAAGCGGCCCTCGGCGGCGCGGCGCTGCGCGTACTGTTCGGCGATTGCCGGCCCGGGCAGTGGCGGCCACTGGGACAGTTCGCCGGTCTCCCGGTCGATGACGATTGTGGGCTGTCCGGTGGCCGACGGTGGTCGGGGTGGGCCGTTCGTCGGCTCCGGCCGGGGTTCGCGGCGGGAGACGACGAAGCCGAGGTCGAACTCGTACATGTCGACCTCCGGAGGCGGGCCGGGGTGGCCGACGGCGGCCCACTCCCGGGCTCGGACCAGTGCCTCGTCACGACTGATCATCGAAACTCCTAGCGTCGTGGTCGTCCTGTCGTCATGTCCGACGAGCCCGACCTGCTCGGCGTCGTGATCGCCCTCGACGCCGCCGGGGTGCTGCTGCTCGTCGGGATCGTGCTGTCCCGGGCGATGGCCGACTCCCAGCCCCGGGCCGTGGTCGCCGCGGCGGACTGCCGCATGCCTTCGGCGGCAGCGTCCTGGTGATCGGGACCGGGGACTCCACACAGCCGCCGCGCCCCGTCGCCCCGGCTGGCCCGCCTCGGGGACACCCCCGCAACCTGCTGCAGTTGGCCGTGGTGCAGGTGGCATGCAGTGTGCTGGGTCTGTACGCCTTCGTGCGCGCGCTGAACGGCTGACGCCAATGGCCGCAGGCTTACAGGGTCACGTCGGAGACTGCTGGTGTCTCACCCCTTCGGATGAGCGTGATGATCGCGGTGTCGATGTCGGGGCCGACGAAGAAGTCGTCGGCCCAGTGCAGTTGGAAGACGCGCCCCTGGGCGTCGATGACGAGTTCGGAGGGTCCGTCGGCGTTGTTGCCGAGCGGGAAGACCGAAATCCCGTACTCCTCGATGAAGCCGGCGATCGTGTCGGTTGCTACGCCACCGTCGGTGGGATGTATATAGCTCGTATAGCCCGGCTGGCCGTGCCACTCCAATTGGGGCAGATGCAGGCTGCCGAATTCGACGAGTGCGGCCCGTGCGGCGGGGAAGAACTCCAGGCCGGCGAGGTCGTCGGCGAAGCGGGTCAGCCACAGGCTGACGGAGGCGGTCATGTCGCGGCCGGGGAACCAGCCGGCCTTGTCCAGTACCGCTCGGACGTCCGGCGGGAAGCGGCCCTCGGCGGCGCGGCGTTGCGCGTACTGTTCGGCGATTGCCGGCCCGGGCAGTGGCGGCCACTGGGACAGTTCGCCGGTCTCCCGGTCGATGACGATTGTGGGTTGTCCGGTGGCCGACGGTGGTCGGGGTGGCCCGTTCGTGGGCTCCGGCCGGGGTTCGCGGCGGGAGACGACGAAGCCGAGGTCGAACTCGTACATGTCGACCTCGGGCGGCGGGCCGGGGTGGCCGACGGCGGCCCACTCCCGGGCTCGGACCAGTGCCTCGTCACGACTGATCATCGGAACTCCTCGCGTCGTGGTCGTCCTGGTCACCGGCCCCGGCCGGATGCCGGCACCACAGCGGTCGACGCGGTGCCTATCGTAGGCACCGCGGTCCGGCACCTGTCCGTGCCGACCGTACGCCAGGGGGAGGTGCCATGCCGTCACGGCGGGACCAGGTCCAGTCGTACCAGTTCTTCGTCCAGCGGATGACGTCCGCGCTCGTGGCGCGCGAGCCTGATCCGGAGGCCGCGCCGTTCCGGCGGCTCGGCGGCGCCGGCCTCGCGGGCGTCATGGTGGCGGTGCTCTGCCTCGCCGCGGTGGGCGTCTACGGGTTGCTCCGCCCCGGTGGCGCCACCAAGTGGAAGTCGGCCGAGGCGGTCATCCTGGAGAAGGAGACCGGCACGCGGTACGTCTACCGGGACGGTCGCCTGCACCCGGTGGTCAACTACTCGTCCGCGCTGCTGGCGATGGGGTCGGCGGTGCCCACCATCTCCGTCTCCCGCAACTCACTTGTCGGCACGCCGCGCGGGCCCCGGATCGGAATCCCGAACGCACCGGACGCCCTGCCCGACCCGAAACGGATCCTCACCGGCCCGTGGACGCTCTGCACCCAGCCGGCCCGGGACCAGGCGGGTGGGACCGTGGCCACGACGGTGCTCACCCTCGGTAGAGCACCCAACGGTGGGCGCGAGATGGGCGACACGGCGCTACTGGTGAAGGACACCACGACCAACCGGTTGCACCTGGTCTGGCACGACCACCGGTACGAGATCCGCAACCAGGCGGTCGTCCTCGAAGGACTGACCATGACCGCGGAACCGGTGGTCGAGGTCGGCGGGGCGTGGCTGAACGCGTTGCCCGCCGGTGAGCCGATCGGCTCGGAGGGCGTGGCCGGCCGCGGCGAGTCGTCGACCGCACTGCGGGACGCCCGGGTCGGCCAGATCTTCGTCGTGCAGAGTCAGAACGGCAGCCGTCAGTACTACCTCGCCAACCTCGACCGGCTGCATCCGCTGACGCCGCTGCAGGCAGACGTGCTGCTCGCGGACCCGGAGACGCGGAAGTCCTACCAGGGCGAGGCGGCTCCTCAGGCCCTGACTCTCGGGGCCGGGGCCGCCGCGGCGGCCCCCAAGGCGCCGCCTCCGGCCGAGGGGCGTCACCGCGCACCCGGCGAACGCCCCGACATCGCCCGGCTGACCGGTGATCAACCGGCGATCTGCGCCGCCTACCGTCCGGGGCAGGATGAGCCGACCCTGCTGCTGGACGCGCAGGTGCAGCCGGTGAAGGAGCCGGTACGCACCGCCGAGCAGACCGGCGACGGCATCCCGCTCGCCGACCGGGTGGTCATCGAGCCGGGGTACGGCGTCCTGGTTGCCGCCATGGCGTCACCGGAGATCACGACGGGCACCCTGAGCTTGGTCACCGACCTGGGCTATCGGTATCCGCTGGCATCGAAGGAGGTGTCGGAGATGCTCGGCTACCGCGGCGCGCGGCCCGTCGAACTGCCCGCGAGTCTGGTCGTCCGGCTTCCGGCCGGCCCGGCGCTCGACCCGACCAACGCGAAGCGGGCACTGGACCCGGAGTGACCGAAGCTGCCACAGTGGAGGTAATTGCGAGTCTGAATGCGGCCGGCCTAGCGCGGGCTGGACATGACCCGTTACCGTTCGTAGAGCAATGGCGCGTCAGCGCCACAATAGAGGCTGCCCCCGACGATGGGGGGCTATCGATGAGGACGGGGGTGACTCACCATGTCGATGGGTACCGATACCGGCTTGATGGTGAAGACCGAGGGCGACGTAGATGCCGTCGCGGATCGGCTCACCGGTAACCTGAACCAGCTGATGGACCAGCTCGCACCGCTGTACGACCAGTGGAAGGGCGCCGCTGCCGGCTCCTTCCAGGAGGTTCGGACGAAGTTCGACGAGGACATGGCCCGGTTGAACGTGGCGCTGCGGGCGATCGCCGAGGCCGTCGGGTCCGCCGGTAAGGACTACGACGTCAGCGACGACGAGCTCCGGTCCGAGATGACCTCTGCCGGCGCGAGCGCCGGTCAGATCACCGCAGCGCTCAAGCTCTGACGGGGGAGGAGTTCCGAAATGGAAATTCGTTACAACTTCGGTGCACTGAACGCTGCCGCGGACAGCTGCGGCGGTGCCGTGCGGAATGTGACAGGTGAGCTCGAAGGTCTCAAGTCGGGCATCGCGCCGCTGCTCGCGACCTGGGACGGTGACGCCCGCGAGGCGTACTTCCGTCGGCAGAGCGACTGGGAGGCGGCGGCAAACGACCTGCGCGACCTGCTCGGGCGCATCGAGAAGACGCTGCGCGAGTCGGCGGCCAGGATGCAGGCCCGCGAGGCCGCCAACCGGGCGAAGTTCGGCGACTGAGCCCGACCGCACGTAACGATGGCCCGGCCGCGTGCCGGGCCATCGTCGTTCGCACTGCCGTCTGTGCCGAAGCCCCGGCCACGGGCTGCCGAGACGATGAGGGTCGGGCGGGGCGGGCCGTCAGCCGCGGGGCAGCGAGGTGGGCACCCGGAAGAATGCCTCTTCGGGCTCGTCGATCTCGCCGACCGGAGGCGGCGGGGCCGCCGGCCGAGTCGGTCGCCACCGCAACCGACGTCCGCGCGGCAGCAGGGAGGCCATCGCGCCGATGGCGAGCGCGAGCACTGCGACCAGCAGCCCGACCCAGAGGGCCACCCGGCCGAAGACGCTCCACCGCTCCGAACGCTCCTGCGCCGCCGCGTCGTACGACGGGTCGGGCATCGGGGGTTGGGTAACCGGCGCGTCATTCGTCAGCCGTTCGGTCACCGCCCGGTACGGATTCAGCAAGCCACGCCCGTAGCCCTCCGCGGGGCCGCCACGCGCCGGGTCCACCGTCGCGAGGAGACGGCGGTTGACCCCCTCCGCGGACAGGCCAGGTTCGGCAGCACGGATCAGGGCGGCCGTTGCGCTCACCAGCGGGGTTGCGAAGCTGGTGCCGCTCCAGACGGCGTGGCCGGCGAGGCGGGTCGCCGCCACCACCGCGCCACCAGGGGCCACGAGGTCGACGTACGGCCCGACCTGCGACTGCTTCACCCGCACGCCCTCCTGGTCGATGGCGCCGACCCCGATCACACCGTCGTAGGCGGCGGGGTAGGGCACCGGATCCGGACGGTCGCCGTTCTGGTGCAGGTTGCCGGCGGCGGCGACCAGCACGACGTCGTGCTCCCGCGCGTACCTGATCGCGCTCTCGACGGCGGGTTCGGGGCGGTAGAGCGTCACGGACATGTTGACCACGGCGGCACCGTCGTCGACCGCCCCGCGGATGGCCTGTGCGAAGACCTCCGCGGAGACACTCTGACCCCGGGCCTCCTCGCCCTCGTTGCCGGCGCGTTCGCTGACCCGGATCGGGATGATCGTGGCGTCCGGGGCCAGGCCGTGGAAGCCGACGCCGTTCTGCGGGCGGGCGGCGATGAGGCTGGCGACCGCGGTGCCGTGCGAGACACAGTCGACGTTGCCGCCGGGGGTTCCACGCAGGGCATCGAAGCCGGTGGCCACCCTGCCGCTCAACTGCGGGTGGTTGTCGTCGGTACCGGAGTCGATGACGGCCACCTTGACGTTGAAACCGGTACTGAACGGCCACACCCGTTGCGGCGCGAGCCACCGCTGGTGCCACGGTGTCTCGCTGATGACCTGACCCGGATCGCTCGGGTTCTTGCAGATCGCCGGTGCCGCGACAGCCCGAGCCGGCGCGCCGAGGATTGTCGAACCCATCAGCGCCACCACCAGAGCAGCGGCGGACGTACGACGGTCGAGACCCATTCCGCGCTCACCTCCCGTCACTACGGCGCCGGTGCATCGTAACGATCCTCGGACGATTACCGGATCCCCGATGTCGCGTCGATTCAGTATGGTCGAGCTGTCACGCCGTTGGCGGGTTGCGGCGGCACGTGGACGTGCAGGGGGAGGACGCCATGGACACGCAAGGACTGCGCGCTCGGGCCGACGAGCTGATGGCCCAGTTCGAGCGGATGCGCTCGGGCGTGGGTGACCTTCAGCAACGGCTCAAGGCAGTGAACGCGACCGTCACCTCCGAGGATGGCTACGTCTCGGTGACGGTCGGCCCGCGTGGTCAGGTGGTCAAGGTGGAGTTCGATCCGCGCATCTACCGCCGGCCAAACTCGAAGGAGCTCTCCGCCACCGTCACGGAGACGATCCGGAGGGCCACCGAGAAGGCGATGACCGAGGTCGAAGAGCTGATGCGGCCCTTCGTGCCGGACAGCCAGTTCCAGGCGTACATGGGCCACGACCTGGACGGCATCTTCCGTCAGCTGGACAGCGAACTTCCACGGGAGGACGACCGATGAGCGAAGCAGACGAGACCTTCCTCAAGCCCGACGCCGCCCGGGCCGGTGCCCAGCGGCTCGGTGTCGCCGGCGCGACACTGGCCAGCCGTTGGGCACAGCACGCGGCCACCATCTCGTCGCTGAACGCCTCCGCCCCCTGGGGCACCGATGAGCCCGGCCAAGGCTTCAACAAGCACTACCTGGAGGGTGGCGACAAAGCCCCCGCCACCAACGTCCTGAGTGGGGGCAAGGCCATCGTGGACCTGATCAAGGTGCTGGGGCCGGACGTCCTCAGCGCCGTCGATGGCACGGTCGAGGTCGACGACATGGTCGACAAGTGGTTCGGCGGCGAGGACAAGTAGCGTCCGACCTCCGATCGACCTGATCAGGACAGAGGGGCAGAGCGGGTGGCGGTACCAAATCCCAGGGGTTTGCTCGGCGATTACACGTGGGTCTGGGACGCCGTCTGCTGGGCCAGTGCCGGTGAGGCATGGCCGACCGGCGACGAGGACCGCATGCGCGAGCTTGCCGACGCGTGGGAGGGCCTCGCCAAAGCGATCGGCGATGCCCTCGGTGACGCAGACCCGGCCGCCATGAAGATCCTCCAGAACTGGGGTGGCGGCGCCGGCGGCGCCTTCGGGCAGCTCTGGAACCAGATCGGCGTCGATCCGGGCTCCGGCCTCCCGCTGATGCAGGAGGCCGCGTCCGCCTTCGCCAGCGGTTGCGACAACGCGGCCATGGAGATCGAGTACGCCAAACTGACAGTCCTCATCGCCGTGATCATCACCGTGATCGCGGTCTTCGTGGCGCTGCTGATGGCCTGGCTGGGTGGGGTCTCGGCCGGAGCGATCCCGGGCATCCTCGCCGCCGGGCGGCATGCCGTGACTATCGCGTTCCGGCGGCTGATCGCACAGATGGGCCGGCAACTCCTCACCCGCGCCGGGATGCAGGCTGCCCTGCGCACCGCAGGCACCCAGATCACCCGGCGGGTCACCAGCGAGGCGCTGCGCAACGCCGGGAAGCGGTTCGCCCTCGAACTCGCCGAGGAGGTCGGTGAGGAACTCATCATCGACATCGGCGCTCAGGCGTACCAGATGAAGAACGGCACGCGGACGGAGTGGGACGTCCGCCGCACCGCCACCGCGGGCGTCGGCGGCGCCTTCGGCGCGGTCCTCGGCACCGGCCTGAACGCCGGCACCCGCTTCGCCCGCAACAATGTGGCGCCGCGGATGCCGATCTCGTTCAGCCCGCCCGCGATGAACTTCCGTGGCGCCGGGGTCGTCCGCTGGGGCGGTAACTCGCTCGCGGCCGGTGCGCAGAACGCCGTCATCTCACCAGCAGCCAGCGTCCTGGCCAACGGCGCCATGTCCGGTCAGTGGAGCATGCCCGGGGGCGAGGCGTTCCTCGGTGGCTTCACCAGCGGTGCCGGTCGCGGCGGTGCCACCTTGGCGGCCAGCAACGCCGGTACCGGCCTGGCGAATTGGCACAACAAGCACGCCGGCTTCGACCTCGACGCCCCGACGGGCAACGGCATCGGCACCGGTAATGGGACTGGCACGGGCACCGGAGACCCGACCGTCGGCGAAGCGGACCTCGGCAACCTCGGCGGCACGGGCAATGGCACGGGCTCGGGCAGTGGTTCCGAGAGTGGGTCGGGTTCGGGCAGTGGGTCGGGTGCGGAGGGTGGCTCCGGGTCGGGTTCGGGCAGTGGGTCCGGCTCGGGTTCGGGCAGCGGGTCGGGTGCGGAGAATGGGTCGGGTTCGGGCAGTGGGTCCGGCTCGGGTTCGGGCAGCGGTTCGAGCGACAGCAGCCAGGGCGACGGAAGCGCCGACGCCGGTCCGAGCAACGCGCCGAACACCGGGTCCGGATCGATCTCACTCGCCCCACCAACGGCCGATGCCGGCGCTCCGCCGGCCGTGGACACGTCCGACCCGGCGGGCACGGGCACCGGTCAGGGCACCGATCCGGCCGCGACCACCGGTTCGCCGGCCACCGGCACCCCGGTCGCCGCCGAGGCGCCCGCCGCTGGTCCGGTTGCCGACCAGGGCACCGCCGACGTCAGTTCCGGTGCGGGGACAGACTCCGACGTCAGCGCAGCCCCGGGCACCGATACCGAAACCGAAACCGCTGTTCCTCCCGCAGGGGACACGAACGCAGGCGTGGATTCCGGCAGCTCGGCTCGTGGCGTCGACGGCGACACGTCCGGTGGTGGCAGAGCAGGGTCCGACACCTCGACCACCGGCGGCCCCCAGGTCGACTCGTCCACGACCAACGAGAGCAGTTCCACTGGACCCTCGTCGGGCTCGACAGTGGATAGCTCGCCGTCGCGGACCACCGACAGCTCCGTACCGGGTGACACGAGGTCAGACTCCGCGAATGACCCGCTCTCCAGCGACCAGGCACCCGCGGTCGTACCCGGCACGACGGTGGGCAACCCCACAGCCGCCGGACCTGCACCGGGCACCGTGCCGTCGGCACCGGTCACGGGTGGCGCCGCCACAAACCCGGCCGTAGCCGGGTCGCCGGCACCGACGACCGCGCAACCGGCTGCCACCACGAACGCGCCTGCCACGAACGCGCCTGCCACGAACGCGCCTGCCACCGGCACGAGCAGCCAGACCACGACGGGTCCCCAGACCACACAGGCGACCAACACTGGCACCAACACCCAGCCGACCAGCGGCCGCCCGACGCCGACGGTCAACCCGACGGTGGCGAACTCCGCCGGCTCCATCTCGCTCACCCCCGCCACCACGCCTCCGACAGGTGCCCCGACGACAAACACCGCGCCGGACGGCAGTACCACTCAGGGCACGACGAACCAGCCGGGCACACCGGTGCAGCAAGCGGAGACCAACCAGCCCGGCACCAGCGAGACCAGTCCATCGGGACGGCCCGACGGGCGTACCCCGGTCGTCGGGGTTGGGCCCACGGACGTTGCCGCCGCGCCGGATGGCTCGACTCGGTCGGACGCCGCGCCGGATGGCTCGACTCGGCCGGACGCCGCGCCGGATGGCTCGACTCGGCCGGACGCCGCGCCGGCTGTTCCGGAGACGAGCGGTGACGCCAACCAGTCGAGCACGCCGGATCCGGCGGCCGACCCGGACGCCAGCACCGACCCGGCGACCGACCCGGACGCCAACACCGACGCGACGACCGACCCGGTTCCCGCCCAGCGGACTCCTGGCGACGGCGTGGTGATCGTCGTCCCGGGTTCGACCAGCACCACCGACCCGACCACGGGTACTCCGACCGCGCCAAATGCCAACACCGGGACGGTGGACCCGGCGACGCTGAAGCGCTCCAAGGGCCCGACCGGAAACGGCACCTACAGCTGGCACCTCGACCCGATCACCGTCCCCGGTGACCCAAGCGGCCCGGACGCCGAACGGATGCTCATCGAGGCGTCCCGGACGTTGGCCGAGACAGTCCGGACGGCCGTCAAGGCCAAGACGATCTCCAAGGGCAAGATGCCGGGCATGGCGGGCGCGCTGATGATGCCGAACGGCGACATCACCACCCACACCAGCATGACGCCCGACAAGAGCACCAAGCCGGCCACCGAGCCGGCGGTGCACCCGCTCGCTCAGGCTGCCCTAGATCTCGTCAAGGCCGCACTTGGCCCTAATATCGGTAAAGGGCATGGTAGCTGCGCTGAGGTGGCCCTGGTCTCCGACCAGCTCTACAAGCTTGAGCAGCAGTGGCGTGAGGCCGGTGAGCCGGGCAGCTTCGCGCAGTACGCAAGGGACGGTCTTCGCGGTGCCAAGATAGTCACGCACCAGGTCAATTTTGGATTCGAAAACGGGGTTCGGTACGACCTGGGCCACTATCGTCCGCCGTGCCGTTCCTGCACGGATTTCCTGCCGCGGCTCAACGTCGAGCCGATCACGGACCCGGAACGATCGCCGACGGTCTACCAGCCTCCGGTCCCCGGAGTGGTGGGCACCGGGCGGCCGCTGAGCGACGCTCGTCCGTTCGGGGATCCCCAGGGCCTGGTCCCGCCGGACCCGGCCGACCAGCAGACACTCGACGATGCGGTGCCCCGCAACCCGGACACCGGCCGGCCCGAGGTGCACCCTGACCCTCGTCAGGGCAGATGGGCGCGCCTGCTCAACGACGGCGGTCCAACGGTCTCCGGCCGGGCCCAGAACTGCGCCGACGCGGGTCTCTCCTTCCTGTCAACCTGGTTCGGTCGGCCCGAAGTGGCAGCGGCCGTGGCGGACCCGGGGAGCGTCGAGAGCAACAGCACCGCCCGGCAGGAACAGGCGTTGCGCACGCCATTCAGCCACCGTGGCACCGGACCGGCCGGGTTGGCCGACGTCGCCGCTGCTCTGCGGGAGGCCGGTCACGGCTCGGCTGCCATCATCATCACCACACCCACTGACGCCGACGGCCGGGCGCACACCTGGAACGCGGTGAACCACGAGGGGACGATCGTCTGGGTCGACGCTCAGACGGGAGCGGTCTCCGACACGGACCCGATCTACAGCGCCGTCGTCGACAACGTCTGGTCGATCACGCTCGACGCCGAGGGTGACCCGATCACGCCGGCAGTCGACCGGACCGGCACCGACGCGACGGCCGCTGGGCCAGACCCGGTGCCGCCGCACTCCACCGCACCGGCGGATCCGAATTCCGAGATCAGCGCCAACGACCCCTCGGTCGCGCCGGACCAGACGGGCACGACGGACAGCGACTACCTGGGCGGGTTGTCCGACGCCGACCAGACGACGTTGGTCGAGGCCGTCGCTGCTGCCCTGCAGGATGCCAACCAGATCCTCGCCGATATGCAGGGTGTCGCCGCCGAGGTGAACGAGCAACTCGGACTGACTGGCGAGAATGCACTGCGGACCGTGGGCGAGGGCAACCGGGTCAAGGACACCGAGTCGCTCGCGCGCAAGTACGTTACCGAGTTTGAGCCGCTCGGCCTCGACGTTCCGACCGCCCTCACACAGTTGAACGACGTCGTCCGGTTCTCCGTCCAGGCCCCCGAGACGGACGCCTACGGAGCGGGCGTCGATGCCGTACTTGGTGCATTGGAGGCCCAAGGCTATCGACTCACCGACGCCAAAAACTTCTGGCACCCAGGTAACCGTTATCTCGGATTGAACTGCACGCTAGAGGCGCCGGGCGGCCGGACTTTCGAGCTGCAATTTCCCACCGCTAGCAGTTGGGCGGCGGGCAAGCAGACGCACACGTCGTACGCGATTGTGCGAGACCCCAGGGCTGCTGCGGTCGACCGGGTGCACGCGTTCCTGGACATTCTGGCCGTCAACCAGTCGGTGAGCCGACTGCCTGGTGGCATGCGGCCACTGCAGGATCGGGTGGGCGAGGCCAAGGACACCAGCTTCGCCAAGTGGATTACCAAGCCTGCCCAGGACGGGGTCCGCCGGGCCTACACGAACTGGCTGGCTGAGCAGGGCCGTACATTCGACGAATCCTTGACCGACCGTGGCCTCAGCAGGTCCGACGTGCCCGGTCTGGACGTCGGCCTTTTGAGGGGTACACATGGAGAAAATGAACTTCAACTACTTCCTGGTGATGAGGCCGGACGTACCGACGGGCCCACCGGCCAACGTGATAGCGGTGGCCGAGACGTCCACGGGGACGCAGGCGGTCAGCTGGGACCGGCGGACCGGGACGTGGAAGTACAGCCCGGACGTGGCAGTGGCGATCCTGTACACGGACTGGAACGAGATCCACACCAGCCGGAAGGTCGACCGGGCCACGGCCGAGAGGGAGACGGCCCACTTCACGACGGTCCCGCTGCCGACGGAAGCGGAGTTGACGGAGATCTGCCGCCAGGGGACCTGACCGTCGATGCGCCGGCCGCCGACGCGTTGGCCGAGGAGACGGCCGACGAGCAGACCGTCGAAGATTTGTCCGGGGACGACCAGGCCGAGGGTTACCCGGACATGCGGGGCTGGCCGATGCCGGACACCAGGCGTTTCGGGCCGGACGAGCTGACGCAGCTCGAGGATCCCCAATTCCAGGACGATGTCGCCGACAGCCTGTTGACTCCCGACGGGTACGCCACCCTCAGGGATCCGTCCGTCCACCCATACGGCCAGCTGATCAACGACGGCGGGCCTGGCCAGCCTGGCCGGAGCAACAACTGCATCGATTGCGCGTTGGCTGCGCTGGCCAGCTTCCTGGGCGATCCCCAGGTGGCCCTTCCGCGCTGGCCGGACCAGCTCGAAGATGGCTCCCTCGACACTGAGACCGGTGAGCTGGACGGCTTCGGCCGGGTGGAGAGTTGGATCGGCGGCGAATGGACCGGCGACAGCGACGCGATGCCGTCGGCTCCCGCTGAACGCGCTGCAGCAGTTTCCGATCGGTACGCAGAGCTCTACCAGCGGATTCGGGACGCCGGCCCGGGGGCAGCGGCGGTCGTGGTCGTCGAGTGGCTCGCATTCGACGAGAACACCGGTGAACCCGCGCTCGACGAAGACGGCAACGTGCTCGGGGCCGCGCAACACGCCTTCCTGATCGTGTTTCCGGAGGGTGCGGACGGGCCGGTCTGGTGGGATCCGCAGAGCGGCGACACCATCTCGGAGGTGCTGCCCGGAGACTACGTTGATGGGACGTACGACCTATGGTCGATGGAGGTGGAGCCGAGCGATGGCGATGACCAAAGAGGAAGCCAGGCAACTGATAACCCGCCTACTGGGGACCAGCAACCCGGTAGCGGTGATCCCGTTCGAGTTCGGCTGGGCGGCACAGGAGACCCTCTCGCCACAGCAACGAGCGCAGGGCAGGCATCTGGGCCAGGGGGTCTTCATCATCGACGAGACGGGAGTGGTGACGGCCCATCCCAGCTTGCCGCCACCAATGGTGATGAAACGGTACGCGGCGGCACGCCGGGAGGGCCGGGTAACCGGCCGGCAGGTGTGGCCGAAAGTGGCCCAGCCGGACTGACCCCAACCGCCGCCGACACCGACACGACCGCGCCGGCCGTCGACACAGAAACCGACACGACCGCACCTACCGTCGACA
>NZ_JBEZGL010000001.1:190119-640708 GCF_040649915.1 Micromonospora sp. NPDC048839
GACACCGACACCGACACCGACACCGACACCGACACCGACACCGACACCGACACCGACACCGACACCGACACCGACACCGACACCGACACCGACACCGACACCGCGCACCCGGGCAGCACCGACGCGTCCAACGACGGAAACGTGGCGACCGACGGGCCGATCACCGCGAGCGCGTTGCCCGGCACGGCCTTCCATGGCGAGGGACGGGCGCAGGCCGATCCCGACGCCGTCCTCGACCGGGCGCGGGCGGCGCTACCCGGTGTGGCCGCGCACGCTGGTGTGCAGGCCGTGGCCGCCCTGGCCGACGGGACGTACCAGGTCACCCGCGCTGACGGTAGCCAGTTCAACCTCCGGGTGGACAGCGGGCCGGTGGCCGACCGCGCGGTCGCGGCCAGCGCGTTCGACCCCGACGGTACGGCCGTGGTGACGGTCTCCGACCGGGCGGCCGACGCGGTGATCGATCGTGCGGTGGCCCACGAGGTGGCCGAACTGGCCGCCGTCGGTCAGCCACTGGCGGAGGGTACGGCGGTCGTGACGCCGCTCAGCCCCGCTGACGTGGCCGAGCTGGTGACGGCCGCGCACCAGGTCCGGACCGCCAACTCGTCGTCCCGGACAGCGGTGCGGCGGGAGTTGTCCGCGGTTGTGGACCGTCTGGGTCTGCGTGACGGGATGCTCGGTTCCGAGCAGAAGATGGCCGCCCTGCCGGCCGACGTGCGGGCCGAACTGGCCGACGCGACAAGCCACCGTTCGACGTGGGCGAGCGAGCGTTTAGGGCTGCGAGCCGAGCGCCGCACCGCCCTGGCGGAAGCGAACGGGCGCCCGGTCGGCCTGCCGCGGATGAGGACGTACCTGGCCACGCATTTCACCGTGAACACGCTCCTGGTCGCGCTGGCGACGAAGCTCACCCTGGATGCCGGAGGACGGCCGGAGGTCGCCCTGATGCTGGGCGCCGGCGCGGTCGTCGGAGCCGTCGCCACCGGCCCGGCGAAGTGGCTGGCGAAGCGGTCCGGCCTGGCTGCCGAGGACCGGCGGGCGCGGTACGACACCCGCCAGGACGCGCGTACCGCCGCGGAGACGGACACCACCGCGGCCGAGGCACTCGCGGCCCAGACCGGGGACGCCAGCCCGGCGGTCCAGGAGTTGGGTGAGGCGGTGACCGGGCTCGGTGAGCAGCTCGCGGCCGTCCATGAGCAGTTGTGGCAGGGCGAGCGTCGGCAGCGGCTGATGGGCCAGCCCCGCCAGTTCCCGCCGGTCGGCGGTGACCCAGCGGCGGCCGGCCGGGACTCCGGCAACGGTACGACGTCGACCGACGGCCAGGGCGGTCCGTCGCAGGTCGGGCTGACCCCGCACGAGCAGGGGCGACTTGCCGAGTTGCGCGCTCTCGCGGCCCGGCACGACGGGGCGCGGCCATGGGCCCGGCCCGGCGCCGGCCGGGAGATCAGGGCGCTGCTGGACAGCCTCGGGCTGCGGCAGGGCACGCCCGGTGTCCAGCAGCGCCGGGACCTGCTGCCGGCCGACGTACGGCCGCTCGTCGACCGGTTCGGCGGCTCGCGGACGGCGGCGGTGCGGGACCGGGCCCGGGCCGTGGTCGACCGCCACCCGGCGGATGGTCAGCGGCCGGGCAAGGTCGCGCCGTGGTGGATGTCGGTGACGGAGAACGCACCGAACCTGCTGACGGCCGCCACCATCGTGGGGGTCGGCGACATCCTCGGCCAGCTGCAACTCGGCTGGTCCGGCATCGCGGGCGCGCTGGCCGCAGCGGCGACCGGCGTGGCGGTCGACCCGGTGGTCGCCCGCAAGGAGGCCGCAGCCAAGGACGCCCGGGACACCTGGGACGTGGACCATCCGGCGCTGCCGGCGGAGGCGCTGCTGTCGCAGGCTACCCAGGCGCTCATCGACCCGATCAGTGCGGTGGACGCTCGCGCCGCGGAGGCTGTGCAACGCACGGTCGACCTGGGGCAGCGCCTCGCCGACCTGGAACGCCGGCTCGCCGAGTCGCAGCGACGCAACGGTGTCGCCGACTCGTTCCGCAACCTGCTCTTCGGCAATCCGGCCTGGGCCGGGCTGGCCCCGCCGAACGCCAACATTCCTGCGCCGCGTCCGTCCACCGACCCGGCGACGTCGACCGGTCCGGCCGCGGCTCCGTCGGCCGATCCACGCACGCCGTCCCTGCAACGGCTTGCCGAGCTCGCCGCACGGCACGAGGCCGCGGGTCCGATGGCCCGCTCGTCGGTGGCCCGGCAACTGCGGGTCCTGGTCGACCAGCTCGGCCTGCGCGAGGGTACGCCGGGCGTGGACCAGCGCCGTGAGTTGGTGCCGGCGGAGCTGCGGCCGGTGGTCGAGCGGCATGGTCGTCCGGGTCTGCCCGACCGGGCGACGCAGTGGCTGAGCCGCACGCCGGCACAGGCGACGGACAGCACCGCACGGCCGAGCAACGTGCCGAACCTGGGTGTGTACGCGGTCGAGCAGACACCCGGACCGCTGATTCAGGCCGGTACGACGGTCGGGGTGGCCCAGGCACTTCAGGTAGCCGCCGGGGCCGGACCGGGCAACATGCTGGCCGGTGGGCTCCTCAGTCCGCTCCGCGACCTGCTGCTCAAGCGTGTCGAGGCCCGGTTCAAGGACGCTCGACGGACCTGGGACCTGGCCAACCCCAACCCGGCGATGGACCCGACCGCACGGGTGGCAGGACTCGCCGGCCCGTCAACGACGACCCTGACCGACGCCGCTGGTCAGCTCGACGTGGCGTCGCGGCGCCTCGGCGACATCAACGCGACCCTGGAGGGGCTGGCGCAGGGGCGTACCACCGCCCCCGGCACCACATCTCCGGAGACCGGCGCCACCACGCCCGGTTCGACCGACCCCACGGCGGGGGCCGACCCCGCAGCCGCCACTGGAACCCCGGATTCCGCGGCCACCACCCCGGACCAGAACCAGGAAGGGGTCGGTCCGGACCCGCTGAGCAGGGCGGACGCCTGGGAGGTGCAGACGGCCGCGCACCACGTGCGTACCGCTGATCGGGTTTCTCTGAAGCCGGCGTTGCGCGAGCTGCACGCGGTGATCGATCGGCTGGGTCTGCGGGACGGCATGCTCGGGGCGCCGGACCGGGTCGCGCAACTACCCCCCGAGGCCCAGCAGGTGGTTGCCGAGTTCGGTGGCGACCGGTCGGGCCGGGCGCGGCAGCTCCGGACGCTCCGGGGCGAGCGGCGATCCGCCGAGGATGCCCGTCCCGCGGGCATTCCCCGACTGCGGACCTACCTCGTGTCGAGCGTGCTGACCACCGCCGCGACCGCCGGTGCGGCGACCGCGATCGCATTCGCGGTGGCCAGTCCGCTGGCACCGGTGATCCCCATCGCCGCAGTAGCCGCCGCGCCGGTGATCGGGTTGGCGAAGTGGCACGCCAAGCGGCAGAGCCTCGCCGCCGACGATGTGCGTACCCGCTTCGACGGGCGTAGCGATGCCCGGGATGCCGCGAATCGGGTCGACCAGGTCATCGATCGACTGAACGAGCCGGTCGCCGAGCTGGAACAGGCGGCCGACCGGGTCGAGGGTCGCCTGGCCGCCGCCGAGGTGGCCACCGACCGGTTGGCCGAGCGGCTGGCGGAGACCCACCGCCGCAACGGCCTGCTGTCCCGCCTCCTGGGCACCGCCGACAATGGTCGGACCGACCCGGCCGCGACCAACCCGGAGAGCGGCGGCAACCCGGATAACCCCACGGACCCCGCCGGCAACGGCGACCCCGGCACCGACTCGGGGCGGATCACTGCGGCGGCCGTACCGAACTCGGGCTTCCACGGTCTGGGGCGCCCGACGGCCGACCCGGCGGCGGTGCTGGACACTGCCCGTGCCGCGATGCCGCAGGTAGCCACGTTCGCCGGGGTGAACGAGGTCACCGCGGTCGGGCCGGACACCTTCGAGGTGCGCGCGGCCGGCCTGAATCCGCTGCGGGTGCAACTGAGCGTCGGCCCTCTGACCGACGGGGTGGTGGCCCAGTCGACGCGCAACCCGGACGGGTCGTTCACGGTGACCGTCTCGGACCGGGCCGTGGACGGAGTGGTCGCCCGGGCGCTCGCGCACGAGGTCGCGGAACTGGTGGCCCTGCACGAGGCCGGGCAGGCCCTGGTCGGGCCGCTCGACCCGGGCAACGTCCAAGGGCTGATCGACCCGGCCGGGCTCACCGCGCACGACCGGGGTCGGATGGCCGAGATCCGCCAGCTCGCCGCCGAGTACGAGACCGGCGACCAGGCCACCCGCCTCGCCGTGCGGGCCGAGATCGACGCCCTCGTCGACCATCTCGGCCTGCGCGTGGGTGATCCGGCCGCACGCGCGCGATGGGCTGCCCTACCGCCTGACGCGTTGGCGCACCTGATGCGACTGAGCGTGCCGTCGGTGACGCCCGAAGCGGTCGCCGCGGTGCTGAAGGGCAGCCCGACGCCCACCGACGTCGAGCGGTTCCGGATGATCGACTACCGGGCCCGACTTGCCCCGGACTTCCAGGTGCCGGCGACCACCGAGCTCGACGCGCGGCTGCGCGAGCTGGCGGTGCAGGGTGAGCAGGCCCAGACCAGCCTGCCGCGGATGCCCGCGTACGCAGGGCAGATCATCGCCATGCTGCCGGCTCAGCTGGACCTGATCCGGCAGGTGGATCCGCAACTCGCCGACCGGATCGCCGCCCAGGGCGTGTACGTCGACCTGACCGGTCAGTTCGACCTGCGTCCGTACGCGGTGGACAGCCAGCCCGAGATCGGCCTGGGTGACGCCCGGCCGGCGTTCGACCTGGGGACGCCGGATGGCCGGCAGGCGCTGCTGGCCGAGGACCGGGTCCGGGCACGCGCCACGTTGCGCGGCCGCACCAGCGGCCGGCCAGTCCGGCTGCTCAGCACCCACGACTTCCACTACCTGGGCGCGGGTCGGGTGATGGGTCTGGTGCCGGATGCGCTGACCCAGTTGTTGGGCGGGTTCAGCCCGATCGCCGAGGCGACGACCGCGGAGACCACAGTCGCCGTGGGCCCGGCCGAGACCGCCGTGGTCGCCGACCGGGTCACCCTGCCGGCCGCGGAGGCGGGCAAACCGGGCGTGGTGTACGGGCAGGCGCTCGACAGTCGGACCGGCCAGCCGCCGCCGCTGTTCGACGGGCCGCCCAAGCGCGAGGACGTGCAGCAGGGCATGCTCGGCGACTGCGGCATGATCGCGGTGATCGGCGCGGTGGCCGGCCAGGTGCCCGCCGCGCTCGCCGACGTGTTCCACGTCAACTCGGACGGCACGGTGGACGTGCTGCTGCACGAGACCAGCCTGCCCGGCTCGTCGGTGACGCCGACCGGGCGGCGGCTGCGGATCACCGTCCAGCCGGACGTGCCGCTGCAACCCGGCCCGGACGGGCCGCCGCGACCTGGCCGGGACGGCCAGACGGCGTACGCGGACCAGTCGACGGTGGGCGTGGCCTGGGCGTCGCTGCTGGAGAAGGCGATCGCCGCGGTCGACCGAACCTGGACGCAGGACCGCCACGACCAGTGGCAGCGGCAGTGGACCAACCAACCCGGCGTGAACGACACCCAGGCTGCCCCGCTCGGCTATGCGCGACTCAACAACGGCAGTTCGCGGTTGGCGCAGGCGGAGCTGCTCAGCCAACTGACCGGCCTGCCGACGTCGGTAAACCAGCTGGACACCACGCCCGGTCAGGAGGCCGTCGCCGAGGCGCGGCTGGCGGAGCTGTTGGCCGCCGGCAGTCCGGTGATCACCGGCACCCGATCGGCGTCGACGTACCCGACCGGGACGCTTCCACACGGCCTGTACGCCGGACACGCCTACGAGGTGGTTGGTGTCGCCAACGGTGAGGTGCAGCTGCGTAACCCCTGGAACAGCAAACACCCCACACCGATGCCGGTGCGCGCCTTCCTCGACCTGATGAGCCCCTGGTACGCGCACGTCGAGCTGGCCCGTACCGCGACCCCGGCGGTGCCGGGCTCCTCGTTCAACGGGCTGGGTCGGCCGGCGGCCGACGCCGTGGCGGTGGTGGACGCGGCCCGGGCCGCGCTGCCCACCGTGACGGCGGCCGTACGGGCCCACCAGATCGTCGCGGTCACCGCGGACCGGTTCGAGGTGCGGGTGAGCGGCCTGGACCCGCTGTCGGTGCGGGTGGCGGCCGGCCCGCTCGCCGACGGCGCGGTGGCGCAGACGGTGCGGCACCTCGACGGCTCGTTCACACTCACCGTGTCGGACCGGGCGACTGACGCCGCGGTCACCCGCGCGCTTGCGCACGAGGTGGCGGAGCTGGTGGCGCTGCACGACACCGGCCAGGCACTGGTCGGCCAGCTGGACGTGGACCACCGCGACGGGCCGATCGACCCCACCGGCCTGACCGCCCAGGACCAGGGTCGGCTGGCCGAGCTGCGGGTCCTCGCCGCGTCGTACGCCGGCGCGGGTCCGGCGGCCCGGCTCACCCTCCGGACCGAGATCGACGCCCTGGCCGAGCACCTCGGGCTGCGCCTGGGCACCCCGGACTCGCATGCCCGCTGGGGTGTCCTCCCCGGCGACGTGGCCATCCACCTGATGCAGTTGAGTGTGCCGCTGGTGAGCCCGGACTCGATCGCCGGAGTGCTCCGCGGCATGCCGTCGAGCATGGTCGAGCGCTTCCGCGCGATCGACTACCGGTCCCGGCTGGCGCCGGACTTCACGGTGCCTGCGGCTGCCGTGGTGGATGCCCGGCTGCGCGAGCTGGCGATCCAGGGCGAGCAGGCGCAGTCGAGCCTGCCGCGGATGCCGGCCTGCGCCGGGCAGATCATCGGCCTGCCGCCGGCTCAGCTGGACCTGATCCGGCAGGCGGATCCGCAGCTCGCCGACCGGATTGCCGCCGAGGGTGTGTACGTCGACCTGACCGGCCGGTTCGACCTGCGCCCGTTCGTGCTCGACGGCGTATCGGAGATGAAACTGGCGGAGTCGACGGCGGCCTTCGACCTGGGTACGGAGGTGGGGCGGCGGTCGCTGCTGGCCGAGGATCGGGTTCGCACCCGGGCCGCGTACCGGGCCGAGTACGGCGCGAACCCCGCCGCCGTGGCGCTGCTGAACACGCACGACTTCCACTACCTGACGACCGCCCGGGTGCTGGCCCTGGTGCCGGACGTACTGGCCCGGGCGTTGCACTCGTTGGTGCCCGGCGCGCCGCCGCTGGACGTGGAGGTCGAGGCGACGGTCACGGCCCACGAGACCGCGGTGGTCGCCGACCGCGTCACGCTGCCGGCCCCGAAGAAGAACCAGGTCGTCCCCGAGTACGGCCAGGCGCGCGACCCACGGACCGGGCAACCGGCGCCGCTCTTCGACGGACCGCCTCGCCGGGAACAGGTGCGGCAGGGCTTGCTCGGGGACTGCGGGATGCTGGCCAGCGCTGCCGCCGTCGCCGGTTACCGGCCCGACGTGATCGCCCAGCTCTTCCAGCCCAACCCGGACGGCACCGTCGACGTGCTGCTGCACGAGAGCACCCTGCTCGGCAACGCGATCAACCCGACGGGCCGGCGACTGCGGATCACCGTGCAGCCGGACGTGCCGCTTCGTTCCGGCAACAACGGCGTGACCGCCTACGCCGATCAGTCGGCCAACGGCAGCTCCTGGGCGTCGCTGCTGGAGAAGGCGCTCGCCGCCGTGGACCGGACGTGGAGCGCCGAGCGGCACGTGCAGTGGCAGCGCGACTGGCTTTCGTGGCAAAGGCCACCGGATCCGCACATGGCGGCGCCGACCGGCTACGCCCGGCTGAACGTCGGCAGTCGCCCGCGGATGCAGGCGGAGCTTCTCACCCAGCTCACCGGAGTGCCGAGTCGTGCAGCGATGTTCGACAGGACACCAGGGCGGGAGGCCGCCGTCGAGGCCCGGCTGGCCGCACTACTGGCCGCCGGTAGTCCGGTGATCACCGGCACCAAGTCGGAGGATCGCTACCCGCTGGCGATCCGCAAGAGACTCCCACACGGGCTCTATGCCGGACACGCCTACGAAATGGTGGCGGTCAGCAAAGGTCAGGTGCAGCTGCGCAATCCGTGGAACAAGGACCACCCGACGCCGATGACGGTGCGGGAGTTCCTCGATCTGATGGACCCGGAATACGCCTACCTGCAGCCACAGCCGGCCCCGCCAGTTGCGACTTCCGGAGCTGCCGCAGCACTTCCACTTCCGCCTCCACCGTCGCTACCACTTCCACCCCCGCCGCCGCTTCCGCCGCACCTTCCGCCGGCACCGCCGTACTCGCCGGCGCCACCGGAGCACGTGCCCCGCCGGCACACCCTCGGACGGACCCATCTGGAAGAGCCGAGGTTCGTCATCGTGTACTACGCCCTGCTCGCGGGCGACGGTACGGTGAGTGGGCTGGGGGTCGTCGAGCCGTCCGAGCAGGGGCAGCGCTCGGCCCACTGGACGGTGGGCGGGGCGCCGCCCGGTGCGGGGGGGTCCCTGCCGGTCGGCCGGGCGGAGGCCGAGCGGATCGCGCGTGAGGTGCTCGGCTTCGCGCTGCCCGACGAGGCGACGTTGCACGACATGCTGGACGGGTGACCGTGCCGAAGAGAGAGCTGGGAGGAGAGCCGTTGCGCTCCTACACGGACGTCATGTGGATCCAAAACAACGCGCCGTCGGACATCGGCCCGGCCCGGCTCGGCGTTCGGTGGATCGACGAGGGCCCTCCGGTCCAGGCGGAGATCGTCGTGATGCCGCACTGGGACGAGGAGTCCCCCCACTACGAAGTCACCCTGGGCGGGACCTTCCCGGTAGGTGACGAGACCTGGCGCTTCGCGGACGTCGACATGGAGAGCGCCGACGAGTGGCAGGTGATCGTCCGACGGGTCGACGAGAACGAGGTGATGACGCCGCCAACCGGCCACGTCTGGAAGCGAATGCAGCTGCGGCCGTACGGTCAGCTCGACGAAGCGCAGCTGCTCGCGGTCGAGGCCGAACTCGGCACCTCGTTGCCTGCGGACTATCGCGACTGGCTGCGGGAGAACAACGGGGCGCAGCCCGAGGTCGAACATCATGTTCCCGGTCTGCCGTTCGCGCTCACTCCGGAACGTCCCCTGCTCGGCGTCCACCCGCAGTACCCCCCGTTCGACCTGGTGCACGCGCAGCGCGTACACCGGGATCCCTGGCTGTCGCCGGACCTGCTGGTCATCGCGAACCTCTCCGGCGGTCTCCTGGTGCTCACGCTGCGGGAGCGCGACGAGGAACGGGAGGGTGTCTACTTCCTGCCGGACACCGCCCTGGGCGGGCCGGCAGGTCCCGCGGGTGCTGCCGCGCGTGAACGGCACCTCATACCGATTGCCCGCTCGATCGGCTATTTCCTGGGCAGGCTGACCCCGATCGAGCTGCCCGACCTGCCGCCAGTGCAAATGATCTGGCCCGGTGAGCCCGGCCACTCCCAGCACGAGGACCAACAGCGATGACCACGACGCAAACCTCGCAGGCCGTGCTGCTGCCGGTCGGGCAGTTCTTCGGCACCTTCTATCCGGTGGCCGGTTCGGCCGAGCGTTATCACCGGGTCCGCCTCGGCGACGAGGTGTGGGAGCTGGACGACCAGCGCTTCACCCTGTGGGCGCTGGCGCACGGCACCGGCGACCGACCGGCCGAGCAGCCCTGGACGGTGCCGGCGGTATCCGAAGCGGCGGCGAGCCAACTGCCGGGCGTCGACAGTGCGTCGTTGCTGCACGGGCTGCTGGCCGAAGGTCTGGCCGTCGAGGTCGCCCCCGGCGAGGCGGTGGAGTTCGCTCGCCGGCACCGGGTCGGCGCCCGCATGCTCGGGTTGGGCAACAGCGCCGAACAACCCTGGCTCTGGTCGATCGGCTTCTTCGAGCGTCCGGTGGTGAGCGTCACCCGCACGGTCTACGACCTGTGGGAGCGGTGCCCGTCCGGGGAGAGCCTGTGGACGATGTGCCAGGCGCTCGCCGACGAGGAACGGGAGGCCGGCGGCACCGAACCGGAACTGGTTGACCCGGAACGGCTGCTCACCTCGTTCCTCCGCACCGCCCACCCCCTGCTCAGGGCCAGCGTCGTCTACCTGGATCCGCTGCCGTGACCGATACGACGAGGAACCCCGCGATGACCGCTTCGTTGATCCTGCCGGTGGGCTGGTACACCGGGGAGTTCCACCCGGCCGTCGGCGCCCCGGTGAAGTACCACTCGCTGAGCATCGGCCGCCTCTCGGTGACCATCGAGGACCCACAGGCCTTTGCGGTCTGGGCCGCGGCGCACCGCCCCCTCGACCGGCCCGAGGCGACCTGGGACCGGGCTGCGGTTAGCGAGGCGGCGATGCGGCTCGGCGTGACCCACCCGGACCGGATCGTCGCGGAGTTCCTGGAGGACGGCCTGCTGGTGGAGGTCACGCCGGACGCACCGGACGTGGAGGACTTCGCCCGCGCTCACCGGGTGCAACCGCTGATGGTGTCGCTGGGCAACACCCCGGAGGATCCGCTGCGCCACGGCATCGGTCTCTTCGGTACCGCCCCGGTGCTGCGGCTGCCGGCGCTGGCGCACGACCTGTGGCAGTGGAGCAGCGTGGGCGCCAGCCTGTGGGACGTCTGTCAGGTCTTCGCCGACGCCGGCGCGGAGGCCGAGGTGGCGGACACCCGCGAGCACGACCCCCGGCACCTGCTGCGTGAGTTCCTGGCCGTGTTGCCCCTGCTGGTCGGCGCGAACGCCGCCTGCCTGGACGAGGCCCGCCGCTGAGGACCGCCGCATCCGGGACCTGGCCGGCCTGAGAAGCGGCCGCTGGACGGCATCGCGCCGGCTCAGACCGCCTGCGGCAGCATCCCGGCGTACGCGGCGCGGACCGCGGCGAGCCGGTCGCGCCGGAAGCGGCCCGGCTCCCGCCGGTGCAGATCGCGTCCCTGCTCGGTGGTGAAGGCGGCGACGGGCACCACGTCCTCGCCGGGCGGGACGAACTTGAGCACCTCGTCCAGGGCCGCGACGGCCCGGATCAGCGTGGCGCGGGCCCGCTGCGCCGCGTCCCCGGTCGTTACCTCTGCCGGCACCGACCTGGCGTACCCGTCGGCGACCCGGAGCCACTCGCCGGGATCGAGCAGGTGTGACGGCTCGTCCCCGCCGTAGCGGAAATCACCTGCGGGAGCCACGGCGGGCTCGGCCGGCAGCCGGAAGATGAATTCGCGTGGCTGGCCGCAGGTGGGACATTCGCCGGTGTAGCGGGCGGCCAGGTCACCGTCCTCGAGCGCCACGACCGCGCTCTGCCGGGGAAACCGCGTCTCCCCGCAGGAGCAGGGCCGCAGGTCCATGTAGAGGTGCGCCTCCGCGTTCGTGCGACTGGGGGGCAGGATCATGCGCTCCACCGTACCGACCCTTCGCCCTTGCCGACCGCCCCGCACGGTAGCGCCCATGCGTCGACGAGCGATCGTGGCCAGTTTCTGGCACCGTGAGTACGGCGCGACGTGTTGCCGGGTGCCGGTGACGGCCGTATCGAGGGGGTTACGTGGACTTCACGCTGTCGACGCGGCAGGGGCGGATCGGCACCGTGGTGGAGGTCGCCGGCGACCTGGACATGAGCACCACGCCCGAGCTGAGGGACCAGCTGCGTCTGCTGGCGGAGAGCGGGGTCCGTGCGGTGGTGGTCGACCTGACCGGCGTCGGTTTCCTGGACTCCAGTGGCCTGGGCGCGCTCGTGGTCGCCTACAAGGATCTGCGGGAGCGGGGCGGTTCGCTCTCCCTGGCCGGGGTCGGTCGCTCGGTGCGCACGGTGTTGTCGATCACCTCGGTCGACCGGGTCATCGACGTCTTCGACTCGGTAGACGACGCCGAGGAGGCGGCACGGGTGTCGTGACCGCCCTCGCTAGGGGAAGGTGCTGGCACGGGAGGTGTCCGCGCCGGCAGTGCTCGACCGCGATCCCTCGCCCCCGTACCAGTCGATGATGAGCAGTGTCGCGTCGTCGGCCAGGACCGGCCCGGCGATTGCCAGCACCGCGTCGGACAGCGCCCGGACCGCCTCGCGTGGGTGCAGTTGGGAGATGCCGAGCAGGGCGGCGGGCAGGTCCAGGTCGGCGGCGTTGCGTTCACGCATCCCGTCGGTGACGATGACCAGCCGGTCACCGGGCAGCAGGGACACCGCGCCGCTGCGGTAGCCCTCGTCGGGAAACATGCCCAGCGGGAAGTTGGCGGGCAGTTCCAGCGGCGTGGCCCGGCCGTCCCGGACCAGCATCGGCGGAACGTGCCCGGCGTTGAGCAACTCGCACCGCCCGGTCGCCAGGTCGATGCGACCCAGCACGGCGGTCACGTAGGCGCCTCGCACGTTGGCGTGCTCGGCGACGGCCCGGTTGGCCCCCTCGGCCTGTTGGATCAGGCTGTCGCCGCGGCGGCGGGTGTTGCGCAGGCTGCCCACGCCGAGGGTGGCGGTCAGCGCGCTGGCCACGCCGTGGCCCATCGCGTCGGTGACGCTGACGTGCAGCACGTCGCGGGCCACGCTGTAGTCGAAGGTGTCGCCGCCGATGCTGGCGGCGGGCTCCAGCCAGCCGGAGAGCGCGAACGAGCCGGCCTCGCAGGTGAACGAGGCGGGCAGCAGGCGGCGTTGGATCTCGGCGGAGAGAGAGAACGGGGTGCTGCGTTGACCCCATTCGAAGAGGTCGGTGTGCCGGCGGTTGGCGATGACCACGAACGCCAGCGCGTGCGCGGTGCGGGCGATCTCCGCGACCGCGGCGGTGTCCGGCTCGTCGGGCAGGTCGATCTCCAGCAGGCCGATGGCCTCGCCGCGCTCGGTGACGGGTGCGAGCACCGTCCAGTGGTCGTCTCCGGGGAGCACCAGGGTGGTCTGCTGGCGCAGTGCCCGCTCGTAGGGCCCGCCGTCGAAGGGGAAGACCTCGGCGGTCTCCGTGCCCTGACGCCGATCGGGGCGGCCGATGATCGTCTGGTGGGTCAGCCGGACCAGTGCCCGGCCGCTGAGGTCGGCGATGAGCAGCGAGACGCCGAGCGCGCCCAACGCCGTGGCGACGGCGCCGGTGACGGCCTCGACAGCCTCGACCGGAGCGGCCTCCTCGGCCGACTGGAGCATCCCGGCCAGCACGGCCTGATCGTTGTCCTCCACCCGTCGAGCATAGGCAACCACCGGATGCACCGACACGGTCTGCCGGCGGCGCGGTCCGTCGACCCCTCCCGCCGCGGTCACCGGACGACTGCCGGCCGCTCAGGTGAGCGGCCGGCAGCCATGAACGGGTACGAGTCCTCGTGCGGACGCCGACGGGTCAGCCGCGGATCCACCGTGCCGAAGGCCGGCGACCCGGGACCTACCGTTGCCCTCCCGCGACGGTCGCCGGGTTCAGCTGCGGCTCCATCGTTGGTTGGTCCCGCCGTTGCAGTCCCAGATCTGGATGCGCGTGCCGTTGGCCGTCCCGTTGCTGACCACGTCCAGGCAGCGGCCCGAACCAACGCCGGTGATCGAGCCGTTGGCATTGACCGACCACCGCTGGTTGGACTGGCCGTTGCAGTCCCAAATGATCACCGAGCTGCCGTTCGCGGTGCCGGCGCCGTTGACGTCGAGACACTTGCCGCCGAAGACGCGCAGTTCTCCGGCGGCGGTCGCGGTCCAGCTCTGGTTGCTCTGACCGTGGCAGTCCCAGATGATCGCCGCCGCGCCGTTGGTCTGCGAGGCGCCGTTGACGTCCAGGCACCGTCCGGAGGCCGCGTTGCGCAGGGGCGACGTGCCGCCCGGTGGCGGGGTGGTCGGGCTGGCGGTGGGCGACGTGGTCGGCGACGTCGTCGGGGTAGGGGTCGGGTCGGTGCTGCTGAACTGGGTGAAGAACCTCCACACCTCGCCCTTGGTCCAGGTCCGGGCGCCGCTTTCGCCGCCGCCGTCCACCGGGCCGGGGCCGTGCCCACCGTCGAAGGCGGCCCACACCACCGGATAGCCGGATCGGCAGCCGGAGTAGGTGGTGGTGATGTGGGTCAGGCTGCCCGCTCGTGGCTCGGGCGGGTTCTGCGCGGTGCACCCGTTGTTCCGGACGAACCTGTCCCGCAGGGACCGTCCGGCGGAGATGTTGAGCACCGAGTCCCCGAGGCCGTGGATCCCCATGTACGCGATCGGCTGGGTGCCGCCGCTGCACCCGCTGAGCTGCCCACCGGAGTAGACCGCGACGGCGCGGAAGACGGTCGCCCGGGAACAGGCGAGCGAGTAGCTCATGCCCCCGCCGTAACTGAAGCCGAGCGCGAACAGCTGCGTCGTGTCGACGCACAGGTCCGCCTGGATCAGGCTGATCATGTTGTCGACGAAGGTGACGTCCTGGCCGTTCGGGTTGGCCCAGCCGTTGCCGTTGCCCTGGGGGGCGACGAAAATGGTGCTGTTGTTCGCCTGCTGCCGCAGCCCGTAGTAGGACCAGGCCGCCCCGTCCGACCCGCCCCCGTCGACGTCGCCGGCGGTGCCGCCGTTCCAGTGGAATCCGAAGATCAACCGGTACGGATGGTTCCGGTCGTAGTTGTCCGGGATCCGCAGGATGAAACTACGGTTCTGGCCGCTGCTCTGGATGGACCGCTGACCGCTCGTCAACGTGGGCGCCTTGCCGCACCCGGCGGTCGCCGCGGCCGGGACGATGTCCGCTGCCGACGCGGTGGTGCCCAGGCCGCCGGCCAGTGCCCCCGCGCTCACGGTCACGACGACAGCCGCGGCCGTTGCCAGAAGACCAAGGATGGGTCTACGTCTTGTCATGATTGGGCTCCCGCCACTCGACACGAACTGACTTAGGCGCAGGGGTCCACGGCGACACCCACGCCGCTACGACGCGCCACTCCCGTCGCCCCCGCCGACCGCACTCCTGGCGGAGGAAACCGTGGAGGACGCGATGTGCCAATGGCGCCCGGCCGGCTCATCGCCAGAGGTTCTCGCGGCTGGCCCGCCGCCCACGCGGGACCAGTTGGTCGATGAATCGTCGGCGACGGACACCGTGGTTGCCCGATCACCAACGGTTGACCGCCGGACGGTGCCGGATCGCCCGGCTAAACATCGAATCAATTCGCCTCGACGCTAGATCGCACAGTGAAATATGTCAATGCCGTGTCCGGCGGGTTGCGGCCCGGCGGGAGCCTGGGTAGGGCCTGCCCCACCGGCGGCCTTCCCGCTCACTGGCTGTCACCTGGACGGCCCACTTCCTAGCGTTGCAGGCAAGTCATCGAACACGACTCCTGTCCTCCGGAGGTGGCCAGTGCATCCATCCATCGAAGACCCGCCCGCCAGGAACCGAGCACCAGCCGGTACGCCCTCCCGGATCGTCGACGTCGACGCGTTGCGCGCCGTGGCGCTGCTCCTCATCCTGATCGTCAACATCGCCTTCTTCGCCGACGGCTACTCCTTCCAGCTGGTTCCGGATCCCGCGCACGACTCGTGGGGCGACCAGGCCGTTCGGTGGCTCGTCGAGGCGCTCTTCGCGATGAAGGCGTACCTGCTCTTCTCCTTTCTGTTCGGCTACAGCTTCACGCTCCAGCTCGATTCCGCCGTACGGCGCAACGTCGATTTCGCCCCACGATTCCGGCGACGACTGGCCGGGCTCTTCGTGCTCGGAATCCTGCACGCGGTGCTGCTGTTCCATGGCGACATCCTGACCACGTACGCACTGCTCGGTCTGATCCTGCTCGCCATGCGGCGAGTCGCCGTCGGGACCGCGCTGCGCACCGCCGTACTGGTGACCGGCGGTATCGGCTTCGTCCTCGCGCTCGCCGCCACCGGCGGGATGCAGCTGGTCACCGATCCGGCGACGGCGCTCGCGGCCGGGCAGCGGTCGACCGAGGCGCTGCAGGGCGGGTTCGGCTCGCTGATCGCCGAGCACGTACGCCAACTGCCGGCGATGGTCGGCGCGCTCCTCGTGCAGGGGCCGCTCGCCTTCTCGGCCTTCCTCTTCGGTCACGCGGCCGGGCGACGCAAGCTCCTCGCCAGCATCGGCGAGAACCGGCAGCTCCTGCGCCGGGTGCAGCAGGTGGGCTACCCGATCGGCCTGGCCGGCGGCGTCATCTTCGCCTCGGGCGGGGGCACCGCCAACCTGACCGGTCTGACGGCGGGCGTGCTCACCGCGCCCCTGCTCGCGGCGGCGTACGCGGCCAGCCTGCTCCAGTTCTTCAGGAGTGACCGGGGGCGGCGGGTCGTCGCCGTGCTCGCGCCGGCCGGCCGGATGTCCCTGTCGAACTACCTGGGTCAGTCGCTGCTCTGCGTGCTGGTGTTCACCGGCGTCGGGCTCGGCCTCGCTGGCAGCGTCGCTCCCGCGGTCGTCGTCCTCATCGCGGTCGCGATCTACGGTGTGCAGCTCGCCGTCAGCGCGGCGTGGATGGCGCGGTTCCGGTACGGGCCGATGGAGTGGGTGCTGCGGGCCTGGACCGAGCGGCAGTGGCCGCCGTTGCGGTCCGCCGACCGCAGCTCGGCGCCGCATCGATAGGTCTCCACGTCTTGGCAGCGACGCGTGCCTCCGCTACCGTCCATGGGAACGCTCCCACACAGTTGGAAACGTCTATGTGACCAGGAGGCAACACGTCGTGGCTATCCTCTCCTCGCTCCGCAGCAGATCGGTGGCCACCAGCCTGGCGGCCGTCGCGGGCGCCACCGCTGTCGGCGTCTGCCTCACCGTTGGCAGCGCCTCCGCGGGCACGCTGTCCGGATCGCTCTACCGCGACCCGAGTTCAGCGGTCGTACGCTGGGTCGCCGCCAACCCCGGCGACTCGCGTACCGCCGTCATCCGCGACAAGATCGCGAGTCAGCCGCAGGCCCGCTGGTTCGCCAACTTCAACCCCTCCACCGTGCAGTCCGAGGTGTCCGGGTTCATCGGCGCGGCCAACGCGGCGCAGCAGATCCCGGTGCTGGCGGTGTACGAGATCACCAACCGGGACTGCGGCGGGGCCAGCGCGGGTGGGGCGCCGGACCTCAACCAGTACCAGACGTGGGTGACCAACTTCGCCAGGGGCCTGGGCAACCAGACGGTCATCATCATCCTGGAAACCGACTCGCTCGCCCTGCTGACGTGCCTGAGCAGCGCCGAGATCAACGCGCGCAACCAGGCGATCTCGACTGCCACCCGGACCATCAAGTCGGGCAATCCCAACGCCAAGGTGTACCTCGACGCCGGGCACTCCACCTGGAACAGCGCGGGTGAGACGGCCAACCGGCTCCGGGCGGCCGGCGTGCAGTACGCCGACGGCTTCTTCAGCAACGTGTCGAACTACAACTCCACCTCCAACGAGGCGAACTTCGGCCGGGCGGTCATCTCCGCCCTCAACGGCATGGGCATCTCAGGCAAGCGCCAGGTCATCGACACCAGCCGCAACGGCGGTGCCAGCGGCGACTGGTGCGGTGACGACAACAGCGACCGGCGCATCGGGCAGTACCCGACGACGAACACCGGCGACAGCAACATCGACGCGTACCTCTGGGTGAAGCCGCCGGGGGAGGCCGACGGCTGCCGCTACACGGCCGGATCGTTCCAGCCCGACCTGGCCTACAGCCTGGCCAACGGTGTGCCCAACCCGCCCACCACCGCCCCGCCGACGTCCGCGCCGCCGACCACGGCTCCGCCGACCACGGCGCCTCCGACCACGGCCCCGCCGACGACCGCGCCTCCGACCACGGCCCCGCCAACCACGGCTCCCCCCACCACCCCGCCGCCGACCGGTAACGGCTGCTCCGCGTCGGTGGCGGTCAACCAGTGGTCCGGCGGCTTCACCGCGAGCGTGACGGTCACCGCCGGCTCCGCGGACATCAACGGCTGGACCACGACCATCACGCTGCCCAGCGGCGCCGCGGTCACCGGCGTCTGGAGCGCCCAGGCCAGCGGCACCAGCGGCACCATCAGGTACACCAACGTGAGCTACAACGGACGCGTCGGCGCCGGACAGTCGACCACCTTCGGCTTCCAGGGCACCGGCACCGGTCCGGGCGCGTCGGCCATCTGTGCGGCCAGCTGACCCCACCCGATGTCACGAGCCCGGCGCGGAGGACCTCTCTCCGCGCCGGGCTCCGTGCGCGCCCTGCGGTACGGCCCGGCCGGCACCGGAATGACGGACAGGCCCAATGGGGTGGTGGATCCGTCGACTCAGTTGCTCCCGTACACAACGGACTCAAGCAGCAGCTACGGATTGTCCGACCGGTGGTAGGTCGGGATGGCGACTGCCGGTTTCCCGGTGCCGGCTTCTCCCCCTCCGGGACGTCTCGTGGCAGGCGAGCACCGCGAACGCCGCGGCCGTCAGCAGGCCACCGAACAACGGGATGACGCGTACCCCGAACGTCGCCAGCAGGCCCGCACCGATGAGCGAGCCGGCGGCGAGGCCGACGTTGAACGCGACGCTGAGGCTGGCCGATGCCATGTCGGTGGTCGACGGGGCCACCTGCATGATGCGGTGCTGGATTCCCGCGATCAGCGAGCTGAAGGACATCCCCGCCACGGCGAGCAACGGGATCGTCAGTGCCTTGCTCGCTCCCACCCCGTAGAGGCCGAGCATCGCGGCGGTGATGAGCCCGAGCAGGCCCAGTACGACACCGAGCGGGAACCGGTCCAGGACCCGGCCGACCGCCCAGGTGCCGGCGACGCCGAACGAGCCCTGGACGAAGAGCAGCAGGCCGAGGGATGCGGCGGCGAACCCGCTGACGTCGAGGAGGAAGACGGTCATGTAGGTGAACGCACCCATGGCGCCGGTGACCGCGAGGATGGTGGCGACGATGAGCACGACGAAGCGGGATCGATCCGGCATGGGTCCGAAACCGCCCGCACCCTCTTGCGGTGTGCTGCTCGGCAGGAGCAGGACGACCGCGATGCAGGTGACGAAGCCGAGGATGGCCATCGCGAGGAAGGCGGCCCGCCATCCGGCCTGCCCGCCCAACCAGGTGCTCAGCGGTACGCCGAGGACCGGGCCGAGAGCGTTGCCGATCGACAGTCGAGCCACGATGCGGCCGCGGATGTTCGCGGGGAACATCGAGATCGCTACGGGGAACACCACCGCCCAGAAGACCCCGTTGGTGGTGGCGGACACCAGCCGCGCGGCGAGCAACACCTCGTAGGAGGTCGCGAAGGCCGACACCGTCGTCGCGGCGGCGAACACACCGAGGGAGCCGGCGAGCAGTGGGCGCCGGGGCAGTCGCCGAGTGACCCGGGTCAGCGGGAGCGCCACGATCATGACCACCACGGCGTATCCGGTCACCAGCAGACCGGCCTCGGACCTGGAGCGGCCCAGGTCTGGGGCGATCAGCGTGAGCAACCCGATCGGCAGCACTTCGGTGGTGACGTAACAGAAAGTGGCGGCGGACAACGCGGCGAGGGCATAGGCCGCGCGTCGTTGGTGCGCCATTGGCTACCTCCCAGATCCTGGACAAGGCGGAGCAGGAAACAGCCAGGCAGCGGTACGCGGAGGCCCCCTCGATCATCTCGACGGCGTCAACATCGCCGGTGCACTGACGTGATTCCAGCAAAGCGGGTTTTGACGGTAGCATAGACAGTCGGAAATTCCTCGCTGTGAGACGGGCCGACGCTGCCCTCCTGAATGCCGCGCAGCGGGCTGACCGGCTCTGCTCCGGCGGACCGCAACCTCCTTCGATGTCATAGGTGGTAGCCTTTCGGCATGCCCCTCGACGTGTGCCAGCTACCGTTGGTTGGTGGGCACCCCGTGCTCGATCTGGTCAACACACGTGAGCGAGGGGGCGCGTCGCCGCACGACTTCCTGTCCGACAGCTCCGCTCTGCTGCGCTGGTCGGTCCGGGTGGGCGTGATCAGCGACGCGGAGGCCGACGAGATTGGCCGGGCGTGGCGCGACGAGCCCGCGGCGGCGCACGCGGCAGTGGCCGCCGTCCGGGACATTCGCGAGGCGCTGCATCTCGTGCTGCTCGCGACGATCACCGACGCGGACGGCGGCACGGCAGGTGACCCGGTCGCGGCCGGCGCCGCGTTGGTCGCACTACATCAGCGCTGGTCCGGCGCTGCCGCCCGAGCGAGACTCGTGCTCGACTCGTCGCGGGTGCGGCTGACCTACGGCACGGTGCCGGCCATGGTCGTGCCCGACCGGATCGCCGCGGCCGCCCTCGACGTCATGCTGACGGCCGACCTGACCCGGGTACGCCGCTGCCCGGTGCTCGAGGGCGGTTGTGGCTGGCTGTTTCTCGACCAGAGCCGCAGCGGATCCCGCCGTTGGTGCCGCATGGCCGACTGCGGTAACGCGGTAAAGGCGCGACGACTCACCGAACGCCGCCGTGCCGCCCGGACGGCCGGCCCGTAGGCAGTGACGAAGGTTGGCGGGTCAGCGGCCTGCCGTGCTGGTGGACCTCCTGGCTCAGCCGCTCTCGTCGACGAACGTGTAGTAGCTCATCCGGAACCGTTGCAGCAGCGCCTGCATGAACTCCGGACCGGCCTCCGGCGGCACCCGCCCCGCGCCGACCGGGACGCCGTTGTCGTAGAAGTCCTGTGCGAGCGCGCTCCATTCGGGGTCGAGGACGGTCAGCGACACCGCTTGGCCCGGCTGCCAACGGAACTCGGCAACCCGCCGGTTGGTGTGCTGGGCGAACGCGTACAGCGCCACGCGGGTCAGCGCCTGCTCGGTCATACCTGTCTCCTGTTCACCACCGCTTCTCTGGTCACCACGGGCTCGCGAAACGCGCCCCGCCGGATCGCCGCCCGGCCTCCGCCTCGGCCCGACCGCCTTGTGCGGGGTTGGCTGCTGTTCCACTTCGCGTGTGGCGATTATCCATGTCGGACGCGCGGTCGGCGGCCCGGTAGGGTTAGCCCTACCCCGTAGACGAGTGCCAGCATGATCGGTATCCGGCCGCCGTTTCGGAAGGCTCGGGGTATGCACACGACCCGCCGGATGCGCACGCTGGTCGCCGGGGTTACCGCTGGGGCTTTGGCGCTCGCTCCTCTCTCGGCGGCCTCCGCGGCGCTCGTGACCCGGGAGAGCCCTGCCGGGGCGCCGGTGGGGGCACCGGCCGCCGAGCTGACCGGCATCGGGCAGTTGGTGGATCAGGTCGTCTCGACCCAGCTGGCGCGGGACCGGATCCCTGGCGCTGCGGTCGTCGTCGTGGCCGGCGGAAAGCAGGTCTTCGCCAAGGGATACGGCGTCTCGAACGTTCCGGCCCGAACGCCTGTCGATGCGGCCTCGACCGCGTTCTTCACCGGCTCGGTGGCCAAGATCTTCACAGCGACGGCGGCCGCGCAGCTGATCCGGCAGGGCAAGCTCGATCCGAGCGCCGACGTGAACACCTACCTCAAGGCCTTCAAGATTCGCGACACCTATCCCGGGCACCCGGTCACGGTGGCGGATCTGCTGACCCACACGGCGGGCTTCGACGACGACCCGCGCGGGGTCGCCGTGGCCGACCCCGCAGCCGCGCCGGCCCTGGGGGAATACCTCGCCGCGCACCAGCCCGACCGGGTCCGCCCGCCGGGAACCCTGGCGCGATACGACAATTACGGCGTCGCGCTGGCCGGATATCTGGTGCAGGTCGTCTCCGGCCAACCGTTCGCACAATATGCCCAGGACCACGTCTTCGGACCACTGGGGATGAGCGGCACGACATTCGTTCAGCCGCATCCGGCCGCGATCCAGGCGCGCGTGGCGGTCGGCTACCGTCCCGTAGGTCGCGGCCAGGTCCGCGAAGAGGGCCAGTACGGCGCGTGGTCACCGACCGGGGCGGGCACGGTGGCCACCGCGACCGACCTGGGCACCTTCATGATCGCCCAGATGGCCGACGACCCACGGCTCGGCGCGGGCGTCGCCCAGTCGCTGCGGGAGCAACACTTCACGATGGACCCACGTCTGCCGGGGATGGGCTGGATGCTGCAGCACGCGCCGCGGAACGGACAGCCGATGCTGTTCAAGAACGGCGACGTCCCGGGCTTCCACGCCAATCTCGCGATGCTGCCCGACCAGAAGATCGGGATCTACGTGGTCTACAACGGCGACGGGACGAACGGCGTCGCGAGCTGGAACGGCAGGGACCTCATCCACCAGATCGTCGACCGCTACGTCCCGGACACGAGTCCAGCACCGAAGGCGGTCAGCGGGATCGACACGTCCGGTCTGGCGGGAAACTATCGCGTCAACCGCATCAGCCACACCCAGGTGACGAAGGTGGTGGCGCTGCTCTCGACGGCCACCGTCGCCGTGGCCCCCGGCGGCTCGCTGACCACGAGCGGTCTGTCGTTGAATCCGAACGCGGGCGACCAGCACTGGTACCCGATCGGCACGGGACTGTTCCAGGAGCAAGCCGGACAGGCTCAGCTCGCCTTCGACGGCAAGGGCAATCTGTTCACGTCGGACGACCCGACGGTCGCCTTCACGAAACTGGCCTGGTATTCGTCGCCGACCCTGCACCAGATCATGCTGGGGGCCGGCGTGGTGGTCCTGCTGGTGGCGTTCCTCTGGTTCCCGATCCTGGCGTTGGTACGACAGCGGAAGGGCAAGCCGGCGCACTCGCGCTGGGCGCGAGCGGCGCGGGTCGCAGCGTGGCTCACCGGCGGACTGACGACGCTCTTCATCGGCTGGCTCGCCGTGCTGGCGTCAGACATGAACGCCCTCACCGAGTCGGTCGTTCTCGGCTCGGTGGTGCTGACGGTCCTGCTGTCCCTGAACGGAATCGCGGTGGCGACAACGGCGGTGATGATCGCCGGCACGGGAGCGGCGTGGGCCAGACGATGGTGGACCGTAACGGGCCGAATGGCGTACACGATCACGACCATCGCCGCCATCAGCTATCTGATGGTGGCCTTCACCTACAACCTGATCGGAACCCCGATGGGCTGAGGGCGCGCGGCGCGCGCCGCAGCGCACCTGATCACCGTCTGAGTGGCGTCGCCGAAGATCCCGAAGGTGTGGCTCCACGGCCGACCCCGATCCGAGCCCCACCGCATCCGCTCCGCAGGGCCCGACCGAGGGTGACGGGGTCTACCTGTTCCACTACGTGGCTGAGTCGCTGCCTGGGGAGTTGGCCGACGTGGCCCAGCCCGCAACGGGGCAGACGGGCCGGGGGGTACCGCGGGAGGATTCGCCCGAGGTGGTTGGCACTGCAGAGTGGGCGCGAGGCGGTCACCGACCCTCGGCTACGACACGTGTGACGACCAGCGAGCACCGATGAGGGAGAAATACGTGAACGACGAGGTCACCCAGTACATCAACAAGGCGCAGCCGTGGCAGGTCGAGGTTTGCGAGAAGCTGCGCGCGATGATCGACCAGACCGTTCCGGGGGTGGACGAACGACTCCAGTACGGCAAGCCGCACTACCTCAAGAACGGCCACTACGCGGCCGTCATCGCGGTGGCCAAGGCCAAGGTCTCGTTCATGGTCTTCAACGCGACGGACGTCCCCGAGGTCAAGGGATTCCTCCGGGCGATGGGCAAGGGGGAGCGCAAGACCGTCGACATCACCGAAGGGCAGGACGTCGACTTCGGTGCACTCGCCGGCATCCTGGAGAAGACCACTGCTGGCCTGTAGCCGCCGGCATGCCGCGATCGTGCCGGCCGGCGTCCGTCCGGCCGTCCGGCGTTCCAGCACCCGACTGTGTACGACGGCCTCGTGGCCGTCGCTCAGCAGCGGCACGAGCCGATGCCGTCGGTGGATCCGGTGATCAGGACGCGTGCCGTGTGAACTCCTTGGCGCCGGACGAGGCGGTGCCAGACCACTCCTCCGTCGGAGCGGTGCTGTCCGGCCCGGCGAGTCGCTGGTCGTCGACGGGAGTTGCAGGACCGGGTGTCTTGGGCAGTCGGGGTCTGTTCAGGAAGTTGGTGAGGAATAGCAGCAGCACTGCGCCGGCATAGAGCAACGCTCCGATGACGAATGACGCGCGGTAGCCGGTTTGTTATGCCGCACCGAGGACCGGGCCGGCGAGGAGGGCGCCGATCGGGATGGTGTTGGTGTACAGCGTCGAGGCGCGTCCGCGTTCACGGGGCATCAGGTCTTGGACGTAGGTGATGCCGAGGCCACCGACGGCGGCGACCGTTGCCGCGTTGAGTAGCTGCGCGGCCATGAGTTGCCAGACGTCGGTGGCGTAGGCGACCGACACCATGTAGGCGAGGCCACAACCAGTGCCGATGACGAGCAGCCGGTGTATCGGGACGCGGGTGGCGAGATACCCGAAACCGATCATGAGAGGTATCTCCAAACCTGCGCAGAGCCCCAAGAGCAGCCCGGCGCTGCCGATACCCGCGTCGAGTTCGCGCAGGACGAACAGCGGTAGGGCTTGGACGGCGAGATTGCTGGCGGCGTAGAGAAGCGTGAAGGCGCCCACGCTCATCCAGATAGCGGGGTGCCACGTGGCGGCCTCCACCGCGGGCGGCAGGTGATCATGTTCGGATGTTGCCGGTTGTCGCCGCCGGAGGACCGCCAGGACCACGACGGCGACCGTGACGTACATCAGCGCGGAGAAGGCGTAGGTCATCGCGAAGCCGCCGGTGGCCAGCAGCAGCGAGGCAAGAGGTGGGCCGGCCACCCAGGAGACGGAGAAGAGCATGCGGAACGTGCTCATCCGCATCGCGACGTTGCTACCGCCGACCAGTGATTCGCGGGCGTAGGCAAAGATCTGGGGCATCACCGCGTTGGCGACGGCGGTCAGCGTCACGGTGATGAGGAGAATGAGCCAGTAGTTGCGGACGACCGCGGACAGCCCGCTCGATGCGACACCGGCCAGTGCGGTGATAAGCAAAATCCCGCGGCGGTGGGGCAACCGGTCGGAGAGGCGGCCGAACAGGCTGGCGACGATGACCGTACTGATCGGTGCGGCAGCAAGAAACACCGCGATGCCAGTGGTGTCAGCGCCCAGGGCTTCGTCGAGAAACAGAGTCAGGTAGGGAGTGGCCATCGCGGCGGACAATCCGACCGCGATGAAGACGATGCCGAGAGCGATGAGATGACGACCACCTCGGCCCTGCTCTGGTGCTTCTGACACGAATTCTCCGAGGCTGTGTGAGGCATGGGCGTACTCATCAAGACAACGCGCCTGGACCTGAGTCGCACATCCAAGTCTGTCGACGTACTCAGCTCAGCGGTCGATCGAGGCCATGTTGGCGTCGTCGTGGCCGGCGCCGGCGGCGGGCGTGAGCGAGTCGAGGCGCTTGAGTTGGTCGGCGGTGAGTCTGACGGTGTCGGCGGCGGTGTTCTCCTCGACTCGGGACACCCGACGGGTACGGGGGATCGGGGCGACATCGTCGCCCCTGGTCAGGATTCACGCGTGCGCGGTCTGCGCGGGCGTGACGCCGATCTCGGCGCCGATGGCCTTGACCTCGTCGACGTCCTCTGGGCACTCCGGTGCTGGGCGAGGTTGGACGACAGCGACTTCCGCAAGAACCACCCTCGTTTCACCGGCGAGAACCTCCAGCGCAACGTGCGCCTCGCCGATCAGGTGCAGGCGATCGCCGATCAGGTGGGCGTGACCTCGGCGCAGGTGGCGCTGGCCTGGCTGCTCGCCCAGGGCGACGACATCCTCCCCATCCCCGGCACCAAGCGGGTGAACCGCGTCGAGGAGAACGTCACCGCAGACACCGTCACGCTGACGGCCGAACAGATCGCCGCCCTCACCGCGCTGCCCGTGGCCGAGGGCGGCCACCACGCCGACGAGCAGATGCGGTTTATCGAGCGCTGACTGCAGGGGCCGGCCCTCTCGTGTCGGCCGGCCCCGCCGAGGGCACCCACGTGCAGCACCCGTACGACGCCGGAAACACCGTTAGATCCACAGACCCGATGACCTGCGGCTCTTCGCTTCTTGGCCTCGTGTGCCGGTCGCTGCGTGGTCCAGATGCGATCGCTTGCTGAAGATCAGCAGACCACGCCCTTCGGTCCTCGGCGGCCCTGACCGGTTGAGGAGCGACCTGTGGGGGAGGTCAATCTGCTGTCGGGGTGGGAGCCTGCCACAGGGTACTGACCGGCATGGCGCGGAGTCTGTCGCCGAATGGCAGCGTGGAGGTTCCGGTATAGAGGACGATGCCGGCGACGAAGTCATTACCGAGGCGCTCGGCGAGCCGGCGTAGCCCGCGGAAGTCGTCGGGTCCGACGGTGGTGGCTGCTTTGACTTCGATCCCGACCACCTGACCAGCTCGGTTCTCGAGCACCGCGTCGACTTCGTACCTGCTCTGGTCGCGGTAGTGGGACAGGTCGACGAACTGCTCGGACCAGGTGAGCTGCCGGGACAGCTCGGACAGGACAAATGATTCGAGCAGCGGGCCGAACGGTGCGCCCGGCCGGAGCAGTGCCCGGGCGTCGGTCGCGATCTCGTTGGCGGCGATGCCCGAGTCGACGAAGATCAGTTTCGACGCGGCGGTGGCGCGGGTGCCCAGGTTGCGGGACCAGCCGGGAATCCGTTTGATCAGGAAGATCTCTTCCAGGGCTTGGAGGTAGCGGGCGATCGTCGGCCGGCTGAGCCCGAGTGCGGATTCGAGGGAGTTGGCGGCGATGATGGTCGCGGATCGGGCCGCAAGCAGGCGTACCAGTTTGCGTAGCTCGCCCTTGTGCTGGATGTCGAACAGTTGGCGGACGTCGCGGTCGATGAGCGCCTGGACGTAGGCGTCGAGGAATCGTTGGCGGCGGCGTGGGTCGGTGCGGGTGGTGGCCTCGGGTAGGCCGCCGCGTACGATTCGGGCCGCGTAGTCGGCGCGGGTCACGTCCGACTCGTGTCGCAGGTCCGGGCCGAGCGCGAAGACGGCGTCGATGAATCCGTCCGGCGCTGCGTCGAGTTCGCCCTGGGATAACGGCCGCATTTTCGATCTGCGGGGACCTTGGCTTTCGATTTGCGGCATCAGGTGCGTTCGGTACGCGGTCGCTTGATGTTCGATTTGCGGGCCACGCGAGCGAGGTGTTCGTGGAAGGGGTCCACCGCTACGCCGCGTTGCTGCGGGTCGCGGCGAGTTCGGGGAAGGTCTCTTCCCAGCGTTGGCGGAGTTGGGGTGGCAGCCAGAGGGTGGGCCAGCGCTGCTGGAGGAGGTCGGTGTCGAGCCAGGGTGTTCAGATCCTCGACCGTACTGGCTTCGGTGAGCACCACCTTGTACATGCTGGCCAGGCGTGCGGTCCGGTCAAGGTCGTACTCGGCCTGCCCGGACCAGTCGAGATGACGCGGAAGCGTCACCGTGCCCTCGGTCGGGGCCGTGCAGCGCGGTAAGGGTTTCGGCCACCACGTAGGGCCTCCGGTCACCGTAGGGCCGGTAGTCAACGTCCTCTGGGCCTGCATCCACGATAAGACCCCCTACCAGCCCAAACAACCAAGATCAGCTGAGCTGGCGCTGTGCGAAGTCGCGTAGAGACTCCGCCAGCGGAGGTCAACCCGGGTCAAGGCGTGCCACCTCAGGCCAGTCGGGGTCAACGATCATGGTCGCTGACCCGTCTGGTGTGATCCACGTTTGGTCGTCGGTCGGGTCGGCCCACTGGGTCAACGCAGGCCAACGGGGGGCACTCCCTGCCAGCGCGGGTCGACCCGCAGGTCGCGAGACTGGCCACTCGCGCCCCCGTAGCTCAGGGGATAGAGCATCGGTTTCCTAAGACGACGCTCCGTCGGTGTCCACGAGCCGACGGCCTGCGGCTTTCCTACTGTCACCCCTTGCGTGCCGGTCGCTTCGCGGGCTCGCTGCGATCGCTTGCCGAAGATCAGCTGGAACGCTGTGGGTCCTCCGGGTGCAGCTTGACATTGCCGCGAGTCGGGAGCCGAGTCATCCTTCCTCGTCGTCGAGCAGATCGCGGCGCCACTCCGCGAATCGGCTTCGGAGATCGTCCAGCGCTGGGCCGGTGACGCCGTACTGGGCGAAGTCGTCGGGATCGAGCTCGTTGGCTTGTCCGAGGGCGTCGGCGAAGATGCGCGGGTCGAAGCCACGGTCGGCGCGCTGCGCGAGGGCGACGAGGGCGTCGCGGGTGTAGCGGCCGGATCGGAGTGTGGCGTCGATGTCGATGAAGTCCCGGGCGAACGCTCGCCCGTAGAGGGCGCTCATCTTGTTCGCGACCGCGTCGTCGGGGTGCAGTACCGGTCCGATCGCCATGAGGATCGGTTCGTTGGCACGCCAGTCCACGCCGAGCTCGACCTTGGAAGCCCGCACACCGTCGGTGACGGCCAGCCGGGCGAAGGTGTCGTACTGCCGCTCGGTCTCGACGGTCAGGCCGTCGCCGCGGTAGGCGTGCACGACGGCGACGACCGCGGCGGTGAACTCGTCGCGACGGTCCCACGCGGTGAACAGGTCAACGTCCTCACTGGGCCGCTCGACAAGCCCGGCGGCCTGAACCGCGTAACCGCCGGCCAGCGCGAAGCCGTAGCGATCGGCCGCCGCGAGCCCGGTGCGGGCGAGGCGTTCGTGGAAGGGGTCCACCGCTACGCCGCGTCGCTGCGGGTGGCGGCGAGTTCGGGGAAGGCTTCCTCCCAGCGCTGGCGGAGCCGGGGTGGCAGCCAGAGGGTGGGCCAGAGCCGCCGGAGGAGGCCGGCATCGAGCCAGGCGTGCAGATCCTCGACCGTGCTGGCTTCGGTGAGCACTACCTTGTACATGCTGGCCAGGCGTGCGGGCCGGTTCAGGTCGTACTCGGCGTGCCCGGACCAGTCGAGGTGACGCGGAAGCGTCACCATGCCCTTGGTGGGGCCGTGCAGCGCGGCGAGGGTTTCGGCGATCACATAAGGCTTCCGGTCGCCGTAGGGCTGGTAGTCCGCTGGTGGCTGGGGTGATGTCCTGCGCCGGTTGATGTTTGTCGCCCGCCGGACTTCCGGTCGGAGTGCCTGACGGATCGTCTCCCGGCTGTATCCGGTGACCCGCTGCAGATCCACCGGCCGCCACCCGGCCGCGTGGAACGCCCGCAGCTGCTCGTCCCGCTCGGTCAACGCGGCGGCCCGCGTCGCCTCATACCGGGAGACAACCGCCTGCAACTCATCCTCGGAGAACCGGCCCATGACCGCTAACCTACCAGGCTAGGCCCAGCACGCTTGGCTTACGTCATGTCTCTGTAGCCGGCGGACCAGTCATGATGATCGCGATGGGATGCGTTCATGTCCTGGTGAAGCCGAGTGTCCGGTATCCGGGCATGCGGCGTGGGAGTGAGGCGGCGAGGATGGGGGTGGCTGGGTCGTGGTAGTCGTGGACCTCGGCGACGTCCTTGCCGGGTGCGGCGCGGATGACGCGGCCGGCGCACTGGACGAGTAGGCCGTCGTAGGAGATCGGGCCGGCGAGGAAGAGGGTGTCGAGGGCTGGGGCGTCGAAGCCTTCACCGATGAACGGTGTGGTGCCGATGACGAGCAGGCCGTCGCCGGTCTTGGCGCCGTCGAGCCGGTGAACGATGGTCCGGCGTTCGCTGGTGCTCATCGCGCCTTGGAGCACGAGCGCCTGGTGTCCGCGTGCGGCGAGCAGAGCGGTGAGTGCCCCGACCTGGGCGACCCGTCGGGTCAGGACGAGACAGTTGCGACCGCGGGTCAGGGCTACGGCGACATCTTCAGCGATCTGGGTGTTGCGGGGCTCGTCGAGGGCCAGTCGCCGGTGTACCTCGGCGAGCGCGCCGGGGGCGTCAAGGTCGACGTCGCCGGGCTGGAAGATGGTCTCGTGGATGAACAGCGCTCGACGGGGTCCGGCGTCGGTGTACATCGCTGCCGCGAGAGTGCCTTGTTCCTCGTCGGTCAGGGTGTGCCGGACGGGTCCGAGTTGCCAGGTGACGAGTTGGCCGAGGCCGTCGCGTCGGGTGGGGGTGGCGGTGAGACCGAGCCAGAACTGCGCGGCGATCCGTTTGACCGAGTGTTCGTACGCGGCGGCGCCGAGGTGGTGGCATTCGTCGACGATGACGTGCCCGTACCCCTGAGTCAGGGCGGCGACGTCGTCGCGCCGCGCCAGGGAGGGCAGCAGCGCGATGTCCACCGTGCCCGTGAGCTTGCGTCGGCCGCCACCGAGTTGCCCCGGCCTCAATCCGAGGAACTGTTGGATCCGGGTGCGCCACTGGTCAGCGAGCGCTTTGCGGTCGACGAGGACGAGGGTGGAGGTGTTGCGTTCGGCGATCACGGCGCAGGCCATGACGGTCTTGCCGGAGCCGGGTGGGGCTACCAGGATCCCGTCGTCGTGGGCGAGAAGCGCGCTGACCGCGTTGGCCTGCCTGCTGGTGAGTGCGGCGGTGAACGCGGCGTCGATCTCGGTCCCGGGGTTTCGTGCGTCCGTAACGGCCAGCCGGGACCCGGCCCGCTCGACGATCGTGGCGATGGAGTGCCGCAGGCCCCGCGGGAGGACCAGGCGGTCATCGAGGGTGAGGTCGTAGCCCTGGATGAAGCGCGGGGTGTCCCAGGTGGATTTGCGGAGTCGCTGCAGCTCGTAGAACTTCGGGTTGGCCATGGCGGCGGCGTGCTTGAACGTCGCCAGCGCGGCGGGGGTGAGTTGTCTGGCGTCGATGCTCAGCCCGGCGCCTGCCTCCGCGTGGACCACCGGAGGGAGCGGAGGGTGGACCTGGGTCGCGGCGGACCGGCTCATCGTGGCGACGTCGGCACCGGTGGCGGCTTGCTTGGCCTGCCGGGCGACGTGTTCGGCGTCGCCGGGGCTGAGCCGGTCCAGCGTCGACAGGAACGCCCACTGGTCCGCGTGCGGCTCGAGGGTGCCGAGGTCGAGAAACGTGGTCAGCCCGTCCTTGCGGCGGCGGCCCTGCAGCGGTGCGGCGATGAGGTTGCCGAAGCCACCCTCGGGCAGGACGTCCTGGTTGGGAAAGAGACGGTCGTACGACCGCAGGTCCATCGACCCGCGCAGCACCATCGCCTCGCGCAGCAGGACCGTGCCGACGGCGCGCGCGGTGGCCGCGGGAACAGCGCCGGTGAAGAAGATCCACACGTGGGCGCCGCGGCCTGACTGGGAGATCTCCATCGCGGCGGGCACCGCGCTGGCTCGTGCCGCTTTCACGTAGGCGAGGGCGTCGAGCATCGCCGTCGGCCCGTCGAAGTCGGCCACGACGAAATGACAGGTGTTGCCGGGCATCAGCGGGTACAGGCCCATGAACACGTCGCCGACCAGATGCGCCGCGACGACCTCCGTCGTCCGGTGCAGGTAGGCGGCACCCCGCCGGTCCATACCCTTACGCCAACCGCCCGCGACCGCGGGCATCCAACCGGCGGCACCGGTACGGACGTTGTCCCACCGCACGGCGTACACGTCGGCCCGTGCCCGGAACCGGTCGACGAACATCGCCAGCTTGTCCCGAGTCGGCGAAGCCATGGTGACCAGCCCCGGCGGCTCAACCGGCGCGGACAACTGCTCCGGCGCCGCAGATGTGTCCTGGCCGCGCAGCTCCAGCAGACGCGCCAGCCGGGCGTTCTCCGCCCGTAACCGCTCCACCTCCCGCCGAAGATCGACGAACTCGGCTACCGAACCCATGCCGACCATCCTCGCGCATCAGGCTCCGGGCACCGCGAGACCGGTCCGCTATCCTCCGCCGATGGCATCGAAGGGCAACGCCACGTTGCAGGCGATGATCGAGGAAGCCACCGTCGACGCGTACGGCGACGACGAGCAGCTCACCGGCCTGTTCGCCATGATCAAGGAGCATCTGGCGGTGCCGTTCACCACCACCGTCCTCGGCGTCGAGGTCACCGTGCGGAAGGTCGATCTGACCGCTGACAGCATCGTCGCGGTCTGCGCCCGAGGTCGCCACCGGCAGGGGATCGACCTCCTTGATCTGCCGCTACCCACCCCCGCGCCGGACGGCGCCGGTTGGATCGACGTCTATCGGCACTGGGCCGGAAGGTAGGCCACGATGAGCGAGTACCAGTACTACGAATTCGTCGCCGTCGACCGGCCCCTCACCGGCCGGGAGCGGGCCGAGCTGCGGTCGCTGTCGACCCGGGCCGACATCACCGCCACCAGCTTCGTCAACACCTACGAGTGGGGCAACTTCAAGGGCAACCCCCGCACGCTGATGGAACGGTACTTCGACGCCCACCTGTACCTGGCCAACTGGGGAACCCACCAGCTCATGCTGCGGCTACCGAAACACCTGCTCGACCCCGCAACCGTCGCCCATTACTGCCAGGGCGACAGCGCGTCCGTGTGGACCGCCGGCGAGCACATCATCATCGACCTCCACGACGACGAGGACGGCACCGACGAGTGGGACCTCGACGGCCACGGTCTGCTCACCTCGATCATCCCGGTCCGGGCCCGCCTCGCCGCCGGCGACCTGCGCCTGCTCTACCTGGCCTGGCTGCGCTGCGTACAGTCCGAGGAGATCGCCGACGACGAGCCCGAACCGCCCGTCCCCGGCGGACTGGGCACCCTCGACGCGCCCCTCACCGCTGTCGCCGAGTTCCTACGCATCGACTCTGATCTGATCGCGGTTGCGGCGGCCGGGTCAGCGCCAGCCGCCGCCGGTGAACCGACCGCTGCGCAACTACGCACCTGGGTCGTCGGGCTGCCCGCTCGGGACAAGGACGCCATCCTGACCGACCTGATCACCGGCGGCGACAACCACCTACGCAGCCGACTGTTGCGCCGCTACCGCGACGCACACCCCACCGACGCGGCCACCCCGACGGCCGCCCGCACCGCCGGGGGACTACTCGCCACCGCCGCGAAGTTGCGCGCCGAACGGGAACGACGGGACGCCGACCAGCGCGAACGCGAGCGGGTTCGCCGGGAACGGTCCGCCGCAGCCGCCCGGCAACGACACCTCGACGCTCTCGCGGTCGACCAAACCGCCGCATGGCAGCGGGTTGACGAACTCATCGCCACGAAGAAACCCCGCGAGTACGACACCGCAGTTCAGCTCCTCGTCGACCTACGCGATCTCGGCGAACGCGACGGAGACAGCACATCGTTCCGACAGCGGCTGGCCGAGCTACGGGCGGTGCACGCCCGCAAGCCCAGCCTGCTCGAACGCCTCAACCTCGCCGGCCTCGACACCTGACGCACGGTTCGCGGCCCGGTGACCCTCGCCAGAGTGTGGGAAGGTCGTGAGGCCACCGCGGCGTATCGGGGACGCTCCGGACAGCCGACGCCAATGGCAGGAGGCTCCAGGCGTCCGCCCGGACCCGCAACCAGACATCGAACCGTGTCGTTCACGAGGGTGGACCCGGAGGGCCGGGTGACTGTCTGGGTGTGTGCTGCCGATGTCATGGCCAGCTAGGAGTAGGACGCCCCGGCCCTCGCTGACAACCGCTGTATCAGCACTGGATGGAGACTTGCGACCGATCGCCCTTTCCGAAGTTGTGGCTACTGAACCGCGGCGGGTCCACGCCCCTTGACCAGCACGAGCGAGAAGGGTGATGCCCGATGGGCAGCCTGTGGGCCGGCGTCGACGTCGGCAAGACCCACCACCACGTGTGCGTCGTCGACGACGACGGCACCGTAGTTCTGTCCGAGAAGATCCCCAACGACCAGCAGGCCATCTCCGGCATCGCCGGGCGGCTCGGCAAACGCCGCAGGCCGATCACCTGGGCTATCGACCTACGTGGCGGACCCGCCTCGCTGCTGCTGGCGGTCCTGTTCGACCGCGGTGCGGACGTCCGCTACGTCAGCGGCACCGTCACCTCGCGGATGGCGGAGGCGTTCCACGGCGAACGCAAGACCGACGCCCACGACGCCTACGTCATCGCCCAGACCCTACGCATGCGCAACGACCTTCCGACCCTCACCGTGGCCGACGAGGTGCAGCAGCAACTGAAGCTCCTCGTCTCTCGCCGCCTCGACCTGGTCGCCGACCGCGTCCGCATCACCGCCCGCATCCAGGACCTGCTCACCATGATCAGCCCCGCCCTGGAGAAGGCACTGAACCTGAGTAGCAAAGGTGCGCTGTGGCTCCTCGCGCAGTGGCAGACCCCCGCCGGACTGCGCCGAGCTGGTGAAGCCCGCATCCTGGCCTACCTGCGCCAGCACGGCGTCCGGGCCGCCAAGGCCCTCGCCGCCAAAGTCCTCACCGCCGCGCGCACGCAGACCGTCGCCGTCGCCGGGGAGGCCACTGCGGCCGGGATCGTGGCCCAGATGGCCACCGACCTGGAAGCGGTCAACGACCGCATCACCGCCATCGAGGAAACCATCGCCGCCATCGTCGCCGACCATGAGCTGGGGGAGATCGTCACCAGCCTGCCCGGCATCGGCACCACCCTCGCCGCCGAGTTCCTCGCCCACGCCGGCACCCTCACCACCTACCCCAGTGCCGCAGCACTCGCCGCCCACGCCGGACTCGCGCCGATCTCCCGCGACTCAGGCCGCTGCCAAGGCCACCAGGTCCGACCCCACCGCTACCACCGCGGGCTACGCCGGGTGTTCAGCATGTCCAGCTTCACCGCCCTGACCCACTGCCCACGATCCCGCGCCTACTACGACAAGAAACGAGCCGAAGGAAAGACCCACCGCCAAGCCACCGCCGCCCTGTCCAGACAACGCCTCAACGTCCTCTGGGCCTGCATCCGCGACAAGACCCCCTACCAGCCCAAACAACCAAGATCAGCAGAGGTGGCGCTGTGCGAACTCGCGTAGAGACTCCCTCCAGCGGATGCCAACCCGGGTCAACGGGGGCCAACGCGGGTCACCGCGGCCGACCGCCGGTCGCAAACCGGGGTTTGTGTGCTCGAGCTGTGGTCCTGGGCTGGGCGAACGGCGGTCCGGGTGACGTGGGCGAACGTGGGCCACTCCCTGCCACCCCAGGTGAACCCCAAGGTCGCTAGACTGGGCCCTCGCGCCCCCGTAGCTCAGGGGATAGAGCATCGGTTTCCTAAACCGTGTGTCGCAGGTTCGAATCCTGCCGGGGGCACCTTGTTATGCAGCCGAAACGCCGTTCGAGCTGGCGATACGCACACTGTTCGATTAGAACAGGTGTGCAACCGTAGGTCACCGGAAGCCGTCGTTTGTCGCAGGTCGCGGAACAGGTACGGAATGACCTTGAAGGCATCTGCCCAGGTCAGGAGACACGGCCGAAGCAAGATCCGGAACGGCGAACATCATGCGGGCCAGGCCACGCCGGTCAGAGCCTCAGAGATCCGCTCGTTGACGGTTGCCTCCGCGCCGTCGATGCACTTGGCGTAGACCTTCAGTAGTACGTCCACGGAGTGTCCGGCCCGGTCGGCTACCTCGGTTGCCGGCACACCAGCGTTCAGCCACAGCGACACGGCGGCGTGCCGCAGGTCGTACGGCCGACCAGCGAGCGGAGAGTCAACCTGGCGCGGCGTCAACGCCAGTCGACGCGCCTCATCCCAGACGCGCGAGTAGGTCGAGGCCGCAACCACGTTGCCCCGCTCACTCTGGAACAGGCGGCCGTCCTTGGCGAACCCGAACCGTTCGATGTGGGCGCGCAGGATCGCCACAAGCGCGGGCGGGATCGGTACGCTACGCGGCTCATCCTCGGCTCGATGCTTCAGCCCTCGGTCGTCGTGAACCTCGCCGCTGTCGGTCCACCGCTTGCCCGCCTGGGGTCGACTCTTGGCCAGCGTCAGCCGACCCCATCCTTTCTCGGGTAGGTCGCAGTCCTGCTCTCGCAGCGCCAACGCTTCTGCTGGACGGAGCGCGGCGAAGTAGAGGCAGGCGAAGAACGCGACCAAGCGCTCACCACGTTTCGCCTTCCGACCTCGCTGGCCAACGTAGGTGGCAGCGATCAGCAGTTCCAGCGCTTGGCGCTGGTTGACGACCACCCGACGATCGACGACCTCGGCGATCTTCTTGCGCTGCGACCGCACGCGAAGCTTATCGATCGGGTTGAACTCCAACTCTTCCAGCTCGACCGCGTACTGAAGCGCGTTGTAGAACACCGACCGCTTACGACGCGCGGTGGTCGCGGCGGCCGGCTTGCCGTCGAGCTTCACCACCAGGACGTCGAGGGCACTCCGAACGGTCCCCGCTTCGCGGAGATCAGGCAGCGGCAGGGAAGCGTGGCGCAGCCAGCGCACCGCGTCAGCGATGTGCGGCGGCATGTCCAGGCCACGAGCTGGCGGCGGCAGGACGTAGTTACGCAGCGCTTGGCGAAGCAGCTCGACCGGCGGTCGGTCGGTGGCATCCTTGACGAGTGCCGCTGTGACGGCGGCGAGCGCTTCGATCATGCTGTCTCGCGACTTGGCCGCAGCGCCCGCCCACTTCATATCGGCGTACTTCTTGGCGAAGTCCAGCCAGGTCGTAGCCGCCGGGGTTTCCGTCATCGAGTCGGGTAGCCCGGTGTCAATGTCGAAAGCCTCGCCCTGGTTGGCGGCTTGCATCAGGTCCGAGCGGAAGCTGTCGGCCAGTGCTCTCGTGACGAACGTGCGGGACTTCTCGCGGCCAGCCACCACCCACCGGACGGTGTACGACCGCTTGGCCTTCTTCGACCCGCCAGCCCCGGTGTTGGCTTTGATCGCCCAGATGCGAACGCGACGAGACTTCACGCCGCCACCTCGCGCCGCTGTTCCAGCCAGATTCGGAGGTCTTTCCTCGATATCCGAAGCTCTCCGTTGGGAAGCCGGATGCAGGCCGGGGCGATACCGAGTTCGCGCCACCGGTAGAACGTCCGGCGGGACACGTTGTTGAGCGCGGCGAGCACCTCCGGAACGGTCATCAGGTCGTCATCCACGGTCAGAGTCCTTCCTCCTGTCGAATCAAGCGGCGACCGGCGTGGAGCCGGCCGGGGTGGTGCCGAGTTCGTGGGCGAGTTCTTCGCGACCGGTCGCGTGTCGGGCGCGGGCCATGGCGGCGGCGGTGTTGGCGAGCAGGGCGTCTCCGGTGGTGTGCCAGCCGACGCCGGCGAAGGTGAGGGTGCCGACGATGAGCGTCGTGTCGTCTTCGTCGAGGTGGTCGACGGCTTTGATGGGGTCGGTGACGTCCTGGTCCTGGTCGTCGTTGCGTCGGTAGGTGACGCGGGTGTCGCGCAGGAGTTGGAAGGTCACCGAGTAGCGGCGGGCTTTGGTGAGGAAGTGGCCGCCGAAACCGAGCATGTGCGCCCAGCGCCGCAGCCGGGCGTAAGGGCTGCTCGTCACCGGTTTGATGGATTCGGCGTCAAGGCTGGCTTGACGGTCGGCGATGCAGGCGGGGCAGGCGGCGTAGCGGGTGTGGGTGCCGCAGTCGGGGCATTCCCAGCGCTTCACGAAGCCGGGCCGAGGTCGGTGGTCCCGGGGCCGCTGTGAGAGCGGAATGGGTGTGCTGGTGGGTCGGCCGAGTCGCCAGCAGGCGTCGATGAGGCGGGCGGTGTGGTCGCCGTCGGGGTCGGCGTAGTCGCCGATGGTGTCGGCGTCGAGCCTGACGGAGCGGTGCCCGGTTACCTCGGTGCTCTTGGTGGCGTACTTGGCAAGGTAGCCGGCGACCATGCCATCGGTGACCTCACCGCTCCCGGTCAGACTGATGGGTCGGATGTCGAGGCCCTTGGACGGGTCGCCCCACACGATCGACCAGCCTTCGGGCCGGTCGGGGTGGGTGGGGGTGGTGTAGCCGACCTGGTCCACGGCGTGGCGGATGGCGTCGTCGAGGTCGGCGGCGGTGAACCCGGGCGGTGGTGGAATGACGGCGGTGGGATCGGTGGGATCGACGCCGTCGAGGCGCACCAGGGCGTGGAAGTGGACTGCTCCGCGTGCTTGGAACTCGGCGGCTTTGCCGTGGGACAGCCGAACCGGGGCGACCGTGCGGACCTTGCCCGCGTCGGAGACCATCCGGGCCGGTGGGATGCCCCGTCGGCGGGCGAGTTGGGCGAGCCACCGTTCCGCGGCTTGCTTGGTGCGCCGCCACAGTTCGCCTGCGAACACGTTCCAGACGACCTGGTGGTCGTGGTCGTAGCAGTCCAAGCACAGCGGCTGACCGAGCACCTGGTCGCCGGGTTCGTGGCGTGCCCAGCACACGGCCGGGCGACCGTGGGCGCAGAGGCCGGCGGTGGGGTCGGTGCTGCGGCGGGCGTGGCAGGGGTCGGGTCGGCAGTCGCAGCGTTTGCGGTTGGCGCAGGTGTGGCGCTTGACCGCCCGGTTGTGCACGGGGCCGAAGGACGGTGCGGTGAAGGTGGCGAACACGGCCGGGTGTCGAGAGACGGTTTCGGGGACGCCCTTGCCGCCGACGAGGCCGGCGCGCAGGAGTTGGTAGGCGTCGCGTTGGTAGACGCCAGCGCAGGTGGGACAGACGGTGGCGCGGCGGTTGCCGCACGCCTTGTAGATCGCGGCGTCGGGCATGTGGTCGGTGTGCCGGGCGTCGAGGAGTCGGCCGGTGGTGGGTTCGACGGTGAGGAGCTGCCCGGCGAGGCGGATGGGGCGGGTGCAGCCGGCGGCGGCGCGGACGTCTTCAAGGCGGCCCGAGACGGGCCGCACGCGCCGCCGCCTGGGCGCGCGTCCGTCGCTCCGCTGCCGCTCCGACTCCGGCCACGCAGAACGCCCGGCGGCTGGCGCGGAGAGCGGGAAGCCCGAGGGGCCGCCGCTGACGGTAGCGCCGAGGGTGGTTGAGGTTCGTGGGCCGGCAGCCGGCCGGGGCCGCGCCCGTTCGGCGCGGCGTAGGGAAGGGCACGCCAGGTCCGTGCGGCGGTCGCGGCGGCGGGTGGGTTGCGGTTACCGCGCCTCCGGCGGGGGCGCAACGACTCCGGGATGGCCGGGGGTCCGTCGGCGGGTTGCGGTCCGTGGGTGGTTGCGCAGGACCATCCCGCCAGCCGGCGACCCGGGCGAGCCGAGCAGACCACCACCCGGCCCGCCAGCGTCCGAACGTGCGTCAAGGTCCGCTTGACGTGGCGGACCGGGCGGAGGCCCGCTCCCCCAGGAGGGCGGGTCGGCGGCAGACGGGATGGCAGGATTGGCCTCGTTCTGACGACCAACGGAAGGCACCAGGATGTCTGGCTGGGTTGATCTCTTGAGTGAGTCGCACGGCATCCGGGCGATTTATGATGAGGACCTGCCGGCGCTGACGTCGGTTGACCTCCATGAGTTGGTCCTGCATCGCGACGGGCCACGCGCTACGTTGCGCTTTGACCTTTCCCAGTTCCCTAAGTCGCCACCAAAGAAGTGGGCGGATCAAGGCTTCAACGTCGTTCAGGTCCAACTCACGCTGGTGGATGTGCTGCACCTGACCATAGTCGGTTGGACGACTCGCGCTCTGCTTGACATCAATGTCGAGCGCATGGGCAAAGCGCTTTCGTTGAGGGCTAACAATGGCCCGGTGGGTATCAACATTGACGCCCGATGGCTTGTTCTGTCACACCTGTCGGCCTATTGCGGTGCCTCGGCTGAGTGACTATCTGGGTGACGACGGGTACGAGCGGCGGCGGACGTCCACGGACGATCCCAGACGGTTGCCGCAGGGACATGCCCATAACCGCGCAGGTCAGCGAGCCGTGTTGGTTGCCTGGGGGTCAAGGAGTCCTCGGGGGCACACACGGGGCACAAGACAGCGTGAAACGTCGGCAACCAGCCGTCAACGCCGTGAGTTCAGGAGCGAACGTGACCAGCGCGTCGACCAGGCCGCAGCAGGTCAGGCGAGAGGGAGTCTAAGTTCCGCTTCAACGTGTGAATCTGGCGGCTGCTCTTTGTCCGCAGGGTGGACACGCGCTTGACGGCGCACCGGGGCGCAAGCCTGTCACTTCTTCGGCGGCCACGGTGACGGGTTCTGGGAGATCCACCAGTAGCCGGCGTATCGCGGGTTGTAGTGCCAGCGCGAGCGCCGCACCTCGTCTGTCCGGGGAGCCCAGTCCCGGTATGGCAGCAACGCCATTCGAGACGCGATCACACCCGCCATGTACGGCCATGCGATCGCAGTGATCAGTACGTCCCGACGTCGGTAGGAAACCCGAGGGGCGAGCCATGGCGTCACCGCCACCGGCAGGACGGAACCCGCCAGATACCCGAGCCAGTAGCCGCCAGTCGCATCCCAGACGAGGTAGTGGACCCCAATCGCTGGCAGCCCGATGAGGGTCCAGATGAGCACCGCACGCAGGCCCCGGGCTAGCCCTTCGCGCGGCCTGCCTGAATCAAGTGGATCGTCTGGCACTCGCGGGACGGTAGCCGCGCCGGTTGCAAACTTCAAGGGCGAGCCAGGTAGAGAGTCATCCGGAACATACGCGGAACGATCAAGCACATCACGGCGGAGCCTTCACGCGAATCCCCTGGTGAGGCGGCAGATGGCCCAGCAGCCGCTAAACCGTTCCTAAACCGTGTGTCGCAGGTTCGAATCCTGCCGGGGGCACCTCGAATCAAGCGCGCCCTGGGCCTGCCCACTTGGCCTGCCGGCGATCTCCACGTCAGCGCGGCGCGCCGAGAACGATGCCGACGATCTAGTCGCCGACGAAGCGCAGGCACAGGGTTGCGCTGTCACGGCATGTCTCGGCCAAGCGTCGTACGGCATCGAGGATCCGCTCCTCGTCCGGCCCCTCTGCCTGCTCGACAAGGACATTCAGCTCACCGAGGAACTGAGGCATCTCCACCGACGTGAGTTCCAGCAGGCCGTAGGGGTCGATCCGGTCCAGCATCGGCGTCCTCCCGTGCTGCTGGACCCGCTCCAGCACCGTGGCGAGGTGAAAGTGCGCGTCACCGATCTTTGCTACCTGCGACTCGTGACGTCTGCGTGGGCTGGTGCCCTGCTGCTCGACTCGGATCAGCTCGACATCGACACCCATGCGGCCAGTCTAAGGCCGGCCGCAGGGGTGCCGTGACGATGAGATCCACCGCGAACCGGCGTCGACCCTCAGCGCCGTCCCAGCATCTCGGCGACCCGGATGAACCCGTCGGTGCCGTGGCCCAGTCCGATCACGCGGCGGGCCATGCCCTCGGCGGCGCGCATCACGCCCGCGTCGATGCCGTGGGCCTCGGAGGTGTGGACGATGTGGGCCATGGACGATGCCGCCGAGGTGATGGGGTTGTCCTCGCCGGAGAAGCTGCTGCTGTCCACCTCCTCCGCGGTCTGCTCGAAGATCGGCGGAAGGATCGCGCCGATGCCCTTGGCGAACGGGGCCAGCTCTCGTGCGGTGACACCTTCCGCCCGCGCCACCGCCAACGCGTGCGCGTAGCCCGCCATCGCGGTCCAGAAGATGTCGAGCAACGCGATGTCGTACGCCGCTGCCCGGCCGATCTCGTCACCGAGGTGGGTGTGGGTGCCGCCCAGCGCGTTCAGCGCCGGCCGGTGCTCCTGGTAGAGGTCGGTCGGTCCGCAGTGGATGAACACCCCGTCCGGCGTCCCGATGGTGGGGATCGGGGTCATGATCGCCCCGTCCAGGTACCCGATGCCGTGCCGTGCCGCCCATCGCGCGGTGTCCCGGGCCCGGTTCGGAGTGTCCGCGGTCAGGTTCGCGACCGTGCGCCCCCGGAGCGCATCGGTGACCGCGTCGGGTCTCAGGATGGCGTCCGACGCGTCGTAGTTCACCACGCAGACCACGGTCAGCCCACTCGCGGCGACCGCCTCCTCGGCCGACCGGGCGGCGGTGGCACCCCGCTCGACCAACTCTCGTCCCCGGCCCGGGGTCCGGTTCCAGACCGTGGTCCGCAGGCCGGCGTCCAGGAACACGCCGGCCAGGGCTCGTCCCATCGGCCCCAGACCCAGCACCGTGACAGACTTTTCGGAGTACGAAGACACGATCCAACTCCCGGAAAGCATAGTAAAAACAGCGAATAGGACGGATATGACGCGCAGTCGTGTACAGGACCTGAATGTCTGCGGGGTGACCGCCGCGATCGCCGTGATCGACGGCAAGTGGAAGACGGCTCTGCTCTGGTTGCTGGAATCCGGTCCGCACCGGCCCGGCGAGCTGCGCCGTCAACTGCCGGGCCTCACCGAGAAGGTGCTGACTCAGGCGCTTCGTGAGATGGAGGCCGACGGACTGGTGCACCGGGAGGTGCACGAGGTGCTGCCGTTGAAGACCGTCTACTCGCTGACCGCGTTTGGCCGGGACCTCTCCGAGGCGCTGGCCCCCGTTTCCGACTGGGGCCACCGTCGCCTGGAGAAGCTCATCGAGGCCGGGGGGCCTCCTGAACCATCGGCCACCTCCCTGTGATCCGGCCCTCGCGACTGCCCACCACCAGACTCACGCCGCGCCCACGCGCCGGCAAGTACCCACAAATAAGTGGCTACGGCAGGCGGCGCGGGGCCGTCGGGTCACCAGTGGTAGGCCACGTTCACCGCCAGCGTGGCCACCGTCGTGGTGAAGAAGACGGCCGGCCCCACCAGTTGGCGGGAGCCCACCCGCAGGTGCGCGATGAGCGCGCCGACGAAGTACAGCACGAGGCCGGCGGCGGCGAGGGTGCCCAGCAGCGGTACGGCGAATCCGACCAGCAGGCCCAGGGATCCCGCCGCCAGCGTCAGGCCCAACCGGGGCAACCACGAGTGTGGGACGCGCTTCATGTCGGCCTGGGCCTTCGGATAGTCGTGGCCGATCAGGTAGGTGACGGCAGCGATGCCGGTGAAGACCGAGGCGAGAATCGTGAGCGTGACGTACGCGGCGAACATGTGCCCTCCCTGTGGTTGTCTGCCTCAAGGACGGATCGGTGCCGCGGATTGTTACCTGAGGAGCTGTGACCTGGGGCACAGCGTGTGCCACGTCGGGTCGTGTCGGGCGTCCGACGCAGCGTGGGCTGCGCGAGACCCGCAGCCCACGCTTGTGACGCCGACGATGTGCCGGTCGGTCAGAGGAACGCGTACATCTCCTCGTCGGCCGCCTCGGTCTCGCCGGCGGGTGGGGCTTCCACCGTGACCGGCTTGCCGAATTCGCTCATCCGCATCTCGGTGACGAGGTCACCAAGCGACTTCGTGGCGATGGTGTAGGAGAGCGTGGTGAGGCGCCCGTCGGCGTCGAGGGTCGCCTCGAACGGAATCGCCGTCGGGTCCTTCGCCAACTTGGCGGTCGACTCGAGACCTTCCCGCATTCCGGCCTCGGCGCCGGCGACCTCGGCCGCCTTGTTGAGATCGGCGATACCGGTGTAACGGCCCTCGCCCACCTCCTGGGCGGAAACGGTGCCGCCGACGAGGCCGGTCTGCGACTTGAAGTCGAACGACTGGCGCAGCGTGCTCGTCGACTTGAGCTTGCCGAGGTCGATCTTCATCCAGGGCTTCTCGCCCTCCATCGACTCGGACTTGATGTAGGCGGTGTTGTCGAGCATCCGGACCTCGATCGGTTCCGGGGCCTTGCCGCTGATCTGGATCGCCTTGGCGACGGGATCCAACTTTCCGCCGAGGGTCATCGACTGGTTGCCGGCCTTGATCGAGGCTTGCATGCTGACCGTGCCGGCGATGCTGCGGTCCAGGCCCTGCTTGACGGCCGCGACCGGTTCGAGTTTGGACGGTGCGGCCGCCGTGGCGTCGGGCTTCGCGGAGTCGTCGGACTTGGTGCCGCAGCCGCCGACGAGGGCGACGGCGAGGACTATCGACAGGGTGGGAATCAGTCGGCGCATAGACGTGACCCTAATAAACGGCCGCTACCGGATTTTCGCCAGTGGCGGCAGCGCCGGCAGAGCGGGACGGATCAGACAATCGTTGGCAGTTGCTCGGCTCGGGTGATCACCTGGTCGATGAGGCCGTAGTCCCGGGCCTGCTCGGCGGTGAACCACCGGTCGCGGTCCCAGTCCTGCTGGATCTCGGCGAGGGTCCGTCCGGTGTGCTGGGCGATCAGCTCCTGCATCGTCCGCTTCACGTGCAGCATGTTCTCGGCCTGGATGGTGATGTCCGAGGCGGTGCCGCCCATTCCACCGGACGGCTGGTGCATCATGATCCGCGAGTGCGGCAGCGCGTACCGCTTGCCGGCTGCGCCCGCACAGAGCAGGAACTGTCCCATCGAACCGGCGAACCCGAGCGCCAGCGTGGCAACGTCGTTGCGGACGTAGCGCATCGTGTCGTAGACCGCCATCCCCGCGCTCACCGACCCGCCCGGCGAGTTGATGTAGAGGAAGACGTCCCGCTCGGCGTCCTCGGCGGAGAGCAGCAGGATCTGCGCACAGATCTGGTTGGCCGACTCCTCGGTCACCTCGGTGCCGAGAAAGACGATCCGTTCCCGCAGCAGTCGCTCGAACACCTGGTCGCCGAAGGACGGCTGCGCGCCGTCCAGCATCCGTACCCCGGAGGAGATCACGCCGCCGCCTTCCACCACGCCGGCGAGCGGTGGGACCGCCCGGTGGACCGGCCCCTCCAGCGTGCGGGCCACGGTGGTCGCTGGCCCAGTGATTCTGCCGCCGGCAGATCCGCCGACGGCAGAACCGGCCGGCCTACGCGGCGGTCAGCCGCCGCGCGCCCGCCCGAGCCCACGCACAACCCCGCAGAGCGGCGGTACGCGGACCGGAGCGCCAGCCACCAGCGGAGGCCATCGCCCCGACGCAGAGGGTCGGGCCGCTCGCCCCGGTTGCCCGGTGTGGGATCGGCCTGCTCGTCCGCAGGGCGTGCTGGCGCGCGACGTGTCGGACGACCTCGGCCCCTTCGGTCCGGCTGAGTTGCGCCCGTGGTGCGGCCGGGATGCGGGGCTCGACGCGCCGCAGGTCGTCGCGGGCCTCCTCCAGCAGGTCGGACAGGCGGATGCCGAGCGCCCGGCAGATCGCCGCGAGCACCTCCGACGAGGCTTCCTTGCGGCCCCGCTCCACCTCGGACAGGTAGGGCACGGACACTCCGGCGGTGGCGGCCACCTCGCGCAGCGTGCGGCCCTGGCCCTGACGCAGTCGGCGCAGCACTCCGCCGATGACTCGTCGCAGCAACGACATGCCGGCCTCACTTTCGCGGTCGTCGTCGGGAACACCCTCATCATGCCCTTCCCCGGCCGTCCGGGCCGTCCCATCCTTTCTCGGTCGCGTCGTCCGCTGCGCAACCCGGACGTGCCGGGGGCGGCGTACCCGCTATGTTGTGCTCGTGCAGGCGACGGTGGCGGGGCAGGTTCGACGGTGATCCATTTTCCCGCGCAGCGCAGGGGGCCGTTGAGCGCGCTGAGCCTGCGGCTCGCCGCCGCCCTGGGCCTGGTCTTCGCCGTGGTCGCGGCGGTCTACCTGGGCCGGGACGGCTACCGTGATGTCAACGAGGACGGCCTCACCCTGCTCGACTGCTTCTACTACGCGGTCGTGTCGCTCTCCACCACCGGCTACGGCGACATCACGCCGGCCGCGCCGTCGGCCCGGCTGGTGAACGTTCTCTTCATCACCCCGGCCCGAGTGATCTTCCTGATCATCCTGGTCGGTACCACCCTGGAAGTTCTGACCGAGCAGTACCGGACCGGCCGTCGCCTGTCGCGGTGGAGGAGAGCCGTGAAGGACCACGTCATCATCTGCGGCTACGGCACCAAGGGCCGCAGCGCGGTCTCCGCTCTGCTGGAGAACGGTCTGGACCGTTCGCGGATCGTGGTGGTGGAGCGCAGCGCCGCCGCCCTGCGGCAGGCCACCTCCGCCGGTCTGGTGGCGATCGAGGGCTCGGCGACCCGCTCGTCGGTGCTGAACGAGGCACATGTGAAGAACGCGAAGGCCGTGATCATCGCGACCGACAGTGACGATGCGTCGGTGCTTGTCGCGCTCACCGTCCGACAGCTCACCGCCGGGCAGGTCCGGATCATCGCGGCGGCCCGCGAGGCGGAGAACGCGCCGCTGCTCAAGCAGAGCGGCGCGCATCACGTGATCGTCTCGTCGGCCACCGCGGGTCGGCTGCTCGGCCTGTCCACCTCGGCTCCGCCGCTGATCGACGTGGTGGAGGATCTGCTCACCCCGGGTCAGGGCATGGCGCTGGCGATGCGCTCGGCGGAGCGGGACGAGGTGGGTCGTTCACCACGCGAGTTGGACTCGTTGGTGATCGCCCTGGTGCGGCGGGGCAAGGTGGTCACCCTGGCCGACCGGGCCGGTGCGGTGATCGAGACCGGCGACATGCTGGTGCATGTCCGCGACGATCGTCCGCAGTCCGCGACGACCTCCTGACCGTCCCGCCTCCGCACGGCTGACCGCCCGTCCCCGCACGGCTGACCGCCCATCCCGCACGGCTTGTCGTCCGGCCGCGGGGGTGGCTTGCCGTCAGGCCGGTTGATCGTCGGGGCGGCGGTGCAGGCGCGGCGCGTCAGAAGGTCTCGTCGGCGGCGCAGATCGCCTCGGTGCAGCTGACCGGCGTCGTGGCGGAGGCCCGCCGCAGCAGCTCGTAGAGCGTCTCCCGCTCGCTGGGAGCCAGCGCCCCCAGCACCTCGTCCTCGGCTCCGGCGAGGGCGCATTCGGCCTCACTGAGGCGTTTTGCGCCATTTTCGGTGAGATCGACGACGTGTCGGCGCCGGTCCTCGGGTGAGCGGCGGCGCTCGATCAACTGCTCCGCTTCCAGGTCGTTGAGCAGCCCGACGATGTTGGTGCTGTCCATTTCCAGGATGGAGGCGAGCGCCTGCTGGCTGGTGCCGCCGCCGGCGCGCAGCACGGTGAGCGCGACCAGGTGCCGCGGCCGTAGGCCGAGCGGCGCCAGCACCGACTCCGACCGCAGCCGCATCCGCCGGGCCAGATGGTCCAGGAGCGCGCCAGAGCGGTGCTCCGAGGGGGCGGGTAGCGGGGCGGACATGTGACCCAGTCTACCGAGCTGATGGAACATCGGCCTGCTATAAATAGTTGGTGCTGCACAGACGATCCTTGGAGGAGGAATAATGCATCTGCTGCATATCGACTCGAGCATTCGGGGTGACTGGTCGGTCAGTCGTCGGCTCACCGCCCGCGCGGTCGACAGCTGGCGCGCCGCCCACCCGGACGGCACGGTGACCTACCGGGACCTCGGCGCGGAACCGCTGCCGCACCTCGACGCGGCGGGCGGCCTGGCTCGGATGACTCCGCCGGACCAGCACACCCCGGCCCAGCGCGAATCCTGGGAACTCAGCGGGCGGCTGGTCGACGAGGTGAAGCAGGCCGACGTCGTGCTGCTCGGGCTGCCGCTCTACAACTACGGCGCGCCCAGCAGCGTCAAGTCCTGGGTCGACCACCTGATCGTCGCCGGCCTCACCTACGACCCGGCGACCCAGGAGGGCCTGCTCGGCGGCCGCGAGTTCGTGGTGCTGGCCACCCGGGGAGGCGGCTACGGTGAGGGCACCCCGCGGCACGGCTGGGACCACGCGGAGCAGTGGCTCCCGCACGGCCTGTCGATGACCGGCCTGGAGCCGCGCTTCATCAGCACCGAGCTGACCCTGGCGCCCTCGGTGCCGGCGATGGCCGAGCTGATCCCGCTGCACGAGGCGAGCCTCGCGGCCACCGAGAAGGAGATCGACAACCTCTGGACGCCGGCTTCCGCCCAGCGCTGAGCCAGCGCCGGCACGTACGAGAGCGGCCGCCCCCGGTTCGGGGACGGCCGCTCTCGTCAGGTCGGACAGGTCAGAGAATGGTCCAGGTGTCGCCACTGGTCAGCAGGCCGGCGAGCTGCTGCTCGGGGGTCTCGGTGACCGTCGCCTTGGCGGCCGCGAGCTGAGCCTGCACCACGCTGTCGTAGGACGGTCGGTCCACCGAGCGGAACACCCCGATCGGGGTGTTGCGCAGGTCCAGGCCGGGCAGCCGGGACAGCGCGAAGGCGTACGCCGGGTCGGCCACCGTCGCGTCGTGCACGACGATCTCCTCCGGGCGGACCGAGCTGGTCTCCCGGACCTCCAGGCCGAACGCGCCCGGCGGATGCACCACGCAGAACTGCCCGTCCGCGCCGAAGGTGATCGGCTGCCCGTGCTCCAGGCGGATCAGGTAGTCGTCGCGGGTGGACGGGTCCTTGAGCTGCTCGAACGCCCCGTCGTTGAAGATGTTGCAGTTCTGGTAGATCTCCACGAACGCCGAGCCCTCGTGCTCCGCGGCGGCGCGCAGCACCGACTGCAGGTGCTTGCGGTCGGAGTCGATGGTCCGGCCGACGAAGCTGGCCTCCGCGCCGAGGGCGAGCGAGAGCGGGTTGAACGGGGCGTCCGCCGAGCCAGACGGAGTCGACTTGGTGACCTTGCCGACCTCGGACGTCGGGGAGTACTGACCCTTGGTCAGACCGTAGATCCGGTTGTTGAACAGCAGGATCTTGAGGTTGACGTTGCGCCGCAAGGCGTGGATCAGGTGGTTGCCACCGATGGAGAGCGCGTCGCCGTCGCCGGTGACCACCCAGACCGACAGGTCCGGCCGGGACACCGACAGGCCGGTCGCGATCGCCGGGGCGCGGCCGTGGATCGAGTGCATCCCGTAGGTGTTCATGTAGTACGGGAAGCGCGACGAGCAGCCGATCCCGGAGACGAAGACGGTCCGCTCGCGGGGGATGTTCAGTTCCGGCATGAACTGCTGAATGGCCGCGAGGATCGCGTAGTCACCGCAGCCGGGGCACCAGCGCACCTCCTGGTCGGACTTGAAGTCCTTCGCGGTGAGCTTGAGGGCGACGGGCTCAGACATTCTTCAGGACCTCTTCCAGCGTCGTCTCCAGCTCGGTGGCCGTGAACGGCAGGCCACGGACCTGGTTGTAGCTGATCGCGTCGACCAGGTAGCGGGCCCGGATGACGTGGGCGAGCTGGCCCAGGTTCATCTCCGGGATGACCACCCGGTCGTACGCGCGCAGCACCGCACCGAGATTGGCCGGCATCGGGGCCAGGTGCCGCAGGTGCGCCTGGGCGATGGACAGCCCGCGCTGGCGCACCCCCCGGCACGCCGCGCCGATCGGCCCGTACGTCGAGCCCCACCCGAGGACCAGCACCCGGGCGTCGCCGTCCGGGTCCTCCACCTCGATGTCTGGCACCGGAATCGTCTCGATCCGGGCCGCCCGGGTGCGCACCATGAAATCGTGGTTGGCCGGGTCGTAGGAGATGTCTCCGGTCTTGTCGGCCTTTTCCAGGCCACCGATCCGGTGCTCCAGCCCGGCGGTGCCGGGGATCGCCCAGGGTCGGGCCAGGGTCTCCGGGTCACGCAGGTAGGGCAGGAAGGTGGTGCCGTCCTCGCCGTTGGGCTCGGTGGCGAACTCGACCCGCAGGTCGGGCAGCGACTCCACGTCGGGCAGCAGCCACGGCTCGGAGCCGTTGGCGACGTAGTTGTCGGACAGCAGGATCACCGGGGTGCGGTAGGTCAGCGCGATCCGGGCCGCCTCCAGCGCCGCGAAGAAGCAGTCCGACGGGGACCGGGGTGCGATCACCGCGACCGGGGCCTCGCCGTGCCGGCCGTAGAGCGCCATGTTGAGGTCGGCCTGCTCGGTCTTGGTCGGCATGCCTGTCGACGGGCCGGCGCGCTGCACGTCCACGATCACCAGGGGCAGTTCCAGCGCCACCGCGAGGGAGATCGTCTCGCTCTTGAGTGCCACGCCGGGGCCGCTGGTGGTGGTCACACCGAGCGCTCCGCCGTACGACGCGCCCAGCGCCGCGCCGACCGCGGCGATCTCGTCCTCGGCCTGCACGGTCGTGACGCCGAAGCGCTTGTGCTTGCTCAGCTCGTGCAGGATGTCCGACGCGGGCGTGATCGGGTACGCGCCGAGGAAGACCGGCAGTCCGGAGCGGACCCCGGCGGCGACCAGCCCCAACGAGAGCGCCGCGTTGCCGGTGATGTTGCGGTAGGTGCCCGGCTTCATCTTGGCCGGCTTGACCTCGTAGCGGACCGCGAAGTCCTCGGTCGTCTCGCCGAAGTTCCAGCCGGCCCGGAAGGCGGCGACGTTCGCCGCGACCAGCTCCGGACGGGACGCGAACTTGCGCTCCAGGAATCGCAGCGTCGACTCGTAGGGCCGCGAATACATCCAGGAGAGCAGGCCGAGGGCGAACATGTTCTTCGACCGTTCGGCGTCCTTCTTGGACACCTGGTAGTCGGCGAGCGCGCCGACGGTCATCGAGGTCAGTGCCACCGGGTGCACGACATAGCCGGCCAGCGAGTCGTCGTCCAACGGGCTGGCCTGGTAGCCGACCTTGGCGAGGTTGCGCTTGGTGAACTCGTCGGTGTTGACGATGATGTCCGCGCCGCGCGGCAGGTCGGCCAGGTTGGCCTTGAGGGCCGCCGGGTTCATCGCCACCAGCACGTTGGGCGCGTCGCCCGGGGTGAGGATGTCGTAGTCGGCGAAGTGCACCTGGAAGCTCGACACACCGGGCAGGGTGCCGGCGGGAGCCCGGATCTCGGCGGGGAAGTTTGGCAGCGTGGAGATGTCGTTGCCGAGCTGCGCCGTCTCCGAGGTGAACCGGTCGCCGGTCAGCTGCATGCCGTCGCCGGAGTCACCGGCGAACCGGATGACCACCCGGTCGAGCTGACGGATCTGCTTGGTCACTGTGCCACCTTCGTTCGCGACTGCGGGGCTCGCAAAAGCTCGCCTTGCCCGGCCACGGGACCTCCTTGACGCGACGTTTCGCCGCACCGCCCCAGGCTGGTCCGGCCGCTGTCGTACCTCTTCTGAGAGCCTACGTCTAAGGGAGCCCTAACCATCGCCGGAGGTCCGCCGACTGGGACCCGAATGCGAGTAGGAATGCCCGCCTTTGCGAGCTTTTGCCCCGCCCGCCGTAATTCAGATCACCAGAGGTTGCACGCCGGCGGCACCGTACCCACGCGGTCCGGGGCTACTCGTCGATCAGTCGGCGGTCTGCGACACCGGCTCGGGCGTCGGGCCGGAGAACCGGCGACGCAGCGAGATGGTGGCCAGCGTGAGGGCCAGCACCACCAGCAGCGTGGAGACCACGATCAGGATGATCGCGGTACGCCGTACCGAGGTCGTTCCGTCGTCGGCGGCAGCACCTGCGGGAAGCACGCCCTGGGAGCCGGCCGGCGCGGGCGGCGAGACCACGGGGGTGGCCAGCGCGGCCGCGGCGGTGATCCGGAAACTCATCTGTACCTGCCGGGTCGCGCCGCTGCGGGGGTCGAGTTGGCCGATCACGGCACCGGACAACGGTGCCTCCCGCTGGGCCTGCGGCGTCGCCTCCACCGGCAGCCGCAACTCGGCGGTCCGGCCCGCCGCCACCGTGCCCACGTCGCAGCGGATCCGGCTCGGGTCGGACGCCACGCAGCCGGACGGCGGGGTCGGAATGGTCACCCCGGCCGGCAGGACGACCTCGACCCGGCCGGCGGCGTCGACCGTGCCGGTGTTGCCCAGCCGGAGCGCGAGGGTGCTGGCGGTGCCGCTGATGTCGAAGGCGACCTCGTCGGCGGCCAGCGTGATGCCGGGAACCGGGGGACCGGGCGGAAAGAGCACCGCGAACCCCTGGTCGTCGACCGCTTCCCCGGGCACGCCCGGCGCGTCCGCGACGACCTGGACGGAGCCGGCGAGGGGCATCTTCTGCCATGCGGTGCCGTCGACCCGCAGGCGGAGCAGAGCGCTGAACCGGACGCCGGCTTCGACCGTCCAGGCCCCGCAGTGGTACGTACCCCCACCGGCGGCGGCGCAGCCCTTCGTCCCCGCGTCGGTCAGCCCGACCGGCAGCGTGTACGAGAGGCGGATCCGTTGCGTCGTCGTACCGGTGTTGTTGACCGTGACCTGCAGGGTGGTGGCCGTGCTGGCCGCGTTCCAGTACGCCTTGGAGAGCGTGACGTCCTGGGTGGTGACCTGCACACCGAGCGGGTTCGCCGGGGGCGCCTCCGCGCCCGGGGCGGGCGGGCGGACCGGCGGCGCCGGAGGTGCCGGCAGCACCGGGGGTGCCGGAGGTGCCGGAGGTGCCGGGGGCGCCGGTGTGGGTGGTCCGCCCGGCGCGGGCGCGTTGTTGCTCGGTGCCGGCGGCTGCGTCTCCGGCGGTGGCGCGGTGGTCTCCGGTGCCGGCGGCTGCGTCTCCGGCGGTGGCGCGGTGGTCTCCGGCGCCGGGTCGGTCGGCTCCGGAGACCCGCCCGGCTCCTCGGTCGGGGGCGGCTCGTCCGTCGGGCTGGTCCCAGGCTCACCCCCGGGTTCGCTGACCGGGTCGGTGAGCGTCACGACCGGGTCCGCCTCCGGCGTTGCCGCGCTGGCCCAGGCCGGCCCCATGGCGAGCGCCGCGAGCAGACCGAGCGCCAGCGAGGTCCCCAGCAGGGACATGGGGTGCCGCCCCGCCGCCCGCTCACCGGGCGATGCCTTCAGGCGGGCCATCTGTCCTCCGGTGCATGGGTGGGTGTCCAATGGTCGGTAACAGTTGCCCCGGCGCACTAGTCCCGACAGGAAACAAATCCGTAACGTGTTTGGGACGGCCCTTCCGGGCGGACGGTAGGCTCCCGACTGTGACCGGATACCTGGGCTCGTACGCGACGCTCGGGCTCTTGCTGCTCGCCAGCGTCCTGTTCTTTGTTACGGCGTTCTCGGCCAACCGGGTGTTACGCCCCGCGCGTCCGGCCGACCCGCCGGGCAAGCGGGCCAGCTACGAGTGCGGGCTCGACCCGGTCGGCGCGGACTGGGCACAAATGCAGATCCGTTACTACGTGTACGCCTATCTGTACGTGCTGTTCGCGGTCGAGGCGGTGTTTCTCTTCCCCTGGGCGGTGGTCTTCGACCGGCCGGGCTTCGGCCTGGTGACGGTGGTGGAGATGGCGGTGTTCGTGGCCGTGCTCGCGCTCGGCATCCTCTACGCCTGGCGCAGGAACATCCTCCGCTGGACCTGATCGTCACCGCGTCCGGCGACCGGTCGGGTCAGCCCTCCGTTGGCGGTCGGTCACGGCGACGACCGGTCAGGCCAGGCCCCGGCGGGTCGCCGACGGTGGGCGGTCGCCGCGGATCGAGGCCACCATGTCCAGCACCCGGCGGGTCGGGCCGACCTGGTGAGCCCGGAACACCCGGGCGCCCAGCCAGGCCGAGACCGCCGTCGCGGCGAGCGTCCCCTCCAGCCGTTCCGGCACCGGGAGATCCAGGGACTCACCGATGAAGTCCTTGTTGGAGAGCGCCACCAGCACCGGCCAACCGGTGTCGGTCAGCTCGCCCAGTCGGCGGGTGATCTCCAGGGAGTGCCTGGTGTTCTTGCCGAAGTCGTGTGCCGGGTCGATGAGGATGCCGTCGGGGCGTACCCCGGCTGTCACCGCTCGCTCGGCGAGCCCGGTCACCGTCGCGACCACGTCGGTGACCACGTCGGTGAAGGCGGCCCGGTGCGGCCGGGTGCGGGGGACCAGGCCGCCGGCGTGCGAGCAGACCAGGCCCGCGCCGGTGCGCGCGGCCACCCGGGCCAGGGTGGGGTCGGCGCCCGACCAGGTGTCGTTGAGCAGGTCGGCGCCGGCTGCCACGGCCTCCGTCGCCACCTCGGCGCGCCAGGTGTCGATGGAGATCACCACCTCCGGGAACGCGGCGCGGACGGCGGCGATCGTGTCCACCGTGCGGCGGATCTCCTCGACGACGTCCACCTCCGCGCCGGGGCCGGCCTTGACGCCGCCGATGTCGATGATCGCCGCACCCTCCGCCACGGCCCGCTCCACCGCGCGCAGCGCGCTGTCAGCGGCGTAGGTGGCCCCCCGGTCGAAGAACGAGTCCGGGGTGCGGTTGACGATCGCCATCACCACCAGCTCGTCGGGGGCGAACGTGCGCCCGCCCAGCCGAAGCGCCCCGGCCATGCCCGCCTCCCGAGAGTCCGCCGTCGCTGCCACGTCGGCCGACCCCGACGCTAGTCGCTGGTCCGACCGCGACCCCGGGCGGCGTCGGTACGGATCGCGATCGGGACGGGTGGCGGGGTCGCTCCCGGCCGGCTGCCGTGCCACGATCAGTACATGGGTCAGCTTCTGCTCCTCCTGGTCGTGGCATTGACGGTCGCGGCGGTGATATTCGGCGTGACGGTGCTGGTCAGCGGCCGTGATCCCGGTCTGGCGCCCGCCGAGCCGGATTCGCAGGCCGTGGCGCTGCCCGGCACCCGTCCACTGCGCGAATCCGACGTGGGGGCGGTCCGTTTCGACACCGCGTTGCGCGGGTACCGGATGTCCCAGGTCGATCAGGCGATGCGACGTGCCGCCTACGACATCGGCTACAAGTCGGAGCTGATCGGCGTACTGGAGGCGGAGGTCACCGCGTTGCGTGCCGGCCGTATCGACGACGCGGACGTGCTCCGCGACGCCCGTGTTCGGTCCGTCAGCAAGGCGACGGCCGCGGACGCGGCCGAGTCCGACGCGGCCGAGTCCAGCACCGCCGAGTCCGACGCGGCGACGCCCGACGCGGACGCGGCGACGGCCGACGCGACCGGCCCCGGGGCTGCCCCGGTCGGCTCGACCAGCGCGGGTCCGGAGCCCACCGCCACCGCGTCACCCGCGGATTCCGACGGTGTGGCGCCGGCCGCCGTGCCGTCCGGTGGTACGGCGGGCGATCCTGAGCAGACCGACGGCGGGTCCGCCGACGGCACCGGGCAACACGGCGCGACGGTTCGGTCGGAGTCGGCGTGACCGGCCCGGGGGGCGCCGAAGATCTTCGTGAGGCCGCCCAACCCGGTGCTGGTGAGGTAACCGCCACGGTGATCGTCGACGCTCCCGCCGAACGGGTCTTCGCCGCCCTGCTCGCCTGGGAGCGCCAGTCCGACTGGATCCCGTTCACGCGGGTGCGCGTGGTCGAGGGCGACGGGCGCGAGGGCAGCCGCATCGAGGCCGTGACGGCGCTCGGCCGGGCCGTGCTGCGCGACGAGATGCGGGTGGTCCGGGTCGACGAACCCTACGAGATCGGCGTGGTGCACTACGGCCAACTGCTGCGTGGCCCGGGTGTGCTGCGCTGCACCCAGCTGGGTCGGGACCGTACCCAGGTCGTCTGGCACGAGTGGTTCCACCTGCCGGGCGGCCGGGCCGGTCGACTGGCGTGGCCGGTGCTCTGGCCCGGCTCCAAGCTCGGCCTCACCCAGGCGCTGAAGAGGTTCGCCCGACTGGTCGAGCAGGGCCGGCTGCCCTGACCGCGCCGGCGGCCAGCCGGTGCCGGCGCCGATGGGGTGTCGGAGCGATGCCCTAGCGTGTACGACGTGACTGACCTGGTGATCGGCGCCGACGGGCTGGCCCGCTGCGCCTGGGGGTCGAGCACCCCCGACTACGCCATCTACCACGACACCGAGTGGGGTCGGCCGCTGCGCGGAGACGACGCGCTCTACGAGCGGATGACGCTGGAGGCGTTCCAGTCCGGGTTGTCCTGGCTGACCATCCTGCGCAAACGCCCGGCGTTCCGGCTGGCCTTCGACGAGTTCCACATCCCGACCGTCGCCGGATACTCCGACGCCGACGTGACCCGGCTGCTCGCCGACGCCGGCATCGTCCGCAACCGGGCCAAGATCGAGGCGGCGATCGCCAACGCCCGCGCCGCGCTGGAGGTGCCGGAGGGGCTGTCCGCCCTGCTCTGGTCCTACGCCCCGGAGCCCCGACCGGCCCGCCCCGCCTCGTTCGCCGAGCTGGCGCCGATCACCACGGAGTCGACGGCGATGGCCAAGGCGCTCAAGAAACGCGGCTTCCGATTCGTCGGCCCGACCACCGCGTACGCGCTGATGCAGGCCACCGGCATGGTCGACGATCACATCGTCGGCTGTCACGTCACCCTGTCCACGGCGACATGATGGGATGGCAGGCATGACGACCGAGACCGCGTACCGGGCCGGTGGATCCGGCCGTGCCGACGGCGTGGGCGCCTGGGCCGTGTTGCTGCCGGCCGAGCGGTACGAGGCCGAGCGGCTCGTGCACCACGACACGCTGGAGTTGACCGGGCTGACCGACAGCAGCCGGCCGGGCACGGGAGACCAGGTGGCGGTGCTCGTCGACGCGCCCCCACGGCTGGTCGCGCTCGGCCGGGTCCGTGCGCCGGCTCGGCGTCACCGCGAGGACCCGGACGACCCGCAGTCCCCGGTCGAGCCGGGGACGGTCGTGGTGTCGTACACCCGGCGGGTTTTCGACGAGCCGGTGCCGGCCGACCTGCTGACGCTCGACGGGCCGGTCACCGCGTTGGAGCCGGCGGCCTTCCGGGCGCTGGCCGACCAGCTCGGCCCGCCCCCGGAGCGGCGCACCTGGCTGGTCAGCCTGGACCTGCCGATCGAGGCCGGCACGCGGGCGGAGGCGGTCCGGCTGTTCTGGTCGTACGTGCAGGAGTTGGGTCCGCGTGAGCTGCCCGCCTTCGTCTCGCCGTCCGACGACGAGCTGGCCATGCAGGCGTTCGTGCTGGGCGCGGAGGCCAACCAGGACCCGGAAGAGGACGACTAGAACAGCTTGTCCACGCGTCCCCGCCAGTCGGCGAGGATCGGTCCCGGGTCGGTGTTCAGCACCCGTTCCAGCAGCGTGGCGTAGACGTCCCGGAAGTCGGTCGTGTATTTCAGGTCGCCGTCGTCGAGATCGGTGAGGCTCGGCGGTGCACCGTGCCAGCCGCCGCGTACGCCGGCACCCAGCAGCAGCACGTCCGAGGCGGTGCCGTGGTCGGTGCCGTCCGAGGCGTTGGCCCGGACGCGGCGGCCGAACTCGGAGTAGACCGCCACCACCACCTTCCGACCCGCCTCGGTGCGACTCATCCGGTCGGCGAACCCGGTCAGCGCCCGGTCCAGCTGACCCAGCAGGACGGCCTGCAACTGCTTCTCGTCGGCGTGCGTGTCGAAGCCACCGAGCGACACCGAGAAGGCCCGGGTGGACACTCCGGCCTCGACGCACTGCGCGACCAGGTCGAGTTGCGCGTCCAGTGGGGTACGGGCTCCGCCGGTCGCCGTCGCGGGCGCCTGCTCGCCGTCCGGGTCCGCCACGTCCGGGTCGGCGGAGTCGCGTACCTGGCGGATCATCTCGTCCACCGACCGCAGGTCGGCGAAGCAGGCGGCGGCCCGGCCCCGGGCCGCCGACTCGCCCGCCTCGGCGGCGGCGAGCGCGGTCAGCGTCTCGGCGGGCAGCCCCTTGGCGGCCTTCCGGTCGGCCACCGGCACGGCCGCGCCCGCGCTCCGCTCCCCGGCCAGCAGTGGCGGCAACGCCGGCTCGAAGGAGACCGCCAGCCGGGGGTCGCCACCGGCGGTGTCCAACCAACGACCCAGCCAACCGGTGTTTCCCGGCCGGTCCGGCTGCGCGGTGTGCCAGATGTCCATCGACCGGAAGTGGCTGCGGTCCGGCTTCGGGTAGCCGACCCCCCGCACGATCGCCAGGCCATCGCCCGACCAGCGCCGGTGCAGGCCGGCAAGTGCCGGGTTGAGGCCGAAGCCGTCGTCCAACCGCAGCACCTCCCCGTCCGGGTACGCCAGTTCGGGACGGGCCGCCCGGTAGGCCGGATCGCCGTACGGGATGACCGTGTTGAGCCCGTCATTGCCGCCGTAGAGGGTCACCAGCACCAGCGTGCGGGCCTGTGGATCACGGTCCCCGCCGGTGTCCAGCAGGTCCCGCAGGCGGTACGCGCCGGCGCCGGCGGCCAACGCGCCCGCGCCGACCACCCCGCTGGTCAGCAGGAACCTGCGTCGGGTCTGGGTGTCCATGTCGACTCCTCCGCTCAGCTGACTGTGTATTCGGGACTGACCAGGCCGGCGGCCAGCAGCTTGCGGGGCTCGCCGGCCAGCGGGGTGAGGGCGGCCCGGGTACGAGCGCTCCAGCCGTCGACCACCAGCAGTCGGGCCAGCGCGTCCGGCCGGCCGGCGGTGGGCGCGGCGGTCAGCCGGGCCAGCACCGCGGGACTGACCGCGGCGGCGAGTATCCCGGCCGTCCGCAGCCGTGCCTGCAACGACGAGGTGGTCAGCCAGGCGGCCCCGGCCGGCCAGCCGCCCACGCTCGGCGGTCGCAGCGGCACCTGGTCGAGCGCGTTCAGGCCGGCCAGTAGTTGCTTGTGTTGCTGCTCGGGCAGGGCGGAGGGCCGGATGCCGAGCTGTCGCAGCGCGCCGACCAGCCACTCCACCGGCTGCTTGACGAGCGTGCCCCTGGTCTGGGCGAAGGCCGGCGCCGAGAGGATCGCCCGCAGGGTCGCGATGGTGTCCGCGCCGGCCAGGCCCTGCGGTGCCGGGATGTCGGTGCCGGCGTAGCGGAACCAGAGCCGCCCGGCCACGAACGTCGCCGCTGCGGGCTGGGCGGCCAGCAACCCGGCGTACGCCTCGGCGTCGAACCGGCCGCTCTGCCCGAGGATCGTCTTCGCACCGGGGTCGTGCCGTTTGGCCTCGAAGCGGGCCGCCCCGGTACGCCTGTCGACCACCCAGCCCGTCAGGGCACGCGCGCCGGCCTTCACGTCGGCCTCGGTGTAGGCGCCGATGCCGAGGGTGAACAGCTCCATCAGCTCGCGGGCCAGGTTCTCGTTCGGGGCCTTGCGGGTGTTCTTCTGCCCGTCCAGCCAGATGATCAGGGCGGGGTCGCGCACCATCGCGGTGACGAGCGGGGCCAGTGGCCCGCGTCCGTGCCGGCGCAGCGTGTCCAGTTGGCCCTGCATCACCCGGGCCGACTTGACCTTCTGCGCGCTTGTCGCCCAGTGCCCGTGCCAGAAGAAGATCAGCTTCTCGCTCAGCCCGTCCTCGGCGGCCACCATCCGGTCCAGCCACCATCCGGTGACCTGCTGGAGCTGCTTGCGCCGCTCCGCGTTGGCCTGCTGCCGCTGCTCGCGGGTGGAGTCCTTGGTCAGCCCGGCGTACGGGTCGGGGGACAGCGTGGGGATCGGCGTGGCCGCCGCACCCCGGTCCGTCGCGGGCGGGGTGAGCAGCCGGTCCAGGGTCGCTGCCGGGCCGGCCCGCTCGGCGGCGTCCACCTCGTCTGCGGTCGGCCCGAAGGTGGCCCGGCGCAGCAGATGCGCCACCGCTTCACGATCGCTCATACCGGCCGACGCTAGGCGGCACGTGTTCGAGGACGGTAAGGGCGGCGTGCGAATCGCGTTCAGCGTCCCTCGAAGACCGGTTTCTGCTTGCCGACGAAGGCGAGCGTGGCGGCGCGGTGGTCGGCGGTGGCACCGCAGATCGACTGGGCCTGCGCCTCGGCCGCGAGGGCGTCGGCGAGGGTGCCGGCATCGGCGATGGAGAGCTGCCGCTTGATCGCCCCGTAGGCGACCGTCGGGCCGGCGGCGAGGCGGGCGGCCAGCTCCTGGGCGGTCGGCAACACCAACTCGTCGTCATCCACCAGGCGGTTGAGCAGGCCGATCCGGCAGGCCTCCTCGGCACGGACGGGCTCGGCCAGCATCAGCAGCTCCACCGCCTTGGCGTGGCCGACAAGCCGGGGCAGGGTCCAGGAGGCGCCCGTGTCGGCGGCGAGGCCGACCTTGGCGAAGGCCATCAGGAAGCTGGTGGTCGGGCCACCGATGCGGATGTCGGCGAGGAAGGCCAGCGACGCGCCCGCACCGGCGGCCATGCCACGGACCGCGGCGATCACCGGCTTGGGCAGGTTGGCCAGCCGGGCGGCGATCGGGTTGTAGTGCGCCCGTACGGTGCCCAGGGGATCGCTCGTGGAGCTTTCCAGCGTCGCCACGTGCTCGCGCAGGTCCTGACCGGCGCTGAACGACCCGCCCGCCCCGGCCAGCACGACCGCCCGGCAGGACCGGTCGGTCTCCAGCTCCGCCAGGGCGTCCCGCAGCGCCTCCTTCAGCGCCACGTCGAGCGCGTTCATCGCGTTCGCCCGGTTCAGCGTGAGGGTGACGACGGCGTCGGTCCGGTCGACCAGCAGCGGCTCGGTCACGTGTCTAACGACCCTTCTGTCGAACGAGGCGGTTGCCGGCGTCGAGGCACTGTTCGACGTACCGGTCCGCGGCCGGACGCAGGCGGGCCGCGTGCCGGTCGAAGAAACTGGCCGCGGCGGTGCCGGGCCAGCGTTCGGGCAGCAGCGCCGGGGGTAGCTGCGGGTCCCGGAAGAGGAACGTACGCCACGCGTGCACCAGCCGGAACCGGGTCGCGTACGCCTCCTCGTCGCTGCTGCGCACGGTGACGGCGGAGAGCAGTGGGCGCTGGTCAGCGACGAACTGCTCGTAGGCGCGGCCGATCTCGGTCAGGTCCCATGCTCGTCGGACCACGCCCATCGCACCGGGGGTGCCGGCGAAGTGTGCGGCGTTGAACCGCTCGAACCGGATGCCGGCCTCGGCGAGGATCAGGTCGACGTCCTCGGCGGGACGGGTGGCGACCCAGGTCTGCTCGTCGAGCGTGCCGTAGCCCAGGAAGCTCAGGTTCGCGGCGAGCCGCTGGCGGTCCCGTCGGGAGCCCGGGGCCTCCAGCACCAGCAGATCGAACCGGCCGTCCCAGGTGATCCGGCCGGTCCGGTAGATCCGGGAGGCCGCCTCGTCGAGTCGTCGGGCGGCTTTCGGTGTGATCGAATATCCCGGTCCGGAGATCAACCGGAGCGGTTCGAGCCAGCCCTGACGCACCATCCGGGACACGGCGGTGCGAACGGCTGGCGGTGCGATTCCCAGCGGCGCCAGCAGTTTGACCAGGGCAGCAACCGGTGCGCGGCCACCCCTCGGTCGGAGGTGGTCGCCGTACAGGTCGAAGAGTGCCGACCGTGCCTGCATGACCGCACATTGTGACAGGCCTTCTCAAGATAAGCTAGATGCTGTTACATCAATGCTGCTCCGGTTTGGGTCCGGCGGTGTTCATCAGGGAAAATCGCTGTCGACACCCCCGCGACCGTTGCGGGTGGTCGTGACGAAGTGGCTGTGGGGCAACCCACCGACCCTGGTGTAGGTCTGAGGGGAGACAACATGGCGGCGATGAAGCCGCGGACGGGCGACGGTCCGCTGGAAGTCACCAAGGAGGGGCGGGGCATCGTCATGCGGGTCCCGCTGGAGGGCGGTGGCCGGCTCGTCGTCGAGATGACTCCCGACGAGGCCAACGCGCTCGGTGACGCGTTGAAGGCGGCGGCCGGCTGAGTAAGGAGTGGTCCGGGCGGCTCGCACCGCCCGGAGCGTTCCGTGACCCTGAGCCACCGGTACCGCCGGTGGCTCAGGGTCTTCATCACTGCGGGCAGGTGGGCTGAGTTCCGCTCCGCGACACTTTCCTGGAGGTACGGTTCCGCGTGCTCGCCATCCGTCTGATCGCCGAGCCCGACCGGCTCGACGTCCTCGTCCTGCCTGTCCGTCCCGTCGATCCGGCAGCCGGAGGTGACGCCTCGGCCGAGCCCGTGTCGACCACCGCGGCCCCGCCGGACGACACGGCCGACGAGGCAGCCGCACTGGTGTCGGCGGCCCGGCTGAACGGCCGAGCCGGCGAGATCCACACCCAACTGCGCCCCGGGCGTACCCCCGGCCGGCTTCTGCTGCTCGGCATCGGCGACGGTGGCGAGGCGGCCTGGCGGACGGCCGGCGCGGCCCTGGCCCGCTCCGCCGCGGATGAGACGCATATCACCATCGCGCTGCCGGCCGGGCTGACTCCGGCCGCGGTGCGCGGGTTGACCGAGGGGCTGCTGCTCGCCTCGTACCGGTACCGGCTGACCGAGGCCGGCGACGCGCCGACGCTCGACGGCATCGACCTGCTGATCGACGACCCGGCCACGTTCGAGGCCACCGTCGCCACGGCCCGGACCACCGCGGCGATGACCCATCTCGCCCGTGACCTGACCAACACGCCCTCCTCGACGAAGACCCCGCAGTGGTTCGTCGACCAGGTGACGTCCGCCGCCGCCGACCTGCCGGACCTGCGACTGCGGGTTCGCGGCCCGGCCGAGTTGGCCGCCGAGGGCTTCGGCGGGATCCTCGCCGTGGGCGGCGGCTCGGCCAGTGGCCCCCGGCTGGTCGAGCTGGACTGGCACCCCGCCGACGCGCGTACCCACGTGGTGCTGGTCGGCAAGGGCATCACCTTCGACACCGGCGGCATCTCGATCAAGCCGGTGCCGGCGATGAAACTGATGCGCAAGGACATGGCCGGCGCGGCCGCGGTCGTCGCCGCCACCCTCGGTGCCGCCGCCCTACGGCTGCCGGTCCGCATCACCACGCTCGCCCCGCTCGCCGAGAACATGGTCAGCGGCTCGGCGTTCCGCCCCGGCGACGTCATCCGGCACTACGGCGGCACGACGAGCGAGACGACCAACTCCGACGCCGAGGGCCGTCTGGTCCTCGCCGACGCTCTGGCGTACGCGGTGCAGCAGCTCAAACCGGACCTGCTGCTCGACCTGGCCACCCTCACCGGCGCCAACGCCGTGGCGCTGGGCAAGCGCACCGCCGCCCTGTACAGCGAGAACGACCAACTGGCCGCGGACGTGCTGGCCGCGACCGAGGCGGCGGGCGAGTCGGCCTGGCGGATGCCGCTGCACAACGACTACGCCGAATACCTGGGCAGCGACATCGCCGATCTCTACAGCGCGCCGGCACAGGGCGCCGGTTCGGTGCTGGCCGCGCTCTACCTGCGCGAGTTCACCGGTGAACTGCGGGACCGCTGGCTGCACCTGGACATGTCGGCCCCGTCCTGGGCGGACGGCGACCAGGCCGAGGTCAGCCGCGGCGCCACCGGTTGGGGCGTTCGGTGGTTGCTGCGCTGGCTGGCCAGCGTCGACTGACCAGGGTCAGCACTTCACCGCGGCGAGCACCCCGTGTCCGACCGGAAGCAGCGCGGGGATCCAGTGCTCCGACTCCCGGACCGCCTTGATCGTCTCGCGGACCGTCACCGTCTCCGCGTCCCGGGCGGCCGGGTCACCGATCCGGCCGCTGGCCAACACGCCGTTGAGCGCGAGCACTCCACCCGGGCGCAACAGCCGTAGTGCGGCTTCCACGCAGGCACGGAAGCCGGTGGCCTCCGCGTCCACGAAGACCAGGTCGTACGCGCCGTCGGCGAGCCGAGGCAGCACGTCGAGCGCCCGACCGGTGATGATCCGCGTACGGCCGGCCGCAAAGCCGGCCTCGGCGAAGATCCGCCGGGCGATCCGCTGATGCTCCACCTCCACGTCGATGGTGGTGAGCACACCGTCGGCGCGCATGCCGCGCAGCAACCAGACACCGCTCACGCCGGTGCCGGTGCCGATCTCCACCACCGCGCGGGCGTTACCGGCGGCGGCCAGCAGCCGCAACGCCGCTCCCGCGCCTGGGGTGACCGCGTCGAGGCCCACCTCCAGGGCCAGGCTACGGGCGGTGCGCAGGACGAGATCCTCGGTGACGTACGACTCAGCGAACTGCTGAGCCTGGGCCGTCGAACTGCCGGTACCGGCGACCATGGCGATGGGGCACCTCCGGGGGCGGTGCGTGGTGCGGGGGCGGGTTGGCACTGTGAGCGTAGAGGCGACCGCCAGGGGGCGCAGTCGGGCCTCCGCCTGAAGCGATCACCGGGGCAACCGCTGACTCCACCGCGCGCATCCGTGCAATCCTGGAAGCGGCATCCCGTCAGCCGCGACCGAACCGGCCCGTGGCCGGGCGACGCGGCGCGGGATCCGGGGACGGACTGGGAGGCACCGACGTGACCGACGGCTGGGACTGGCGCCGGGGCGGTGAGACTCCGGCTCCGGCGCGACCGCCCGGGGCAGAGGCCCCGCCGGCGGGATCGCCAACCATGCCGGGGGCCGGCAGCACGCCTGCTGTGGTGCCGCCGGGCAGCGCGCCCGTTGTGGTGCCGCCGGGCAGCATGCCCGTGGTGCCGCCGGGTGGCATGCCCGTTGTGGGGCCGGGGAGTGCGCCCGTTGTGCCGCCGGCTGGCGTGCCGGCAGCCGGATACCCGCCGGTGCCGCCCGTGGGGCCGTCAGCGGGTTGGCCGGCACCTGTCGCGGGCGGACCCGGCACGGCCGGGGCGTCGCCCTGGTGGTCGGACGCGCTCGCTGATCCCTGGCGGGACCCGGCGGCGCCGACCGCGGTGGTGGTGCCGGGGGTGGTGGCGGTCGGCTCCGAGCCCGAGCCGGTCACCGATCCGGACGCGCCGGGTCGACCGACGCTACGCCAACTGCTGCTCATTCCCGTGATCACCGCGCTGCTGGCCGGCACCCTCGGCGGGGCGCTGGGCTACGCGTTCGCGGTTCGCGGCGGGGCTGCCGGAGTGGTGCTCGGCGGTGCGCCGGCAGAGCCCCCCGCGCTGGCCCAGCGCAAGCCGGAATCGCTGGCCGGTGTCGCCGAACGGGTCCTGCCCAGCGTGGTCACCGTCCGCGTGAGCAGCCTCGGCGGGACCAGCGAGGGCTCCGGCTTCGTCGCCACCGCCGACGGCCACGTGATCACCAACGACCACGTGGTGGCCGGCGGCAGCGGCAAGGCCTCGGTGGTCTTCAACGACGGCAGCACCGCGCCGGCGACGATCGTCGGTCAGGATCCGGAGTCGGACATCGCGGTGATCAAGGTGAGCCGTAGCGGGCTGCGACCTGTGGAGTTCGGCGACTCCGACGCCCTGGCCGTCGGTGACCCGGTGCTCGCCATCGGCTCGCCGCTGTCACTGGCCAACACGGTCACCGCCGGCATCGTGAGCGCCCTGGACCGGACGATGCAGGCCGGCGAACCCGGCGGTCCGATCCGCTACTACGCGGCGATCCAGACCGACGCGGCCGTCAACCACGGCAACTCGGGCGGGCCGTTGGTCGACGGCGCCGGGCGGGTGGTCGGGGTTAACTCGACAATCAAGTCACTTGTCGCCGAGGGGCAGGAGGCGGGCAACATCGGGCTCGCCTTCGCCATCCCGATCAACCAGGCCAAGCGGGTGACCCAGGACATCATCGGCACCGGAAAGGCCCGGCGTACGGTGATCGGTGCTCGGGCGGACGGCCCGACCGGGGTCGCCGGAGGTGGCCTGCGGCTGGCGGAGGTGGCGCCGTCCGGCCCGGCGGACAGCGCCGGGTTGAAGGTCGGTGACGTCATCCTCAAGATCAATGGTCGGCCGATGACCGAGCCGACGGACCTGACCGCGTTGGTCCGCAAGTTCGCGCCGGGATCGGTGGTATCCGTCGAGTTTCGACGGGGCTCCGACCGGCAGAACACCTCGGTAACTCTCGCCGCCGACGCGAAGTGAACCCGGCTCACCCCTTGCTCGAACGCCGCCTGGCGTGCGTAGTCTTGCTGCTGACGCGGAGAGGAGGCCAGCGGGATGTTCGAGAACCTGAACTGGTGGGAGATCGGGGCGCTGCTGCTCCTGGCGCTGCTGATCTTCGGTGATCGGCTGCCCGCGGTCATCAACGACGGCCTGCGGCTGGTACGCAACCTGCGCAACATGGCCCGTAACGCCACCGGGGACCTGAGTCGTGAGCTGGGCACCGACATCCAGCTGGAAGACCTGCACCCGAAGGCCTTCATCCGCAAGCACCTCCTCAGCGAGGAGGACGAGGCGGCGATCCGCAAGCCGTTGCAGGGCGTCTACGACAACCTTCGCGCGGACGTCGGCGGCGTGCACGACGACCTGAAGGACGTGGCCAGCGCCGCCGACCTGCGGTCGAACGGGACGCGGCCCAGCACGGCCACCAGCAGCACCACCCCGGCACCCCGCGCCAGCTACGACGACGCCACCTGACCGACCCGCACCTGACCGACCCGCGCCTGCCCGGCCCGCACCCGGCCCGGCGCCCGGCCCGGCGCCCGCCTTGATCGACTCGATTTTCAGGAAGTCGGCCCTTCAACCGGCCCAGGATGCCCCGACTTTCAGAAGCCCGAGTTGATCACTCGGCTGTGCCGGCTGCGCGGCTGTGCCGGCTGCGCGGCAACGCCGGCCGTGCGGCAACGCCGGCCGTGCGGCAACGCCGGCCGTGCGGCAACGCCGGCCGTGCGGCAACGCCGGCCGTGCGGCAACGCCGGCCGTGCAGCGGGTGCCGGCTGCGCGGCGGGTGCCGGCTGCGGCCACCCACCGACACGACTCAGCCCGCCGGCCAAGAGCGGCCGACGGGCTGACGGTGGACGTGGTGGTCAGCGACCGGCGGGCTTGAGACCGAGCGGCTTGCCGAGCAGCGACTCACGGCGCAGCGCGAGCCGGTCGGCGATGGTGCCGAGGGCCTGCGCGGCCGGGGACTCCGGCTCGGCCAGCACGATCGGGTTGCCCGCGTCGCCGGCCTCACGGACCCGGGTGTCCAGCGGGATCTGACCGAGCAGCGGCACCTGAGCGCCGATGGTCCGGCTCAGCGACTCGGCGACGGCCGTGCCGCCCCCGGAGCCGAAGATCTCCATCCGGGAGCCGTCCGGAAGTTCCAGCCAGGACATGTTCTCGATGACGCCGACCACCCGCTGGTGGGTCTGCAGGGCGATCGCGCCGGCCCGCTCGGCCACCTCGGCGGCGGCGGTCTGCGGGGTGGTGACGATCAGGATCTCCGAGTTGGGGAGCAACTGGGCCAGCGAGATGGCCACGTCACCCGTGCCCGGGGGAAGGTCGAGCAGGAGCACGTCCAGGTCGCCCCAGTAGACGTCGGCCAGGAACTGCTGCAACGCCCGGTGCAGCATCGGGCCGCGCCACACCACTGCGGCGTTGCCGGAGGTGAACATGCCGATGGAGATCACCTTCACGCCGTGCGCCTGCGGCGGCATGATCATGTCTTCGACCCTGGTGGGCCGGGCCTCCGTGCCGAGCATCCGGGGCACCGAGTGGCCGTAGATGTCCGCGTCGACCACGCCGACGGCGAGTCCACGGGCGGCGAGCGCCGCCGCCAGGTTGACCGTCACGCTGGACTTGCCGACGCCACCCTTGCCGCTGGCCACCGCGTACACGCGGGTGCGCGAGCCGGGCTGGGCGAACGGGATGACCGGCTCCTCGGTGGCGCCCCCGCCGCGCAGCTGCGACTGCAACGACTGCCGCTGCTCGGGGGTCATCACCCCAAAATCGATCTCCACACCGGTCACGCCGGGCACCGCGGCGAGCGCGGTGGTGATGTCCGTACGCAGCTTGTCCTTGAGCGGGCAGCCGGCGACGGTGAGCAGCAGCTCGACGCGTACGACGCCGCTGGCAGCGATCGTGGCGGAGCGGACCATGCCCAGCTCGGTGATGGGCCGGCGGATCTCCGGGTCGTTGACGGTGGCCAGGGCGGCCTGGATCGCGTCCTCGACGGTGCTCACGGGTGCTGACATGCCCGCAATGCTACGTCGCGGGGCATCCGTTGCCGCTGCTGCCCGGGGTGGTGTGAGCCAATCGATGACCCGCGGATCAGCTGTCCGACAGGCGCGGCCCGGTGCCGTCCGGCCGGACGTCCCGGGTGAAGTCGCCGTCCAGGTCGTCGCGCGGTTCGTCCAGGCCGACACCGTCGGTCGGCCGGTGGCTCCGCTTCTCCTGCCGGCTGTCCCGGTCGTGCTGGCGGCGTTCCAGGCGTTGCCGGCGCTGCCCTGCCTCGTCCAGCTCCTCGGCCAGCCGGGTCAGCTCGGAGCGGAGGAAGTCGCGGGTCGCCACCTCACCCAACGCGATCCGCAGTGCCGCGATCTCCCGCGCCAGGTACTCGGTGTCCGCCTTCTGCGCGGTGGCTCGCCGCCGGTCCTCCTCCAGGGCCACCCGGTCCCGGTCGGCCTGCCGGTTCTGCGCCAGCAGGATCAGCGGCGCCGCGTAGCTGGCCTGCAACGACAGCACCAGGGTCAGGAACGTGAAGGTGTACGGGTCGAAGCGCAGGTCCGCCGGGGCCAACGTGTTCCAGACGAACCAGATCGTGATCACCACCGTCATGACGACGATGAAGTTCGCGGTGCCCATGCCCCGGGCGATGCCCTCCGACCACCTGCCGAACGCCTCCGCGTCGAACCGGGGCAGCTTGATGCCCCGTGGCTCACGCGGTTGGTCGAGGCGTTCGTTACGCCGCCGCTCAGCCATCCGCGCCGTCCAGCGTCGCGTCGGTGGTGCCCGGGGCGGCCAGGGCGTCGCGGTCCCGCCAGTCCCGGGGGAGCGAGTGGTCCAGCACGTCGTCCACTGTCACGGCGCCGACCAGCCGGTTGCTCCGGTCGATCACCGGCATGGCGACGAGGTCGTAGGTGGCCATCCGACGGGTGATCTCCGGCAGCGGGGTGGTCGGGCGCAGTGGGTCGATGTCGTTGACCACCACCTTGCCCAGCAGGTCGGCCGGCGGTTCGCGGAGCAGTGCCTGGAAGTGCACCATGCCCAGGTAGCGACCGGTCGGGGTGTTCTGTGGCGCCCGGGTCACGAAGACCTGCGCGGCGACGGCGGGGGAGAGCTGTGGCTCCCGGATCCGGGCCAGCGCCTCGGCGACGGTGGCGTCCGGCGGGAGGATGACCGGCTCCGAGGTCATCACACTGCCCGCCGTGCCGGGGGTGTACTTCAGGAGCTGACGTACCGGGTCGGCCTCGTCCGGCTCCATCAGGTCCAGCAGCACGTCCTGCTCCGGTGGGGGCAGCTCGTTGAGCAGGTCCGCCGCGTCGTCCGGGTCCATTTCCTCCAGTACGTCCGCGGCCCGTTCCCGGTCCAGTGCGGCGAGGATCTCCACCTGGTCGTGCTCCGGCAGCTCGCTGAGCACGTCGGCCAGCCGCTCGTCGTCCAGCGCGGCAGCCACCTCGTTACGCCGCGCGTCGGGCAGGTCCTGGAGCGCGTTGGCCAGGTCGGCGGGGCGCATGTCCTCCAGGACGGCGAGCAGGTTGGCCGTACCCCGGTTGTCGGCGATGCCGCTGAGCCCGCGCACCCGGTCCCACTCGACCTGGTGCAGGTGGCCGCGGCGGCTGAGCCGACCGGTCTGCTCCCGTACGGCGACGCGGGTCAACGACCACTCACCGCCCCGGGTGCACTCCATCGCGACGTCCACGACCGCGCCGGGCTGGCCGCCCGGGTCGAGCTGCACCCGCCGGTCGAGGAGTTCCTGCAGGACCAGCAGCTCGTTCGGGCGCTTCTCGAAGCGGCGCAGGTTGAGGGTGCCGGAGCCGAGCACGACGGCGTCCGCGTCGATGGAGGTGATCCGGTTGATGGACAGGAAGATCCGGCGACGCATCGGCATCTCGGCGACGAGACCCACCACCTCCGGGGGTCGTTTGGTGGCCCGCAGCCGGGCCACGGCGTCACGGACCCGCCCCACCTGGTCACCGTTCGGGTCGAAGACGGCGACTCCGGCGAGACGGGCGATGTAGACCCGGGTCGGCGTGCTCACGGGCACCAGCCTAAGCGCCTAGTGTTTATCAACATGTCGACCTTGGCCTACGAGATCGTGGACGTCTTCACCGACCGCCCCTTCGCCGGCAACCCGCTGGCCGTGGTGTTCGGCGCGGAGGCGCTGGCCACCGGGCAGATGCAGGCGCTCGCGCTGGAGTTCAACCTGTCCGAGACGGTGTTCGTGCTGCCACCGACCCAGGTCGGTGCCACCTACCGGGCCAGGATCTTCACGCCGCTCGAGGAGTTGCCGTTCGCGGGGCACCCGAGCGTCGGCGCGGCGGTCACCGCGAGCCGGCGGGGCATGTTCGGTGTGGGGCAGGTCACCCAGGAGTGCCATGCCGGGGTGCTGCCGATCGAGGTGACCGCGACCGGGGCGACGCTGACCGGTGGTACCCCGACCCTCGGCCCGGAGTTGGACCCGGAGCCGTTGCTGGAGATCGCCGGGTTGGCCGCGGACGACCACGTCGGTCCCGCCCCCCGCGTCGCGGGCTGCGGGCTGGAGTTCCCGTACCTGCCGGTGCGTCCGGAGTCGGTGGCCCGCGCGCGGGTCAACGCGGCGGCGGCGCAGCGGTACGGGGTGTCGCACGTCAGCGTCTTCTCCTGGGACGCCGCCGCGCAAACCGCGCACGCGCGGGTGTTCGTGCCGGGGATGGGTGTCCCGGAGGACCCGGCGACCGGCTCGGCGGCGCTCGGCCTCGGCGTCTGGCTGGTGGCGACCGGGCTGCTGCCCGGTGTGGGGCTGTCGGAGTACGCGGTGCGTCAGGGTGTGGAGATGAACCGCCCGTCCGCGCTGGCCTGCACGGTCACCGCGGTGGACGGGGTGGCGGTCGGTGCGACGGTCGCCGGTCAGGTGATGCCGGTGGCCCGGGGCGAGATCACCGTCCCGCCCTTCGTGGGTTGAGCTGAGGTGCCGATGCGGGAGGATGCGGGTGTGACGGACGAGAACGCCCCCGGGGGCACACCGCTTGTCGACGAGGCGATGAAGAAGGCCGCCGTGGCCTGGGTCAGCGTGTCCGGCGGGCCGGCGCTCGCCCTCTGGTGCGCCCCACTGGAGGGCGCGTTGCTGGTGGTCTCCGGGCCGGGCGAGCAGGCCGCGCCGGGGCTGGCCGACGCGACGGAGGCGCAGGTCACCCTGCGCGGCGATCACGGCGGTCGGATCGTCACCTGGCCGGCCCGGGTGAGCCGGGTGCTGCCGGGCACCGAGGCGTGGGACACCGCCGCGCCGCTGGTCGCGGCGAAGCGCCTCAACGCGCCGGGTCCGACCGCCGACCTGGTGGCCCGCTGGGCATCCGACGGGTGCGCGGTGAACCGGCTCGCCCCGACCGGTACGTCGCTGGCCGGCGCGGACCTGCCCGCCGACGCGCAGGCCGAGCCACCCCGGCCCACCCCGGCGGTCCGGGCCACCCGCAAACCGTTCCGCCTGCACCGGGTCCGTCGCCGCTGACGGCGACGGCCCACGGGAGGGCCGTTGCCGCTGCTGGGGTCAGCCGGCCGGGACCACGTCGACGTAGCTGTCGACGAGGGTGAGCACCTCACCCAGGGCGCCGAGCGTGGGGCCTCGCCAGTCCAGGTCGGCGTTGAACACCATGTGTGTGGCCAGGTCCGGCGCGGCGAGTCGGACGGCGGTCATCCCGGCCCGCTCGGCGCCGGTCAGCTCCTGGCTGCCGCCGTCACCGACGTAGAGGCAGTCGGCCGGTGCCAGCCCGAGCCGCTGGCAGGCGGTCAGGTAGAGCACCGGATCCGGCTTGCATCGCCCGACCTGCACCGAGTAGACCCGTACGTCGAGCAGTGGGGCGACCGCGAGTTGGGGCAGGAAGGCCGGCAGTTCGTGCGTGCAGTCGCTGATCACGCCGGTCCGCAGGCCGCGTTGGCGCAGGGCCGCCAGGACGGGCACGGCCTCGACCCGCAGCCAGGTGTCCGCGCGGACCGCCCGGTGCCGGGACGCCACCGCCGCCCGCACCGCATGGTCGCTGGGGTGTACGCCGGCCTGGGCGCACACCCAACGCAGGGTCGCCTCCGCGTCGCCCAGCCGACCGCTGGCCCGCTCGTAGTAGGTGCGGTTCAGCACCTCGGTCAGGACCTCGGTGGGACACCCGAGCAGCTCGGCGGTGCCGACGTGCGCGACGCCACGCTGCACCGAACGGGTCAGGGTGCCGAAGAAGTCGAACAGGACCGCCTGGTAGCTGGGCATGGCAGACGCCTCCGGGCGGTCGAGGGTCGCCGACGCGAACCCGCGTGATCGTAACGGAGTGCTGACGGTCCGTGTTGTCCGTCACACGTGTGAGGATTACGTCCCGTGTCCCCACCTCCGCACCGTCCGTCCCCGGACCTGGCGACCACCGGCGCGGTCGGCCTGGCCGTGGTCGCCGTGTCGTCGTCCGCGCCGCTGATCGCGTACGCGGCCGCTCCCGCGCTGGCCATCGCGTTCTGGCGCAACCTGCTCGCGGTGGCCGTGCTGAGCCCCTTCTCGCTGGCCCGGCGCCGCGCCGAGTTCCGCAGGCTGACCGTGGGGGCGGGGCGTCGGGAGGGCCTGTTCTGCGTCCTGGCCGGGGTCGCGCTCGCCGGGCACTTCGCCACCTGGGTGCCGAGCGCCCAGCTCACCTCGGTCGCCACGTCCACCGCCCTGGTCGCCACGCAGCCGGTCTGGCAGGGGCTGATCGCCCGCGCCCAGGGGCGGCGGTTGCCCCGGGTGGTGTGGATCGGTATCGCGGTGGCGGTCGGCGGCGCGGCGATCACCACCGGGACGGACGTGGGTGTCTCCGGTGCGGCCGTCCTCGGTGACGTGCTGGCGCTGACCGGCGGCGTGTTCGCGGCCGGCTACACCGCCTTCGGCGAGCGGGCCCGCGCCAGCATCAGCACCACCACCTACACCACCATCTGCTACGGGATCTGCGCGCTGATCCTGCTGCTGGTGTGCCTGGTCGGCGGCGTACGGCTGACCGGGTTCGACGGGCACACCTGGCTGGCCATCCTGGCCCTGGTGGCCGGCGCCCAGCTGCTCGGGCACTCGATGTTCAACTACGCCCTGCGGAAGATCTCGGCGACCACGGTGAGCGTGCTGATCCTGCTGGAAGCCCCCGGCGCGGCCCTGCTCGGCTGGGCGTGGCTGGGGCAGCTTCCCCGCCCGTACGCGCTTGTCGGGATGGCGCTGCTGCTGTTCGGGGTGGCGGTGGTGGTGCTCGGCGGTGGTCGGGCCGCTCGCCGGGTCGCGCCGACCGCGCTGCCGACCGACCCGACCCCGCTGGCCGACTGATCGCGCGACACGGCGCGGCGACGAGGTGAGGAACATGGACACCGGTTCCCTCCGCAGGGTGCCCGCCCGGCGTCTATCCGGGTGAGGAGGGCGATCCGTTGACGACTGAGGACCGCACCCGGGACGGCTTCGTCGATTTCGTCCGGGCCGAGACCGCCGGGCTGACCCGGTTCGCGTACCTGCTGACCGGCGATCGGCACCACGCCGAGGACCTGGTCCAGGTTGCGCTGGCCCGGGTCGCCGTGCGCTGGGAGCGGATCGAGGACCCACCCGCGTACCTGCGTCGGGTGCTCTGCACCCAGGCCGCCAGTTGGTGGCGCTGGCGGCGGGCTCGCCCGGCGGAGCGGCTGGGCGGGGCGCTGCCGGAACGATCCGGTCCGGGTGACGACGCCGATCTGCGGTTGGTGCTGTCGGCGGCGTTGGCCCGGCTGACCGTGCGGCAGCGCGCCGTCCTCGTGCTGCGCTACTACGAGGACCGCACCGAGACGGAGACTGCGGAACTGCTCGGCTGCCGGGTCGGCACCGTGAAGAGTCAGACCCGCCACGCTCTCGGCCGACTCCGCGTCCTCGCCCCCGAACTGGCCGAACTTGTCGGCCGTGACCCGCAGGAGGTGGCCAGGTGACCGCCCGACTCTCCGCGGCGCTGCGCCGCCTCGCCGACGACGTGCCGCCGGCACGCGTACCGGAGGGGCTCTTCGACGCGGCGCGGACCCGGCACCGCCGTCGCCGGGCCGTCGTCGCCGGCGCGCTCGCCGTCCTGGTCCTACTTCTCGGCACCGGGTACGCGCTGCACCCGGTGGCCCTGCCGCTGCCCGCGGGCCCGCGGCACGAGACCCCGGGCCTGCCCACCAGGCTCGTCGACCCGCCGCTGCGGACCGCCTCGGTCGGCTACTCGGCACCTGGCGTGGCGGCGATGCTCTTCGGTGGTCCCGCCGTGCGCACCAACTGGTTCGAGACCCGGATGGGTGTGGTGGCCGCCGACGACGACCGCTACCGCGTGCTGAACGGCGATCCGGCCGTCGCGGGTTTCGAGGCGACGCTCTCCCCGGACGGCCGGTACGTCTGGGTGGGCGATTCCCTCCTCGACCTGACGTCCGGGAAGACCACCCCGGATCGCCCGAACGGCTACCCGCTCGCCTTCGCGCCGAACGGGAAACGGTTGGTCTACGCCGACGACGACACCACGTTCACGTCCCCGAACACCTACGCCACCCCCTACGTGGGGGTCTACGACCGGGATCGGGGGACGGACGTGCTGCGGGTGTCGGTCTACACCACCTGGGTCCCGCCGGGGCGTACGGCCGCGCTGTCGTCGGACGGCGGCGATCTCGCCCTCCAGATCCGCGACGAGGTCTGGCTGACCCGGGTGGGCGACGCGGGCGCGGATCTGGTCGCCAAGCCGTACCGGAAGCTCCCGCTGGCGGGCGGGCGGCTCGCCGGGGCCGGGTCGTGGCTGCCGGACGGCCGTTCGGTGGCTGTCCTCGACCGGTCCACCTGTACCGACTGCCCGGTTCCGTCCTACCGGAGAACCTGGACGCTGTCGGCGCGGTCCGCGGCCGACGGCACCCCGCTGGCCGGCGCCGCGTTCCCGCCGTTGCGCTCCCGCTCGTTCGTGCACCTGCTCGGCTGGCGCTCGGCGGACGAGGCGGTCGCGTTGGTCGGTGTGCCGGGTCCGGCGGCGGTGGACAGCCCGGAGGAGCACGACATCGCCTGGGGGCCGTATCACGAGGTCGGCACGGAGGCGGTGGAACTGGTGGCGCTACGTCGCGGGGCGATCGCGCCGGAGGTGCTCTTCCGGACGCCGGAGGGCATCACCGACCTGTCGGTCGCCGCCGACCTCGCGATCCGCGGCGCGGTACGCGAGTCCGGCCGCCCCCACTACGGGCCGCCGCCGTTCTGGGCGCTCGCCGTGGGGTTCGTCCTGGCGGTTCTCGTCATCCGGGCCGTGCTGCGCCGCTGGCGCGGCCCGCGAGGGCTCGGACCTAAACCTCGTGCACCTCGATGACCCGGGTGGTCGGCGCGGTGTCACCGAGTGCGGCGCGCAGCGCGGCCCGCTCCGGGTCGACGAGGAACGACTCGTAACCGGCCCGCCCGTCGAAGCGGATCACGTGCACCTCGGTCTGCCCGTCGGTGCCGCGCAGCCGCCGGTCCAGGTGGCCGCCGTGCCGCCCGAGCAGGGCCAGCACCGCGTCCTCGTAGCGCTGCCCGGTGGCCTCGGCCCCGGCGGGAAACTCGACGAGCGCGACGAGCGTCAGCATGCCGGCCACGCTAGTCGAGACCGACGGCCTTGGCGCTGGCCTCCCACAGTCGGGCGGCCAGTTGTGGATCAGCTGCTTTCCGGTACGGGCCACGCAGGCGACGGTCGACGTAGTAGGCGCCGTCGACGAGTCGGGAGCGGTCCTGACTGGCCAGCCAGACCAGGGTTTCGGCGGCCTTCTCCGGGCTGCGGATCGGAATGACCCGCATGCCGAACGCCACCAACCTGCTGTCGTTCGCGAACCGGGTGCGCACCACCCCGGGGTGGAAGCTGTACGCCGGAATGTCCGGCCAGCGCCGCACCGCCTCGGCGGCGAACAGGACGTTCGCCTGCTTGCTGGTGCCGTACGCGCCCGTCGAGCGGTAGCCGCGCAGCGGGGCGTTCAGGTCGTCCGGGTCGAGCTTTCCGAATCGGTGTGCGCCGGAGGCGGTCACCACGATCCGGCCCAGCCGGTCGGCGAGCAGGTTGGTCAGCAGGAACGGGGCAAGGTGGTTGGCCTGGATCGACATCTCGAAGCCGTCGACGGTGCGCAGGGGTTGCAACGCGATCGCGCCGGCGTTGTTGGCGAGCACGTCGATCCGGTCGTACGCGGCCCGGATTTTCTCGGCCAGTCGGCGCACGTCGTCGAGGCTGGCGAAGTCGGCCCGGAACAGCTCCGGACGCTCACCGGAGGCCTCCCGTACCCGAACGGCTGCGGCCTGCAGGCGGGCCGGGTCCCGCCCGACCAACACCACCCGGTCACCCCGGCACGCCAGGTCCACGGCGGCGGCCAGGCCGATGCCGGAGCTGGCCCCGGTCACCACCACCAGTCGACGCCCAGTGAGATCTTCCACAGGTCCATTCACCCCGGTCATGGCGCGAGGTTACCGTGGCGTCACAAGGCCCTTTAGGAACGTTAAGTTTTCGTGGGTGGCGTCGGCATGCCGCCGGACGCTGGAAGGAGCGCATCCAATGGCCGCAGTCGGTCGTCCCCGCCGGTCGTGCCTCGCCGTGCCGGGTTCCAGCGTCAAGATGCTCGGCAAGGCACAGGGACTGCCGGCCGACCAGGTCTTCCTGGACCTGGAGGACGCCGTCGCCCCACTGGCCAAGCCGGACGCGCGCAAGAACATCGTGGCCGCGCTCAACGAGGGCGACTGGGCCGGCAAGACCCGGGTCGTGCGGGTCAACGACCTGACCACCCCGTGGACCTACCGCGACGTCATCGAGGTCGTCGAGGGCGCCGGCGCGAACCTGGACTGCCTCATGCTGCCGAAGGTGCAGACCGCCGAGCAGGTGCACTGGCTGGACCTGCTGCTCACCCAGATCGAGAAGACGCTCGGCCTGGAGGTCGGCCGGATCGGCATCGAGGCGCAGATCGAGAACGCCGCCGGTCTGGTCAACGTGGACGCGATCGCCGCCGCCTCGCCGCGCGTGGAGACCATCATCTTCGGCCCGGCCGACTTCATGGCGTCCATCAACATGAAGTCGATGGTGGTCGGCGGCCTGATCCCCGACTATCCGGGCGACCCGTACCACTACATCCTGATGCGGATCCTGATGGCCGCCCGGATGCACGACAAGCAGGCCATCGACGGTCCCTTCCTGCAGATCCGGGACGTCGACGCGTTCCGCGCGGTGGCCAAGCGCTCGGCGGCGCTGGGCTTCGACGGCAAGTGGGTGCTGCACCCGGGTCAGATCGACGCCGCCAACGAGGTCTACCAGCCGGCGCAGGCCGACTACGACCACGCCGAGCTGATCCTCGACGCGTACGACCACTACACCTCGGAGGCCGGCGGCAAGCTGGGCGCGGTGATGCTCGGCGACGAGATGATCGACGAGGCCTCCCGCAAGATGGCGCTCGTGATCGCCGCCAAGGGCCGGGCCGCCGGGATGAGCCGTACCTCGTCGTTCACCCCACCGGCCGAGTGACCGGTCGGGCCGGGACGACCGCCGCCGGCTGTCGGTCCGGCTCGACAGTCGGCGGTACGTCGACCCCACCCGTTGGTCAGTAGCTGCTGTCGTTGCCTGCGCCCGTGGTGATCGCGAAGATGATCGCGCCAACGTAGAAGAGGATCAGCAGCCCGAGCAGCCCGGTGAGGATCCACCCGACGATGATGGCGGCCTTCGCCATCCCCGCACCGCCCTCGCCGCTGAGCCGGATCTGTTTCTGCGCCACGTGCCCGAGGATCGCGCCGACCGGCGCGGTGATGCAGGACGCGATGCCGACGAGCGCGAGCACCAGCGCCGCGATCGCCATCCCGTTGGTCTTCTGCGGGTAGCCGTAGCCGGGGTACTGCGGGGGATAAGCGGGCGGGCCGTAGGCGGGGGGTGCGTAACCCTTCATCGGCTCACCGAACGGCGGCTGGCCCCCGGCATACGGGTCGACCGGCGCGTACGGGTCGGCGGGGCCGGGTTGGGCGGGCACCGGCTGACCGGCCACGAGGGTCGGATCCGGTGCGTGGCTCGACGGCTGAGCCGACCACGTGGGGTCGGACCAGTTGCCGGGCGGCGGGGGATTGGTCATGCGAGCTCTCTCCGTCAGGTCGGGTGCGCCGTCAGGGTAGCCAGGGGTGACCAAACCCGTTGCCCCCACTACCGGGTGCCGCGTTGCTCGGACCGGTCCTAACGGGCAGGATCCTGGCATGGCATTCGACGCGCGCGCCGCGGACCGTTCCGGCAGCCGACCCAGACGGGACGTCAGCCGCCCGGGTGGAGCCCGACGCGCCCGCGCGGCCACGCCGGCGGGCAGCCCCGGCCCGGATGAGCCGGTCGCGCTCGCCGACCCGGTGACCATGCGCCTCGACGGGCGGGTCGCCCTGGTGACGGGGGCGGGCAGCCCGGACGGCATCGGGTACGCCACCGCCCGGCGGCTCGCCGACCTGGGCGCGCGCGTGGCAATCGTCTCCACCACCCGGCGCATCCACGAGCGGGCGACCGAGCTGGGGGTGACCGGCTTCGTCGCTGACCTCACCGACGAGTCCGAGGTCGGCGCGCTGGCCGACGCGGTCGCCGAGCAGTTGGGCGACGTCGAGGTGCTGGTCAACAACGCCGGCCTGGCCAGTCGAGCCAGCCAGGGGGTGCTGCGGCCGGTCGCGCAGCTGACCTACGACGAGTGGCGCGGCGAGATCGACCGCAACCTGTCCACCGCGTTCCTGTGCAGTCGGGCGTTCATCGGTGGGATGGCCGAGCGGGGCTGGGGCCGGATCGTCAACCTGTCGGCCACGGCCGGCCCGGTCAACGCCCTGCCCACCGAGGCCGCGTACGCGGCCGCGAAGGCCGGGGTCGTCGGGCTGACCCGGGCGCTGGCCATGGAGATGATCGCGGACGGCGTGACCGTGAACGCGGTGGCGCCCGGCACCATCTACACCGCGGCGTCCACGATGGCCGAGATCAAGCAGGGGCTGGGCACGCCGGTGGGCCGACCGGGTACTCCGGACGAGGTCGCCGCCGCGATCAGCTTCCTCTGCTCGCCGGCCGCCTCGTACATCACCGGTCAGATGCTCGTGGTGGACGGCGGCAACAGCGTCCGCGAGGCCCGGTTCCGCTGACCGGCGTCGCGGGTCAGTATCCGCCGTTGTCGCCGTTGTTGCCGAGAGCCACCAGGGCCAGCCAGCCACAGCAGGCCAGCACGGTGAGCCCGGTGAACACGTACCCGAGGATCAGCCCCCAGGTGGCGAGCTGGTCGCCCTCCTCGCCGCTGGTGCGGATCTGCCGCTTCGCGACGTGACCGAGCACGGCGCCGGCCGGTGGAAAGACGAAGGCGAAGACCAGCGACAGGATCGCCAGCACGTTGGTGCCCCGGCCTGGTCCGGACGGCGGCGGGCCGTACTGGGCGTAGGGACCCTGCGGGGGGTACGGCGGCTGCTGACTCCAGTGCCCCGACTGGTGTGGCCCCTGCTGCCCGTACGGCGATGGTTCGTCGGCTGGCGGCCCGTACGGTGAGCGTTCCGTCGGCAGCTCGAACGCCGGCTGGTCCGGCTGTGGCGCGTACGGCGACTGGCCGGCCGGCGGCGGCGCGTACGGCGACTGGTCCCGGGGTGGCTCGTAGGGTGACGGCGGTTGCTCGTCTGCTGGTGGTCCCGACGGCGGCGGGTGGCTCACGCGCTGTCCTCCTCCTGCCGGTGCCGGAAAAGTCCCTCTTGCCGGACGCTACCCGTAGCGGTGAACCTTTTCACAGCGGTTGTGTGGACTGGTCACCTTGGCCTCGTCGGTCCGGGAGGCCGATACTGACCCAGCGTTCAGTTACCCACGAGTAGTGCGCGGATCCCCGGAGGCTGAGATGGCCCGACTCGCCCAGACGCCCGGCCTGACCGATGTGCAGACGTCGATCCTGGAGACCGTCCGGGACTTCGCCGACAAGGAGATCATCCCGCACGCGCAGCGGCTGGAGCACGCCGACGAGTACCCGACCGACATCCTCGACGGCATGCGCGAGATGGGGCTGTTCGGCCTCACCATCGACGAGGAGTACGGCGGGCTCGGCGAGTCACTGCTCACCTACGCGCTGGTGGTGGAGCAGTTGTCCCGGGGCTGGATGTCGATCTCCGGCATCGTCAACACCCACTTCATCGTGGCGTACCTGATCTCCCAGCACGGCTCCGCCGAGCAGAAGGCCCGCCTGCTGCCGAGGATGGCCACCGGCGAGGTGCGCGGCGCGTTCTCCATGTCCGAGCCGGAGACCGGCTCCGACGTCTCGGCGATCAAGTCCCGCGCCGTCCGGGAGGGCGACAACTACGTGCTCAACGGCCAGAAGATGTGGCTGACCAACGGGGCGTACTCGTCGGTGGTGGCCACCCTGGTCAAGACCGACACCGGCGCGGACTCCGTCTACGGCAACATGAGCACGTTCCTGCTGGAGAAGGAGCCGGGCTTCGGCGAGACCGCCCCCGGCCTCACCATCCCCGGCAAGATCGAGAAGATGGGTTACAAGGGCGTCGAGACCACCGAGATGATCCTCGACGGGGTGACCGTGCCCGACTCCGCGATCCTCGGCGGCGCCGACCAGGTCGGCCGAGGCTTCTACCAGATGATGGACGGCATCGAGGTGGGCCGGGTCAACGTGGCCGCCCGCGCCTGCGGCATCTCCATCCGCGCCTTCGAACTGGCGGTCAGCTACGCCCAGCAGCGCAAGACGTTCGGCCAGCCGCTCGCCAAGCACCAGGCGATCGCCTTCAAGCTCGCCGAGATGGGCACGAAGATCGAGGCCGCGCACGCCCTCATGGTCAACGCCGCCCGGCTGAAGGACGCCGGCCAGCGCAACGACGTCGAGGCCGGGATGGCCAAGCTGCTCGCCTCCGAATACTGCGCCGAGGTCGTCCAGGAGGCGTTCCGCATCCACGGCGGCTACGGCTACTCCAAGGAGTACGAGATCGAGCGGCTGATGCGGGAGGCCCCGTTCCTGCTGATCGGCGAGGGCACCTCGGAGATCCAGAAGACCATCATCTCCCGCGGCCTGCTCAGGGAGTACAAGCTCTGACCCCAGGTGAGTCAGGTCAGGCGGGTCAGGTTGGCGGCGGCTCGTTCGACGATCAGGCACCGGTCCTCGACGTAGTCCATGCCCGACTCCTCGGCGATCTGCCGCGCCTCGGCCGAGACGATGCCCAGTTGCAGCCAGACCGCCGGGGCGCCGATCGCCGCCGCGTCCCGGACCACCTGTACGGCGTCGGCCGCCGGCCGGAACACGTCCACCAGGTCGACCGGGTGCGGGATGTCGGCAAGCGACTTGTACGCCCGCTCCCCGAACAGTTCGTCGACCGTCGGGTTGACCGGGATGATGCGCCAGCCGTAGCGCTGCATCTGCAACGGCACGCCGTGTGCGGCCTTCAACGGGTCGCGGGACGCGCCCACGACGGCGATCACGGCGGAGTCGGCGAGGATCTGCGAAGCGGTACGCACCCGCCGACTGTAGCTCTGTCCGGGACGGGTCGGTCCCCACTCAAGACGGGGCTGGGTCGCAGCGAAGGGCGCTCGCTCTCCGCGTGGCTGCCCGGCAGGTCGATGTGCTGTTGAGCGGTATACCTGTGAGTCATATCTATGACTCACAGGTATACCGGTCACTACCGCATCCGTCCCCGAAGGGTGACCGACAGTCATCGCTGGCCGCCGGATGCGCCCTGCCGGCCCGGCCAGGGTCAGGAATTCCTTGTCTAGAGCAGGGTGAGCTGTTCGGAGGCCGGCGCTGCGGGCGGCTCGGGCAGGCTGCGGTTGTCGCCCCGCTCCCCGCGGTGCAGCCCGTGCCGGCGGGACGCGATCCGCACCCGCGCGGTCAACTCCCGCTGGTACGCCTGCGGGGCGTAGGCACCGGCCCGGTAGAGCTCGCGATAGCGGGGCACGAGGTGCGGGTGCTCCCGGGCGAGCCACTGCGCATACCACTCCCGGGCACCGGAACGCAGGTGCAGGGGCAGGGCGGTCACGCTCGTCGCGCCGGCCGCGGCGATCGCCGACACGGTGGCGTCGATCGACTCGTCGCTGTCGCTGAGGCCGGGCAGGATCGGGGCCATCAGCACCCCGACGGAGAAGCCGGCGTCGGTGAGCGCCCGGACGGCGTCCAGCCGGCGGCGAGGACTCGGCGTGCCCGGCTCGACGGAACGCCAGAGCTGCTCGTCGACGAACCCCACCGAGAAGGAGATGCCCACGGTGGTGACCTCGGCGGCCTGCCGCAGCAGGGGCAGGTCGCGAAGGATCAGCGTGCCCTTGGTGAGGATCGAGAACGGGTTGGCGAAGTCCCGCAGGGCCGCGATGATCTGCGGCATCAGCCGGTAGCGCCCCTCGGCCCGTTGGTAGCAGTCGACGTTGGTGCCCATCGCCACGTGCGCACCCCGCCACTTCGGCGCGGCCAGCTCCCGCCGGACCAACTCACCGGCGTTGACCTTGACGATCACCTTCCGGTCGAAGTCCGCACCGGCGTCGAGATCGAGGTAGGTGTGCGTGCTTCTCGCATAGCAGTAGCGGCATGCATGAGAACAGCCTCGGTACGGGTTGATGGTCCACTCGAACGGGACGCGGGACTGCCCGGGCAACCGGTTGAGGATCGACTTGGCCTGCACCTCGTAGAAGGTCATCCCGGCGAACTCAGGCGTGTCGAAGGTGCGGGCGATGGCGCCGGGCAGCGCCAGCGGCAGGGGTGGTGTCGCTGGCGCTGCCCGCTCGGGGTCTCCCTCAACCGGGGGAGCGGTGAGGTTGTCCCAGCGCATGGCCAATATTCGAACACGCGTACGAGTGGAGTGCAAGTGACCCGCCGTACACCGGTGGTCGTTCGGGTGGTCGGAGAGGGGAGGATGGAGGGTATGGAGACGTCGACCTTCGTCTACGACGGGGACTGCGCGTTCTGCACGCAGTGCGCCGAGTTCATCGCTCGCCGGATTCCCACGGGCGCGCGGGTGGTGCCCTGGCAGTTCTCCGACCTGGACGCGCTCGGTCTCACCGTGGCCGAGTGCGAGGAGGCCGTGCAGTGGGTGGGGGCGGACGGCGTACGTGCCGCCGGTCCGGATGCCATCGCGAAGCTGCTCGCCGACAGCGGCCCGGTCTGGCGGATGGCCGGGGCGGGCCTGCGGTTCCCGCCAGTCCGCGCGGCGGCCTGGCCGGTGTACCGCTGGGTGGCGCGCAACCGGCACCGCCTGCCGGGCGGCACGGCGGCGTGCTCACTGCCGCAGGAGGCGCGCGAGCGGCTCTACGGTCCGGCCGGACGTCCGACCACCGGGGCCTGATCGCCGAGCGGTGTCCGGTCCGTGCCGGCGCTGACCCGATCCTGGTCAGGCGGCGGCGACGCGGTGTCGACGTCCGCCGAAGCTGATTCGGGGGTGTCCCGGCCGGCGAGCCGGCGGGCCCAGACCACCGGGCGGACCCGCTCCAGCGGCAGGAAACTGGTCATCGCGGCCAGGTGCGGCGCGAACGAGATCGTGATGGTCGCGATGGTGACCACGTGGAACGAGTAGAAGAAGCCGACCATGGCGATCCGCCAGCGGGCCGGCAGCAGGAAGACCACCGGGCTGAGCAGCTCGAACGCGACGATGCCGAACTGGGCGACGATCAGCAGGTGCGGCACCTGGGCGATCAGGTCGGCCAGGTCGGTGCCGCGCCGGATGATCGCGCGGGCCAGCACCGAGCCGGTCAGCCAGTCCAGGCCGCCGAAGCGCAGCTTGGCAAAGGCGGCCAGGAAGTACGTGCAGATCACGGCGAGCTGGGTGACGCGCAGCGCCCACCCGCCGGCCTCGGTGCGGGTGGTGTCGCCGTGGCGGGCTCGACCGGCGGTGGGCAGGACGGCCAGTGCGACGAGCAGCCCGATCCGGTCGTGGTCGACCTTCCCGTAGCTCATCGCGATGATCATCCATTCCAGGTACAGCGCGCAGACCGCCCATCCGAGTAGTCGGGGCGCACGCCCGGTCGCGGCGAGGAGCGCGAGTAGCAGCAGCGACCAGAAGATGACCGCCACCAGCGCCGGGGTGGGCGTCGGTAGTGGGAGCAGGCGGCCGACCAGCAGCGGCTGGTACAGCTCGCCGGGCACGCTGACCCGGGTGCGCACCCAGGGGGTGAAGAACACCAGGTCGGCGGCGACGAAGAGGTAGATCACGGTCCGGAACGCGGCGATGCGGCCGCGCGGCACGGCCTCGGTCAGCCAGCGGCTCATCGGGGAGCCTGCCAGCGGACCACGGTCTCGTCGGTGTGCTTGCCGGTCGGCCGGCCGCCACGGATGCCGTGCCAGCGGATGACGATGCGGATCTCGACGAGCGCGGCGGCATCCGGGTGGCGTTCGGCGTACGCGTCGGCGACCTCGGCGAGCAGAGCCGGGTCGGCGGCGTACCGGTCCTGTTGCCCCTCGATCTCGGCGCGGCGGATGCCTGTCGCGTTCTGGTCGAGGTCGACGACGGCGCCCGTGCTGGTCACCCCCTCGACGCGGGTGTCCGGCGCGGGTGCGTTCGGCGGGTTGGAGGTGGAGTACATCCGGAACGGGCCGAACGGGAAGTCGTCGTCGCTGCCCCAGAAGGTGCCGGCCAGCAGCAGGACGAGACCGAGTGCGGTCGCGCCCAGCCGGGTCACGCGCCCGCGGGTGGTCAGGGTCTCCATCAGGTCGTGACGATACGGGATGTACTGGCCGCCTCGGGTCCCTCCGACGGTCAGGTGGGCCTGCCCAGGCAGGTGATCACGGAGGGGGACACGACGAAGGCCGGGCCCCTGCCGGGCCCGGCCTTCGGATGCCGTCGTGGAGACGACTCAGTGCTTGTGCTCGGCCAGCTGCTTACGGACGTCGTCCATGTCCAGTGCCTCGACCTGCTCGATCAGGTTTTCGAGGGCGGACTCCGGAAGGGCGCCCGGCTGGGCGAAGACGATCACGCCGTCGCGGATCGCCATGATCGTCGGGATCGACCGGATGTCGAACTTCGCGCCCAGCTCCTGCTGAGCCTCGGTGTCGACCTTGCCGAAGACGATGTTCTGGTGCTTCTCCGAGGAGCGCTCGTAGACCGGGGCGAACCGCTTGCACGGACCACACCAGTCGGCCCAGAAGTCGACCAGGACGATGCCGTCGTTGCCGGTCACCTCGTCGAAGTTCGCCGAGGTCAGCTCAACGGTTGCCATTGCACTCTCCGATCACCGCGGTTTGTCTACGTCCCGTAGAACCAGGGCTGACCGTATCGAATTCCCGGGCGGTCCGGCCCGAAACGTGCGGGGCCTGCGGGGGGCGCTGCGGCTCATCGACCCACGTCTGTTCATCTCGATCTGCGGAACGCAAATGCATGACGCACTTGCGTGACCTGCGGTGATGGGAGCGTTTCCAGGGAGATCCACCCGTCCGAGCACTACGAATCGGTAACTTGGTGCCTGACGAGGAGGTATCCGGCCTGCGGAGATCGCTGATCAACTCCCGCTCCGTCACCGAGGGTAGTGTTACAAAAAGATAAATGTGACCTCGGTCTCTGTCGGACCTACGCATCCGTAGGGCAGAATTCTCCCCATCAGAGCGTGGGCGGCGGGTGCCGGGGAGGGCCCCGCCGCTCATTGCGTCTCCCCCCGTCTGAGTGACAGGTGTGACATTTCCGCCGTGGTCGCTCCCGGCCGGTTTCCTTAACCACCGGTAAGGCATGCTGTGCCGAACTCCATCGCCTCCCGTCGAAGGGGACCAGGATGCAGTTCGGCCGCTACTACGAGGAGTTCGAGGTCGGCGCGGTCTACCGGCACTGGCCGGGCAAGACCGTGACCGAGTACGACGACCACCTCTTCTGCCTGCTCACCATGAACCACCACCCGCTGCACCTGGACGCGCACTACGCCGCGACAGCCAGCCAGTTCCAGCGCAACGTCGTGGTGGGCAACTACATCTACTCCCTGCTGCTCGGCATGTCGGTGCCGGACGTGAGTGGGAAGGCGATCGCCAACCTCGAGGTCGAGTCGCTGCGGCACGTCGCGCCGACCTTCCACGGCGACACCATCTACGGCGAGACCACCGTGCTGGACAAGCGTGAGTCCGGCTCCAAGCCCGACCGGGGCGTGGTGTCCGTGGAGACCCGCGGCTACAACCAGGACGGCACGATGGTCTGTGTCTTCCGCCGCAAGGTCATGGTCCCCAAGCGTGAGTACGCGGCCACCGCCGTCGGAGAGGGAGTGGATCCGGAGCGGCCCAGCTTCCCCGAGCCACGCTGAGCGACGCGCCGGGCCGACCTCCGCCGCACCCCGGACCAGCTCACCCGCCAGCGGGTTGTGTGGCGAAGGGGCGCTGTCCGGGTCGCGGGGGACATATGCTGACGCCGGAGGTTCCGATGAGCCACTCCGTCGCCGGAGAGCCGCCCTCTGCCGGCCGTCGCGCCGCACCCCTGACCACCGCTGTCTACTCCGCCGCCGAGTGGGATCTGCTCATCAGCCTGCCCGGTCGCGTTCTCGTGGCCACCGCGGCGCCCCGCCCCGGTCGCCCGGATCGGGGAGTGCTGGCGGGTCTGACCGGCCTGGACGCCGTGGCCGCGGGCCGAGCCTCCGACAGCGACCTGGTCCGTGCGGTGGTCGCCGCCATCTACGCCCGTCACGACGGCACGTCGCCGCCGGTCGAACGCCTCGCCGACCTGGTGGACCTGCTGGCCGCCTGTCGGGCGGCGAGTCGCGTCCTCGGGCGGCGCGCCGACCCCGCCGACTCGGCCGCGTACCGCCAGTGGGTGCAGTCGGTCGCGGCCCGGGTCTGCCGCGCGGTGCCCGGCCCCGGCGAGCGCCGCGTGGACCAACCCGCCACCCCGGCGGACCGGCGCTTCCTGGACCGACTCGGTGCCGCGCTCGGTCTGGGCTGACCGGCAGGCCGTCGCGCCGAGCGCCGGCACGGTCCGTACCCTCTGGTGATCGTGACCGACGACCAGCTTGAGGTGGGCGTGGGCCCCTGGCCGGGGGACCCACCGGACGACCCTCGCTATGACCCGCAGTTGCTGGCGGAGGGGGATCGGCGCAACGTCGTCGACCGCTACCGCTACTGGCGGCACGAGGCGATCGTCGCCGACCTGGACCGGCACCGGCACGGCTTCCACGTCGCGATCGAGAACTGGCAGCACGACTTCAACATCGGCACGGTGGTCCGCAACGCCAACGCGTTCAACGCCGCCGAGGTGCACATCGTCGGGCGGCGTCGGTGGAACCGGCGCGGTGCCATGGTGACCGATCGCTACCAGCACGTGCGACACCACGAGACGATCGAGGAGTTCGTCGGCTGGGCGGCCGATCGGCGACTGCCGGTGTTCGGCATCGACAACCTGCCCGGCTCACTCCCGCTGGAGACCGGCACCCTGCCCCGGAGCTGTGTGTTGCTGTTCGGTCAGGAGGGACCCGGTCTCTCCGCGCCGGCCCGCGCGGCGTGCGACCAGCTCTACTCGATCGCCCAGTACGGCTCGACGAGATCGATCAACGCGGGCGTGGCCAGCGGTATCGCGATGCACGCCTGGATCCGTGCGCACGCCGGCGCGCCGCCGGACTGACCCACGTACGGTGCCGAATCGGACGTTCCGGCTTGACGTGCCGGCGGTCCGGGGAGACGGTGGGGATGTGAGTGTCGCGGTGAGTTGTCCGAGATGCGGGGGCCCGGTACGGGCGCCGGATCTGATGCACACCGACTCGAGGTGCGTGCGCTGTGGCCCGGTGCCGCCGTTGCACGTGCCCGAGCACATCGGAGCGGAGATCGTGGCGAGCGTGGTGGAGCAGATCACCGCGACCGGCGATCCACCGGTGACGCCGTTGTGGTGCCCGTGGCCGCTGCCCCCCGGTTGGACACTCACCGGCGTGGCGTACGCCGGGGACGACCGGACGGGAGTGCGGGCGACCGCGGTGGCCTGCGCCGGTCCGGCGCCACTCGGTGGTGGTCCGGCGGATCTCGTCTTCGTGGCCGAGGAGCCCGGTGTGGGCCTGGGCACCCGACTCGCCGGGCTGTCCGGCCCGGACCCGGGGCCGGAGTTGGTCGGCGCGCTTACCGATCCGGGGCCAGGTCACCCCGACCACGTCGGACAGGCGAAGATCAAGGTCGGCGGCCATCCGACTCCACTGTGGTTGGTTAATTCCCCGACGGATCGAAGCGCGTACGCCGGCGAAGCTCGGGGAATGTGGCTCCATGCGATAGCCTGGCCGGCGAGTGCGGGTCATCTCCTCGCGGAAGACGTCGTGTTACACGACCTGACCGAGTGGACTCCGCCCGAGCTCGTGTACGGCGCACCGTCCCCGTACCTACCCGGGAGGGCTTGACAAGCTTTCCGGGTTGACGGAGAACGGACGCAGATCTTCACTGTACGACACCACACTGATACTCTGGGTGCCGCTGCGGTAATGGGACCCGGCGCCGCGCGAGAGGATGGCCCGCCATGGTCAAGAAGGTCCTCACCTGGGCCGGAATCGCATTCTTGATCTTCTTCGTCGCCTACCGGCCAAACTCTGCGGCGGATGTGTTCAAGTCGCTCGGCGGCGGGATCATGGATATCGCCCAGGGGTTCGGCGACTTCTTCACCAGCCTCGTCGCTTAACCGCCGATGGGCAGCCCTTCCGGTCCACCCTTCGACCCGGACGGCCCCGACCGGGAACGTCGCGAGCGAGACACCGAGCCGATCCCACGGATCGGGCCTGATGACGGCCCGGACTACGGGGCCGGTCCCGGCCTGTCCGACGGTCCGTCCCTTTCGGACGACGTCGGCTATGGCGACGGGCCCGGCTACGCCGGCCAGGGCCGTTCGGGTCGAGGGTGGATCCGGGACCCGGAGGCCGGCTACCAGCAGCCGCAGATCTCCGAGGACGAGCTGGCCGGGTTGCGCGCCGACGCGACGGGCGCGACTCCTCGGCGGGTGCTGCCCCTGGAGGACGAGCCCAGCTCGCTGGTCGCCCGCTACCTCTTCCCGACCGAGCGCTACCGGGGTGAGTGGAAGCGGCACTGGATCCACCTCACCAACCCACTTCTCATCGGCGTCGCGGCGACCTTCGTGCTCGGCTACCTCTCCGGCTTCCTCGCCGGCAACGACGTGGGCGTGCTGACCACCATCGCCGTGCTGCTCTGGTTCGCGGTGATGGGGTGGGTGGCGTGGAAGGTCGCCGACTGGTGGTATGACCGTTTCATCCTGACCAACAAGCGGGTCATGGTTGTCAACGGCATCGTGACCCGCAAGGTGGCGATGATGCCGCTGGTCCGGGTCACCGATATGAAGTACGAGCAGACGCCGACGGGGCGCGCCCTCAACTACGGCACCTTCGTGCTGGAGTCCGCCGGCCAGGAACAGGCGCTCCGCGAGGTCAAGAATCTGCCCAACCCGAACGAGCTCTACCTGCGTGTGGTCGAGGAGATGTACGAGCCGCAGGCAGTCGAGGCTCGGCTCGGCAAGGAGGCCGACGAGGCCAAGGCCGACGACGGGGCGTGAAGGTTTCCGACCGAACATCGGAGCAAGTGCGCACCTTTCGCCATGGACCGGTACGCCTCTGACGTGGCACTCTGCCAGGACGGCTGGGGCGTGGAGGTGGGCGGTGGCGAGCAGGGATCCGTTGGAGGAGCAGTTCCGCGAGTTCGTCGCGGCCCGCTCCGCCGCGCTCCTCCGCACCGCCTATCTGCTCGCCGGCGACTGGGCCACGGCCGAGGATCTGCTCCAGACCGCGCTGACCAAGACCTACCTCGCCTGGAAGCGGCTCGGGGGGATCGAGGCCGTCGAGTCGTACGCCCGACGCGTGATGGTCAACACGTCGACCAGTTGGTGGCGGCGACGCTGGCACGGTGAACGCCCCACCGAGGTGCTGCCGGAACGCGCCGGTGTCGACGAGATCTCGCAGCAACTCGACCGGGACCTGCTCTGGCGGCACCTCCGCGAGTTGCCCACCCGGCAGCGGGCGGTGCTGGTGCTCCGCTACTACGAGGACATGTCGGAGGCGCAGACCGCCGCGATGCTGAACATCTCACCGGGCACGGTGAAGAGTCAGTCGTCCCGGGCGTTGGCCACCCTGCGCCGTCGGATGGGCGCCGACACGCCGGACCTGACCGCCGCAGCCGGTGCTGCCGGTCGGCCGGCGACAGCCGGTGCTGGCAGTCGACCGGCCGCTGCCGGTGCTGCCGGTCGGCCGGCCGCCTCTGCCGGCCGGTCCGGCGGCTCGAGCGCCCCGACCGGACCGGCCCCGACCGCCGGTGCCGCCGCCGCGCGCAGAGCGCGCCAGTCGGCCGGCCGCCCCGAGCCCCGCCCGGCCACTCCCCGCCCGGCCGCGCCGCAGCCGATCGGCCCGCAGGTCGTGCTCCCCTCCGCCCCGGCGCCCGTGCCCGTCGGCACTGGCCCCGGGGAGCAGCAGTGAGCGCATTGCCGGGCCAGCCCGACAACCGGACGGACGGCCCGCGGCGTTCTTACCAGGTGCGGCCGGAGGAGTTGGAAGGTGCGGTGCGGGAGACCCTCTCGCGCCAGGTCGCCCTCGCCCGCCCACAGGGCGTCGACCCGGCGGGCCAGGCCATCCGTCGCGCGAACCGGATCCGGCGGCGGCGTACCGCGGTCGGCCTGGCCATCGGGGCGGTCGCCACCGTCCTGCTCAGCGCCGGCATGGCACAGCTCGGGGCCGAGACCGGACGCGAGGGTTCACCCATCGTGGTGATCGGTGACCCGGACCTGTCCGGTCGGCCGATCCCGACCGGCAGCGCTTCCGGCGCCGATCCCTCGCCCGGACCGTCGGCGGCCCTGCTCGGGACCGAGACGCTTGTCGGCCCCGACGGCCGACGGCTGGTGCTGCCCGACGTCGGATCGGCCGAAAGCGCCCAGCCCCTGTCCGGTGGCGGCGGTTGGCTGGTGGTCAGTACGCAGACCACCGCGGGCCGCTTCCTCCGGGTGGTGCAGAACGACGGCCTGGTGCAGGTGCTGCTTGCCGGAGCGGGTTCGATCGTGCTGGCCCCGGACAGCCGCCAGGTCGCCTGGCGGGACGGCAGCGATCTGCTGGTGGCGGGGGTGGTCGGCGGTCAACTCATCGGTGCGGCGCGCACCGCGGCGCCCGCCGGAGCGGTGCCCGTCCGGTTCGTCGGCGACAGCGTGCTGGTCCGACCCGACCCGGCGGACGCCGGCCACGCCCTCTGGCGGCCCGGCGCGGGGCCGTTGACCGAGGCCGTCGACCAGGAGACCCTCAACTTCTACGGGAGGCTGCCCGACGGGCGGCTCGTCGGGCAGATCTCCACCGACCCGGGTCGGACCTGCCTGGCCGTGCTCGACCCGACCCGTCACCTGCACCCCGTCGAGACCGGCTGCGGGCCGGAGCTCAGCCAGGACGGCGTCGGAGAGATCTCCGCCGACGGGCGGTGGCTGTTGGTGAACGGGCGGGTCGGCAAGACCAGCCAGGCACTGCTGGTCGACCTGCGGCGGCTTGGATCGAACCCGACAGCCGTCTCGGCCGGGCCACCGATCACCGGTGCGATCGTCTGGACCGACGAGACCCACGCCTCCTACCTCGACGCCGCCGGCGCGCTGGTCCAGGTCGACGTCGCCCGGGTGCGGGCAGGGACACCCGCGAGCCCCGCCGCGGTCTCCGGAGTGCCGGCCGGGGACCGGCCGGTCCTGGTGGCCGGCCTCTGATCCGCTCGAGGTGACCTCCGTGAGCCGGGCTCGGTTGTACCTCGGTAGCGTCGGACGGTGACCTCGCGTACCGGCTCCGCCCCGCGTATCGACCTGCACACCCACTCGACGGCCAGCGACGGCACGCTGCCCCCGGCTGAGCTGGTTCGGGCTGCCGCCGAGGCGGGGCTGGACGTGCTGGCGATCACCGACCACGACACCACCGCCGGTTGGGCGCCGGCCGTGCGGGCGCTGCCACCGGGACTACGCCTGATCCGGGGGGCGGAGCTGTCGTGTCGATGGTCCGGCACCCGGCCGGCGGTGCCGCTGCACCTGCTCGCGTACCTGTTCGACCCGGACCACCCGGAACTGGTGGCCGAGCTGGGCCGGGTGCGAGCCGCCCGGGAGGAGCGCGGCGAACGGATCGTCGAGCTGCTGCGAGCCGACGGCATCGACGTGAGCTGGCCGGACATCCTGGCCGGTGCCGGCGGCGGCACCGTCGGCCGCCCGCACATCGCGCAGGCGCTGATCCGGGCCGGCCTGGTCGGCAGCACCCGGGAGGCGTTCGGCCCGGACTGGCTGGGCGAGCGCTACCGGCTGCCCAAGGACGACATCGACGTGTTCCGGGCGATCCACCTGGTCCGGTCGGCGGGCGGCGTGCCGGTCTTCGCCCACCCCCGGGCCACTCGGCGCGGTCGGGTGGTGCCCGACGAGTTGATCGCCGAGCTGGCCGCCGCGGGGCTGGCCGGGCTCGAGGCCGACCACGAGGACCACAGCCCGGCCGAACGGGAGCACGTGCGGGCGCTCGCCGCCGAGTTGGGAATGTTCGTCACCGGCTCGTCGGATTTCCATGGCACCCACAAATCCGTCCAGCTCGGTGCCTTCACCACGAGCGTCGATGCGTACGAGCGGATCGTCGCCGACGGGGTGACCGAGGTCGCTTCGGGCTGATCCGGGTATTTTGCCCACTGTGGCGCGGCTAGGTTGATCACGTGGATCTGAAGCTGTTCGGCGAGGTCTTCGTGACCCTGCTGGTGATCACCGACCCGCCGGGCATGATGCCGATCTTCCTGGCGTTGACCGGCCCGCTGCCCGCGCGGGACCGTAACCGGGCCGCCTGGCAGGCTGTCACGCTCGCGTTGGGCGTGATCGTGGTCTTCGCGGTGGCGGGGCAGACCCTGCTGGACTACCTGCACGTGGACCTGCCGGCGTTGCAGGCGGCCGGTGGGCTGCTGCTCGTGCTCGTCGCACTGGAGCTGCTCACCGGGAAGACCGACGGCCCGAGCACGGACGCCACCTCGAACATCGCGCTGGTGCCGCTGGGCACCCCGCTGCTGGCCGGTCCGGGCGCCATCGTGGCGACCATGCTCTTCGTCCAGCAGGCCGACGGGTTCGCTGACTTCACGGCCATCGCCGTGGCGATCCTCGCCGTGATGCTCGCGGTGTGGATCGTCCTCCGCTTCTCCGGCGGCATCGTGAAGATCCTCCGGCCGGGCGGGATCGAGGTGCTGACCAGGATCGCCGGTCTGCTGCTGGCCGCGATCGCCGTGCAACTCATCGCCGACGCGGTGTTCGCGTTCGTCACCCAGTACGTGAACATGACCTGACCGGCTCCCGCACGGTGTCGGGGGTGGGTGGCAGGATCGCAGGCGTGCGACGATCCTCCTCAGCGGGACGGCCGGCGGCCGGTGGCCGGGCTCCCCGACAGCGCGCCGGCGATGCCGAGCAGCTTGGCTTCGAGGGCATGCCGGAGCGCCTGTTCGTCTGCACCCCGAGCAAACTCGGTGCGTACGCGGACTGCCCGCGCCGCTACCGCTACTCCTACGTCGACCGGCCGGCCCCGCCCAAGGGCCCGCCGTGGGCGCACAACTCGCTCGGCGCCAGCGTGCACACCGCCCTGAAGAACTGGTATGCGTTGCCCGCCGACCGGCGTCGCCCCGAAGCCCTGGCCACCCTGCTCAAGGGCACCTGGGTCCGCGAGGGTTACCGCGACGACGAGCAGGAGCGGGCCGCCTATCGGCGGGCGCTGGGCTGGTTGGAGGCGTACGTCGAGACGCTCGACGCCGACTCGGACCCGCTCGGCGTGGAGCGGGTGGTGGCGGTCAAGACCGCGGTGCTGGCGTTCAACGGCCGCACCGACCGGATCGACTCACGACCCGGGCCGGATGGGCCCGAGCTGGTCATCGTCGACTACAAGACCGGCCGCACCGGTCTGGACACCGACGACGCCCGGGGTTCGCAGGCGTTGGCGCTCTACGCGTACGCGGCCGAGCGGGTGTTCCGCAAGCCGTGCCGTCGGGTGGAGCTGCACCACCTGCCGACCGGGACGGTCGCCGGCCACGACCACACCGTCGAGTCGCTGGCCCGGCAGTTGACCCGCGCGGAGGAGACGGCCCACGACATCATGGCCGCCGAACGGGCGGTCGCGGACGGCGCCGACGCGGACGAGGCGTTCCCGGTGGCGCCCGGCCCGCGCTGTGGCTGGTGCGACTTCCGGCGACACTGCCCGACGGGCGCGCAGGTGCCGGGCAAGGAGCCGTGGGCGGCCATGGACCGGCACGTCGACGGCTGACCTCGGGTGGCGGCGGCCCGGTCAGCAGGCCAGTTGGCTGGCGGCGTGACGCGCGGCCCGCTCCTTGGCGGCCTGGATCAACGGCCCCTCCAGGTAACGACGGGGCACGGCGGCGAACGCGAGCCGCAGCGCGCGCACGGTCAGGTCCGCCGACACCGCGGTGGTCGGCAGACCGAGCCCGCCGTACATCCGGCGCGCCCAGGCCGGCAGCAGTGCGAAGGCGGTGCCGGCGATCCCCAGGTACGCCCAGCGGGGTGGGCCGAGGGTGAGCCCCAACCGGGCCGGCAGGCTGAGCTTCCACGGCAGCGGCGGAGCGGTGAGGAAGATCGCCGTCTCGGCTGCCTCGCGGGTCATCCGCAGCTCCGGCCGTACGTCGCGGTAGTAGTCCTCGACCTCGGCCGCGGTGCCCGGCACGGTGGCCGGGTCCAGACCGACCAGCTCGGCGGATCGGCGCTGCTCGGTGTAGTAGCCGTCCACCTCGTCGTCGCTCAGCGGCAGCCCGGCTCGCCGGGCCGTGCTGAGGAACGACTCCACCTCGGTGACATGCACCCAGCGCAGCAGGTCCGGCTCGTCGATCCGGAACTCCTCGCCGGTGCGCAGGTCGGTGGCCCGCAGCCGGTCGTGCAGTCGGCGCAGCCGGGCTCCGGCCGCCTCCGCCTCCACGGTGGTCCCGTAGACGGTGGTCGCGACATAGGTGGCGGTGCGGACCAGCCGGCCCCACGCGTCGGTGCGGTAGTTGCTGTTCTGCGCGACCCCGGCCATCGCCCGAGGGTGCAACGCCTGGAGGTAGAGCGAGCGCAGGCCGGCGACGATCAGGATCGGCTCCTCGTGCACCTTCCACGTGACCGAACCTGGACCGAAGAGGCCGAGGTCATCGGAGTCCACCGCCCAAGAGTGCCACGCTCGGGCCGACCCTGTCGGACACGTCCCGTCGGCGCCGCGGGGTCACACGTCGGCGGCGCGGCGCTCCCGGCAGCCCGGGCAGAGACCCCAGAAGGTCACTTCGGCCTCGTCCACCTCGAACCCGTGCGTCACGTTCGGCTCCAGACACGGTGCGCTGCCCACCGCGCAGTCGATGTCGGCGATCTCGCCGCAGCCCCGGCACACCACGTGATGGTGGTTGTCGCCGACACGCGCCTCGTAGCGGGCGGGACCGCCGGCCGGCTCGATCCGGCGGGACAACCCGGCCCGGGACAGCGCGCCCAGCACGTCGTACACCGCCTGGGTGGAGACCGAGTCGAGGCGTTCCCGGACGCGCCGGCTGATCTCGTCGACCTCCAGGTGACCGCCGTCGGCCAGCACGTCGAGCACGGCGAGGCGGGGCCGCGTGACACGCAGGCCCTTCGATCGCAGCAGCTCCTCCGCGGCGGACATGCGCCAATGACAGCACGCGCGACAAGCATCGACAACCGTCGCCCGGCCCGGGTGGTCGCCGACACAGCCCGGGAAGATCGGGCCTGCGGCCTCCGACGGTGAACCCGATCGACGCGGCGCGCGTGTGACCGGTCGAGAGCCTGCGGACGGCCCGGTCGGACCGTACGCCTGCGCTCTCCTGACCATGATCCACCTGGAGGGTTCGATGTTCGAGGAGATCCTCGGTCTGCCGGGACACGTCCTGGTGGTCCACGCGGTCGTCGTGTTCGTGCCGCTGCTGGCGGTGCTGGCCATGGCGTACGTGGGGCTGCCGCGGTGGCGGCACCGGCTGGACTGGGCCCTGGGCCTCCTCGCCGTGGCGGCGCCGGTGACCGCGTTCGTGGCCGTCAGGTCGGGTGAGGTGTTCACCGACGCGCTTGTCGCCCGGGGCTTCCAGGGACCGATCCTCGACCAGATCTTCGATCACTCCCGCTACGGCGACATCCTCTTCCGGATCGTGGTGCCGCTCGGGATCGGGGCCATTCTGCTGCTGGTGGCGACCAGTGGGCATCCCCGGGTGCCGCGGCTGCCGACGCTTGTCACCCCCGTGCTGGCGGTGGCGGTCGTGGCGCTGTCCATCGCCGCCCTGGTCTACGTCTACCTCACCGGCCACAGCGGCGCCGAGGCCGTCTGGGGCACCACCCTCTGACCCGCTTCAGAAGATGATTCGCGAGCAGAGCAGGCAGACCACGACCACCAGCACCACGGCGGCCCCCACCCCGAAGCCGTAGGTGACCCGCTGCGAGCGCTGCTCAGCCGCGTCCAACTCGGCCATGTCCTGCGGCGGCAGCCGTCGTGGCGGCGCCGGCCGCAGATGTACGGGTGGCCGCCACCCGGCCGGCGGCGGCACGGTCGGCGGCGGGCCGACATAGCCGCTCGCGGGGGTGCTCGTGGACGCCGCGGAGGGCTGGGCCGCCACCGCTTCGTCACCGGTGCCGGGCCGTCGCCAGTAGTCGTCCGGGGTGCTGCCACCGCTGGGGGTCGTCACGCCGTCCGACGCTACCAACGCGACCGGCGGCCCGTCCGCTTCTGCGCGACGCGCCACCGTCGGCGACCGGTCCACTGCCCGTCCGCTGCGCTAGTCTTGCCGCTCGTGAGCCCCATGGACCCCGGCAACCAGGCCGCGCCGGACGACGACCGCACCGTCGACCTGAGCGAGGACTTCGTGGTGCTGCCCGAGCAGACCTCCGACGACACCGACCGGGGCTGGGGCGAGCGGGCGGCTGGCAACGACGACTGGCTGCTCGCCGAGCGTCCCCCGCACTGGGACTGACGCCGAGCGCGGCGACCTCCCGGCGCGGCTCAGTCGTGGACGACAATCGCGAAGCGCGTGCCCTCCGGTAACCCGGCGGTGCGTTGCGCCTGGTCCGGACGAAGCGCCAGATAGAGCGTCGGGGACCTGTCGGTCGGGTCGGCGCCCAACACGTCCAGCACCAGCGCCGCCGGAGCGAGCAACGCCGCTGCCGTGCCCACCCCGCCCGGTGGCACCGCGAGCAGGTCGACCCGGACTCCTGGACGGGCCACCGCCAGGGCGGCCGGCTCGGCCAGCCGGACCGGCACCCCGACAGCGCCGTTCGGCAGCGGCAGCGGACCCGCCGTGCCGCTGTCGGTGGTTGTGCCGCCCCTGGACGTGGCAGCCGTTCCCGTCGGCCCCTCGGTGGGCGCGGCGGGCGGCGGGCAGCCGGTCGGCGTGTGCAGGACGGCGGCGGCCAGGCCGAGCAGGGCGGCGACCAGGCCGGCCCGGAGCAGGACGGGTCCGCCGGGCAGGGCTGGTCGGCGCAACGGACGTAACGCCCGCGCGGAGTCTGGATCGCCCATCGCCTCTGTCGCCTCCCGCCCAGGGACGTCGCAGTGACGACCCATGGGCGGCAGACTAGGCGGCTCACGCCCTGGTCAACCGGCCGTTCGCCGGCGCCTGTGGATAACCGGACGGCCTGTGGACAACGCCCGTCTGCCGGCTCGATCTGCTACGCGGACGGTTGGGCCGAGCCCGGCAGTGCGCTGATCGACTCGGGGTCACGGAAGCCGGGGTGTCCGGCCCGCCTGGACGGGCCGCGTTCCGTGAACCCGAGTGGATCAAAGTGTGGTCGCCGAGCGAGTCGACGCTGGCGGGTCAGGACGCGGAACTGGCCGCCGCGGCCTTGCCGCCGCCGCTCGACCCGCCGGACGAGGACGACCCCGACGAGCCCGAGCCCGACGAGGACGACCCGGACGACGACCCGGACGACGAACCCGACGACGACGAGGACGAACCCGAGGACGACGAGCCAGACGACCCGGAGTCCGCACCCGAGGACGATGACTCGGACTTACCGGGCTTGCCGGTCGTGCCGCCGGCCGTCGCCTCGGAGCCGGACGCCCGGGAGTCGGTGCGGTAGAAGCCCGAACCCTTGAAGACGATGCCGACCGAGTTGAAGACCTTCCGCAGCCGCCCCTGACACGCCGGGCACTCGGTCAGCGGCTCGTCAGAGAAGGACTGCACCGCCTCGAGCTGGTGACCGCACGTGGTGCAGGCGTACTGGTACGTGGGCACGTTCTCCTCCGGATCTGGGCTCAGCCAGTTGGCACTCGACGTATTCGAGTGCCAATGGTGCGTCATTCGCCCCGGGTTCGTCCAGCGGACGTGTGAGGCGCGACATCATGCGGCGCACCCGGGCCGGCGTCAAGCGTACGCACCCCGTCGGCGGGGGTGACGACCGCGCGGACACGACGGTCGTGTGGTTCCGCCGGCAGCGCCTCGACCAGCTCGCCGTCGTGCAGGGGAACCACCGTCAGCGTCGTCTCGGGCACCCGGGCCAGTGCCCGGTCGTACGAACCGCCGCCGCGTCCGAGTCGCCGACCGAGGCGGTCGACGGCGAGAGCCGGTACGAGCACCAGGTCCGCCTCCGCCGCGGCGGCCACCCCGAGGCGGGCGCCGGTCGGCTCCCGGATACCCCGGCCGGCGGCGATCAAGGCCCCCGGCCCGGTATACGCCGCCCAGTCCAGATCCAGGTCGTCGAGGAGGACCGGCAGCAGCAGCTCGGCGTCGGCCGGAAGGGCCGCTCGCAGCACCTCCGGCAGGTCCGCGCCGCCCGGCTCGGAGCCGACCGGCACGTACGCCGTCATCCGGCGGGGGCGCAGCCGGCGTACCAGCGTGACCAGCTCGGCCTGCACGCGCCCGGCGGCGACGGCCCGGGTGGGGCCGCTCAGCGCCCGGCGGCGGGCGAGCAGCTCGACGCGGGCGTCCCGCTTCGCCATTCGGGTCACTTCCGCTTCATCAGAAAATTCCGCCACGCAACACTCCTGACGCAACGCCTCTCTCACGGTTGCACTGTGTCAGCATCGCAAGCAACGGAGGCGGAACTTCCGGGGGGACCGAGTGACGCTACGCGGGCGGTTGACGGCAGCCTTCCTCGTGGTGGTGCTCGGCCCGGTCCTGCTCGGCGCGCTCTTCGTCGCCTCCACCGTCAGCGCCGTCGACCGCAGCCGCTCCACCGAGCGCCTGGCGGTGGCGGCGTCCACCGTGCGGACCTCGGTCGACGCGCTCTGCCAGCAGCTCCGCGCCACCGCCGACGTGCTGGCTCTCAGCGCCGATCCGTCCGTCGCCGCCGCCCAACTGATCGGCCGGGGCCTGGTCGCCGCGGTGCTGATCACCGACGTGAGCGGCGAGACCACCTTTCTGTCGCCCGGGGCGCCGTCGACCCCGTGGCGGGACTGCTCCGGCCCGACCACGGATGTGACAGGTCCGGTCCGCGCGCTGGCCGTCCACGTCGACCTCCGCGACCGCGGCGGCGCGCTGCTGGGCACGGTGACCGCCGCGCAACGTGTCGACCCGGCATTCGTGGCCCGGCTGGCGGCGGTGACCGGGGTGGCGGTCACCCTGCTCGACAGCGGAGCCAGCGCCGCCCGGGTCACCCACACGACCGAATCCCGCGAGGTACGCGACGCGGTGCTGGCCGCCGCCAGCGCCGTCAACGGTGAGCGGGTGACCGAGACCAGCCAGGGCCGGTACGTGCGCAGGGTCGGACCCTCCGACGCGCAGCCGCTGCCGCTCGTGGTCTCCGTGCCCAGCGAGCGCCCGGCGGGGCTGCACGCCACGCTGATCGGGGTGGTCGTGGTGGCCGCGCTGCTCGCCGTGCTGACCGCCTGGCGACTGGCCCGGATGACCACCCGACCGCTGATCGAGCTGGCTGGCGCGGTCGACCGGGTGGCGCACGGCGACCTGACCGCCCGGGTGCCGGTGCGCAGCCGCGACGAGTTGGGCCGGCTGGCCGCCGCGTTCAACCGGATGACCCGGGAGACCGGCTCCTACGTCGCGGCGTTGACCAGCAACCGCGACCAGCTCCGCGGTCACCTCGCGGTGCTCGGCGACACCCTGGCCAGCACGCACGACCTGCAACGCATCCTGCGGGTGATCCTGCGCAGCGCCATCGGCGCCACCGGCGCGCGTGCTGGCGCCGTGCTGCTGGTGGAGACCGGCGGGATGCTCGTCGCACAGTGCACCGAGGGGTTGGACGGGCGCTGGCCGGAGGCGGACGCGGACGGGCCACCGACGCTCCGGGTGCCGGTCGGGGTCGGTGTGGTCGGCGCCGTCGCCGCCACCGGGGAACCACAGCGGGGGAGGGCGGAGCCGACCGACGCACCGTCGATCGAGCCACGCTGCCGCACGTACGTCGCGGTCCCGTTCGCCACCCCGGGCTCGGCCGCGGCCACCCTCAGCGGATCCTCCGGCCCCGCCGACGAGGCCGGCGTGGCGGCGGCGCTCGGCGTGCTGGCCCTCTACGACCGCCTGGGCGCCGACGGGTTCGACGACGACGACCTGGCCACCCTGCGCACCTTCGCCGGACACGCGGCGGTGGCTGTCGACAACGTCCGGGTGCACGAGGAGGCCCAGCGGCTCTCCCTCACCGACCCGCTCACCGGGCTGTGGAACTACCGCTACCTGCGCGAGTCGATCCGACGTGAGGTGGAACGGGCCAGCCGCTTCGGGCGGATGCTCAGCGTCCTCGCCCTGGACCTCGACCGGTTCAAGGACGTCAACGACACGTACGGGCACGCCGCGGGGGACACGGTGCTGGCCGAGTTCGCCAGGCGGATGCGCGGCGAGATCCGCGAGGTCGACCTCGCCTTCCGGCAGGGCGGTGAGGAATTCGTGCTGTTGCTGCCGGAGACCGACGCGCGGGGCGCGGCGATCGTGGCCGAGCGGCTCGGCGCGTCGGTCCGCGAGACGCCGATCGCCGTCGAGGCGTACGCCGGGCCGGTGCTGGTGACGGTGTCGGTGGGCATCGCCGTCTACCCGGACAACGGCAGTACCGGGCGGGAGGTGTTGGAAGCCGCCGACGACGCGCTCTACGCGGCCAAGGCGGCCGGCCGCGACACCTACCGGGTCGCCGAGGTACGCCCGGACGTGGCCACCCGGGAGATACCGGTGCTCGCGGGTGCGGTCAGTCCACCCGACGGGCTGCCGCGCGCCGGCCAGCCGGTGCCTCTCAACCGGGAGCCGGGCGGGTCCGCCCGGTCGGAGCCGGCGGTGGGCGTACCGGAAGGGTCGCCGGCGCACACGTGGCCCGACCCGGCCGACGACCCGGCGGACATCGACGCGGATGCGGCCCGCGCCGGCCCGGATCCGGCGCGGCCGGGGCCGGGTGGCGGCGCGTCTTCTGGGCCACACCCGCCGCGACAGAGCCGTGGCCGATAGTCTCGCGGCATGTCGGAGCACTCAGCGAACCCCTCATCGACGGCCGCCTCGAACGGCCGTCCCCTGGCGGTCAAGGCCGTCATCCCGGCCGCCGGACTGGCCACCCGGTTCCTGCCCGCCACCAAGGCGGTGCCCAAGGAGTTGCTGCCGGTGGTGGACCGGCCGGTTCTGCAGTACATCGTCGAGGAGGCCACCCAGGCCGGCATCGGTGACGTGTTGCTGATCACCGGTCGGGGTAAGACGTCGATGGTGGACCACTTCGACCGTCGCCCCGACCTGGAGACCAGGCTGGAGGAGAAGGGTGACACCGAGCGGCTGGCCGCGGTGCGTCGGCCCAGCGAGCTGGCCGAGATCTACACCGTGCGGCAGCCCGAGCAGCTCGGGCTCGGCCACGCCGTCGGGTACGCCGAGTCGCACGTCGGCGACCAGCCCTTCGCGGTGCTGCTCGGCGACGAGTTCGTCAAGCCGTCGGAGCCGCTGCTGCCGGCGATGCTCGAGTTGCAGGCCCGCACCGGCGGTGTGGTGCTCGCCTTCTTCGAGGTCGACCCCGCCGAGACCAAGCGGTACGGCATCGCCTCCGTCGAGCCCGCCGAGGCGGAGCTGACCGACATCGGTGAGGTCGTCAGGGTGACCGGGATGGTGGAGAAGCCGCAGCCCGAGGACGCCCCGAGCAACCTCGCGGTGCTCGGCCGGTACGTGCTGCCCGGCAAGATCTTCGACGCGATCCGGCGGACCAAGCCCGGCAGCGGCGGCGAGATCCAGCTGACCGACGCGATGGAACTGCTGCGCACCGAGGGCACCCCGGTGCACGCGATCGTCTACCGGGGCACCCGCTACGACACGGGCATGCCGCTGGGCTACCTCCAGACGGTGGTGCAGATCGCCGCCGAGCGCGAGGACCTGGGCGCCGAGTTCCGGTCCTGGCTGGCCGACTTCGTCAAGGCCGACGCGGCAGGCGGATCTGGTACATGACCGCGACGGCCGACGCCGAGGCGGCCGCGAACGAGTTGACGCCGCTCGCCGACTACCTGGGCAGCGTGCTGCGCAGGTTGCGCGCGCTGCCGCCACTCGACCTCGAGCTCACCCAGGCGCACGGCAACGTCCTCGCCGAGGACGTCGTCGCGCCGCACGCCTTCCCGGCCTTCGACCAGGCGGCCGTGGACGGCTACGCGGCGCGCTGGGAGGACATTTCCGGAGGGGGCCGGGGCCCGAGCTACGTCCCGGCCCCCTCCGGCACGCGCGGTGGCCGGACCATCCGGCTCAACGTGGTCGGCGATCTCGGGGCGGCGAGCTGGCGGCCGGTGCGACTCACCCCGGGCTCGTGCTTCTCGGTGGCCGCCGGTGCGCCGCTGCCGGTCGCCGCCGACGTCGTCGTCCCGGTGGAGTGGACCGACCAGGGCATGGCCGCGGTGGAGATCTTCCGCACCCCCAAACGGGGGTACGGGGTCCGGCGCGCCGGTGCGGAACTGCCCGCCGGCACCCTGCTCGCCCGCGCCGGCACGTACGTCTCCCCGGCCCTGGTCGCGGTCTTCGCCGCCACCGGCATCGGGCACGTGGTGGTCCGGCCCAGCCCGCGGGTGGTCATCGTGGCCACCGGTGACGAACTCGTCGACGTGGGTCGGGGCAGTCAGCCCGGGCAGGTCGTCGACGCGAACTCGCACGCGCTGACGGCCGCCGCGGCCGAGGTGGGCGCACTGGCGTACCGGGTGGGGATCTGCGACGACGACCCGGAGGGGCTGCGCGGGTTGCTGGAGGACCAGACCCTGCGCGCCGACCTCATCATCACCACCGGGGGCACCGGCACCGGCCCCGGAGACATGGTGCGCCGGATCCTGTCCCGCCGCGAGGGTGGCCGGGTCGGGCCGGTCACGTTCACCGACGTGGCGCTCTATCCCGGCACCGCGCTCGGGTTCGGCACGGTCGGCGCCGAGGAGGTGCCGGTGGTCTGCCTGCCCGGTGACCCGGGTGCCGCCCTGATCGGGTTCGAGGTGCTGGCCCGCCCCGCCATCCAACTGCTCGCCGGCGCCGAGCCCGTGTTCCGCCCCAGCGTGCGGGCGCACCTGCTGGAGACCGTGTCGTCCCCGGCCGGGTTGCGCGAGTTCCGGCCGGCGCACGTCGCCGAGCGGCGCGGCGGCGGGTACACGGTGCAGCCACTCAGCGGTGGACCGTTCACTCTCTCCGGGCTGGCCGAGGCGAACGGGCTGCTGGTGCTCGGTGAGCGGGTCACCACCGCCGCGGCCGGCTCTACCGTGGACGTCCTGCTGCTGGACCGCCGCCGGTGACGGTGTCCCGGTCGGACGGTTGGCGGGTCCTGGCGGGTCCACTTGCGCGCGTCACCGCCTCGCGCGGGAGACTGTAGGGGTGAGTCTCTTCGGACCCCCGCGGGCACCGGGCTGGCCGGTGGAGTTGGCGGACGGCCCGGTGTTGCTGCGGCCCTACCGGCGCTCCGACGCGGTGCCGTGGTCGGAGATCCGGCGGGCCAACCGGGCCTGGCTGGCGCCCTGGGAGTCGTCGTTGCCCGGCGGTTGGGACGAGCTGAACTCACCTGCCGCGTTCCGCTGGGTGCTGCGTGACCAGCGGCGCTCGGCCCGGGAGGGTGACGGCATGCCCTTCGCGGTCTGCCTCCGTGAGGGCAGTCGGGACCTGCTGGTCGGGCACATCAACGTGGGCAGCATCGTGCGACGGGCGCTCTGCTCCGGCTATGTCGGCTACTGGGTGGACGCCCGGGTCGCCGGCCAGGGCGTGATCCCGACGGCGCTCGCCCTCGCCGTGGACCACGCGTTCGGCCCCGGCGGGCTGCACCGGGTAGAGGTCAACATCCGTCCGGAGAATCGGCCGTCGCGGCGGGTGGTGGAGAAGTTGGGATTCCGCGAGGAGTCGTACCACGTGCGCTACATGCACATCGACGGCGCCTGGCGTGACCACATCGGATACGCGATGACGAGTGAGGAGATCGCTGCCGAGGGCGGCCTGCTGGCCCGCTGGCATCGGGTACGCGCCTCCGCCCGCTGAGAGGCTGTCCCACGGACGGGATCGGCGCGGCGCGACGGCTTCCTGGTCGGTCCGCCGTAACCTCAAGTAACTGCAAGTTGCGGCGAGCGCTCTCCGGCCGGACGATCCACGCACCTAGGCGCGATCGGTGGAAGATCCTGCGGTGGGGTGGCGGTTGCTCCGAATTCGGTGACGGGAGGGGTGAGGGTGCCGACCTCGGTGCTCCTCGCCGTCCTCGCCGCCGCCGGCCTGCTCGCCCTGGCCCCGGCGTTGGTTCGCCGGTACGACGCCACCGAGCGGTTGGTGGCGGAGCGGGCGCAGTCGACGGCGCGGGTGCTCCAGCGCCGCCGGCGGCGACGTACTGTCCCGGGGCGGCAGCCGGTCCACCCGCCGCGCTCACTCGTCGTCACCCTGAGCGAGGATGCGACTACCGGAGTGTTGACCGCGCCGGTCTCCGGGCCGCAGGCCGGCCGCCGCTCCGGTCGACTGCGCGCCGTGCCACCCGCGCCGAAGCGGTCCCGCCGCCGCCCGTCGTCCCGCCGTCAGCACACCCCGGCCGTGTACCGGCGTCGCCGGGTGCTCGCCGCCCTGCTGCTGCTCAACGTCGTCGAGTTGATCGGTGTGCTGTTTGCCAGCCCGGGCTTCTGGATCGGCTTCGCGGTCACCTTCCTGCTCCTGACCATGTACGTCGTCCACCTGCGGGGTCGCGCCCTCGCCGGGCGCCGCCGCCGCCGCGCCCGAGCCCGGGAGGCCGCCTGGCTGGCCGCCCGGCAGGCCGAGGTACGCCGGGAGCAGGCCCGCCGCGCAGCGGCCCGCCGGGAGGCGCAGCGCCGCCTGGCCGCCCAGCGCGAGGGGGTACGCCGAGCCGCGATGGGCCTGGACCGCCCCGGCGACCTGCCGGCGGCGGTCAACGGTGGCTCGGTCTCGTACCGACGGGCCGGCGGGCTCCGCGGGCGCCCCTACGAGGCCGGCCGAGGCGCCTGACCGCCAACGTCCCGTGCCGGCCGTCGGCTCGCCGGCCGTCGGCTCGTGCCGGCCGTCGGCTCGTGCCCACGTCCGGGCCGTCGGCTCGTGCCCACGTCCGGGCCGGCGCCCTGGCTGGCGGCTTGGCTGGCACCCGGGCGGATGGCTTGATCGACTCGGGTTCCAGGAAGACGGCCGGACCAGCGCTTGATCGACTCGGTTTTCAGGAAGAGGGGGTGTCGAGGCGTCCCGGATGCCCCGATTTCCCGGAACCCGAGTGGATTACCGGGCCAGGTGGAGCGCTGCACCGGGGGCGGATTCGCGGTGGGGGCCGGCGACCTGTTAGCCTTGCTGCCGGCCCGCCCGGTGTAAGCCGGGTGGGACCGAAGCCGGTTCGCCGGTGGGGGGCTGTGGCGCAGACTGGTAGCGCACCTCGTTCGCATCGAGGGGGTCAGGGGTTCAAATCCCCTCAGCTCCACCACGTAAGAGCAGGTCAGGGCGGGTTCTCGTAAGATCGAGAGCCTGCCCTTGATCATTTGACCGTCAGGCGACCGGCGGGCGGAGCCCTAAGCCTCTACACCCGTAGGTGAGCGCGGTGAAGGTCGGTGGGCACCGCGTTAGCTGAACCGCTCGGTCGTCACGGGTATCAGACCCTGCTGTCGCAGGACTGTCGTCAGGTCGGACAGGGTCGAACCCACCGTGTCGTCGGCGGCGGCGCCCAGCAGGACTGTCACGTCCAGAGCCCAGGCCCGGGTGTGGGCGACCCGTCGTAGCTCCCAGCCGAACCGGTCGCCGCCCTTCTCCAGGTGACCGCTCGCGGCCGATGCGCCCGTGGCGTCAACCGGCGTACGCCAGCTCGCCCGGAGGCTCGTCACCTGGTCCGGATGGAGATCCTTGGCGAAGAGGACGCGGTAGACGCGCCGCTCGTGCCAGCCGGCCGGCGGCTGTGCCGGGCCGAGTCGCAGCGGCGCGGCGGTCGCGATCGGCTGGTGGACGAGGAGGTACGAGCGCAGCTCCGTGTCGTCGGGCAGTTGCCCGCCACCGAGCGTGCGGTAGTGACCCTCGGCCTCGGCGCGGGAGGTGGGGACCACCCGCGCCGACGTGTCCGGGTCGGTGCGGATGCTCCGGCTGAGCGCGGCGGTACTCCACCAGCCGGCGGCCGGCGTCCAGCCCGCGCTGTGCAGGCCCGTGCTGATGTGGTCGTGCTCCCGGGTGAACTCCTCGACCACGAGCCCCGCGACCGCGCGGGTCGGATCAGGGTCGTCGGGTCGAGGCAGTACCAGGTAGTAGTCCAGCGAGGACGGTGACCGGTGCGCCGTGGTGACCGCTGGACGAGGGGCGGTGTGCACGGGGTCGGCAGCCATCTGTGCCATCTTTCGTGGTGCTTCCGTCGTGGACCCGGCCACCGTAGCGCCTGGCGGCCGGGTCGTGCCGGCCGCCAGGCGGGACGGATCAGGACCGGGTGAGCTTGACGGTCGAGGTGTCGGTCACGAAGACGTACTCGTCGTACGGGATGTCGTAGGCGATGGCCCGGGTGATGGCCTCGGCGAGCCCCTTGCCGAACGGGGTGGTGCCGGTCGGGACGGCCGCGGCCGTCCATTGGACCTGGCTGCCCGGGGTGCAGGTGACCTGGGTGGAGAAGCTGCCCCGAACCAGCACCTTCCGGACGATCTGCGTGACGGTGCCGTCCACGGACACCGAGATGGGCTGGTTGCAGGTCACCGTGCCGTGCAGGACCGCGTTGCCGTTCACCCGGTGGGCGATGCCGTCGGTCGCCACGGCGAGTGCGAGTTGCAGCCGCTCGGGCGGCGGCGGGTTGGCGATGTGCACCTCGCCGCGAGCGGCCGCCGTCGCGCCATTGCAGTACTGCTCGAAGGTGGCGTCCAGGGTCTGCACGTAGCCGTTGGAGCCGAACACCGCGTTGACGATCGTGAAGGTGCCGGTCGCGTCGTCGCAGCCCCGCCCGTTGCCGGACAGGTCGAGCCCGGGGCCGGCCCCGTTGTACGGGTATCGGCTCGTTGTCTCGTAGGTGCCCGGCACCAGCGCCGCGCTGCCGGGCGCGTCGAAGGTGAGCGACCACTGGTCGCCGTTGTAACCGCTGATGCTGACCGTCACGCGGCTGTTGTCGAGCGGGCTGTCCGCCGTGAGTTGGTCGCTGTCGTCGGTGGAGTACGAGTAGGAGCCCCCACCGGTGATGTAGTCACCGGGGTCGCCGCCGAAGGAGACCGATCCGGACTCCACGGTCTGCGCCTGTGCGGGTGCGGTCAGGGCCAACCCACCCGACACACAAACGATCGACAGGGCGGCTGTGACTGCCGCCTTACGCCAGGATCCCTGCATCCCCGTTCCTCTCTGAGGCAAGACAGCCGCACGGGCGGTTGCCCGGCGGTTACTGTCAGCTCATTACGGCACGGATTGATGGTCATAGTCGGCCGGTGCGACAAGCCGTACAAAGAGGAGTGTCCGCCACCAGTCACCGCGAACGACCCGAATCTGGCCGGCCGTCGTCGCCGTGCTCAACCGTGGGCACCGTAGGTCAGCGCGATTCCGCTGCTGTCATCTCACCGACACGCCGCAACCGTGCGGTCTGCTCGCGGGTGACTCAAGTAGTAATCGGCGCTCGGGCTCAACCGGGCTCACACGGGGAGAAAAGATGACTCACACCGCTCGACGGACGCTGGCCGGCGTCACCGCCGCCGGCCTGCTGACCGCCTCTCTCGGCGTCGCTGTCTCCGCACCGGCGACCGCCGCGCCCAGGGCCGCCGCCCTCGGCACCTGCAAGATCAGCACGCTGCCGTACCCGACCGACACCTACCGTGCCGATGCGAACGTCATCGACCCGACGGGCCGCTTCGTTGCCGGCTCGGCCCTGCGGATCGAGGGCACCGACAACCAGTACCTGCTGCTGTTCTGGGACCGGAATCGGCTCACCGAGGTCGAGGCGCCGAGCATGGCGACCCCTGCCGACGTCAACGCCGACGGCGTCGTGATCGGCAACGGCTGGGGCAACAGCGGCCAGCCGTGGCGGTACCGCAACGGCAGGGTCGAGCAGCTGCCGGTGGTGCCGTCCTCCACGGGCATCTCCGTCACCGCCATCAACAAGGCCGGCGACATCGTCGGCCTCGGTAATGACATCGACACCGGGGAGTTCTTCGCGGTGCGCTGGCCGGCGGCTCGGCCGGGCACGGTCGAGGTGCTCGACGCCCCGGCCAATGCCCAGCCGCGAGGGATCACCGCGAACGGGACCATCGTCGGTACCGCCGGTGACTTCGGGTACTGGACCAGTTGGGTCCGCCGGCCGAACGGCCGGTACGACGCACTCACGGTCCCCGGCGCGCAGATGTCCTATGTCAGCGAAGCGGCCGGTCAGTGGGCGATCGGCCATGTCGACCTGCCGGACAGCATCTGGGTCCCGGTGCGCTGGAACCTCCGGGACGGCTCGTACACGACGCTCGACCCGCAGTCGCCGTCGTTGGAGGACGTCAACGCCAAGGGCGTCGTGGTGGGCGCTGACCGGGTCGTGCGGGGTACGACCTCCCGGGTGCTGCCGGGAGGCAGCGACGGGGTGGGCATCGGTGCCCGGTCCATCTCCGACACGGGCACCATCGTCGGGTTCCGCAACGGGGAGCGACTCACCCCGGTGCGCTGGACGGGCTGCTGACACCACGGACAACTGACAAGTGGGCGGGCACCCGTACGGGTGCCCGCCCGCATCGCGCCTGGGTTACGAGTTCCGGCCGGTGATCCCGATCGCGTTGGTCCTGGCGTCGTCGTCCTGATTGGTGCTCACGACGGCGGCCACGATGCCGCCCGCGCAGCAGAGCAGGGTGAGCACGGCCGTGGTGATCGCGACGACCACGGCGGTTCTCTTGGAGGCGTGTGTCCGTGCCGTCGCCGGTGCGACGAGCGGATAGCCCGGCAGCCCGGTCACCGGGAATCCCCGACCGGTGCCGGCCGCCGGATACGCGGCACCCGAGAACGGCGGCTGCGGTGTTGCTGGAACGGGGCGGTCCGGTGGCTCCAGGTTCGACTGCTGGCGGTGGTGCGGCCCGACGGTGGGCTGGGGGTGGGTCACCGTACTCCTTGACGCCTCGGTACGTGCGGTTCGAGAACTCCACCGACGCTACCGTGCGGGGCCGATGGCCCTCGGCGGTCAGCGCAGGGGGAGCACCGCGGCGGTGCGGACCAACCCGTCGACGACCACGAAACGGCCGCTGATCGACGCTGGCGGATCGTCGACCCCCGCCTCGTCCAGCCGGGCCCGTGCGATCCGGGCCGTGAACGTGCCCGCGTCGGGATCGATGTCCAGTCGGGCGTCCTGGAAATCCAACCAGCTCCCGACGACCGGATGCCAGACCTTGTAGACGGTCTCCTTGGCACTGAACAGCACGATCGGCCAGAAGGTGCCGCCGGGCAACCGCGCGCAGTCGGCCTCCTCCTCGGGCAGCAGCACGAGTCGGCGTACTCCCGGACTGATCTCGCGGTGTTGCTCGGCGTCCATGCCGACGGACCGGATGTCGGTGGCATGCGCCGCCGCGGCGGCGCAGTAGCCGGCGGTGTGGGTGATGGCGCCGACCACCCCCGCCGGCCAGACCGGCGCACGGTCGGCGGCGGCCGGCACGGCGATCGGTGGCAGGCCGAGCTCGGTCAGCGCTCGTCGGGCGCAGACCCGCCCGGCGGTGAAGTCCCTCCGGCGGGTCGGCACGGCCTGGTCGCCGAGGCACGCCTGCTCGGCGGCGAGCAGCTCGCCGACCCAGTCGGCCGGCCCGGCGACGGCCACCGCGACTGTCGGCGGCAACAGGTCACGCATTGCGCTGGCTTACCCGTCGGTAGGAATGGAGGATCGGGTCAACCGTCAAATTTCCGACTCCCACAACCGGAGAAGGTACCGCAAGGATGTAACACCGGAGGGCCGCGTACCGCCCTCTCTGATGGCTCCGGGGGGACCACCATCGAACCTGGCCGGGCACCGCTGCTGGCCAGCCCGTGGACATTGGAAGGACGTGCGATGACCGATGGTGCCGAACGGGCGGGGGTGCGGGCCGAGGACCACGCCCCGAAGACCCCCTGCTGGAGCTGCGGCTCCTGCGGTGACGAGTGGCCGTGCGCGACCAAACGCAGCCGGTTGTTGGCTGAGTACGGCAGTGATCGGGCAATGCTCAGCGTCTATCTGGGCTCCTGCCTCGCCGCCGCCACGGAGGACCTGCGCACCGCCCCGGTGATGTCGCTTCAGGGCCGCTTCATCGGCTGGCTGCCCCGCCGACCTCGACGCGACTGACCGCTGGTGGCCCCGCCGTCGGGCGGGGCCACCAGCGGGGCCGGACGCCTCAGCGGCGCCGCGGCCGCCGGGTCATCGCGAAACCCACCACGCCGGCCACCGCGGCGAGCACGCCGCCGATGCCGGTCCAGACCCACCGCGAGCCGAGATCCGGCAACCAGTCCGCGAGTGGGTCGCCCTCGTCGTCGGCATCCGGGTCCACCGGGGGTACGGCGTTGAGCACCGTGCCCGCCTTGGTGTTCGGCACCAGCGGCGCGGCCAACTCACCGTCGTCGGCCGAGGCGCCCCGATCGCCGATGGTGCCGATCAGCAGGTCCACGTCGATCGGCGCGCCCAGATCCGCCTCTGGCAGGTCGATCACGGAGAGCCGGACGACGTACGAGCCGGGCAGCGGGTCGGCCGACCAGGGCTCGGCCCACGGCCGCACCTCGCGCAGGGTGCAGCCCAGCGCCACGCTCGTCGCCGTGGCGTCCACGGTCGGGGTCTGCGCCCCCGCCGTGCACGCCTGACGCCGCCGTAGACCGTCGAAGACGTCGACCGTCCAGGTGGATGCGCCGCTGCGCCCCTTCGGGAAGGTGACGGTGGCGCTGATCTCCTGCACCTGACCGGCGGTCGCCGGGAACGACCAGTAGAGGTGGTCGCCGATCGAGGCGTCCACCCGCACCGGTTGTCCGGCGGCGATCGGGGTGGCGCTGAGGAACGACGTACCGGCTCGGTTCACCGGGGTGGCTCCGGGGGAGGGGGTCGGCGCGGCGACGGCCGGGGCGGGAAGCAGCGCGGCTCCGCCGGCGGCGAGCAGGGCCGCCAGCGAACGCGACAGTGCGGTACGCATCAGTTCTCCCTCCAGGTGGCGACCCACCAGCGGGTGAGCAGGCCGGCGAGCAGGCCGGCGAGCAGCCCGACGACGGTGAGCAGGGCGAGCAGGGCCCAACCTCGGCCGAGGTCCGGTCCGTCCGGCGCGGGCGCGGCGGCGACCACGTCGATGGTCAACTCCACCGGCATGCCCGGAGTCGCCGCGGTGCCGGGGCGTGGGGCGAACGAGTTGCTGACCACCAGGCAGACGGTGGTGGGTTCGACGACCGGGGTGGCGCTCTCCTTGATTCGCGCTGCGTCCTCGTCGTCGGCCGTGGCGGACCAGCGCAGTCCGGCGGAGAGCACGTCGGCTCGCCCGCTGCTGGCGTCCGCGCCCCGGACCAGTTCCCGGCCGTCCGCCGCGGTGGCCCGCAGCAGCACCCCGTAGTCCCGGTTGACCGCTCGGTCCAGCGCCATGCTCACCGATGCGCGAAGTTCCTGCCCGGGGCGTACCGGCACCCGGTAGTAGCGGTGCTCGGAGAACGCCTCCCGGTCGGCGTAGACGCCGGGGGCGAGTAGTGGCGCCGTGTCGCAGGCGTTCGCGCCGCCGACGACCGTCGGCGCCCGGGTGTTGGTGTCGCCGGCCCGCTCGACGAGCTGCTTGATCCGGCCGGTCAGCTCCTCGGCGCTCTGGGCGGCGGTGTAGGTGCCGCCGGTCGCGCTGGCGATGCAGAGCAGTTGTCGGCGGACCTTCTCGTCGGGAGCCAGGCCGAGGGTGTCGACGACCAGGCTGGTGCCCTGGGCGGCGAGTTCCCGGGCCACCTCGCACGGGTCCGGCGGCGCGCAGGTGTCCTCTCCGTCGGTGATCAGCACGATCCTTCGGGTGGTGGCCCCGGTGCCCAGGTCCTGTGCGGCGGAGCGCAGTGCCAGGCCGACAGGTGTGAACCCGGTCGGCCGCAGCGTCGCCACCGCGGCCTTGGCCGCGCTGCGGTCCACCGGACCGACCGGCACGATCTGCTGGGTGTCCTGGCAGCCGACCTTCTTGTCCTTGCCACGGTAGGTCGCGCCGAGCACCCGGATACCGAGCTGGGTGTCCTCCGGCAGCGCGTCCACCACCTCGTTGAAGGCCTGCTGGGCGACCGAGATCCGGCTGCGTCCGTCGATGTCGGCGGCGCGCATCGAGCCGCTGACGTCGAGCACGAGCTCAACCCGTGGAGGCTCGGGAAGCGGCTCCTCGTCGGCCTGCGCCGGGACCGGCCCGGCCAGCGCGGTGGTCGCCAACAGTCCGAGAAGGACAGCCGCCGATCGTTTGAAGTTGATCACGGCCCGCAGTGTAGTGAGATCCACTTTGGATGATCACTTGGGATGGTGGGGGTTGGCGGCCGGCCACCCCCGGCCCGAGTTGACGAGCCGCACTGGCCGGCCCCATCACGCGCTGGGTCCACGTCAGGTCACCCTCGGTCAACTGCACGATGGCAAGCATCGGCTCGGCCGCCATCGGTCGGAAATCTGACTTAAGTTGACCCGTTGTGCCGGTGGTGCGCGGTGGTTAAGCTCTTCATGCGCGCCCCAATCGCCCGCTTCCCCCGTGGCAGGCGATCGGGGCGCGCGTCTATGTCAGAAGGGCCCGCACGCTTCGGCGTGCGGGCCCTTCTCCGTCGCGCTATGCGGCGCGTCGCCTGTCGGTGCTTATATCCACCGGCCGTCGAGCCACATTCGGGACAACCAGTCCGCATACGGGATGGTCTTGCCGACGAAAATCGGATAAAAGTACGCGAAGCAGAGCGCCACCAGCAGCACGTACGCCCCGGCCGCGATGCTGCCCACCAGTCGGCGTTCGTAACTCGGGTCACCGGGCACCAGCGGCGTCACCGTGCCCACGGCACCCCCGGCCGGAGCGATGAGCGCACCCAGCACGTACACCACCGCCAGCACCAGGAAGGGCAGCGCCGGCGCGGCGTAGAACGAGAACATCGTCCGGCCGTCGAGGGCGAACCAGAACCACGGCAGCAGCCCGGCGGCCACGGTGAGCAGGATCGCGCCGGCCCGCCAGTCGCGACGAGCCAGGCCCAGCCAGGCCAGCGCCGCCAGGGCGGGCAGGAAGGACCACCAGAGCAGCGGGGTGCCCAACAGCAGGATCTCGGAGGCGCAGGTCGGCGCCCCGCAGGCCCCGTCACCGGTCCAGTGGAACGCCACCGGCCGACCGAGCAGCAACCACTGCCACGGCCACGACTGGTATTTGTGCGCGTCGTCGAGCTGGGCATGGAAGCCGTACGCCGCACGGTGGTACTCGAAGAGGTTGATCAGCGGCCCGATCACCGGGCGGTCACTGAGGTGGGCGGCCGGGTAGGCCGACGCGAGCCGGTAGTAGCCGTCGTCGGTGATCAGCCATCCCGACCAGGTGGCCAGGTAGGTGCCGATCATGAGCACGCCGGCCAGCACCAACCAGGGCAGCTCGTCGACCAGGGCATCCCGCCACGGCCGGCGGACCCCCGCCGAGCGGCGGACGCCGACCTCCCAGAGAATCACCAGCAGCGCGAAGGCCGGGACGAAATACAGGGCGCTCCACTTCACCGCGCAGGCGCAGCCGATCAGCACGCCGGCAGCCAACCGCCACCACGGCCAGGTGCGCCAGCCGGTCGGCAGTCGGCCGGCCCGGCCCGTCTGGCTCAGGTCGAGCCCGTCGTCAAGCGCCCGCGCCCAGCGGCGACGGCGGGCGTCCCGATCGAGCACCAACGCGCCGAACGCGGCCAGCACGAAGAAGAGCAGGAAGATGTCGAGCAGCGCCGCCCGGGACAGCACCAGGTGGAAGCCGTCCAGGGCGAGCAGCAGGCCGGCGGCGCAACCGAGCACCGTCGAGCGGAACATCCGCCGACCGATGCGCACCAGCAGCAACACCGACAGCGTGCCGATCACGGCCGCCGAGAACCGCCAGCCGAACTCCGGCGCGGTGGTTATCAGGTGCCCGGGGACCGAGACCTTCGAGTCGGCGTCCTGGTAGCCGAAGGCCCACTCGCCGAGGCCGATCAGCCACTTGCCCAGCGGTGGGTGCACGACGTACGACGGGCCGTTGTCCTTGTAGTTCCACTCGACGCCCCGGCTGATCAGCCCGTAGCCGTCCTTGGCGTAGTACGTCTCGTCGAAGATCTTGCCCTTGATGCTGGACAGTCCGACGAAGCGCAGGATCGCCGCGATGGCCACGACCACGGCTGTGGCCGCCCAGGAGAACCGGTCCACCTGGCTGTCGATGGTGGCGAACCGTCGCCGGATCTGGGCGGGCACGCCGCCGTCACCGGCGGGCGGCGCCGTCGGCTCCTGGTGTGGGCTGGGCTCGCCCGTCACCTCGACCATCTTGGCAGGATCGGCGCTCGGGCTCTGCGCAGTCGACGCACTCGTCACCCGGCGATCGTAGGCTGCCAAGGTGCTCGGTGGCGCCCGTCGTCCCCGATACCGGTACTCGCTGTCGATGAAGGAGACGAATTCGTGGGTGAAATGTCCGAAGCTGGGCGCCTGGTCCTGCTCGGTGCCCCGCTCGGCAACCCCGCCGACGCCTCGGCCCGACTCCGGGAGGTGCTGAGCACTGCCGACGTCGTCGCCGCCGAGGACACTCGTCGGCTCACCCGGCTGGCCCGCGATCTCGACATCACCGTCGGCGGTCGCATCGTCTCCTACTTCGAGGGCAACGAGGAGCGGCGTACGCCCGAGCTGGTCGAGGTCATCCTCGGCGGATACGTGGTGGCACTTGTCACCGACGGGGGGATGCCGAGCGTCTCCGACCCCGGCTACCGGCTGGTCCGGGCCGCGTTGGACGTCGGGGCGCCGGTCACCGTCGCTCCCGGGCCGAGCGCCGTCACCACCGCCCTGGCGGTGTCCGGGCTGCCCTGCGACCGGTTCTGCTTCGAGGGCTTCCTGCCCCGCACCCCCGGCGCCCGCCGGTCCCGGCTGCGTGCCCTCGCCGCCGAGGAACGCACGCTCGTCTTCTTCGAAGCCCCGCACCGGATCGGCGCGGCGCTCACCGACCTGGCCGACACGTTCGGCGCGGACCGGCCGGCCGCGCTCTGCCGCGAACTCACCAAGACCTACGAGGAGGTGCTCCGCCGCCCCCTCGGCGAGCTGGCCCGGTGGGCCGCCGAGGGCGACCCGCGCGGTGAGATCACCCTGGTGGTGGCCGGGGCGCCGGTGACCGCACCGGAGCGCCCCGACGACGACACCCTGCGCGCGGCGGTCGCCGAGCGGGAGGCCGGCGGCCGGTCCCGCCGCGACGCCATCACCGACGTCGCCACCGAGTACGCGCTGCGCCGCCGGGACGTCTACACGATCGTGCACAGCTGACCGAGGCTCCCGGCGGACGGCAGGTTCACCAGGCGGCAACCAGGAAGCCGACGGTGATCAACACCGGGCCGGTAACGGCGACCGCCACGGCCCAGTGGCGGTGCCGGCGGCCGGGCAGTCGGGCCGACCCGGTCCACCGGACGATGCCGGCGGTACAGCACAGCACCACCAGCAGGCCGGGCAGCCAGCGCAGGTGCCGGACCAGTCCGGTGTCCGCGTACGCGGTGCCGCCGTCGGAGCCGGTCATCCGCGCCGGTAGCGGTGTGCCGGTCGCGTCCGCTCCGGCGGGCACGCCGCTGACGCGTACCCCGTGCGCGACGAACCGCCCGTCCTGTGCCGTGAAGATCCCCCGGCACCGCTGGGTGAGCCCACCGCCGGTGCACTCGGCGATCACCACGGTGCCCGCCCGCGCGTGCCCGACCGCCAGCCAGAACGGGCCGGCGCTGACCCAGGCGAAGAAGGCCGTGACCAGGGTCAGCGAAACCAGCGCGGCGAGCCCGGGCAGCGGATCCGGCGGTGGGACGCCACGGCTCGGCGCACGCCGTCGCGCCTGGCGTGAGCCGCGGTCGCGCTGCGGCGACGGGTCCTCCCGGACCGGCGTGCCGTCCCAGTGCACCTGCTCGATCGGTGCCCAGAAGGCACCGTCGTCGTCCGGCTGGTCACCGCCGGCCCGGAGGCCCCGCTCCCGGCTGCTCTGCTGCCGGACGGGCACCCGACTCGGCACCGCGTCCACCGGCGCCCCGGTGGTCGGCTCCACCTCGACGGCCTCCGCGCCGACCGGTGGGACCGGCGGGTCGGTTCGGGCCGGGCTGGGTACGGGTGCCGCCGGGGTCGGACGGGCCGGGGTGGGCGTCGGCGCGGCCGGCGTGGGTCGGGCCGGGGTGGCGGCGAGATTCGCGGCGTCGTCGCGTCTCGGCGCGACCGCCCGTCCGGACGGCGTGTGCTGCTGTTCCGCCGGCCGGTCGGCGGCAGTGCCCGGTCGTGCGGCGGTGCCCGGTCGTGGGGCCGGGCTTGGTCGCGGCGCGGAGCCCGGGTCGACACCGGGCACCGGCCGGGGCTGGGGTGCGACCCCGGCACCGCGGGGTGCGGCCGGTTCGGGGTCGCCGTCGACCGTCGGGCCGGTGGGAGGGTCCTCGTGGTCCCGCGCCGCTCGTCTGCCAGTCACGAGGTTCATTGCACACCGATCGGGAGGGCGTATCGGGCAGTTGCGCCGCGTGTCGGCGACAAATCGGACCAATTGGCGGGGTGGTCGGTCCGGTCCGTCGGCCCGGCACCCCCTATTGGTTCGCGGTCGCCCCGGCCGGGTCACTAGGCTTGCTGCTCATGAGTCACGTTCTCGCGGCAGTGGCCTGGCCGTACGCCAACGGCCCCCGCCACATCGGCCACGTCTCCGGTTTCGGCGTTCCCTCCGACGTCTTCGCCCGGTACATGCGGATGGCCGGCCACGACGTGCTCATGGTCTCCGGCACCGACGAGCACGGCACCCCGATCCAGGTGCAGGCCGACGCCGACGGGGTGACCCCGCGCGAGCTGGCCGACCGGTACAACAGGGTGATCGTCGAGGACCTGCACGGCCTCGGCCTCTCCTACGACCTGTTCACCCGCACCACCACCCGCAACCACTACGCGGTGGTGCAGGAGCTGTTCGAGGGGATGTACCGCAACGGCTACATCGTGCCGAAGACCACCATGGGCGCGATCTCCCCGTCCACCGGGCGCACCCTGCCCGACCGTTACATCGAGGGCACCTGCCCGATCTGTGGGTACGACAGCGCGCGCGGCGACCAGTGCGACAACTGTGGCAACCAGCTCGACCCGATCGACCTGATCGACCCCAAGTCGCGGATCAACGGGGAGACCCCGAAGTTCGTCGAGACCGAGCACTTCTTCCTGGACCTGCCGGCCCTTGCCGAGGTGCTGCGGCAGTGGCTGGACACCCGGGACGGGTGGCGGCCCAACGTGCTGCGCTTCTCCCGCAACCTGCTCGACGACCTCCAGCCCCGGGCGATCACCCGGGACCTGGAGTGGGGTGTGCCGATCCCGCTGGACGGCTGGCGGGACCGGCCCGACAAGCGGATCTACGTCTGGTTCGACGCGGTGATCGGCTACCTGTCCGCCTCCATCGAGTGGGCCCGCCGCTCCGGCGACCCGGAGGCGTGGCGGAAGTGGTGGTCCGCGGACGGGGCCGGTAAGGACAGCCAGTCCTACTACTTCATGGGCAAGGACAACATCGTCTTCCACTCGGTGATCTGGCCGGCGCTGCTCTCCGGATACTCCGGCGAGGGCTCCCGCGACGGTGAGCCGGGCGAGCTGGGCCGGCTCAACCTGCCCACCGAGGTGGTCTCCAGCGAATACCTGACCATGGAGGGGCGCAAGTTCTCCTCGTCCCGCAAGGTGGTCATCTACGTTCGCGACTTCCTGGAGCGCTACGACGCCGACGCGTTGCGCTACTTCATCGCCGCCGCCGGCCCGGAGAGCAACGACACCGACTTCACCTGGGCCGAGTTCCTCCGCCGCAACAACGACGAGCTGGTCGCCGGCTGGGGCAACCTGGTCAACCGGTGCGTCTCGATGGCGGCGAAGAACTTCGGCACGATCCCGCCGGTCGACCCGGCCGGGCTCACCGAGGCCGACGAGGCGCTGCTCGCCGTCGCCCGGACCGGGTTCACCACGGTCGGCGACCTGATCGGTCGGCACCGGCAGAAGCAGGCCATCGGCGAGGCCATGAAGGTGGTCGCCGAGGCCAACAGGTACCTGTCCGAGCAGGCCCCGTGGAAGCTCAAGGCCGAGGCGGACAAGCCCCGGATGGGCACCATCCTGCACGTCGCCCTCCAGGTGATCAGCGACGCCAACACGCTGCTCACCCCGTTCCTGCCGCACTCCGCGCAGCAGGTGCACGAGCTGCTCGGCGGCACCGGCGTGCACGCGCCGATGCCGGTCATCGAGCAGGTCGAGGACCTGGACGGCGGTCCGGCGTACCCGGTGCTGACCGGCGACTACACCGTCGGCGCGCGCTGGGAGTCGGTGTCGATCGAGGCGGGCCGGCCGCTGGCCGCGCCGAAGCCGGTGTTCCGCAAGCTCGACCCGTCGATCGTCGACGAGGAGTTGGCTCGGCTGGCCGACTGAACGCGCGACGCCCGGGCGGTGGGGCATCCTGCCGCCCGGGGACTGTCACATCGCGTACCGGGCGTCCATCACCTGGTCGTCGGTCACCTCGGCGCCCGGCGCCCAGGCCTCGTAGACCCCCCGTTCGTGGCACTGCGCGCCGGTCGCGACCACCGCGTCCGGGTTCGGGTAACGCAGCCGTACCCGCAACCAACCGGCCTCCTCCCGCAGCACCAGGCACGGCACGCCCCGCCACTGGGCGAACCGGACCCGGCGGGCCACCGCGCTCACCGGGTAACGGGCCGCCCGGGTCTTCGCCAGCACCCGGAACCCGCCGGGCAGGTCGGCCACCGCCTCGTACTCGCTGTCGCCGTACCAACCGACAAGCTGGGTGGAGCGCGGCGCGTCGGCGTTCGGCACGTACTCCTGGTCCGGGGAGAGGCCCGGCACCGTGGCCAGCAGGTGCCGCCACTGCGGACCCACCATCCGCAGCCAACCACGCTGCTCCGCCTGGTAGGTGTAGAGCACCACCTCCACCCCCTCCGCCGGATAGGCGATCAGGGCGGCGTTCGCCGGCATCGGCAGGTCGGCGAAGTCGCGGGTGATGAACTCCGGGATGAGGTGACCGTTGCTCGGCACGAAGCCCGTGCCCAGCACCGGCGCGCCGATCCGGTCCCGGGATCCCAGCGCGGTCAGGCCGCGGTGCGCCGCACCCACCGGCACGTCGTAGTCGCCCGGGTCGGACGCCCGCCAGCGCAACGCGTACGCCACCTCCGGACCGTCCCTGCCGACCTCACCGTCGGTCCGCAGCACCGTCGTCGTCGCCGGCGTACGCAGGTGCGCCACGTCGTGCTCGCGGTAGCAGAAGCCGTGCGGCAACCAACCCCGTACGTATCCGGCGAGTTGCTGGGCGGAGAGCACCTTCACCATCCGGGTGCCCCGCCGGACCACCGCCGACGCCCGCGCCGCGCCCAGCGTCGGGTCAGCCGCCGCGGCGGGCTGTTGACTGAGCTGGTGCAGGTACGCCCAACCCCGCTCGCGGTGCGCGGGCACCATCAGCGGTGTCTCCGGCTCGTCGGTGGGCTCGCCGGCGCCGTGCACCGCGGTCACCTCGGTGACGTGCACGAACCGGTGCCACGGCAGGGCACTGCCCGGTCGGGGCGCCCACTCGAAGCCGGCCACCTCGTCGGCGCTGAAGAGTTCGTACGCGGCGCCCCGGGCGATCTCCTCGGCCGGGTAGACGCCCCCGCCGAACGCCACGTGCAGCCCGGTGCGTTCGTCGGCCGCGCCGCTCGCGTGGGGAGTGACGCTCACGCTGCCACCTCCCTCTGCTGGGTTCGCTCGCTCGGTGGCGACGGTAGAGTCGCGCGGCGTAGTCGGGGTGAACGTCGGGTGGCGGGCAGATGGACAGGCCCGGTGTGTGATGCTGTCGCTGATGAGCGAGCCCACTGAATCCCGTCGAGAGCGTGCCGCCCGGCGGGCCGGAGAGTTTCCGCCCGCCCCCGAGCCGCTGCCCCGGCCGGTGTTGGACAGCCACACCCACCTGGACATCACGGTCAGTGAGGCCGGTGTGCCCGGCGGCGGGCCGGCCGACGACCCGGTCGCGGTGGCGATCTCGTTGGCCACCACGGTCGGCGTGGACCGGCTGGTCCAGGTGGGGGTCGACGTCGCCTCCTCGCGATGGGGCGCGGACACCGCCGACAGGTATCCCGCCGTGCTGGCCACCGTGGCGCTGCACCCCAACGAGGCGCCCCGCCTGACCGACCTCGACGAGGCGCTGCGGGAGATCGAGTCCCTCGCCGCCCGCGACCGGGTCCGGGGGATCGGCGAGACCGGCATGGACTTCTTCCGCACCGGCGACGAGGGGCGTGCCGCGCAGGAGGCCAGTTTCCGGGCGCACATCGCCATCGCCAAGCGGTACGACAAGGCGCTTGTCATCCACGACCGGGACGCCCACGCCGACGTGCTGCGGATCCTCGACGACGAGGGCGCACCGGACACGGTGGTGCTGCACTGCTTCTCCGGTGACGCCGAGTTCGCCCGCGAGTGCGTGCGACGGGGCTACCTGTTGAGCTTCGCCGGCACCGTCACCTTCGGCAGCGCGACGGCGCTGCGCGAGGCCGCCGCGCTCACCCCGCTGGACCAGATCCTGGTGGAGACCGACGCCCCCTACCTCACGCCGACGCCGCACCGGGGCCGGCCGAACGCGTCGTACCTGATCCCGCTCACCGTCCGCGCGCTCGCCGCGACCACCGGCAGTGACCTGGACGAGTTGTGCGCGGCCATCTCCGCCTCCGGTGACCGGGCCTTCGGCCCGTGGTGAGCCCGGCCCGACGGTCGGCCCCGACCCCGTCGCTACGCTGCCAGCCATGACCGGTCTCCTCGGCCCGGCGGAGATCCGGGAACTCGCCGCCCGGCTGGGCGTCGCGCCCACCAAGAAGCTGGGCCAGAACTTCGTGCACGACCCGAACACCGTCCGCCGGATCGTCACCGCCGCCGGGCTGACCCCCGACGACGTGGCCCTGGAGGTCGGCCCCGGGCTCGGCTCGCTGACCCTGGGGCTACTGCCGGTCGCCGGGCACGTGCACGCCGTGGAGATCGACCCGGTGCTCGCCGGGGCGCTGCCGGAGACCGTCGCCCGGCACGCCGGCGGGGACGCCGGCCGGCTCACCGTGCACCGCGCCGACGCGCTGCGCGTCGACGCCGCCGAGCTGGCCGACCCACCGCCGACCGCGCTGGTGGCGAACCTGCCCTACAACGTGGCAGTGCCGGTGGTGCTGCACCTGCTCGCCGTGCTGCCCACCCTGCGGCACGGCCTGGTGATGGTGCAGAAGGAGGTCGCCGACCGGCTCGTCGCCGGTCCCGGCTCCAAGGTGTACGGGATCCCGTCGGTCAAGCTCGCCTGGTACGCCCACGCGCGAAGCGCCGGCAAGGTGCCGCCGAACGTGTTCTGGCCCGTGCCCAACGTCGACTCCGGTCTGGTCGCCTTCACCTGCCACGAACCGCCCCGCACCGACGTACCCCGCAAGCAGGTCTTCGCCGTGGTCGACGCGGCGTTCGCGCAGCGCCGCAAGACGCTGCGCGCCGCCCTGGCCGGCTGGGCCGGTGGCCCGGACCGGGCCGCCGCCGCGCTCACCGCCGCCGGCGTCGACCCCGGCGCCCGGGGGGAGTCGCTGACCGTCGAGCAGTTCGCCGCCATCGCCGCGTCGGCTCCGGCCGGTACGCGTACCGCGAAGTAGGCTGACGCCGTGCCCGCCGAGGAGGTGTACGAGTGACCGCGCAGCCGAAGCAGCACGCGCCGGCCGAGTTGACGCCGGCCACCGCCGTCGGGGTGGCGATCAACTACCGGAACTCTCTCGAACCGGACGTCGTCCTGCTGAAACGTCCCGTGGCCGCCGATCACCACTACTTCGAGGCTGAGCAGGTCGTGCTGGCCGTCGAGGTCGTCTCGCCCGGCACGCGTCGGCGGGACCGGCTGGAGAAGCCGGCCGACTACGCCGATGCCGGGATCCCGCACTACTGGCGAATCGAGCAGAATCCGGTGCACGTGTACGCGTACGACCTGGTCGACGGCCGCTACGAGCTGGCTGCCGACTCTGCCGAGGAGCTGATCGTGGCCAAGCCGTTCGACATCCGCCTGTCCGTGCGGGACATCACCCCGTGACCGAGGCCTGGCGACCCGACGGCGAGGACGAGCGGCTCGGGGCCATCGGGCCGGTGAAGGTCCGGGTGCCCGCGAAGGTCAATCTGCACCTCGGGGTGGGTCCGCTGCGCCGCGACGGCTACCACGAGCTGAACACCGTCTACCACGCCATCTCGATCTACGACGAGTTGACGGCCCGCCGGGGCGACACGCTCGCCCTGACCATGGAGGGCGAGGGCACCGGCGAGCTGGCGCTCGACGACAGCAACCTGGTGATTCGCGCCGCGCACGCTCTCGCCGGGTACGCCGGTGTGCTGCCGCACGCCCGACTGCACCTGCGCAAGCAGATCCCGCTCGCCGGTGGGCTGGCCGGTGGCAGCGCCGACGCGGCCGCCGCCCTGGTGGCCTGCGACGCGCTCTGGGGCACCGGGCTGTCCCGTGACGAGCTGGCCGGGATCGCCGCCGACCTGGGCTCCGACGTGCCGTTCCTGATCTACGGCGGCACCGCGCTGGGCACCGGCCGGGGCGAGGCGATCAGCCCGGTGCTGGTCCGCCCCACCTCCTGGCACTGGGTGGTGGCGATCGCCGACGGCGGCCTGTCCACCCCGGCCGCGTACCGGGAGTTGGATCGGCTCCGCGACGCCGGCGCCGCCGGTGACCCGTTGGGCAGCACCGACGGGCTGCTGGGCGCGCTGCGCCAGCGCGACCCCCGGGTGCTGGCCCGGATGCTCGGCAACGACCTCCAGGACGCCGCGCTGGCCATGCGCCCGGCGCTGGCCGACACGCTCAAGGCGGGTGAGGCGGCCGGCGCGCTCACCGGCATCGTCTCCGGTTCCGGGCCGACCTGCGTGTTCCTCGCCGCCGACGCCGCCGACGCGGAGCGGATCGCCGCCGAGCTGACCGCTGCCGGCGTGTGCCGCCAGGCGCGGGTCGCGCACGGTCCGGTCGCCGGCGCCCGGGTCGGCTGACGGCGCGTCCCACCCGGCCTGCGGGCGCGCGGCGCGGGTGTCCGGGGCGTCCGCGTACCCTTGAGGCAGGCGTCCAGGTGCCCGCCGGCACCCGGACGCCTTGATCATGAAGGGTGGAACGTGGCGAACATCGTCAATCTGGACCGGGTGTCCAAGGGGTACGGCGCGGCAGGGCGGCTGCTCACGGACGTCTCGCTCGGCCTGGACGACGCCGACCGGATCGGCGTGGTCGGCCTCAACGGCGCCGGCAAGTCCACCCTGCTGCGGCTTCTCACCAAGCAGGAGGACCCCGACGACGGCCGGGTGACCCACCGTCGCGACCTTCGCGTGCTCTGGCTGCCGCAGCAGCTCACCCTCGCGCCCGACGCCACCGTCCGGGACGTCGTCCTCGGCACCGCCTGGCTCGACGAGGGCATGGGCGCCGAGCACGAGTGGGCCGGCGACGCCGGTGTCCGGGGCATCCTCGACGGCCTCGGCATGCCGCACCTCGGCCTCGACCAGCCGGTCGGCCCGATGTCCGGTGGCGAACGGCGACGGGTGGCGCTCGCCGCGCTGCTCGTTCGCGACTCCGACCTGCTCATCCTCGACGAGCCCACCAACCACCTCGACGTCGGCGGTGTCGACTGGCTGGCCCGGCACCTGGTGGGGCGCAAGGGCGCCCTGGTCGTGGTCACCCACGACCGGTGGTTCCTGGACGCGATCTGCACCAACACCTGGGAGGTCGCCGACCAGACCGTCCGCGCCTACGAGGGTGGTTTCGCCGCCTGGACCCTCGCCCGCGCCGAGCGCGAGCGCGTCGCCGCCGCCACCGAGGCCCGCCGGCAGAACCTGCTCCGCAAGGAGATCGCCTGGCTGCGCCGTGGGCCGCCGGCCCGGACCTCGAAGCCCCAGTTCCGCATCGACGCCGCGAACGCGCTGATCGCCGACGTGCCGCCGGCGCGCGACACCATGTCCCTGCAACGCATGGCCACCTCCCGGCTCGGCAAGCAGGTGTACGACCTGGAGAACGTCGAGCTGCACGCCGGCCCGAAGGAGATCCTGCGCGACGTCACCTGGCTGGTCGGCCCGGGTGACCGGATCGCCATTCTCGGCGCCAACGGCGCTGGCAAGACCACGCTGCTGCGGATGCTCGCCGGCATCACCCGCCCCGACGGTGGTCGCCTCGGCACCGGCTCCACCGTCCGGCCCGCGTTCCTGTCGCAGGAGCTCAGCGAGCTGCCCGGGCACCTGCGGGTCCTCGAAGCCGTCGAGGAGGTCGCCCGCCGGGTGCAGCTCGGCGACCGGGAGGTCTCCGCCGCGCAGCTCGCCGAGGTGTTCGGCTTCGACGACCGGCGGCTCTGGACCCCGGTCAGTGACCTCTCCGGTGGTGAACGCCGACGGTTGCAGATGCTGCGGCTGCTCGCCGGTGAGCCCAACGTGCTGCTCTTCGACGAGCCCACGAACGACCTGGACACCGACACCCTCGCCTCGCTGGAGGACCTGCTCGACTCGTGGCCCGGCACGATCATCGTGGCGAGCCACGACCGCTACCTCATCGAGCGGGTCACCGACACCGCGTACGGGATGTTCGGCGACGGCCGGTTGGTGCACCTGCCGGGCGGTGTCGACGAATACCTCGCCCGGACCGCCGAGCGAGCCGGCTTCTCGCGGGCGGGCGTCACCTCGACCTCGACCTCCGCGCCCGCCTCGGGAGGCGGCATGTCCGCCGCCGAGGTCCGCCAGGCCCGCAAGGAGTTGTCCCGCCTGGAACGGCAGCTCGGCAAGCTCGACCAGCGCGAGACCACCCTGCTCGGCCAGCTCGCGGCGGACGCCACCGACTATGCCCGGGTCGCCGACCTGGACGCTCAGCTCAAGGATCTGCGCGCCGAGCGGGAGCGGATCGAGGAGACCTGGATGACGCTCGCCGAGGAGCTTCCCGAGAGCTGACCGGGCCGGACGCACCGGCCCGGGGGCCGTGTGCGGCGTCACACCGCCACATGCGGGACAATCGTCGGCGACACCTACCCCACGGCGTTGGAGACTCAGACATGGCCCACACCCCCGTCAACCACCCCGCGCGGCCGATCTACCGGGCGATCGGCGGGCTGACCGGTCTGTACCTGGTGGTCTTCGGTGTGCTCGGCATCATCGCGAGTACCGGCAACGAGATCCTCGCCCAGGATGACACCCGGGTCCTCGGCCAGGGCACGAACCTCGGCTTCTCGCTGCTCAGCGTGCTGCTCGGGCTCGTCGTGCTGGTCGGCACCGCGCTCGGCCGCAACATCGACGTGGCGATCAACCAGTGGCTGTCGTACGCCCTGATGGTGATCAGCCTGGCCAGCCTCGCCTTCATCCGGACCGACGCCAACATCCTCAACTTCAGCATCGTCACCGTCATCGTCGTGATGACCGTCGCCCTGGTGCTGCTCATGGTCGGGATGTACGGCAAGGTCGGGTCGGAGGACGAGGCGGAGGCTTTCCAGAAGGCTCGGCTGGTTCTCTGATTTCTTTGGTTGCGGTTGTGGGTTTTCGCCGGAGCCCGAGCTGCTCCGGGCGGTCAGGCTTGATCCCTGCGCAGCTTGGGCTCCGGCGAAAACCTGACCTGGTCCAGCCATTCGGCGGACCCTTTCGGCTTTCGGGTTCTTCGGACAGTCGGCTCTTGGTTGGGCGACAATCCTCCTGAAATGGTCTAACTCAGGTGGATGGGGTCTGGTATGCCGCACTTTCCGGTGAACCATCCGGCACGGCCGCTCTACCGGGTCCTCTCCGGTCTGATCGGCGTCTACATCCTGGTCTTCGGCGTCTGGGGTGTCGCCGAGACGATCGGCGACCCGCTGTTCGACCGCAGCAGCACCTGGGCCCTCGGGCTGCGTACCAACCTGGCCTTCTCACTCGCCTCGGTGGTCTTCGGAATCGTCCTGATCATCGGGGCGTCCCGGCGCACCAACCTCGGCCACTACATGAACCTCACGGCCGGCGTGGTGTTCCTGGTGACCAGCATCCTGATGATGTCGGTGCTGCAGACCGGGGCGAACTTCCTCAACTTCTCGATGTCGACGGTGATCGTGTCGATGCTGTTCGGCCTGATCCTGCTCGGCACCGGCCTGTACGACAAGATCGGCCCACCGGAACACGCCGAGGCGGAGCTGACGAACCGCAAACACCCGGTGGCCGACGTGCACCGCCGCTGACGAATGGTCAGTGCCGCCGGGCGGTGATCAGCGTCGGCTTCGCCTCCAGGTGCGACAGCCCGTTCCAGGCCAGGTTGACGAGGTGCGCCGCCACCGTCTCCTTGCGCGGCTTGCGCACCTCCAGCCACCAGCGGCCGGTCAGCGCCACCATGCCGACGAGCGCCTGCGAGTAGAGCTCGGCAAGCTTCGGGTCGTACCCCCGGCTCTTGTACTCGGCGCCCAGGATGTGCTCGACCTGGTGCGCGACGTCGTTCATCACGCTGCTGAAGGTGGCCGTGCCGGACATCAGCGGCGACTCGCGGACCAGTACCCGGAAACCGCTGGTCTCCTCCTCGATGTAGGTCAGCAGGGCCAACGCCGCCTGCTCCAGCAGCTCCCGCGGGTGCCCGGCGGTCAACGCCGTGGTGATCCGGTCCAGCAGGGCCCGGACCTCCCGGTCCACCACCACCGCGTAGAGACCTTCCTTGCCGCCGAAGTGCTCGTACACCACAGGTTTGGAGACCTTGGCGCGGGACGCCACCTCCTCGATGGAGGTGGCGTCAAAACCGCGCTCGGCGAAGAGCTGCCGACCGGTGGCGATCAACTGCTCGCGCCGCTGGGCCGCCGACATGCGGACTCGGGAGGCGGGTTTGGCTTTTGGCGCCGGGACCGGCGGTGTCACCCGCCGGCCGCCGACACCCTCACCGTCAGTGACCTCAGGCATGTCGCCGCCTCGCTGGCGCTCGGTGACGCCCTGCCGTGGAATGGTGCCTCCGCTGTGCCCGTTCACGTCGTCGCCTCACTGGCCGGCGGTCCGGCCGCCCTGCCGCCGTCCGACCGTACCCGGATCGGGTCCGACCCCCGTCTGCCGAGCCGTCCGGTCCCCCCGCGTGGCTCGGTCATCCGGCCATCCTGCCAGGCGGCAACCCGGCGTACCGCCCGGTTTTACCGGGGTGCGACCGGCTTCACCAGCTTCGCGGCGAGGCGTTCCGGCTTTGGCCAGCGCACCTGCGTCGCCGCGCCGGTCTTCTCGAACAACCAGATCACCCGGGCGGAGATGTCCACCTGGCCACGCAACACACCGTGGCGGGCACTTGTGGGGTCGGCATGGTGCAGGTTGTGCCAGCTCTCGCCGAACGACAGGATCGCCAGCGGCCAGAAGTTCGACGCGCGGTCGCCCTGGCGCATCGCGAACGGACGCTCGCCGTAGACGTGGCAGACCGAGTTGATCGCCCAGGTGACGTGGTGCAGCAGGCCGATCCGGACCAGCCCGGCCCAGAAGAACGCGGTGAGCGCGCCCTGCCAGGACCAGGTCACCAGGCCGCCGATCAGCGCCGGGCCGAGCAGCGAGATGATCACCAGCGCGGGGAAGAGGCGGTCGACCCGACTGATGTCCCGGTCGGCGATGAGGTCCGGGGCAAAACGCTCCCGGTTGGACAGCTCCCGGCGGAACAACCAGCCCACGTGCGCGTGGAACAGGCCCCGGGTCAACGCCCAGAAGCTGGTGCCGAAGCGCCAGGGGGAGTGCGGGTCACCCTCCAGGTCGGAGAACGCGTGGTGGCGCCGGTGGTCGGCGACCCACTGGATGATCTCGCCCTGTACCGCCAGTGACCCGGCCACCGCCAGCGACACGCGCAGCCAGCGCTTGGCCTTGAACGAGCCATGCGTGAAGTAGCGGTGGAAGCCGACGGTGATGCCGAGCCCGGAGACGACGTACCAGACCAGGCCGATGATCACGTCGGTCCAGCCCAGCCAACCGCCCCAGGCCACCGGCACGGCGACCAGCAGGGCGACGAAGGGGATCACCACGAAGGCCCAGAGGGCGGCCAGGATGCCGGGGGCCTGGCTGCCGTCGGTGAGTGGTTTCGGGCCGCTGGGGGCCGGGTTCGGATCGAGCAGGGTGGTGGACATGAGACCTCGCAGGGGGACGGTGACGATCACGAAGCTACGCCTACGTCACCGTAACTTACGGCTCCGTAGATCGCACGGGGAAGTTTCGAACCCATCTCGCGTAGCCGGCCAAAGTCGCAGGTGAGCCGCCGCGCAGACGGCGGATCGGGCGCCCGGGGCGCGAGGCCGGAAGGGCGGCCCACCCCCACCCGCACCCCGCCTCTTGCGCGTTGATCATGGAGTTATCCGCGCGTGTCGTCGGCGTGTTGGGCGATAACTCCATGATCACCGAGGTGATGGCGCGGTGGCCCAGCGCTCGGATGGCCCGACCGCAGTGCGGCGGAGTTGATCAGCGCTCGCCGGGGCGGAGGGATGAGCGATGGCGTCCGGCGGCCGGGGCGCTAAGGTGTAGCGGCGGGGTACCATCCCCCGCGCGACGCCCTCGCGTCGCTGATCGGCCGTGGTGTAATTGGCAACACCCGGGTCTTTGGTACCCGTATTTCAGGTTCGAACCCTGGCGGCCGAGCTGTCCACCTACGTCCGTTTTAGGGTCAGGTGGGGGTAAGAGGGAAAGGTGCCGGGCCTCGCGGCTAGCATGGCCGCGGAAGTGTCCGCCGTCCCGACGGGAGCCACGTCGTGCCCCAGCCCCACCTTCGTACCGTCGTCGTACTCGCCGCCGGTGAGGGCAAGCGGATGAAGTCGACGCTGCCCAAGGTGCTGCACCCCCTGCTCGGTCGGACGCTGCTCGGTCACGTGCTGAGCGCCGCCGCGCCGTTGGCCGCGGACCGGACCGTCGTCGTGGTGGGGCACGGCGCCGACCAGGTTCGGGAGCACCTGACCGCTGTCGCTCCGGACGCCACGCCCGTGCTCCAGGCCGAGCAGCTCGGCACCGGACACGCCGTGCGGATCGCGCTGGAAGGCGTCCCGGACGGCGCCGGCACGGTTGTGGTGATCAACGGGGACGTGCCGCTGCTGCGTCCCGAGACGGTCGGCGCGCTGGTGACCGCGCACGAGGAGGCGGCTGCGGCGGCCACCGTGCTGGCCGCCGAGGTGCCCGACCCGACCGGGCTCGGGCGGATCGTCCGGGACGCCAACGGCCGCCTGGAGCAGATCGTCGAGGAGCGCGACGCCGACGCGACCCAGCGCGCGATCCGGGAGATCAACGCCGGCATCTACGCGTTCGACGCGGTGCGGCTGCGCGAGGCGCTGAGCAAGCTCTCCACCGACAACGACCAGGGCGAGGAGTACCTGACCGACGTCTTCGGCCTGCTCCGTTCCGCAGGTGAGCCGGTGGCTGTGCACATGGCCGTCGACCACGTCGAGACGTTGGGCTGCAACGACCGGGTGGAGTTGGCGGCGCTGCGCCGGCTGCTGCGCGACCGGGTCAACGAGGTGTGGATGCGTACCGGGGTGAGCCTGCTCGACCCGGTGACCACCTGGATCGACGTGACGGTGGCACTGGACCGCGACGCGGTGGTCGACCAGAACACCCAGTTGCGCGGCGCGACGGTGGTCGGTGCGGGAGCGTCGGTCGGACCGGACGTCACGCTTGTCGACACGATCGTCGGCCCCGGCGCGTCGGTGGTCCGCAGCCACGCCGTCGGCGCCGAGGTCGGCGCGGGCGCCAGCGTCGGGCCGTACGCGTACCTGCGGCCCGCCGCGCGGCTCGCCGACAAGGCGAAGGTCGGCACGTTCGTCGAGGTGAAGAACTCCGAGATCGGCGCCGGCTCGAAGGTGCCGCACCTGACGTACGTGGGTGACGCGACGATCGGCGAGCAGACCAACATCGGCGCGGCGTCGGTCTTCGTCAACTACGACGGGGTCAACAAGCACCGCACGGTGATCGGCAGCCACGCCCGGACGGGCGCGGACAACATGTTCGTGGCGCCGGTCGAGGTGGGCGACGGCGCGTACACGGCGGCCGGCTCGGTGATCGTGGACGACGTGCCGGCGGGCGCGATGGGTGTCGCCCGGGCGCGCCAGCGCAACATCGAGGGCTGGGTGGTGAAGCGGCGGGCCGGTACGCCGGCGGCCGAGGCCGCGCAGCGAGCCAGCGACGCGAAGGGTGCGCAGCGGTCCGGCGACGCGAAGGGTGCGCACCGAGTTGGCGACGCGAAGGGTGCGTCGGAGGGGGCCGGCGCCGCAAGCGACAGTGAGGCAATGCACGGGGTGACCGAGACGGTGGGCGGCACATCCGGCGCGGGAGATACTGCAACCGAATAGTCCCCGACCCACCACCACCGGGTCGGGTACCGCCGACAAAACGGGAGCAGACGGGCCCATGGGCAGCATCGTCGCCGAAAACCGCAAAAGCCTGATGCTCTTTTCCGGACGTGGCTTTCCGGAGTTGGCCAAGGAGATCGGCGAGGTGCTCGGCGTCGCGCCGACGCCGGCCGACGCGTACGAGTTCGCCAACGGCGAGATCTTCGTACGGTTCAAGGACTCGGTGCGTGGGTCGGACGCCTTCGTGGTGCAGTCCGTCACGCACGGGGTGAACACCTGGGTCATGGAGACCCTGATCATGGTGGACGCGCTGAAGCGGGGGTCGGCCAAGCGGATCACCGTGGTGCTGCCGTTCTACCCGTACGCCCGGCAGGACAAGAAGCACCGCGGCCGGGAGCCGATCTCGGCCCGGCTGGTGGCGGACCTGCTGAAGACCGCGGGCGCCAACCGCATCCTCACCGTCGACCTGCACACCGCGCAGATCCAGGGCTTCTTCGACGGCCCGGTGGACCACCTCTTCGCGATGGACATCCTGGCCGAGTACGTGGAGCACAAGTACGCCGGCCGGCCGATGACAGTGGTGGCACCCGACTCGGGCCGGGTGCGGGTGGCCGAGCGGTGGACCGACCGGCTGGGCGGTTGCCCGCTCGCGTTCATCCACAAGACCCGCGACCCGATGAAGCCGAACCAGGTCGTGGCGAACCGGGTGGTCGGCGAGGTGGAGGGCCGGGTCTGCCTGATCGTCGACGACATGATCGACACCGGTGGCACGATCGCCAAGGCCGCCGACATCCTCAAGGAGTCCGGGGCGGCGGAGATCGTGGTCGCCTCCACGCACGCGCTGCTGTCGGACCCGGCCACGGAGCGCCTGAAGAACAGCTCGATCAGCGAGATCGTGGTCACCAACACGTTGCCGCTGCCGCCGGAGAAGCAGTTGGACAAGCTGACCGTGCTGTCGATCGCGCCGCTGCTGGCGCGAGCGATCCGGGAGGTCTTCGACGACGGGTCGGTGACCACCCTCTTCGGTGGCCTGAGCTGAGGGGTGCGCCCCGTTTCGTCATTCGACGCGCCGACGGGTACGAAGCTGGCAGTCTGGTGGGAAACGGGGCTGGCACGCCGATGGGGGCGCCGTCGACGCGCCGGTCTGGAGCCGTGAACGGGGACTGCCGGAAACCCTGGAAACAGCTCGGGTAGACTGGTGCGGTTGCCACGGCGAGGGTGCCCGGCGGGCCGCTGAGAAGCGCCGCACGGAGGCACCGTCATCGACGCGGTGCTCCGGGCAGTCGTTCATGACGCATGAGCCCCAGCGAGCCCCTCGCCCCAGCACCGCAAGACGACAAGCCGCCGCAGCGAAAAGCATCAGGAGTTTCCCCGTGTCCGAGGTAAAGATCAGCGCCGAGCCCCGCACCGAGTTCGGCAAGGGTGGTGCCCGCCGTACCCGCCGGGCCGGCTTGGTGCCCGCCGTGCTTTACGGCCACGGCGAGAAGCCCAAGCACATCGCGCTGCCGTCGCGGGAGTTCGCCGCGGCGATCCGCAAGGGCGGCGCCAACCAGCTCTTCGCGATCGACATCACCGACGGCACCCAGGTGCTGGCGCTGCCGAAGGCGATCCAGCGGGACCCGATCCGGGACACCTTCGAGCACGTCGACCTGATCCTGGTCCGCCGGGGCGAGAAGGTCACCGTCGACGTTCCGGTGCAGCTGACCGGCGAGGCCGCCCGGGACACCCTGATCGTGCACGACCACGACACCCTCTCGGTGACCGCGGACGCCACCAAGGTTCCGGACCACCTCGAGGCGTCGATCGAGGGCCTGGAGGCGGGCAGCCAGGTCACCGCCGCCGACGTCGAGCTGCCGTCCGGCGTCGAGCTGGCCGCCGACTCGGAGCTGACCGTCGCATCGGTGACCGCTGCCCCCACCGCCGAGCAGCTTGAGGCGACGCTGCCCGAGGTCGAGGTGGCCACCGACGAGGCTGAGGCCGAGGTTGGCGAGACCACCGAGGGCTCCGAGGGTGCGGACACCGCCGAGGGCGGCGAGACCACCGAGGCGCGTACCGAGGCCTGATCAGTTCCAGCTTTGCGACAGGCGCTCCCGGACGTACGGGGGCGCCTGTCGGCGTATCGGGTGGGATGAGCGTCGAAAGGGACGGGTCGTGACGGACGAGGCGGCGGGGCCGTGGCTGGTGGTCGGCCTGGGCAACCCGGGTCGGGAGTACGCCGGGAACCGGCACAACGTGGGGTTCATGGTGGCCGACCTGCTGGCCGGGCGGTTGAGCGCGCGGTTCGGCCGGCACAAGCGGGCGGTGGCCGAGGTCGCCGAGGCGCGGCTGGGATTCGGCGGGCCGAAGCTGGTGCTGGCGAAGCCGTTGACGTACATGAACCTTTCCGGCGGGCCGGTGGCCTCCCTGGCCCAGTTCTACAAGGTGCCGACGACGCAGGTGATCGCGGTCCATGACGAGCTGGACATCGACTTCGGTCAGGTGCGGATCAAGTTCGGCGGCGGTGAGGGCGGGCACAACGGCCTGCGCTCGATGTCGAAGTCGTTGGGTACGAAGGACTACGTCCGGGTCCGGTTCGGGGTCGGCCGACCGCCGGGACGGCAGGATCCGGCGGATTACGTGCTGTCGGATTTCGGCACGGCGGAGCGCAAGGAGCTGGATTTCCTGGTCGACCGGGCTGCCGACGTGGTGGAGTCGGTGATCGTCAAGGGCGTGGAGCCGACGCAGAACCTCTACCACGGGGGCTGAGCCGGGCGAGGCGTACCGGATCCGAAACGGTTGGCCGGTAGTCTGCGCCTTTCGGCGTGCCGCGCCTGCCGACGCGGGTCGCGGCGAATCGGTCCGTGCGGGCACGGGTCGCGGCGAGGCGACAGGAGCGGGCAGATGACCAGTCCTCCGATGATCGACGGCGCGTTCGCCCGTTGGTTGGCGTCCCGGGCCGGGCAGGCGCTGCTCGACCTGCGCGCCGAGATGGGCTTCGCGGACACCGGCGCGCTGAAGTCGGCCGGGGACAAGGTGTCGCACGACCTGATCCGCACGGAGTTGGCGAAGTGGCGGCCGGGCGACGCGGTGCTCTCCGAGGAGGACGAGGGTTCGCGGTTGGCCTGGGCGGCGGAGGTGAACGCCGGGGCGGTGTCGCGGTTGACCTCGGACCGGGTGTGGATCATCGACCCGTTGGACGGCACCCGCGAGTTCTCCGAGGAGGGTCGCTCGGACTGGGCGGTGCACGTGGCGCTCTGGGCGCGTAGCGCGCCGAGCCCACACGGGCTGGTCGCCGGGGCGGTGGGGCTGCCGGCGCAGCACCGGGTGCTGGGCACGGACTACCCGCCGGCGTACCCGCCGATGACGGTGGAGGCCGCGACGGCCGGCGAGCGGAAGATCCGCCTGGCGGCCAGCCGGAGCCGGCCGCCCGTCTTCCTGACCGACCTGGCCGAGGACGTCGGGGCGCATCTGGTGCCGATGGGCTCGGCCGGCGCGAAGATCGCTGCCGTGGTCACCGGCGAGGTGGACGCGTACATCCACGCCGGTGGGCAGTACGAGTGGGACTCGGCGGCCCCGGTGGCTGTGGCGACGGCCACCGGACTGCACGCTTCCCGGATCGATGGATCTGCGCTGAAATACAACGAGGCGGATCCGCGCCTGCCGGACCTGCTGGTCTGTCGCAAGGATCTCGCCAACCGGTTGCTTGCAGCGCTGCAGAGACATTCCGGGTAACCTGAGCGCACTTTCTTGACATGTCCGACCGGAAAGGTCTGGAAATCGGATGAGCGAGCGAATCGAGCCGGTGTCATGACCACCCCCGCCGCCTACCGGGTCTCCCACCTGGACGCCCTGGAGGCGGAGAGCATCTTCGTGATGCGCGAGGTGGTCGCCGAGATGGAACGCCCGGTGCTGCTCTTCTCCGGCGGCAAGGACTCGATCGTCATGCTGCGGTTGGCGCAGAAGGCGTTCGCCCCGGCTAGCATTCCTTTCCCCGTCATGCACGTCGACACCGGGCACAACTTCCCGGAGGTCCTGGAATACCGCGACCAGCGGGTCGCCGAGCTGGGGTTGCATCTCGTGGTCGCGAGTGTGCCGGAGGCGCTGGCCAGCGGCATGGTCCGGGAGTCCGGCGACGGGATGCGCAACCGGATCCAGACGCCGGTGCTGCTGGACGCGGTGGAGAAACACCGCTTCGACGCGCTGTTCGGCGGTGCCCGCCGCGACGAGGAGAAGGCTCGGGCCAAGGAGCGGGTGTTCAGCTTCCGCGACGAGTTCGGCCAGTGGGACCCGAAGAACCAGCGGCCGGAGCTGTGGTCGCTGTACAACGGCCGCCACCACCCCGGGGAGTCGATCCGGATCTTCCCGCTGTCCAACTGGACCGAGCTGGACGTCTGGCACTACATCGCCCGGGAACGCATCCCGCTGCCCTCGATCTACTACGCGCACGAGCGCGAGGTGATCGAGCGCGACGGCATGGTCTACGCGGTGAACGAGTTCTTCCGCCCCCGCGCGGGTGAGGAGCGGTTCAAGGCGCAGGTGCGCTATCGCACCGTTGGCGACGCCTCCTGCACCGCGGCGGTCCGCTCCGACGCGGACACCGTGGAGAAGGTCATCGAGGAGGTGGCGGCCACCCGGATCACCGAGCGCGGCGCCACCCGTGGTGACGACCGGGTCAGCGAGGCCGCCATGGAGGACCGCAAGCGGGAGGGCTACTTCTGATGAGCACCGAGATCATGGCGTCCGCGAATGCGGAGGCCCGGGCTGTTACCGGGGCCGGGCCGGAGGCCCGGGCGATGGACCTGCTGCGCTTCGCGACCGCCGGCAGCGTGGACGACGGCAAGTCGACACTGATCGGTCGACTGCTCTACGACACCAAGTCGCTCTTCACCGACCAGTTGGCCGCGGTGGAGGCGGTCAGCGCGGCCCGCGGTGACGAGTACACGAACCTGGCACTGCTCACCGACGGTCTGCGGGCCGAACGGGAGCAGGGCATCACCATCGACGTGGCGTACCGGTACTTCGCCACCCCGCGCCGCAAGTTCATCATCGCCGACACCCCGGGGCACATCCAGTACACCCGCAACATGGTCACCGGGGCATCGACCGCCGACCTGGCGTTGATCCTGGTGGACGCCCGCAAGGGCCTGGTCGAGCAGTCCCGCCGGCACGCGTTCCTGTGCTCGCTGCTGCGGGTGCCGCACCTGGTCCTCTGTGTCAACAAGATGGACCTGGTGGACTGGTCGCAGGAGGTCTACGAGCGGATCGCCGACGAGTTCACCGCGTTCGCCGCGAAGCTCGACGTACCGGACCTGACCGTGGTGCCGGTCTCCGCGCTGCGCGGCGACAACATCGTCACCCGCTCCGAGAACATGCCCTGGTACGAGGGTCCGTCGCTGCTGCACCACCTGGAGCGGGTGCACATCGCCAGCGACCGCAACCTGGTCGACGTCCGGTTCCCGGTGCAGTACGTGATCCGTCCGCAGTCCACCACGGTCACCGACTACCGCGGCTACGCCGGTCAGGTGGCCTCCGGCGTGCTCAAGCCGGGTGACGAGGTGATGGTGCTGCCGTCCGGCTTCACCAGCCGGATCGCCGCCGTGGAGACCGCCGACGGGCCGGTCGCGGAGGCGTTCCCGCCGATGTCGGTGACGGTACGGCTGGCCGACGAGATCGACATCTCCCGGGGTGACCTGATCTGCCGGCCGAACAACGCGCCCGCGGTGGCCCAGGACATCGAGGCGATGGTCTGCTGGATGGACGAGACGGCCCCCCTGCGGGTCGGCGGTCGGTACGCGATCAAGCACACCACCCGGTCGGCGCGGGCGATCGTGCGTGGGCTGCACTACCGGTTGGACATCAATTCGCTGCACCGCGACGAGTCGGCCGACGAGCTGCGGCTCAACGAGATCGGCCGGGTGCGGCTGCGGACGACGGTGCCGCTGCTCGCCGACGAGTACCGGCGCAACCGCACCACCGGAGGTTTCGTCATCATCGACGAGGCCACCAACCGCACGGTGGGCGCCGCCATGATCGTCGAAGCCACCTGAGCCGGCCCCGACCGGCTTCCGGCAAGATCGCGCTCGATCCACGAAGTAGTGGCCTCACCCACTGGGCGAGGCCACTACTTCCATGTTCGAGCACGACCACCGACCCACGGTCACCGACCCACGGTCACCGACCCACGGTCACCGACCCACGGTCACCGACCCACGGTCACGGCAGGCGAGTGGCGCCGGGGGAGGGGAGGACCGTCACGGTGCCGGGGGCGGTGAAACCTCGCTCGGCGTAGGCGGCCTCGACGGCGGCGGTGACCTCGTCGGCGCGGTCGGCCTCGATCAGGGCCAGGACGCAGCCGCCGAAGCCGCCGCCGGTCATCCGGGCGCCCAGCGCGCCGGCCGCCAATGCCGCCTCGACCGCCGTGTCGATCTCCGGCACGGTGATCTCGAAGTCGTCGCGCATGGAGACGTGCGACGCGGTGAGCAGTGGGCCGATGTCGCGCACCCGGGCCGCGCGCAGCAGCGCCACCGTGTCCAGTACGCGTTGGTCCTCGGTGACGACGTGCCGGACCCGTCGCCGGGTTTCCTCGTCGTCGAGCTGGGCCAGCGCGGTGTCGAGCTGGTCGACGCCCACATCCCGCAGCGCGGGGACGCCGAGCGCGCTGGCCCCGGCCTCGCAGGAGCGGCGGCGGGCAGCGTACTCACCGTCGGCGTGCCGGTGCGGCGCCCGACTGTCGATCACCAGCACCGCCAGCCCGGCGGCGTCCAGGTCGAACGGGATCTGCTCGACCGACTCGTCGCGGCAGTCCAGGAACAGGGCGTGCCCGGCACGGCAGCGGATCACGGCGGACTGATCCATGATCCCGGTCGGAGCGCCCACGTAGACGTTCTCCGCCCGCTGCGCCACCCGGGGCTGTAGTTCCGCGGGCAGCTCCAGCCCGCCCAGATCGAGCAGGGCGGCCAGCACCGCCGACTCCAGTGCGGCCGAGGAGGAGAGCCCGGAGCCCAGCGGTACGTCGGAGGCGATGGCCAGCCGTGCGCCCGGAACTCGGTGACCGGCCTCGCGCAGCGCCCAGACCACCCCGGCGACGTACGCGCCCCAGCCGGTCACCCGACCCGCCTCGGCGACGTCGTCCGCCCCGAAGGTGATCGTCTCGTCGGAGAGCTCGGACCAGACCGTCCACTGCTCCGCGTCCTGCCGGTCGGCGGCGACGACCGTACGCAACGGCAGCGCGAAGGGCAGCACGAACCCCTCGTTGTAGTCGGTGTGCTCGCCGATCAGGTTGACCCGACCGGGAGCCGCCCAGCGGCCGGCGGCCTGGCCGCCGTACCGTGTGGTGAAGCCGGCGGCGGCCCGGTCTTCCACGGCGCGCGTGGGGTCGGTCACGGCTGCTGCTCCAGGATGTACGTGCGGTAGAAGGCCCAGGCGTCACCGACCATGTCGTGCAGGGTCGGCTTCTGCGGCACCCAGCCCAGCTCGTCGCGGGCCAACGCGGAGGAGGCGACCAGCTCGGCCGGGTCACCCTCGCGGCGCGGGGCCACCTCGACCGGCAGCGGGTGCCCGGTGACCTCGCGGACCACGTCGACGACCTGGCGGTTGGTGAAGCCGTTGCCGTTGCCCAGGTTGTAGATCCGGTGTTGCCCGCTGGTGGCCGCCCCCAGCGCCAGCAGGTGCGCGCGGGCCAGGTCGGCGACGTGGATGTAGTCGCGGACGCAGGTGCCGTCCAGGGTGGGGTAGTCGTCGCCGAAGAGCTGGAGCTTCTGCCGCCGGCCGGCGGCGACCTCCAGCGCGATCGGGATCAGGTGCGTCTCCGGGTCGTGTCGTTCCCCGAGCGCGACGTCGCCGTCGAGGTGGGCGCCCGCCACGTTGAAGTAGCGCAGCGACACGGCGGCCAGCCCGTGCGCGATCGTCTCGGAGGTGAGCACCATGTCGGCGGCGAGCTTGGTGGCGCCGTACGTGTTGGTGGGTGCCTTGACCGCGCTCTCCGGAATCGGCAGCTCGGTGGGGTTGCCGTAGACGGCGGCGGTGGAGGAGAAGACCATGCGGGGCACCCCGGCGGCCCGGACCGCGTCGATCAGGGCGAGTGTGCCGACGGTGTTGTTCTGCCAGTACAGCTCCGGCTTGACCATCGACTCGCCGGCGGCGATCAGGGCCGCGAAGTGCAGCACCCCGTCGAAGCCGGCGTCGGCGGTGAGGACGCGGGCGGCGTCGTGGATGGACGCCTCGACGTGGGTCGCGTCCGGGGCGAGTGCCTCGCGGTGCCCGGTGCGCAGGTCGTCCAGGACGACCACCTCGTGACCCGCGTCGAGCAGCATCCGGGTCACTACGCTGCCGATGAAGCCGGCCCCCCCGGTGACGAGCAGTTTCACGTCGTTTGCCTCCTGCCTGGCCCGCCCGGGACGGGGCCTTCGCTGATCACCCTAGGGGGGCGCTCGGTGCCCGTACCGACGGCACCGCCATCCTCATTCCATCATAAACTCTCATGATTAAACAGACCCGAACATATGCGATCCGCTCGGCCCGATCCCCGGTGCGGTGAGCGAACGGTGTCTACCATCTCTGTCATGCGGGAAGCGGCCCGTACCGGGCTCCGGCGACGCGTGCGGGTGCGGCCCCGCCGCGACCCCGGGCCGCTCGCCCGAGCCGTCGCCCGCGTGCTGGTCCGCACCGCCGACGGCGCCTCCCGACTCGTCACCGACCTGCTCGGCGCCGGACCGGCGGCCGGCCGGGAGCGCATCACCGAGGCCGAGTTGCGGGACCTGGTCGCGGCGAACACCGTGCTCGACCCGGACGAACGGCGGATCATCGACGAGGTCCTGGTGGCCGGCGCCAGCCTGATCCGCGAGGTGATGATGCCGCGCACCGAGGTCGTCTTCCTTCCGGCGCGGCTCACCATCGCCGAGGCCGCCCGGCTGGTCCGCGCCGAAACGCACACCCGTTACCCGGTCACCGACGGCACCCACGACGACGTGGTCGGCTTCGTGCACCTCCGGGACGTGCTGCTGCGGCCGGACGCCGATCCGTGTGCCACCGTCGGCGAACTGGCCCGGGAGGTGAAGCGACTTCCCGGGAGCAAACGGGTGCTACCCGCGCTTACCGAGATGCGCCGGGAAGGCCAGCACCTGGCGGTGGTCGTCGACGAGTACGGCGGCACCGCCGGCATCGTCACGCTGGAGGACCTCATCGAGGAGGTGATCGGCGAGATCCGCGACGAGTACGACACCACGTCGGACCCGGTGCACACCGGCCTGCCGGCCGTGGTGGACGGCCGCCTCAACCTCGCCGACTTCGCCGAACGGACCGGGGTGGCGTTACCCGCCGGGCCGTACGAGACGGTCGGCGGGTTCGTGATGGCGGCGCTGGGTCGGCTCCCGGTGACCGGCGACGAGGTGTCGGTGTCCGGTGAGTCGGCCGACGTCGGCGGGCCGGATCCGGCCGCTCCCCCGGGCGGCTGGCTGCTGCGGGTCCTCGCGCTGGACGGCCGGCGGGTGGCCCGGCTCGCGGTCTCCGCCGTCCGGGTGCCGGAGCAGCAGCGCCGCGAGCGGGACACCGAGCAGCGTCGCGAGCACCGTGTCGGGCCGGCGCGGGAGACGGTGGCCGGGCAGCGCCACGGGTTGCCGGCCGAGCCGACGCGCCGGGTCGGTCCGGGCGCGTCACCCGAGGTCAGCAGCCCGACACCGGCGGGCCGCGGCCGACCCGCCGGCCCGTCATGACGCACCCGGTTGCTTGCTGACAGAATTATCGCCATGTCCGACGTACCCGCCCGTCCCCGCGTCTTCTCCGGCATCCAGCCGACGGCCGACTCGTTCCACCTCGGCAACTATCTGGGCGCGGTGCGGCACTGGGTGGCGTTGCAGGAAACCCACGACGCGTTCTACTGCGTGGTGGACCTGCACGCCATCACCGCGGGGCACGACCCGGCCCTGTTGCGGCAACGGACGCGGGTGGCCGCCGCCCAGCTCTTCGCGGTCGGGCTCGACCCGGAGCGCAGCACCCTGTTCGTGCAGTCGCAGGTGCCCGAGCACCCGCAGCTGGCCTGGGTGCTCGGCTGCATCACCGGCTTCGGCGAGGCCAGCCGGATGACCCAGTTCAAGGACAAGTCGCAGAAGCAGGGCAACGAGCGGGCCAGCGTCGGGCTGTTCACCTACCCGGTCCTGCAGGCCGCCGACATCCTGCTCTACCAGGCCAACGCGGTGCCGGTCGGCGAGGACCAGCGCCAGCACCTGGAGCTGTCCCGGGATCTGGCCCAGCGGTTCAACTCGCTGTTCGGCCCGACGTTCACGGTGCCCGCCCCGCACATCGTCAAGGACACCGCGAAGATCACCGACCTGCAGGACCCGACGGCGAAGATGTCGAAGTCGTCGTCCTCGCCCGCTGGCATCATCGACCTGTTGGACGATCCGGCGCGGTCCGCGAAGAAGATCCGGTCGGCGGTCACGGACACCGGTCGGGAGATCGTCTTCGACGCCGAGACGAAGCCGGGGGTATCCAATCTGCTGACCATCCACTCGGCGCTCAGTGGCCGCGGCATCGACGAGTTGGTGGCCGCGTTCGCCGGCCGCGGCTACGGCGACCTGAAGAAGGAGTTGGCCGAGGTGGTGGCGGAGTTCGTCCGTCCGGTCCAGGAGCGCACCCGCGCCTACCTCGACGACCCGGCGCAGTTGGACAAGCTGCTCGCCGCCGGCGCGGAGAAGGCCCGCGCGGTGGCGGCGGAGACCCTAAGGTCCACGTACGAGCGGGTCGGGTTCTTCCCGCCCGTGCGCGGCGAGTAGCTCCGCGGGACAGATGAACGGGTCGGTGGCCGGAGGGGCGGCGCGAAGCGTGGATCGCAGTGGCGGGGTGCCGCCGACCGGCGACACCATCCAGATCGGCATCGCGGTGGACATTCCCGAGCCCTGGGGGGCCCAGCTCACCCGGCGCCGGGTCGAGGCCGGCGACCCACTCGCGGTGCCCGCGCACGTGACGTTGCTCGGGCCGACCGAGATCCGGACGACGAGCCTGCCCGCCGTAGAGCGGCACCTGGCCGCCGTCGCCGCCACGCACCTGCCGTTCGCGCTGCACCTGCGGGGCACCGGTACGTTCCGTCCGGTCACCCAGGTGGTGTTCGTCGCGGTGGCCGCCGGCATCAGCGAGTGTGAGTTGCTGGCCGCCGCCATCACCTCGACGCCGGACCTACACCGCAAGGCCCGCTTCCCGTACCATCCGCACGTCACCGTGGCGCAGGACGTGGCACCGGAGACACTGGACCGGGTGTACGAGGATCTGGCCGACTTCTCCGCGATGTTCGAGGTCGACGCGTTCACCCTCTTCTCGCACAGCGGGGAGGCCCGGTGGCAGCCGCGTCGGGACTTCCGCCTCGGCACCTGAACCGTCGGCGACGCGCCGGTCGGTGCGCATCGGAAGCCGGTTGCCACTACGGCGGTGGGAGATCGGCGAGGATGATCGCGTGAACGTGATCGGCTGGATCGAAGCGGGCATCGACCGCTGGGTGAGCGCCGCGCGCCACCGGTCGGGGCTCTTCGATCACGTGTGGCGCGCCGGCACCCTGTACGGCGAGGTGCTGGCCGGGCGGCTGGCCGCCGCGATCGCCTACTACGGCTTCTTCGCGGTGTTCGCCCTCGCCCTTGTCGCGTTCTCCATCTTCGGTGCGATCCTGGAGGACAACGACGACGTCAGCGCGGCGGCGGCCGACTTCCTCAAGGAGAACCTGCCCTTCCTGGACGCCGATCAGATCGCCAACTCCAGCGGCACGGTCGGTGTGGTCGGCCTGGTCATCCTGGTCTTCACCGGCATCGGCTGGGTGGAGGCCATCCGGTCCTCGCAGCGGCTGATGTACGACCTCAACCAGCAGCCAGGCAATCTGGTGATGCGGCGGTTGGTCGACCTGGGCGTGATGATCGGCATCTTCGTGCTGCTCGGCCTCTCGGTCGCGGCGGTGGACGCGCTGGAGTCGTTTCTGCGTTTCCTGCTGCGCAGCACCGGGTCGGTGGGTCTCACCACGATCAGCGCGGTGCTCAGCGTGCTCGTCAACGCGGTCCTCGCCACCGCGTTGCTCCTCGCGGTGCCCCGGCTGCGGATGAGCCGGTCCCGGCTGCGCCCGGTGGTGCTGTTGGTGGCCGTCGGGATCACCCTGTTGAACACGGTGGGGCGGTACTACGTGGTGCGTACCGAGCGGAATCCGGCGTACACGGTGGTGGCCGGCGCCGTCGGTCTGCTGCTCTACCTCTATCTGCTCAACCAACTGGTGCTCTTCGGTGCCGCGCTCCTCGCCACCAGCAGGAACGGGCGGGTCGTGGACCTGGCGGAGGCCGCCGCCCCGGCGGGTGTGGTCGACGACGACACCGATCCCGGTACGCCAGGCGGTGCGAGCTGAGGACGGAAGGTGTACAGATGCTGATCTCGGTCGACGCGGACTCGTCGGTGCCCCCGTACGAGCAGGTCAGGGGGCAACTCGCCGAGATGGTCGGCGACGGTCGGCTGCCGGTCGGGTGTCGACTGCCCACCGTCCGGCAGCTCGCCGCCGACCTCGGGCTGGCCGCGAACACGGTGGCTCGGGCGTACCGGGAGTTGGAGGCGGCGGGACTGTTGGAGACCCGGGGACGCAACGGCACGTTCGTCGCCCCCGGCCGGGACGACGCCGTCGACCGGCTACACCGGGTTGCCGTCGAGTACGCCGCCGAGGCACGGCGGCTGGCTGTCCCCCCGGACCGTGCTGTCGCTCTCGTCCGCGCTGCCGTCGACGCCACCCGGCACGACTGAGACGAGGACGGAGAGACGCTCCGTCGCCGAAGCTCGCGTTTCCGTGCCACCAGCAGATCTCGCCGTTGGCCGGGCGCCTCCGGGCCGGGGCCGATATTGACCCCTGTGCCACCTCTGGGTAGCGTTCATCGCCGCCTGCGGCGAGTGGTGGCGCTGCTGCCGCTTGAGCAATGACACGGGGAGCCCAGTGAACGAGACCGGACGGGATGCCGGATTAGTTCCGGTGGACCGCAGGACGACGCCGAGAAGATGGCTCCTGCTGGCGGTGCCTGCCCTGGTGCTGGTGCTGGGTGCGCTGGCGGCCGTCGTGGTGCCGCGAGACACGGACGGACCCCCGACACGCTTCGCTAGTCCGCTGGACGTCTTGGGCGAACCGCTGCCCGGTCGGGCCCCGACCGTCGCCCCCACCAAAGTGTTCGAGGTCTTCCCCGGCTTGACACTGGACAAGGTCACGGATGCCTGGGCGAAGCGGTGGCCGGTCCCGGTCACGGTGGACGGCGCGCTGCACATCATCCGGGTGACCCTGCCAGGCAAGCAGGGCCAACTGTCGGCGGCGGTCGGTCAGCCCTCGAAGGACCGCCGCGACGAGGTGGCCCAGATCCTCTGCCGCGTGAAGCTGCGTGATGCCGTGCGGCGGCCGTTGCTGCAGACGCTGGTCGACGGTTGCATCGGCCCGGCGCTCGCGGCGAAGGAGCGCAGCGTAGTGCTCGACTGGCTGATCGGCGTGGATTTCTCCGTCCCGAATCTTGAGTCCCGGCGGACCTCCGGCTACGAACTGCAGGCCGTCCACAACTCCGACACGACCTTCGCACTCAAGTTGTTCGCACGCTGATTCCGCGTGACACCTCGTCAGGCCGGCTGACCGTCGCCGACCGCCCACCGGACGGGCGGAAACTGAGCCGAAAGCCGCCGACGCTCGCGTTCGCGGACCATGATGAGCCGGTGGGCGCACTCATGACACTGGACCTGCCGGCCGACTCGCCGCTCCTCGGGCTGCCCTGGATCATCACCTTCGGTCCGCTCGGTGACCTCGACGAGTGGGAGCCGGTGGTCTGCGGGCCGTACGAGCGGCCGCACGCGTTGGCGCTGGCCGAGGCGGTGGTGGCCGAGGAGCAACTGATGGCGGTGGTGGAGCCGTTGCTGCCGGCGCTGTCCGCCGACGAGATCCGCAGTGAGATCGCCGCCGCGCAGGTCGCCGCCGAGGACGAGGCCCGCCAGGTCGAGGGCGCCGATCTGTACGGCGACTTCGAGGACGTGATCGACGAGGAGTTGGACGCCGCCGCCGACGAGGCCGGTCACGGTGCGCCCGCCGAGCCGCCGGACGAGGCCGAGGTCCGCGACGGTTTCACCCGGATCGCGGCGCTGCTCACCGCGAAGTGACTGCGGGGCCGTCAGCGGGTCGGCGGACCGTCCAGCACGCAGAACTCGTTGCCCTCCGGGTCGGCGAGCACGGTGAACCCTTCGGTCCCGGTCTGCCCGACGTCGACGTGCCGTGCACCGAGGCTCAGCAGCCGTCGTACCTCGGTCTCGGGGTCCGCGTCCGCGACCAGGTCGAGATGCAGCCGGTTCTTGCCCCGCTTGGCGGTGCCCGAGCCCTGCAACCACACGGTGGGCGCGGCGCCCGGCGTCTGCTCCGGCGGCCAGAGCAGGGCGCTGCCGTCGTCGCCCTGTTCGACCTCGTAGCCGAGCGCCGCGGACCAGAACGCGACCATCACGTCCAGATCCTCGACGTCGAGCGTGCACTGCGCGATCCGTACCCTCATCGGTCACCTCCGTAGTGACGGTGCCCGATGCGGTACCCACGACGGTTGCGCGCCACACCACCGGCGGCGCACGGACACCGGCGCCACGCGGAGCGAACTCCGCGTGGCGCCGGTGACACCTCACCCCCCACCACAAGGGGTCGGTAGCCCAGCCGCCCGTCGGCGCGGGGCACAACGAACGACCAGGTCGAGTGGTTGTTACCCGATCAGCGCCGTTGTAACCAGGCAGCCGAGTCAATCGGCAGCAGGTGGTCGCCGCCCGGTCCGGTGAGCGCGTCGCTGGCGACGAGCGGCTGACCGTACCCGTCGATCTTGACCGGTGTGCCGCTGAGGTTTACCACGCAGATCAGTGTGTCGTCGCCGACGGTGCGGGCGAAGGCCAGCACTCCCGGCTCGCTCTCCAGCCAGGTGATCCCGTCGGCCTCGTCGGCCAACGCCGGGTGCTGGTGGCGGATCCGCAGCGCGGCCCGGTACAGCTCCAACGTCGAGCCGGGCACGCCGGTCTGCGCGCTCACGGACAGGGCGCGCCAGGTTGCCGGGGCGGGCAGCCAGCTCAGCTCGCTGCCGTCCGGGCCGAAGCCGTACGGGGCCAGCTCGCCGCTCCACGGGATGGGCACCCGGCAGCCGTCGCGGCTCTCGCCGGTGCGCAGGAACGCCGGGTCCTGGCGCAGCTCGTCCGGGAGGTCGAGGACCTCCGGCAGGCCCAGTTCCTCGCCCTGGTACAGGTAGGCGCAGCCGGGCAGGGCCAGCATCAGCAGGCTGGCGGCGCGGGCCCGGCGCAGCCCTTCGACGCCGTCGCCGTAGCGGGTGACGTGCCGCTGCTTGTCGTGGTTGGACAGCACCCAGGTGGTCGGTGCCCCGACCACGCTCGCCTCGGCCAGTGCCGTGTCGATCACCTTGCGGAACGAGTCGGCCGACCAGGTGGCGTCGAGGAAGTCGAAGCTGAACGCCTGGTGCAACTCGTTCGGACCGATGTAGCGCGCCAGGCGCTGGGGCGTCTCGGCCCACGCCTCGGCGACCGCCATCCGACCCCCGGGGTAGCTGTCCAGGATGGGTCGCCAGGCACGGTAGATCTCGTGCACCTCGTCCTGGTCGAAGTAGGGGAGCCGGCCCTTGCCGAGCAGCTCGACCTGGCGCTGGCCGGTGGTCGTCGTGCTGAAGCCGACGTCCGGCAGCCCCTCGGCCTTGATCATGCCGTGCGCCACGTCGACGCGGAATCCGTCCACGCCCCGGTCCAGCCAGAACCGCAGCACGTCCTCGAATTCGGCGCGGACCTCCGGGTGACGCCAGTTCAGGTCCGGCTGGGCGGGGTCGAACAGGTGCAGGTACCACTGGCCGTCCGCGACCCGGGACCAGGCGGGGCCGCCGAAGATGCTCTCCCAGTCGTTCGGGGGCAGTTCGCCGTGTGCGCCCCGGCCCTCGGCGAAGAGGTAGCGGGTCCGCTCCGGCGAGCCGGGGCCGGCGGCGAGGGCGGCGGTGAACCACGGGTGCGCGTGGGAGGTGTGGTTGGGCACCAGGTCGACGATGATCCGCAGTCCGAGGGCGTGCGCGTCGGTGATCATCGCGTCGAAGTCGGCGAGGGTGCCGAACATCGGGTCGACGTCCCGGTAGTCGGCGACGTCGTACCCGCCGTCGATCATCGGGGAGGTGTAGAAGGGGGTCAGCCAGAGCGCGTCCACCCCGAGGTCGCGCAGGTACGGCAGGCGTTGCCGAATGCCCTGGAGATCGCCGGTGCCGTCGCCGTCGCTGTCGGCGAAGCTGCGGACGTACACCTGGTAGACGACCGCGGAGCGCCACCAGTAGAGATCATCGGTGTGGGGCGGGGTGGCGGTGCTGATCATCGGAGCAATATGCCGCCCGGAAGCTGCAAGAGTCAAGCAGATCTTGCGTAAGGCAGACGTGCGGCGCTCGGTACGACCGCGGTGGAACCGCGCACCACCAGCTCCGGGCGGAAGAGGTACTCCGAGTGCGGAGCGCCGTACCCGTTGATCTCGTCCACCAGGGCGCGGACGGCGGCCACCGCCATCGCGGTGACCGGCTGCCGCATGGTGGTCAACGGCGGGTCGGTGAACGCCATCAGCGGCGAGTCGTCGTAGCCGACCACGGATACGTCGTCGGGCACCCGGAGGCCGCGTTGGCGGGCCGCCCGGATCGCGCCGAGCGCCATCAGGTCGGAGCCGCAGACCATGCCTGTGACGCCGCGGTCGAGCAGCCGGCCGGCCGCCGCCTCGCCACCCTCCACACCGAACAGCGACAGCTCGGCAAGTGGGCCGAGGCTGGCCTCCGCCACACCGGCGAGTCGGGTCATCGCCGAGCGCCAGCCGGACACCTTGCGCTGCACCGGGACAAACCGGTCCGGGCCGGTGATCAGGCCGATCCGTCGGTGCCCGAGCGCGACCAGGTGGGCGACGGCCAACTCGGCGGCCTCCCGGTCGTCACAGGAGACGAAGGGGGCGCCGATGTCCGGCACGTGCCCGTTGATCATCACGACCGGCAGGGGCCGGGCGAGCAACGCCCGGTAGCGGTCGTGGTTGGCGGCGGTGTCGGCGTGCAGACCGGAGACGAAGACGATTCCGGAGACCTGCCGGTCCAGCAGCATCTCCACGTACTCGTCCTCGGTCACGCCCCCGGCGGTCTGGGTGCAGAGCACCGGGGTGAACCCGCTCTGCGCCAGGGTCGACTCGATGACCTGGGCGAAGGCGGGGAAGATCGGGTTGTCCAGCTCCGGCACCACCAGGCCGACCAGCCCGGCGCTGCGCTTGCGCAGCCGGGCCGGGCGCTCGTAGCCGAGCACGTCCAGTGCGGTGAGGACGGCCTGCCGGGTCTCCGGTGCCACTCCGGGGCGGTCGTTGAGCACCCGCGACACCGTGGCCTCGCTGACTTCGGCCTGCTGGGCGATGTCGGACAGTCGAGCGCGCATGGCGGCACTTTAGTCCACCGGCAAGTTCTTGCCGGGCGCTCTGCAAAATCTTCCATCCTTCGCAATCTCTTGCAGACTGTTCATGCGGAGGGGGGCGACGATCCGGTGCCTGCCGCTGACCGGTGCCACCGAGTGCGCTGCACGATACGGCCCTGTCGTTGGTGGCCTGGCACCTTCGAGTTGAGGCCCCCCTTTACTCGGCCGCACACATCGGCATGCGTTGACCCCTTCGCGCGAGGCTGATAGTTTCGATCCATCGCAGCGGCCGATGCGAGCAATGTTCCTTAGATTGACGGGGAGATCGATGAACATTCGCCTTGTGCGCGCCTTTTCGGCTGCCGCTATTATCGCCGGAGGCCTATTCTTGGCACCGGTCAGCTCTGCTCAAGCCGCACCCCTCACTCTTGTTTGCGAGGGTGACTCAGGGGCTCAATGGGTTAGCTATAAGTGTGATGGCACCAGGAGCGGGAAGACGGAGTTCCGGATCGCTGGAGAATTCTGCAACCAGCGCGGATGCTCCTGGCGGTTCGGTAACTGGGTGAAGTACAACTCGGGCAACTACTCGAGGGCGAGCGATCCGTCGCTCTATTACAGTGGCCTCACCACGACCGAACACCGGTAGTCCGCAGTAATTATCGAAGTCTAATTTGCGCGGGCGAACTGAGTCACCAAACGGCTCAGTTCGCCCGCTGTTTTTCTGGCAAATTTGGCTTCTTTGGTGACGTGTGCAGCAGATCTGAATTTGTGTCGAGTCGGTGTTGACGCCGTCGATGCCGTGATCGTTGTACCGCATTCCACTCGGGCCAATCCGATCTGCGCAGACGGCGGATTTCTGTTCGGGTCGACCTTCGACACCCGGGGGTCTCCTGCCGTTGGCGCTCGGCCGAGGCGCGCTACAGATGATGGTGTCGTCCGCCGCCCGGTGGGCGACGAGTCGACGGTTGCGACGAGGTGCTGAACGTCGAGGTCGCTCCGCAGGCGGCACGCCGACCGTCGACCCCCCTACTACAAATGGTCGTTGACAGGGGAGGATGGCGGCGTGGAAGCGCTGCGACTCATCCTCCTCTATGTCCATCTGATCGGCTTCGCCCTGCTGCTCGGCGGCTCGATCGCCCAATACCTCAGTGGCCGGATCCGGATCAACCCGGCCATGCTCTGGGGGGCGGTGATCCAGTTGCTGACCGGGCTCGGCCTCTCCGCGCCGCTGCGCGACGGCGACGAGCCGGCACCCGCGAAACTTGTGACGAAGTTGGTCATCGCGTTGCTGATCTTCGTCATGGTCTTCTTCTCGCGGAAGCGAGACGTGGTAAACCGTGGTCATTTCCTCGCGATCGTCGGTCTGACCCTGGTCAACGCGGCGGTCGCGGTCTTTTGGCGGTAACGTCCGAGGGGGGCCGCCGCCCCGGGGAAACGGACGTTACGGACGCCTGGACACGCCGTTACCAGCACCAGGAGTGATGTGCCCCACGCAAGGGTTACACCCGGGTAACAGGCGCTCAACAGTCGTGCACGATTGTCGGCCGGTGGGTGGGCGCGGGCGTACGCTCCCGTCCGTAACGTGGGACAGCCGGCGGCACACCGCAGGTCGGCTGATGGGCTGCCACCGCACTAGGCGCGGTGAGCAATGGGAAGGAGACGTCTTGCGCTCGGTGCGTGGGATGCGGATCGCCTCGATCGTCGCGGTGGGTGGGCTCGCGCTCACCGCCGCCGCTTGTGGCGAGGCCCCCAAGGATGACAACAACGCCGGCAGTGGCGCCAAGAAGTTCAGCGCCTGCATGGTGACCGACGTCGGCGGCATCGACGACAAGTCGTTCAACGCCTCGGCCTGGCAGGGTCTGAAGGACGCCAAGGCCGCCAACGACAACATCGACATCAAGTTCGTCGCGTCGAAGGCCGAGGCCGACTACGAGCCGAACCTGACGCAGTACGTCAACCAGAAGTGCGACTTCATCCTGGCGGTCGGTGGCCTGATGCAGAACGCCACCTCGAAGATCGCCAAGGCGAACCCGAACCAGGAGTTCGGCATCGTCGACGCGAACCCGGGGGACGCCAACGTCTACCCGATGCAGTTCGACACCGCCCAGGCCGCCTTCCAGGCCGGTTACCTGGCCGCCGGGATGACCAAGACCGGCAAGGTGGCCACCTACGGCGCCCTGCCGATCCCGCCGGTCACCATCTTCATGGACGGCTTCGTCGACGGCGTGGCGTACTTCAACACCACCAAGAAGAAGAACGTCCAGGCGCTGGGTTGGAGCAAGGAGACCCAGAAGGGTTCCTTCACCAACGACTTCGCCAAGCAGGACGAGGGCAAGAAGGTCTCCGACGCGCTGGTCGCCCAGGGCGCGGACATCATCATGCCGGTCGCCGGCGGCTCCGGCCTCGGCACCACCGCCGCGGCCAAGGCCTCGGGCGGCAAGTACAGCACCATCTGGGTGGACGTCGACGGCTGCCAGAGCACCCCGGACTGCTCGGCGATCATCACCACGGTCGTCAAGAACATCCCGGAAGCCGTCAAGGAGGCCGTGGTCAAGGCCGCCGCCGGTGACAAGCTGCCGGCCAAGCCGGGCTTCGTCGGCACCCTGGCCAACAACGGTGTCTCGATCGCTCCGTACCACGACTTCGACAGCAAGGTTCCGGCCGAGCTGAAGGCCGAGGTTGAGAAGATCAAGGCGGACATCGCCGCCGGCACCATCACCGTCACCTCGAAGGCCCAGCCGACCAAGTGACGACCAGCCGGCCCCTCCGGTGAGATCATCGGGGGGTCGGCGGGGGAACAGGTACGACCGACCGGCCGCTCTGGCCCCGCGGGTGACCGTGGGGTCGGAGCGGCCGATCGCGCACCACGTCAACCGGCCGCTCCGGTCGGGTCGACGGCAGCTAGGCTGCACCATCGCTCGCACTCCAGGAGGTTGCGCTGAGACTCGAACTGCGCGGCATCACCAAGCGGTTCGGTGATCTGGTCGCCAACGACCACATCGACCTGACGGTGGAGCCTGGAGAGATCCACGCCCTGCTCGGCGAGAACGGCGCGGGCAAGTCGACACTGATGAACGTGCTCTACGGGCTCTACCAGCCCGACGAGGGCGAGATCCTGGTCGACGGCAAGCCGTTGAAGCTGAAGGGCCCGTCCGACGCGATCGGCGCCGGGATCGGCATGGTGCACCAGCACTTCATGCTGGTGCCGGTCTTCACCGTCGCCGAAAACATCATGCTCGGCGCCGAGCAGACCCGGGGCGGCATCGCCGGCTTCCTGGACCGCCGCCGCGCCCGGCGCGAGGTCACCGAGGTGTCCGAGCGCTACAACCTGCGGGTCGACCCGGACGCGGTGATCGAGGACCTGCCGGTCGGCATCCAGCAGCGTGTCGAGATCGTCAAGGCGCTCACCCGCGACGTCGACCTGCTCATCCTGGACGAGCCGACCGCCGTGCTCACGCCGCAGGAGACCGAGGAACTGTTGACGGTCATGCGGTCGCTCAAGGCGGCCGGCAAGTCGATCGTCTTCATCACCCACAAGCTGGGCGAGGTCAAGGCCATCGCCGACCGGATCACCGTGATCCGACGCGGAAAGACCGTGGGCACCGCCTCGCCGGAGGCCAGCCGGGACGAGCTGGCGGCCCTGATGGTCGGGCGCAACGTCCGGCTGACCGTGGACAAGGCCCCGGCGACTCCCGGTGAGCCCGTGCTGGAGGTGGCCGGGCTCGTCGTCGACGACGACCGGCAGATCCGTGCGGTCGACGGCATCGACCTGACCGTGCGCGCCGGTGAGGTGCTCGGCGTGGCGGGCGTACAGGGCAACGGTCAGACCGAGCTGATCGAGGCGATCATGGGTCTACGCCCGGTGCTCGCCGGCACGGTCAGCCTGGTCGGGGACCGGATCGACGGCTGGAAGCCCAAGAAGGTGCTCCGCGCGGGCGTCGGCTACGTGCCCGAGGACCGCAGCGTGGACGGCCTGGTCAAGGAGTTCAGCGTCGCGGAGAACCTGGTGCTGGACATCTACGACCGGCCGCCGTTCGGTGCCGGGCTCGCGCTGAAGCCGGAGGCGATCGCCGCCTCGGCGAAGGAGCGGATCGAGCAGTTCGACGTCCGTACCTCATCGGCCGACGCGGCGGTGGGCACCCTCTCCGGCGGCAACCAGCAGAAGGTGATCGTGGCCCGGGAGTTGTCCCGGCCACTGAAGCTGTTCATCGCCGCCCAGCCGACCCGTGGCGTCGACGTCGGGTCGATCGAGTTCATCCACAGCCAGATCATCCGCGAGCGGGACATCGGCACCGCCGTCATGGTGGTGTCCAGCGAGCTCGACGAGGTGATCGGGCTGGCCGACCGGATCGCGGTCATGTACCGCGGTCGGATCATCGGGATCGTCGGCCCGGACACCCCGCGCGAGGAGATTGGCCTGCTGATGGCCGGCATCAGCCCGGACGCGGCCCACGAGCGCGACCCGGACGCCGTGCCCAGCGACGGGCCGGCCACCGACGGGAGCCCGGCGAGCGACCCAGGTTCCGCGAGCGAGGACGAGGCATGACCAACCCCCCAACCCCGCAGCCCGGCTCGCCGGACAAGGAGCCGGCGAGCGAGGCGCAGGCCGCGCAGAACACGCTCGGCAACACCGAACGGGCCGAGGTGGCGACCGAGCCGGGCGGCTCGGCGTCCACGCCGGAGCCGGAGCAGAAGCCGAGTCTGGGCCGGTTGTTCATGGACAACCTCTGGGCGGCCAACACCTTCACGGTGACCCTGCTGTCGCTGGTGCTGGCGATCGTGGTCGGCGCCGTGCTGATGATCATTTCTGATCCGGCGGTGCTGTCCACGTACTCGTACATCACCTCCCGACCGTCCGACGCGATCAACTCCAGCTGGACGCTTGTCAGCGAGGCGTACGCGAACCTGTTCAAGGGCTCGGTCTTCGACCCCGAGGCGTTCTCCGGCTGGGTGAACGGCACGGGAAGCTGGCAGGCCGTGCTCGCGCCGATCTCGGAGACGCTCACCTACGCCGCGCCGCTCGTCTTCACCGGCCTGTCGGTGGCGCTGGCCTTCCGGGGCGGCCTGTTCAACATCGGCGCCCAGGGTCAGGCCACCATCGGCGTGATCATGGCGGCCCTGGCCGGCTTCCTGCTGCCCCTGCCGCCCGGCCTGCACCTGCTGGTGGCGGTGCTGGCCGGCGCTCTGGGCGGAGCGATCTGGGGTTTCATCCCCGGCATCCTCAAGGCCCGTGCCGGCGCGCACGAGGTGATCAACACGATCATGCTCAACTACGTCGCCACGTACTTCCTCACCTGGTTGATCGTGCAGAACGGCGTGCAGGACCCGACCCGCACCGACGCGATCAGCAAGGCGGTGGACACCTCCGCCCAGCTGCCCCGACTGCTCGGCGACAACCTGCGGGTGCACGCCGGCATCCTGCTCGCCGTGCTGGCCACCTGGGCGGTCGCCTGGCTGTTGAACCGTTCGACGCTCGGCTTCGAGCTGCGGGCGGTCGGCGCCAACCCGGACGCCGCCCGCACCGCGGGCATCAGCGTCACGCGGACGTACATCCTGATCATGGTCTTCGCCGGCATCCTGGCGGGCCTGGGCGGCTCGAACATGGTGCTGGGCTCGACCGCCAGCGCGTTGACCCCGCTGGTGGTCGCGCAGATCGGCTTCGACGGCATCCTGGTGGCGTTGCTGGGGCGGGTGAAGCCCTGGGGGGTGCTGCTGGCCGCGTTGCTGTTCGGGGCGTTGCAGGCCGGCGGCAACCGGATGCAGTCGTACTCCGGGATCTCGCTGGAGCTGGTGACCGTGCTCCAGGCGCTGATCGTCATCTTCATCGCCGCGCCGGCCCTGGTGAAGGCGATCTTCCAGCTCCGGGCCGCGCGCGCCGCCCGGTTGCAGACGAGCCTGGCGAAGGGCTGGTAACTCATGTCCACCATGGCTGTCCCCGACATCGCGGTCGCCCCGGTCGACGAGGGCTTCTGGACGCGGAGCCGCAAGGTCGGCCTCACGCTGCTGGGGCTCGGCCTGCTGGCCGCGGTGCTCTTCGGCGCGCTCGCCACCGACCAGCAGGCACGATTCACCCTCAGCGACGACGCGGCCGGCGCCGCACTGGAGATCAACGGCACGATCGGCGCGATCCTGTTCGGGATCATCGCGATCGCCGCCGGCGCGGCGCTGCTCGCCGGGGTGCCGAAGCGGTGGTTCCTCCCGGTGCTCGGCGTCGGGCTGGTCGGCTTCGTGCTCTCGTTCCTCTGCTGGCAGGTCTCCGCCGCGCCGGCCGGGCAGAACTTCATGCCGCTGGTCAACATCATCCGGGGCACGTTCATCCTGGCCCTGCCGTTGATCTTCGGGGCGCTCGCCGGGGTGCTCTGCGAACGCTCAGGTGTGGTCAACGTTGCCATCGAGGGCCAGTTGCTGATGGGCGCCTTCAGCGGCGCGCTCTTCGGCAGCATCTCCGGCAGCGTCTGGGTGGGCCTGGTCGCCGCCGCCATCGGCGGCGCGTTCATCTCGCTGCTGCTGGCCGTCTTCGCGATCCGCTACCTGGTCGACCAGGTGGTCATGGGCATCGTGCTGAACCTGCTGGCGGTCGGCGTCACCGGCTTCCTCTACGAGCGGCTGATGCAGACCGACGCGGCGAAATACAACAGCGCGCCCCGCTTCAGCAACTGGGAGATCCCGCTGCTGAAGGACATCCCGGTGCTCGGGCCGGCGCTGTTCCGCGGCAACATCTTCCTCTACCTCGGGCTGCTGCTGGTGCTGGTGATCCACATCGGGTTGTTCCGGACCCGGTGGGGGCTGCGGACCCGCTCGGTCGGCGAACACCCGATCGCCGCGGACACGCTCGGCGTCAAGGTGCTGCGGGTGCGCTACCGCAACGTGCTGCTGGCCGGGGTGGTCGCCGGCATCGGCGGGGCCTCCTACACGCTGGCGCTCTACTCGTTCACGAAGAACATGATCGGCGGCAAGGGCTTCATCGCCCTGGCCGCGCTGATCTTCGGCCGGTGGAACCCGACCGGCGCGCTGCTCGCCGCGCTCTTCTTCGGGTTCGCCGACCAGCTCGCCACCTACCTGGGCGCGATCAGCAGCTCGATCCCCAGCCAGTTCCTGGCCATGCTGCCCTACCTGGCGACCATCCTGGCGGTCGCCGGGCTGGTCGGCCGGGTCCGGGCACCAGCCGCCGACGGCAAGCCGTACATCAAGGGCTGACCCCGGAGCCGTGCCCGGCCGGCCTCCTCGCCGGGCACGCCCCCGCATCCATCCAGACCCTCCGAGGAGTACGCCCAGACGTGGCGCATCGTGAATACGGCTGTGCAGACGCAACGAAGGCCACCATCGAGCGTCCGCTGCTGTCGTTGCAGGGTCAGCCGAGCGGCCCGATCTGCTTGGCCAGGTCGACGAACGACTGCCACGTCTGCGGGTTGAAGTGAAGGACGCCGCCATCGCGGTCCTTGGTGTCGCGCACGAGCACGACGTCGAGCAGGTTGTCGGCCACCTCTACGCACGACCCGCCATTGGAGCCGGAGCGAGTCGACTTGTGCCAGCGGGCACCGGTCATGTCCATGTTTGCGCCGCTTCCTTGATCAGCTCGAGTGACTGCCTACGGGAGAGCGCTTCGCCTCTGACCACCTCCCACGTCGCCTGGAGGCTAGCAAGGTCATCGGCACTGCTGACTACCTGTGCTCGCACCTGGTGATCAAGGTGAGCGACCACCGCGCCATCAGGCTGGGTAGCCAGGATGAACCCGCCCTGCAATCCAGGGTAGAGGCCGGCATCCTGGGTCACCACGAGTATTTGCACGTGCGGCAGTTGGGCCATCTTCGTCAGGTGGGCGAGCTGTTCGGGCATGACGTCCGGACGACCCACGATCGGCCGGCGCAGCACCATCACGTCGATCACTGCGACGAGTTGGGCTGGCCGGTCGCCAACGACGATCGCTTGGCGGCCCAGTCGAGAGGCGACGCGCTGCTCGATCTCGTCCTGACTGAGCAGGTTGTGCGCCAGTGTCGCGCGCGCGTACGCCTCGGTCTGGAGCAGGCCCGGCATCCACGCCGGCTCGTACCAGCGCAGGAGGGTGGCCTCCTGCTCCCACTTGATCCACTCACGTAGCCACTCGGGGTCCACCTTGGACAGTTCCCTGAGCATTCGCGTAAACCGGCCGCCCGCGTTGTCGTCGCGAAGCGGATCGTGCACTCGATCTACAGCCCGAACGTATTCGCTCGTAGGCGGGCGTCCGCCGGTCTCCACCGAGCTGACATGGGATGCCGAGTAGCCGATCGCCTTCTGCCGAGCGGACGGCCAGCCCTTGCCCTGCGCCGACGCTCGGCTGCGGCTGAAGGCGGAGTTCGAGGACAACATGCAGGGCCTGGGTCGATCACCGAGGACCGGTGAGGGCAGAAGGTCGCAGAAGTGCACCGATCGCCGCAGGGACACGTCTCCTGTCCCACGATCGGGTAATGAAAAGTAGGTGTCAGGGGTCTCTCTGACCTACTTTTCATCACCTGATCACAGGAGCGGGTGCGGTGGCGCGGCCGAGTTTCCGAAGGGTGCCCGTACAGCCGGCCCTGCCCGCTCCTGACCTGGGCCGCTTGGGCAGAATGGATGGCATGACCGACATTGACTGGGCGCGGCTGCGCGCCGCCGCCACCGACGCGATGCGGCACGCGTACGCGCCGTACTCGACGTTCCCGGTCGGCGCGGCCGCGCTGGTCGACGACGGCCGCGTGGTGGTCGGCTGCAACGTGGAGAACGCCGCGTACGGCGTGACCCTCTGCGCCGAGTGCGGGGTGGTCTCCAGCCTGCACGCCACCGGTGGCGGTCGACTCGTCGCGCTGTCCTGCGTCGACGCGACAGGTGAGCCGCTGATGCCGTGCGGTCGCTGCCGGCAGCTGCTCTGGGAGCACGGTGGGCCGGAGTGCCTGATCGAGAGCAAGACCCGCCCGCTGCGGATGGCCGAGCTGCTGCCGCACGCCTTCGGTGTGGAGGACCTGGAGGCCGTCACCGGGGAGACGCCGGTGCCGGTGGTCCCGGAGCGGCTGGCCGCCTGGCGTGGGCGCGGCACCGTCTTCGTGCATCCGGACATGTCCGCCGGGCAACAGGTCTGGACGGCGTACTGGGAGCGGTCGGCCGGCGACGACGTCGGTGCCGAGACCGGTGTGCTGGAGGAGGCGCCGAGCTGGGACGAGCCGGCCGAGGCGATCACCTGGGGCCTGGCCCGGACACCGCGTGTGGTGGTGGTCGACGCGACCGGCACGATCTTCTGGGCTGGCGAGGGTGAGCCGCCTTTGGAGATCCCGGTTCGGTGGGGTTGAGCTCGGGGGCGGGGGCCGCCGGTCTGGATCTGCACGACGACGTGAGAAGGAACTACAAAGTGAGTGGTTTTGCTGCTGTTGACGTTATTCGGGTCAAGCGGGATGGCGGGGTCCTGTCGGACGCGCAGATCGACTGGGTGGTCGACGCGTACACCCGGGGGGTTGTCGCCGACGAGCAGATGTCGGCGCTGGCGATGGCGATCCTGCTCAACGGCATGACCGGGCCGGAGATCGCCCGGTGGACCGCCGCGATGATCGCCAGCGGTGAGCGGCTGGACCTGTCGGCGGTACGCCGGCCGACTGTCGACAAGCACTCCACCGGCGGCGTGGGCGACAAGATCACGCTGCCGCTCACCCCGTTGGTGGCGGCGTGTGGCGCGGCCGTACCGCAGTTGAGCGGCCGAGGGCTCGGGCACACCGGCGGCACGCTCGACAAGTTGGAGTCCATCCCGGGCTGGCGGGCCACGGTGAGCAACGACGAGTTCATCGCCCAGCTCGACGAGGTCGGCGCGGTGATCTGCGCGGCCGGCGCGGGGCTCGCCCCCGCCGACCGCAAGCTGTACGCGCTGCGCGACGTGACCGGCACCGTGGAGGCGATCCCGCTGATCGCCAGCTCGATCATGAGCAAGAAGATCGCGGAGGGCACCGGCGCGTTGGTCCTCGACGTCAAGGTCGGCTCGGGCGCGTTCATGAAGTCCGTCGACCAGGCCCGCGAGCTGGCCCGCACGATGGTGGAACTGGGTGGCGCGCACGGCGTGCGGACCGTCGCCCTGCTCACCGACATGTCCACCCCGCTCGGTCTGGCGATCGGCAACGCGGTGGAGGTGACCGAGTCGGTCGAGGTGCTGGCCGGTGGTGGACCCGCCGACGTGGTGGAGCTGACGCTCGCCCTGGCCCGGGAGATGCTCGACGCGGCCGGCCTGCCGGACGCCGACCCGGCGGCCGCGTTGCGCGACGGCCGGGCGATGGACTCCTGGCGGGCGATGATCCGAGCGCAGGGCGGCGACCCGGACGCGCCGATGCCGACCGCCAACGAGGTCGAGGTGGTCCGGGCCGAGCGGGACGGACACGTCGCCGCCGTCGACGCGTACGCCATGGGGGTTGCGGCATGGCGGCTCGGCGCGGGTCGGGCGCGCAAGGAGGACCCGGTCAGCGTGCCGGCCGGTGTGGTGTTGCACAAGCGGCCGGGTGACCCGGTACGGGCCGGTGACCCCCTCTACGAGCTGCGCGCCGAGGACCCGACGCGGATTCCGGCGGCGCTGGCCGAGGCCGCCGACGCGGTACGGATCGCGTCGACCGCCCCGGCCGCGACGCCGCTGGTCATCGAGCGCATCGGCTGACCGGACCGGTGGTCGGGGTGCCATGGTGCCGGGCACCTTGGGGCGCTATTGTCGCAGGCCAAGGGGGGACAACCGGCCTTGAGCCGGCGCGAGCAGACAGGAAGACCCGCCGTGACCGTTGCTGCTCCCGACCCACGCGAGGTGCGCGAGGCGAGCCTGGACGAGCTGTCCCGGCTCGGTCTGCCGTTGCCGCCGGCCCAGTTCCCGCTGGTCTGGGAGCCGGGTGACGAGATCGACCTGCGCCCCACTGTGGAGATCGAGGCGCGGATCGCCGTGCTGCACCTGATCCTGGCGCGCTGCTTCGGGATGCCCCCGGAGGCGGCGATGAGCTGGCTGCTCGGTTCGCACCTGGTCGAGATGGTCACACCGCCGGAGTGGCAGTTCGTGATGGGCGGCAAGGGAGACCACCGCTCGTTCGTGCTGCACCACGACGCGCTCTTCGCCCTGGCCTGGGTGCTCGGGTTGAGCAAGCAGCTCGACCCGACGCTCGCCGTCGACGAGCGCCTGGTCGAGCGGTTGCCGCACATCGCCGAGGGGGAGACGTTCCCGCACTGGCGGTCCCGGATCCTCACCGCGCCACAGCACCCCGCCGACGCGGCCGCCCTGCTCGACCTGCACTACTGCCTGGACTGGGCGTACCTGGAGACCGAGCGCGGTGGTCTGCGGGCGCCGGGCCTGATCGACGCGAACGCGATCGGGCAGCGACGCTGGGCGCTGGAGTGGGCGGTGATCCTGCGCGGGCCGTACCACGACGAGCCGCCCGGCTGGGAAGAGGTCGACCTCTCCACCTGAGCTCAGCGCGGTCGGTACGCGTCCACCCGCACCGCCACGGTCACCCGGACCGGCTCGGGCTGCGCGGCCAACCGGGCGGTGAGCACGTCCGGGTCGGTGTGCCACGCGTTCGGACCCATCCCCACCACGGTGGCGACCTCCGGCCGGGTCAGGGTCAGCTCCGCCCGGTGCACCGCCGAGCTGACCGTGGTGAAGTGGCCGCCCAGGCTGCCGGTCACCCGGTCGGCCTTGTCCGGATCGACCCGCAGCAGGCCCAGGGCATCCACCAGCTCGCCGAGGTGGTCGGTGTCGGGTGTGACCACCAGCAGGGTGCCGGCCGGGTCGAGCACCCGGTGGAACTCCGGGCCGTTACGCGGGGCGAAGACGTTCAGCAGCACGGCGGTCGAGGCGTCCGCGAGCGGCAGCCGCTGCCAGGTGTCGGCGAGCGCCGCGGCGGCCCGGGGGTGCGCGCGGGCCGCGCGGCGCAGCGCCGGCTTGGACACGTCCAGGGCCAGACCCACGGCGTCCGGCAGCGCCGCCAGCACCGCGCCGAGGTAGCGGCCCGTGCCGGCGCCGGCATCCACCACCAGGGGGTACGCCCCGACGTCGGGCGTCGGCGGTTCGACCCGTACCCCTGTCGTTGCGTCCTTTGCTCTGCTTACCTCCACGCGACGGTCCGGTCCGGAAACCGGTGCGTCGGTTGAAGCAGAGCAAAGGGTGGACGGGGCAGGTCCCCTGGGCGTCGCGGGTGACGCGTAGAGCCGGGCGACGGCCTCCGTCGCGGCGGCGGCGAGGGCGGCTGAGATGACGTCGTAGTGCCCGGCGGCCTGGAAATCCGCACGGGCGGCGACCATCTCGGCGGTGTCACCGACGTGTGGGGACCGACCGGTGAGCAGGTTGACGTAGCCCTGGCGCGCGATGTCGAAGCTGTGTCGGCGCGGGCAGCGCAACACCCTCGTGTCGGTGGCCTGCCCCAGCGGGTCGCCGCAGACCGGGCAGCGCAACCGGTCGAGGATGCGTGGGTCCACGTCAGGCCCCCGCCGAGCGGTGTCGCGGGCGGCCCCTCACCGCGGTGCTTCCATGCCGTTCAGCCTAGTTCGGCCCGATCCGGGTCGGAGTCGAGACCTGGAGCGACCTCCTACCCCCGGTCAGATAGCTCGCTGGCTAGGGTCTGAGGATGGTCGCAACTATCCGGTACGAGGACATTGTCAAGGTTCCGAAGGCGCTGCTGCACGACCACCTGGACGGCGGGCTACGGCCGGCGACGATCGTCGACCTGGCCGCGGAGGTGGGCCACGAACTGCCCACCACCGATCCCGAGGCGCTCGGACGCTGGTTCGCGGACGCCGCCAACTCCGGGTCCCTGGAGCGCTATCTCGAGACGTTCGCGCACACCGTGGCGGTCATGCAGACCCCGTCCGCGCTGCGTCGGGTCGCCCGCGAGTGCGCACTGGACCTGGCCGCTGACGGGGTGGTCTACGCCGAGGTGCGCTTCGCCCCGGAGCAGCACCTGGAGCAGGATCTGACCCTGGACGAGGTCGTCGAGGCGGTGCTCGCCGGGTTCGCCGAGGGCACCGCCCAGGCCGTCGAGGCGGGCCTGACCATCCGGGTGGGCACACTGCTCACCGCGATGCGCCACGCCGCCCGCTCGCAGGAGATCGCGGAGTTGGCCGTGCGGCACCGGGACGCCGGGGTGGTCGGCTTCGACATCGCCGGCGCCGAGGCGGGCTTCCCACCCACCCGGCACCTCGACGCCTTCGAATACCTGCAACGGGAGAACTTCCACTTCACCATCCACGCCGGCGAGGCGTTCGGTCTGCCGTCGATCTGGCAGGCGATCCAGTGGTGCGGGGCGGACCGGCTCGGCCACGGGGTCCGGATCGTCGACGACATCGCCCCCGACGGCTCGCTCGGCCGGCTGGCCGCGTACGTGCGGGACAAGCGGATCCCGCTGGAGCTGTGCCCCTCGTCGAACGTGCAGACCGGAGCGGTGGCCTCGATCGCCGACCACCCGATCGGCCTGCTGCGGGACCTGCGGTTCCGGGCCACCGTCAACACCGACAACCGGCTGATGAGCGGCACCTCGATGTCGCGGGAGATGTCGCTGCTGGTGGAGACGTTCGGCTACGGCTGGAAGGAGTTGCAGTGGTTCACCATCAACGCGATGAAGAGCGCCTTCATCCCGTTCGACGAGCGGCTGCGGATCATCGATGAGGTGATCAAGCCGGCGTATGCCGAACTGCTGGCCTGATCCCGCTCAGCCGTGCGGGTGGCCAGCGAGCAGGCCGGCCACCCGACGCAGCACCTCCCGGGCACGGGCCGCCTCCGCACCCAACCCGGTCTGCCGACGCAGCACCGCGGGCTCGGCCCGCAGCAGCGCCACGCCGCGCCGGACCAGCACCCCAGGCGCCTTGCGCTGCTCGGACAGGTCGCGGGCCAGCCGGCGCAGGAACGTAGCACCGCGCGGCCGGCGCAGCGCGTACGCCCCGGCGAGCAGCCCTCGGCGTCGGCACTCCTCGACAATCTCGGCCGCGAAGATCCCTTCGGCCACGAAAAGTGGCGATCCGGCGAGATCAAATGACCGGGTGGCCACCCGTCGATCTGCGCCGATCGCATAAACCGGCACATCGGCTCGACCGTCGCGAGCTAGTCGAGCAATGATTTCCACCGCACTCGGGGCATCCCAGGACTGTGGTGATTCCCAATCCACCTGGTCGTTTCGTCGCGGCAACGTAGGGTCATCGCCGTCTTTGTAGAAGTCGTCCAAGCAGAGCACCGGTAAGCCGGTTTGCTGCGCTATGTACGACTTTCCGGACCCCGAAGGGCCGGCGAGCAGGACAACGCGGTGCGGATGTTCCATTACCTTCAGTTACTCCGGCCAGACGGACTGCTATCAAATCGCATCAACATCTCATCACACCTTCGGTAGGTGACAACCTGGGCTTTCTTCTTGTCGGCGGGCGTGATGGAATCTCGGGGGTCCGACCCGCCGGGTCGGTCGCTGGGCGTTGCCCGGAGGCAACGCGTTCAAGCTGTAATCGCGAGGGCGGTGACGTGAGCAAACGGCCAAAGACGGCGGGCTCCTTCCTGTCGCGGCTGCGCCGGCCGGCCAGCCGGCTCCGGGACATGCCGATCTGGTCCAAGCTCGGTCTCATCATGATCGTGCCGACCATCGCCACGGTCGTGGTGGGCACCAGTGGTCTTGTCGACCACGTGGAGACGCTCAACAATGCCAACCGAGCTGGCGACCTGGCCAACCTGTCGAGTTATTCAGGTGACCTGGTCGACGCTTTGCAGGATGAGCGGACCGCCGCCGTGCTGCTGCTGGCTGCCGACGGAACGCAGCCGACGGCGCAGTACCAGGAGGCCTACAACCGGGTGAACTCCCGGGTGGACCAGGAGGCTGGCCCCTACCGGCAGCAACGCGCCGAGGTCGAGGACCTGCCGGGCAGCCTCGAGACGCTGCTCGACGGCATCGACCAGAACCTCCAGGACCTGTCCGGCGTCCGCAGTCAGGTGTTCAACGGCAAACTCGCGCTCACCGAGACCGTCCAGGCGTACGAGGGTCTGATCAGCGACCTGCTCGCCATCCGCGACTCGGCCACGCAACTCGCCGGTGACAACGACCTGAGCGACCGGATGCGCGCCGCCGCGGCGGTCGCCCGGGAGAAGGAGTTCCTCGCCGCACGCCGGGTCGTGGTGCACCGCGCGCTGGGCGTCAAGGGTGGTCAGCGCCTGACCCCCGCGCTGCGCACCGACTACATCGCCAGCGGCACCGGCCAGCAGCAGGCGCTGCAGAGCTTCAAGGCCGTCGCCACCCCGGAGGACGCGAAGTTCCACGACCAGACGGTCGCGGGCGGCGACCGTCGGGAGGCCCAGAACTACACGGGCTGGATCGACGGCAACACCACCGGCGACATGCGCGGTGCGCCGTTCGGCCCGGACCAGTGGGAGGCCGCCATGACGGCCAACGCCAAGCTGATCCGCGCCGTCGAGAGGAAGCTCGACGGCGAAGTGGTCACCGAGGCCGACACCCTCCGCTCCGACGTCCAGCGCCAGGTGTTCGTGGAGACCGGCCTGCTGCTCAGCATGCTGCTGCTGGCCATCCTCTTCGCGTACCTGGTCGCCCGCTCGATGGCCCGCTCGCTGCGTGAGCTGCGGCAGGGTGCCCTGTCCGTCGCCCAGTACGGCCTGCCCCAGGCGGTGGCCCGACTGCGCGACCCGCAGGTCGTCGGCCAACTCTCCCCGGTGCAGCTGGCCAACCAGATCGCCGAGCCGCTGCCGGTCCGCAGCAAGGACGAGTTCGGCCAGGTAACCGAGGCGTTCAACGCGGTCCACCTGGAAGCCGTCCGTACGGCCGCCGAGCAGGCCGCGCTGCGTGCCTCCGTCGCGACCATGTTCGTCAACCTGGCCCGCCGTTCACAGATCCTCGTCGACCGCCTCATCGGGCACCTCGACCGGCTGGAACGCGGCGAGGAGGACCCGGACCGGCTGGCCGAGTTGTTCCAGCTCGACCACCTCGCCACCCGGATGCGCCGCAACGACGAGAACCTGCTGGTGCTCGCCGGCGCCGACTCCACCCGCGTCCAGCGGGAGCCGGCCGCGCTCATCGACGTGCTGCGCGCCGCGCAGTCCGAGGTCGAGCACTACACCCGCATCGAGTTCGGTGTCATCGACCGCGACATCGAGGTCGCCGCGCACGCGGTCAACGACCTGGTGCACCTCGTCGCCGAGCTGTTCGACAACGCCACCGCGTTCTCGCCGCCCGACTCGCAGGTGATGGTCGAGGCCCGCCGGGTCGGCGACCGCTCCTCCCTCTACGTCGAGGACCGCGGCATCGGCATCAGCGCCGAGCAGTTGCAGGACCTCAACGAGCGGCTCGCGACGCCGCCGCAGGTGGACGTGGCGGTGTCCCGGATGATGGGCCTCGTCGTGGTCGCCCGGCTGGCGTCCCGGCACGGTGTCCGGGTCGAACTGCGCCCCGGCTCCGACCGCGGCACGGTCGCCGACGTGACCCTGCCCACCTCGGTGCTGGTGCCCCGGGCGCTCTCCGGCCGGGTGCAGCAGCCGCCGGCCCTGCCCGCAGCTGGCGGCCCCCAGCAGGGTGGGTCGGCGCCGGTCTTCGGCGCGCTGCCCGCGCTGGGCAACCACCCGCGCTCCAGCGAGTCCGGCAACCAGGTCACCCTCGGCGGTCGTCCGTTCGAACCCGCGACGCGAAACGGTGCCGGCGTCCCCGCCAACACCGGTGCGTACGGTTCGATGCCGGCCTGGTCGGATCTGACCGGTGCGGCCGGGACGAACGGCGTCAACGGCGGCGACGGGTTCACCCCGCGGCCGGCCGGCGACGGCTTCACCCCGCGGCCGGCCAACGGCCAGCCGATCGATCCGCTGCCGCAGCGCCGCTCCGGGGACGACACCCCGTCCACCGGCCAGCAGCCGTCAATTCCCCGGCAGTTGCCGAGCAGCCCCGAGACGCACCCGTACTCGGCGCCGCCGGTCTCGGCCCAGCCCTACCCCGGCGCGCCGGTCTCCGCCTCGCCGGCCTCGGGCCAGCCGTACTCGGGGCAGCCGTACTCGGGCGCGCCGTACGGCGGTCCGCCGGTGTCCGCCGCCCCGGCCTCCGGTCAGCCGTACGGCGGTCCGCCGGTGTCGGCGTCACCGGTGTCGGCGTCGCCGGCCTCCGGTCAGCCGTACCCGGGTCAGCCGTTCTCGGTGCCTCCCGCCTCCAGCCAGTCGTTCAGCGGGTTCGCACCCCGATCCGCGCCACCGGCGCAGGCGCCCAGCGCCCCCGCACCGCCGGCCTGGCCGCCGGTTCCGGGCGGCGACCGGGACGCGGTGACCCCGCCGGTGCCCGAGCGGTTCGCCGCCGCTCTGGACATGACGACGGAGCTGCCGCGGGTGCCGCGACCCGGCGAGCAGCCGGCCGCCGCATCCCAGCCGCCGGTACCGGCGCCAGCACCGGCGCCGGCGCCGCAGACCCGGCCGGCGCCGCAGCAACCGCAGGCGCAGAACCGGCAGCGGTACGCGGACGAGACGATGGAGCTGCCGATCTTCCGGGAGCTGGAGTCGGCCTGGTTCCGTACCCGTCGTCCGGGCTCGGAGGAGTCCGCGGCTGGCGCCCAGCCCAGCACGAACGGCGACACGGCGACCCAGCAGTTCGCCACGGTCGAGGCCACCGGTCGGACAGTCCACAAGACACCACCCGGGACGACAGGTAACACACCGATGGCAGACACTCCGATGGCCGGAGGAGCGCCGCGGGACAACGGCTCCACGGCGAGCGAGGGCACCCGCCCCAGCCTCGCTGAGAGCCTGCCGAACCGCCGGCCCCAACCGCAGAGCAACGGCTGGCAGACCGCAGCTGACGATGGCTGGCGTGCCGCCTCGGCAGCGGCCGGCGCGGCGCCGGTGAGCGAGACCACCACTACCGGTCTGCCGAAGCGCAAGCCGATGGCGCAGCTCGTGCCGGGTGCGGTGGAGAAGCCCGCCACCTCGGTCCAGCGCCGTTCCCCGGAGGCGGTCCGTGGACTGCTCTCCGCCTACCACCGGGGCGTGCAGCGAGGGCGTAGCACCTCGGACAACCCGACCAGCCCGGAGGCGACTCCGGGAGGGCAATCCTCGCAGTCTGGCTCAGGCCCGGTGGCCGGGAGCGGGCAGAAGGAGCAAGAAGGATGACAACTACGCAGGATCTTGGTTGGCTGCTGGCCAACTTCGCCGACCGGGTGCCCGGCGTCGCGCATGCGGTCGCCGTCTCGGCGGACGGCCTACTCCTCGCGTCGTCACGGGATCTGCCGCGCGACCGGGCGGATCAGCTTGCCGCGATCTCATCGGGTCTGGTCAGCCTGACCCAGGGTGCAGCCCGCTGCTTCGAGGGAGGGGCGGTGTTGCAGACCGTCGTGGAGATGGACAATGGCTTCCTGTTCCTGATGTCCATCTCGGACGGATCGTCCTTCGCCGTGCTGGCCGCCCGCAGCTCCGACGTGGGCCAGGTCGGCTACGAGATGGCGCTGCTCGTCGACCGGGTGGGCGACGCGCTGACCCCGCAGCCGCGTGCGGCTGCGGGCATGCTGGGCTGACGCCTCGCCGATCGTGAGGTCGGCACGACTGCAACGACGACAACGACGGGTTTCACCGGTGGGAGCCGGAATCGGGTACGAGGGAGGTGAGCGGCGAGATGGCCGATCGTGACGAACCAACCGGAGCGTTGGTCCGTCCATACGCCGTGACCCGCGGTCGTACCCGTCCCCGGCTCGACATCGCGCTGGAGGCGCTCGTCGAGACGACGGTGCGCGGCCGCACCGCTGCCAATGGCAACGGTGGTGGCCGCGAACACCAGTACATCGCCGCGCTGTGTGACGGTCGTGTGCAATCGCTCGCGGAGATCGCGGCGCGGATGCAGCTCCCGCTCGGTGTGGCCCGGGTGCTCATCGCCGACATGGCGACGGACGGCCTGGTCGCGGTCCACGAGCCGACCATTTTGGACGACTCCGACGACGCGGTGGGCACTGAACTGCTGGAGAGGGTGCTGAGTGGACTTCGCAGGCTCTGACATGTCGCACCGCCCACCGAACCCGAGTGGGCGCGTGACGTCGGCGAAGATCGTTATCGCCGGTGGATTCGGCGTCGGCAAGACGACGCTGGTCGGCTCGGTCTCGGAGATCACGCCGCTGACCACCGAGGCCATCATGACCTCCGCCGGCGTGGGCGTCGACGACACCCGGCAGGTGCCGGGCAAGACGACGACCACGGTGGCTATGGACTTCGGCCGGATCTCGATCGACCGTGACCTGATTTTGTACCTGTTCGGTACGCCGGGTCAGACCCGGTTCTGGTTCATGTGGGACGAACTGGTCCGGGGTGCCATCGGTGCGGTCGTGCTGGTGGACACTCGCCGGCTGGCCGACTGCTTCGCGGCGATCGACTTCTTCGAGCACCGACGCCTCCCGTACCTGGTGGCGATCAACTGCTTCGACGGGATGCAGTACCACGACCCGCAGGACGTTCGGGACGCCTTGGCGATCTCGAGCGACGTGCCGGTGGTGGCGTGCGACGCCCGTAACCGGGAGTCGACGAAGCACGTGCTCATCTCGCTCGTCGAGTACGTGCTCACCATGCGCCGTACGCGCGCGGTGGCCCCGGCCTGATCGGGCACCGCAGGCCCGGTGGTGGCTCCGGCCGCCACCGGGCGTTTCGCCCTGCCCGTCGTGCTGCTCCTGCCGGCGGGCACCGCACGCCGCCCTCCTGAGATCTGGAAGATGTCCGCCTCGCTCCGGGGCGTGTCTCTGCCGCGGTCTTCGAGGGGCGGCGTTTTCGTGTCGACCGGCCCGTCACGCCGACGCGATCGCGCCCCCAGTCCACCGACTGGGGGCGCGATACGCGTGTGGTGGAAGAGTGCCGACGGTCAGGACTGGTAGCCGGCGGAGCGGTACTCGTACTCCCGGTCGTCGTCGCGGTCGCCGTGGTCGCGGCTGAAATCCCAGCCGCCGGCTGCCTCGCGGCCCGGCCGACCGCCTACCGCGAAACCGCCGATCTCCTGCCCTCGACGCCAACCACGGAAGTAGCCCGTGGTGTTCTCCGCGAGGCTCGCCGCATCACGCACTATCCGCAATGGGCGCTCCTCCCGCAGCGGCGAACCAGGGACCAGATTGGCCTGTGGCACGCGCTTGGGCAGCCCGGCATTGGTCTCGGCACCCACCGCGGGGCGAGCTGCCTGCTCGGCGGCCTGCCACCCGGTGTCGGCCATTGTCGACCAGTCCAGGTCGGTCTCCTCGGCCTGCCCCACGAACCAGGCCGACTTGGCCTGCGCGAAGATCAGCAGGTCGCCGTCGCCCTCGTCAGCGACCGGTGGTGGCCGGTGCTCGACCGGGGGCGGACGGTGCTCCAGCGGCGGCGGCCGGTGCTCCACCGGGGGTGGCGGCCGGTGTTCGGCAGCGCGTGCGGCTGCCCGGCTGTTGCGAGCGGCCTGCTCCCGGTCGACCAACCGCAGCGGCGGCGTCTCCAGGTGCGGGTCCGCAGGCGGGTTGAGCCCCTCGCGCAGCGCCCGGTCAGCGAGCGGCGGCGGCTCCACCAGCCGCAGCATGGGGGGCTCCTGAGGCAGGTCGTCCGCCAACCAGGGCGGGGTGACCCGACCGTCGGCGCGACCCGGGTCGGTGGGAGCGTCGATGCCGCGGCCGCCGCCGTAGGAGTAGGCCGCCGGGTTCTTCGGCGAACTGTCGGCCGGGTCCTCCGGGTTGTTGACGAGCGGCCAGTTGGCGCGGGAGCCGGGCGGCGCCGACTCCTGACCAGGCCGGGGGGTCGGCACCGGAATGCTGAGATCGGTGGCGCTGAACCCGCCTGTCGGTGGCTCGTCGACCGGGCGTTGCAGGTGGCTCGGCCGGGGCTCGCCGTTGGTCTTCGGACGGGGCGGGATGACCGTACGCTGCCGTTCCGCGCGCGCGTGGTTGATCGCGGCCGTGGTCAGCGTCGGCCGGAACGGCTCACCGGCTTCTGCCGGGGGCACCAGGCCCCGCTGCGCGGGTGCGATCGGGGTGATCCCGGGCGGCGGGGGAGGCGGAGACGAGACCGGTCGGTTGGTCGGACCGTCGATCCGGTTGGGACTCTGCTCGGTGCGCCCGGGCAGCGTGGGCGTCGGCGGACCGGCCATCGCTGCCGGTGCCATCGGTGCGGGTGCCACCGGCGGAGGCGTGACCGGCGGTGGGGCGACCGGCGGTGGCCCGAGTGGACGGGGGGACGCCAGTGGCGCGTTACCGGGCATCGGCTCGGGGCGGCTGCGCCGCCCGACGGCGGGCGCGGGCTCGACCGCGGGCGGGGTGGGTCGGACCGACCGCAGACCGGCGCCGGTGCCGGCCAGGCCGGTCAGCCCCGCGTTGTTGCCAGCCAGGCCGGTCAACTCACCGACCGACTCGCCGCGACGGGCAGCGGCACGGCGACCAGGTGCCTGGGCGGGCGTGCTGACCCGGGAGCCGAGGGCGCTCACCAGCGCCTCACAGCCTGCGTCACAGGCCCGCACGGCGGCGACGGCCTGGCGGACCGTCTCGGCCACCGCGGACGTGAGCGCCCGGTTGACCGCGGCGCGGCGCGGCGTCTCGGAGATGGCGACCCGCAGTGCGGTGACCGCCTCGTTGATCTCCTCAGCGTCGGCGACCCCGTCGGCGGCGAGGTGCGCGGCGATCGCATCCGCCGCGACCGACACCTCGCGGCCACGGGCGACGGTGCCGCCGAGCATGCCCGGCTCGGGCAGCGCGTCCAGCACCGCCAGCGAGACCGGCTCCGCCGGATCCGGGTACGCCCGCAGGGCCGCCGGGTAGAGCTCACGCAGCACCTCACGCAGCGCCACGGCGGCGGAGTGTCGACCGCTGGCCAGGGCGGCGTGCGCGGCGAGCACCTGCTTGTAGCCGGCGAGGTCCCGGGGCGCCGGCAGGGTGACCGCGGAGAGCGCGCCAGCCTGCAACGCGCGGGCCAGGCCGACGGCCCGTCGTTCGGCCGGAGGCGACTGCATCTCCTCCAACGAGTCGTCGTCGGCGAACCGCTCGGCGAAGTCGTCCACCGAGTCGTCGTCGGCGATGGCCAAAGGTCGACCCGCCGCGCTCAGCAGCGAGGTGACCGTGTGGTCGTCGCTGTCGGCGGCGATGGCCGCACCGCTCGGCCCGCCTGACCGCTCCACGAGCAGCGCGACGAGCTGGGCGTAGCCAGCGGCGTCGTCGCTGATCTCGCAGACATGCAGCAGACGGCCTGCGTCGTCGACCACAGCGGACGTCAGCGTCGAACCGGCGGAGGCCGGTCGGTCAGCCGGATCCGCCGAGGCCAGACCGCAGTAAACGCGCACGAGCGCCACGGCGTCGTCCTCCTCCCGGGACAGGTCTTTCCTCTGCCAGCAACTGATGCTCCCCGGTACGGGTCAGTCGCGCCAGTCCACCACCGCAGAGATCTTGCCGACAATGGTGCGCCAACCCAAACTCGCGGTCTGCGCGCCGATCTTCTTCAACCGCCGCCGACCCATGAAGGCGCCGATCCCACCGTTGGCGGTGGCCCGCAGCGCCTCGTCCAGGTCGTCGAGGCTGGAACCGGCGGAGAGCATGTCCAGGACCGCAGGCAGCCGCAATGCGTACGAGATGTCACGTGCGATCTCGCCGGCCTCGATCAGCAGGGTCGAATCCCAGGTGTCGTGACCGCCGCGCAGGTTCTCCACGACCAGGTCGAGTTCGTAGGTGTCCTCGTCGAGTGGCGCGACGTCGGCCGGCTCCACCCGTTCGGCCAATTCATTCCAGCTGTCCAGTTGGGACAGATCATTGGGAGCGCCGGACCGGATGAAACTGACCAACGACTCGGGGGTCTTGAACAGCAGCAGCTTGCCCCGGTTGCTGAGGAAGACCGGCACCTCCTCGTCGTCCTCGTCGTCGGCCTCGTCCGCGTCGGCCTCTTCCGTCTCGTCCTCGGCCTTGGCCGTGGTGGCGTCGCGGCGGCGCGTCGACTCGTCCTCGTCGCTGTCGGCGAACTCGTCGGCCAGCTCCTCGTCGAGGATGACGACGGTCTCGTCGTCCTCCTCCTCGACGACCTGGCGGCGGGCCAGGAACGGGTCGTCCTGGTCGCGTTCGGTCACGTCGGTCGGGGTCAGCGAGCTGGCCGGCCGGTACGCCCGCAGCGTGAAGCCGGTGCCGGCGGGCAGGGCGATCTCCACCGGATCGATGCGCAGCTCGTCCCAGAGCGACCGGTCGACCGAAGCCGACGGGCGGTCGGTCTCCTCGGCCTCATCTGGCTCGGCCGCGCTGGTGGTGTCGTCGAGCTCGGGCTCGTCGGCGTCGGGCCGTTGGGGCGACTGGCGGGCCACGCTGACCTCCGTGTGCTTCGGGTTGCCCACCCGCCGGGGTCTCTGTCCGACGAGTGACTCTGGGCACATACCCTAGTCGGCGGCCCTGGGTGACCGATGCCCGCACCCCGGTGGCCGGCTGGCGCACGGGTTCGACCTGCTGGCGCCTGTCGCTGGCGAACGGGCCGATCGACAAGTAGCGTAGCTACGTATGAAGGCCCAGTCGTTGCACGGCCATCTCGACGCTCTGCTGCTCGCCGTGCTGGAGCAGGGCGAGCAGCACGGCTACGCGATCATCGAGGCGCTGCGTGAGCGCAGTGATGGCAGCCTGGATCTGCCCACCGGCACGATCTATCCCGCGCTGCGTCGGCTGGAACGCGCGGGGCACGTGGCGAGCACCTGGAGCACGGTCAACGGTCGGGAACGGCGGACGTACCAGCTCACCGACTCCGGCCGCCGGGCGCTGGCCGGAGAGCGCGCCGGTTGGCACGAGTTCCAACTGACCGTCGGCAGGTTCCTCGATCCCGGCGGCCCACCCGTCACCCCCGCCTGACCGGGCCGTCGAGCTGGCGTCGACCGGCCGGGCCGCGCCCGAAGCGGGCGAGAGCGGGCCGTCGAGCTGGCGTCGACCGGCGGGGCCGCGCCCGACGCGGGCGAGGGGCGTGGCCGGCGCAGGCTGAGCGGGCCTGGCCAGCGTGTGGGGTACAGCAGCGCCGGGTATCAGCGGGCGACGGCCAGCAGCCAGCCGCGCGTCGCGCGGGTCAGCGAGAAGTACGCAGCGCCCACCAACACCGCGCCGATGATCATCGGTGGCCAGCTCAGCGCCGCGTCCCAGAGGCTGAGGGACCAGGCGAAGAGGGCGCAGCCGGCCACCATGGCGAGGGCCAGCAGGCCGGTCAGGCCGGCGCCCACCGCGCGTTGCGCCACGAGCAGGCCCGGTCGTGCCGAGCGGGCGCTCGCCGCGACCACCAGCAGACCGGCCACCGAGAGCAGCAGCGTGCTCATCCAGATCCAGTCGACCGAGTTGGAGAGCAGCAGGTAACCGGCCGGCGGGCGAGGGCCGTCGCTCCAGCTCGCTCCACGCCAGGTCAGGTCGCCGGCGGCCACCCCCACCCCGGCGACGGCCAGCATCCGCAGCGAGAGGCCCCGCAGCGCGCCCACCGCCAGCTCGGCCTGCCAGGAGGGCAGCAGTTGCGCCGGTGAGCCGAACTCGACCACCGCGCGGCGCTGCGCCTCCGTGGGCGGCACACCGCTCTCCTCGTACGCTTCGACGGCGTCCAACAGCCCGTGCCGGGCCTCGGTCAGCAGGTCGGACTTGAGTCGCGCGGGCCCCTGTAACCGGGCGGCCAGATCCCGCAGGTGCTCGTCGACAGACACATCCTCACAGCGCGGCATGCCACCACCCTGCCACGGACTCCGGAGCCTCGACGTCGGGGAGAACCCTGGTCCGTCCCCGAACCCGGTCAGGGCGTGAGCGCCAGGTAACCCCGTTCGGCCGCCGCCTGGAGCAGCCACTGGTCCCGGTACCAGCCGTCGGTGGCGACCAGTTCGGCGTGCCGACCGCGCTGGATCACCCGACCGCCGTCGAGGACGACGACCTCGTCCAGCTCGGCGAGCCCGCTGAGCCGGTGGGTGATCAGCAGCACCGAGTGCCCGGCGGGGGTGGCGGCGAGCGCGGATGCGAGCACCGCGTCCGCGGCGGAAGGGTCCAGCCCCTCGGTGGGCTCGTCGAGCACCAGCACCGGCGGCGCGGCGAGCAGCGCCCGAGCGAGCGCGAGCCGCTGCCGCTGGCCGCCGGAGAGCTGCCCGCCCTCCTCGCCGACGAGCGTGTCCCAACCTGCCGGCTGGGCGCGTACCCAGTCGAGCAGGCTGGCCGCCGCGGTGGCCGCGGTCAGCTCCTCCTCGCCGGCCCCGGCCCGCCCGAGCAGCAGGTTCTCCCGCACCGTGGCATGGAAGACGTACGCCTCGGCGAGTAGCCCGCCGACCGCGCGGGGCAGAGCCTCCTCGGCGTACGCCGACAGGTCCCGACCGTTCAGCGTGACCCGGCCGGACACCGGCCGGACGGTGCCGGTCAGTACGGCGGCCAGGGTGCTCTTGCCGGCCCCGCTCGGGCCGACCACCGCGATCCTCCGCCCGGCTGGCAGGTCCAGGCTGATGCCGTCCAGGGCGGGTGCCGCGCCGGCCCGGTACCGCACGGTCACGTCGTCGAAGCGCAGCTCGAATGGGCCGGTCAGGTCGGTGCTGCCGTCGGTGGCCGGTCGAGTCGGCGGGCCGGCGTCGAGCAGAGTGGCCACCCGCGCCAGGCCGGGCCGCAGCTGTGTCCACTGTCGGGCCGCCGCGACCAGCGCCAGGGTCACCTCGACGGCGGCCAGCGCGCCGACGGCGAGGACGCCCACCAGCACCCCGGGCACGTCGGCGGCCAGCGCGGCCAGCACCACCGCCGCGGCGGTCAAGCCGGCGGTCAGCACCCCGGCCGCGTCCACGGCGAACCCGGCGGCGGCCAGCCGGCGTTCCAGTCGGGCCAGCCGACCGGCGCGCTCCTCGGCGGCGTGCAGCGCACCGTCGGTGGCCCCGAACGCGGCCAGGTCGGCAGCGCCGTGGGTGAGGTCGATCGCGTCGGTGGCCAGTGCGCCGCGCAGCGGGGCCACCTCGGCGGCGCTGCGGCGGGTGACCGCGGTGGCCAGCACGGGCAGCGCCACGCCGGCGATCAGCAGGCCGACGGCGAGCGCTCCGGCGGCCGGGGGCGAGATCAACGCGGCCCCGGCGACCGCCAGCACACCGACCAGGGCCGCCGCCGAGCCCGGGACCAACACCCGCAGCAGCAGATCCTGGACCGCCTCGACGTCGGAGACGAGCCGGCTCAGCACGTCTCCCGATCGGTGTACGGCGCTGCGGCGGGCCGCGAGGGTGGCGAAGACCTGTGCCCGGACGTCGGTGATCATGCGGAGTACCGCGTCGTGCCCGGCGAGCCGTTCGGTGTAGCGCAACGCGCCCCGACTGATCGCCAGCGCCCGGACCGCGACGATCGCCACGGTGAGCCGGTCCAGCGGGGGTTGACCGGCGGCGCTCATCAACAGCCAGGTGGCCGTGGCCATCAGGGCCAGCCCGGCGAACTCGGTGGCCGCCGCGAGCAGCCCGGCGCCGACCAGGCGGCCCAGGTACGGCCGGGCCAACCGCAAGACGGCCCGCTCGGCGGCGACCCGCCCGCCCGGCGCGGTGTCGGCGGTGCCCGGCACGAGCGGCGCGGTGTCGGCGGTGCCCGGCACGAGCGGCGCGGTGTCGGCGGTGCCCGGCACGAGCGGCGCGGTGTCGGCGGTGCCCGGCACGAGCGGCGCGGTGTCGGCGTCGCCCGGCACGAGCGGCGTCGGGTCGACGGCGGGCGTCGTGTCTGTCGGGTCCGGCCCGGGTGCCGCGCTCATCGGGGCGCCTTTCCGGTCGGCTCGGGTGTCAACTCGGTGACCTGGCCGTCCTCGACGCGCAGGATCCGGTCGGCGTCGGCGAGCAGCGCCGGTCGGTGTGCGACAAGCAGCGCGGTCCGCCCGGCGACCAGACGGCGGGTGGCGTCGAGCACCACCGCCTCGGCGGCCGTGTCCAGCCTGGCGGTGGGTTCGTCGAGCAGCACCACAGGTGCGGCGCGCAGGAAGGCCCGCGCCAGGGCGACCCGCTGCCGCTGCCCGCTGGAAAGCCCGTGGCCGCGTTCGCCGAGCAGGGTGTCCAGGCCGTCCGGCAGGCCGATCACCACCTCGTCCAGGGCGGCGTCGCGCACCGCCGCGGCCAGTGCGTTGGGCGGGGTGTCCGGTGCGCCGAGCCGGATGTTGTCGGCCAGCGAGGCGGCGAAGAGATGTGCCCGCTGCGGTACCCAGGCGAGCTGCCTGCGCCAGGCGTCCGGGTCGGCGGTGGCGAGGTCGACTCCGTCCACGGTGACCCGGCCGCTGGTCGGGGTCACGAAGCCGAGCAGCAGACCGAGCAGGGTGCTCTTGCCGGCGCCGCTGGGTCCGATGATGGCGATCCGTTCGCCGGGCCGGATGGTCAGGGTCACGTCCCGCAGCGCGGTGGTCCGCTCGTACGCCACGGTCACCGCCTCGAACCGGATCTCACCTCGCGCGTCCGGGGTGGTGGCGCCCTCGGCGGCGCGGGGTGCGGCGGGCGCGGCCGAGATGGTCAGCGCCTCGTCCAGCGCGGCGAGCCCTTCCATGCTGGCGTGGAAGCGGCTGCCGGCGGACCGCAGCGGCAGGTACGCCTCCGGCGTCAGCAGCAACACCAGCAGCGCGGTCTGGAGGGCGAGCCCGCCGCCGAGCAACCGGATGCCGACCGGCACCGCGACAAGTGCCACCGAGAGGGTGGCGACCAGTTCCAGCACCAGCGCGGAGAGGAACGCGATCCGCAGCGTCTTCATGGTGGCGACGCGGTGTCCGTCGGCCATCCGGCGCACCACGTCGGTCTGTGCTCGGGCGCGCCCGAACGCGCGCAGCGTGGGCAGCCCGGCGACCATGTCCAGGAAGTGGCCGCCGAGCAGGGACAGCCGCCGCCACTGCCGTTCGGTGGCGGCCTGCGCCTGCCAGCCGAGCAGTGCGCCGAAGACCGGGATCAGCGGCAGGGTCAGCGCGATGATCACCGCCGAGCTCCAGTCGGCGAAGACGACCCGGGCCAGCACCGCCAGCGGCACCGTCACACTGAGCACCAGCTGCGGCAGGTACCCGGTGAAGTAGGCGTCCAGCGCGTCCAACCCGCGCCCGGCCAGGGTGGCGAGCTGACCGGCCCGCTGCCCCGCCACCCAGCCGGGGCCGTGCCGGCCCACCGCGCCGAGCAGGTCGGCCCGCAGCGCGGCCTTGACCGTGGCGGCCACTCGCGCGGAGACCGTGCCCTGGGCCCAGACCAGCGCCGAGCGGGCGGCGACCGCGATCACGAAGCCGGCCAACGCCTGCCGGTCCAGCCGACCGTCGATGGCGGTGGCCAGCACCGACGCGAGCGCGGTGGCCTGCGCCACGATCAACCCGGCGGCGAGCACACCCAGCAGCGCGAGCACGGCAAGATCGCGCCGGGCCGCGGGGACCCGGCGCAGCAGACGCGGGTCGAACGGACGGCGGTTCACCAGTACACCGGTGCCCTACCGTCGGTCCGTCCTCGGAAAACCCACCAGCACATCGCCTGGAAGCCTAGTAGGGCCGGAAGTAGCGGCAGCGCCACCCAGCCCAGCAGCCGCAGTGTCGGTGCGCTGGCGGCCGCGTCGGCCACCGTCAGCGAGGCGCCCGGGTCGGTCGTGGACACCAGCACATAGGGCCAGAGGGCTGCGCCGACCAGCGCCACCGGCAGCGCCAGGGCCGCGCCGGAGGCGACCAGAGCCCACCCCGGCCGCCGCCGCGCCAGCGCCGCGCGGGCCGCCAGCAGCGCCGCCACGAGGAGCACCGGCAGGAGTACGGCCATCGTCGGCCGCTGGACCGCGTCGCGTACCCGGGCGGAGAGCAGGCCCACGACGGTGGCCAGCGCGACCGCGGTGAGTGCCACCGGCACCAGCCGGCGGGCCGTGCGGCCGACCACGGCGGCCTCGGCGGCCGGCAGTCGCAGGGTGAGGAATGTCGCACCGTGCACCGCGACCAGGGCGACCATGGCCAGCCCGGCGGCGGCCGCGAACGGGGTGGCGAGGTGTGACACCCCGGCGACGTGTCCGTCGGCCTGACGGGGTACGCCCTGGAGCAGCGCGGCGAGCACCACACCCCAGCCCAGTGCGGCGAGTGCGCTGCCGGTCGTCACGATGCGGTCCCAGCGGGCGCGGATCCGCTCGTCGGCGTGCCGGCTGCGCAGTTGCACGCCGGCGGTGACCAGGATGACGCCGACCAGGGCGCCGGCGACGGCCGGATAGCAGCCGGCGAGCAGCTCACCCTCCAGCACCGGAAACGCGCCGAACAGGATGCCGACGGCGGCCACCAGCCACACCTCGTTGCCGAGGAAGAACGGGCCGAGCGCGGTGAGCGAGGCCCGCCGCCGGGCCGGGCTTCCGCCCCGCGCGAGCAGCAGTCCGACGCCGTAGTCGTAGCCGGCGAGCACCAGGTAGCTGGCGAAGAAGAGGCCGAGCAGGGCGTACCAGGCGAGGTCCACGGTCTTCTCCTCAGATCCTCAGACGAGTGCGGGTTCGGGACAGGCCGGCTCGCCGGGCGGCAGCGGCGGGCGGCCGAGCGCCGGGTCGACCGCGCCGCGTTTCGCGTACCGGGCGAGCAACACCCAGTTGGTGACGGCGAGGGCACCCAGCAGCAGGCTGAAGCCGACGAGCGAGGCCAGCATCACCGGGGCGCCGACCGGGGAGACCGCCTGGTCGGTGGGGAGCAGCCCGTACGCCACCCAGGGCTGCCGGCCGACCTCCCGGGAGATCCAGCCGAGGATCACCGCGACGAACGGCAGCGGCAGGGCCAGCAGGATCAGCCAGAGCGGGAAGCGCAGCCGGACGATCCAGTCGCGGAAGAGCAGGGGCAGCAGCAACCAGAGACAGCCGAGCGTGAGTCCGGTCAGGATCATGAAGCCGAGCCCGACGCTGGCCAGCGCCGGTGGGGTGTAGTCGCCGGGGCCGAACCGGGCGGTCCACTCGGTGATCTGCGCCTGGGCCTCCGGCCCGTTGCCGCCGAACTTGGTCGGCTGCACGCTGCCGACCGCGCCGAACTGGGCGAAACCGAAGCCCTGCACCAGGCTGATCGCCAACGCCGAGGCGACCAGCCCGATCCGCAGCGACGTGCGGAAGAACGCGAAGTCCGGGGTACGCCGGATCAGGTGCCACGCGCTGACCGCCGCCATCAGCATCCCGCCGATCAGCAACGCGGCGGACACCACGTGCCCGAACGCCATGCCGAGGGTGGGGTTGGTGAGGAGCGCGCCGAAGTCGGTGAGGTGGGCGATCCCGTCGCGTACCTCGTAGCCGACCGGGTTCTGCAACCAGGAGTTCGCCACCATGATCCAGAACGCCGACGCGTACGCGGTGATCGCCACGCCCCACAGCAGGGCGAGGTGGACACCCTTGCGGAGCCGGTGCCAGCCGAAGATCCACATCCCGAGGAACGTGGACTCCAGGAAGAACGCCACGAGCGTCTCGATGGCCAGCGGCGCGCCGAAGACGTTGCCGACGTAGCGCGACAGGCCACTCCAGTTCAGCCCGAACTGGAACTCCATCACGATGCCGGTGGCGATGCCGAGCACGTAATTGATCACGTAGAGCTGGCCCCAGTAGCGGGTCAGCCGCTCCCACTTCGGGTTGCCGGTGAGCACCCAGGCGGTCTGCATCCCGACCAGCAGGGTGACCAGCCCGAGCGTGACGACCACGAACAGGAAGTGGATCGAGGTGGTGGTGGCGAACTGCAGGCGGGCGAGGAGCAGGGTGTCCATGGCCGGCTCTCCGTAGTGTTGGCTCCCTTGTCGTAGCCACCCTACACGTAGTTTCTCTACATGTCTGACTACTACGCGGTGTCGTAGGGAAGTCTACGACATCTTGTAGTAGTTGCCTGGCCGGCATGATCGCGCAGGCGGGGGAGGGGCAGGCTGGTCGGGCAGAGCTGCGGCCTTCAGCGCCTATTGGGTGTGCTGGCCGCGCTCGACCCCGCAAGATCGCGCTCGAACCAGGATGTAGTGGCCGCGTCGGTCGTGGATCCCACTCGATCCTGGATCGAGCGCGATCCTGGATCGATCTTCAGCTCGGGGTGCGTGGGGTCAGCTCAGGAAGAGAGTGATCGGGAGGGCGACCAGCGTGGTGGCGACCGCGAGGGCGGTGGCGCCGAGCACCCGAGGTGGCCGGTCGCTGACCAGAAGACGCTGGACGCGTACGTCAAGATCACGGTCGCCCATGCCCAGCGCGCCCGTCGGGGTGATCCGGTGGCCGGCGGCGGCAAACCGGCGTAGCGCTCCCGCCAACGGCGCCTCGGCGTGCAGCTCGCGGGCCTTGTCGTCGGCCCGCATCTCGACCAGGAGGGCGACCCGCTCGTGCGCGTCGCGGACCCAGGCGAACCACGGCAACGCGCGGCACAGCGCGGTGAACGGCAACAGCACCAGGTCGTGCCGCTCGTGGGCGTGCGCGCGTTCGTGACTGAGCACCGCGGCCAACTCGGCCCGATCCAGCAGGCTCAGCGTGCCGGCGCTGACCACCACCTGCGGCTTGACCCCGGGCAGGCAGTACGCGGCGGCACTCGGATGGTCCAGCACCAGCGCGCCGGGCGCGGCTGGATCGTCCCGGGCGACCAGGGAGAGCAGGTCCCGGTGCCGACGCTGGGCGCGTACGGTGCCGTGGATGCTGCGCGCGGTCGTGGTGACCAGCACCGCGCCGATGCCGAAGCCCACCCCGACACCGGCAAGGTGGAAGGTGCTCATCCCGGCTGGCAGGGTGCCGTGTCCGAGGTCGTTGGCGAGGGCGAGCAGTGCGCTGCCGGTCGGCAGGTCGTACGTGCTCAGCCCGAGCGCCATCGGCAGGCCCATCGCGGAGAGGCCGAGCGCCAACCCGACGGCCTGCCAGCAGATGATCGCCACTCGGGGGCTGCGCCACGTCCAGGTGGAGCGGGCCAGCACCTGAGCCGTCAGATAACAGGCCAGCATGGTGGCGGCGAAGTGCACGGCGTAGGCCATGGCGCTCGCCCTACCGCTCCGCTGCCTCGCCGGCAGGTCGCCGGCCCGCCGGCCCGTCCACCCGGTCGGTCAGCTCGGCGTCCGACCCGGCCAGGCTCGGCCCGTCTGGTCCGGCGACACCCGTGCCACCCGCGGTGGTGTCCGGCCCGGTGCGGCCGGACTCGTTGACCAGCGCCGCGCGCAGCACCTCGGCCTCGGTGCCGGTGACCGAACGGGCGAAGCGCACCAGCGCGGCGTCCCGGCTGCCACCCAGGTCGAGGGCGTCAAGCATGAGTTGGGCGATGTGCGCCTCGCGGCTGGCCGCTGGCCGGTACCGCCAGGCCCGACCTTCGCGCTCGCGCTGCACCATGCCCTTGCCGGCGAGCCGGTCCAGCACGGTCATCACCGTCGTGTACGCCAGCTCACGGCCATCGAGCGCGTCGGCGACCTCGCGCACGGTCACACCATCCGACGTGCCGGGGACCACGTCCCACAACACGTCCATCACCGCACGCTCAAGATCGCCCAACCGAGTCACACCGCAATCCTACCCCCGGTAGTAGACCCCCCGCCCCTCCCACCTCTCCCCAGCGATGATCATGGGGTTGACCGGGCCGAGCGAGATCAAAAACCCCGTCAACCCCATGATCGCCAGCGCAACCCGACCCGAGGCAGAACCCGTGAGCTGACCCACCCGACGAACCCGGCCCAGGTCAGGTTTTCCGGGGGAGCCCGCCCACGCAGGGATCAAGCCTGACCGCCCGGAGTGGGCGGGCTCCCCCGGAAAACCAGAAGGCCGAATACCGACTCACACCCCCTTGGGGTGCCACACCGTCTTCGTCTCCAGCAGGACGGTCATCCGGCCCAGACCCGGGTCGGTCGACCAGTCGTGGTCGGCGGGCGCCGGTCGGAGGACCCGCTTGAGGTTCTCCGCCGCCTTGACCTCCAGGTCGGTGGCGAGCGCGGCGTCGGCCACCCCGGTCAGGTCGATCGCGTTGACGTCCATGTGCGCGGCCAACGCCGGCGCGGTCTCGGTGATCGCGCCGGTGAGGATGTTGACCACCCCGCCGGGCAGGTCGGAGGTGGCCAGCACCTCGGCCAGTGTCACCGCCGCCAGTGGCTCCGACGGTGACGCCGCCACCACCACCGTGTTGCCGCTGACGATCGCCGGGGCGATCACGCTGACCAGGCCGAGCAGCGCCGGGCGTTCCGGGGCGACCACCGCGACCACGCCTGTCGGCTCGGGCGCGGAGAGGTTGAAGTACGGGCCGGCGACCGGGTTGGCGCCGCCGTACACCTGGGCGAGCTTGTCGGCCCAGCCGGCGTACCAGACCCAGCGGTCCACCGCGGCGTCCACCTCGTCGCCGGGGATGCCCAGGGCGACGAACTGCTCGCGGCGGCCCTCCAGCATCTCGGCGACCCGGTAGAGGATCTGACCCCGGTTGTACGCGGTCGCGCCGGCCCAGCCCTTCACGGCGGCGCGGGCGGCGACCACCGCGTCCCGGGCGTCCTTGCGGGAGGCCAGTGACACATTCGAGGACTGCACGAGATACGACCGTCCCGACTCGCTGCGCGGGAACTTCCCGCCGATGAAGAGCTTGTACGTCTTGCGTACGGCGACCCGCTCAGACATTGAGGTACCCCTCCAGCCCGTGCCGGCCGCCCTCGCGACCGTAGCCCGACTCCTTGTAGCCACCGAACGGCGAGGTGGGGTCGAACTTGTTGAACGTGTTGGCCCAGACCACGCCGGCGCGCAGCCGGTCGGCCATCCACAGGATGCGGGAGCCCTTGTCGGTCCAGATGCCGGCCGACAGCCCGTACGGCGTGTTGTTGGCCTTCTCGACGGCCTCGGCCGGCGTGCGGAACGTGAGTACCGACAGCACCGGGCCGAAGATCTCCTCGCGGGCGATCCGGTGGGCCTGGGTGACCCCGGTGAAGATGGTGGGCGCGAACCAGAAGCCCCGGTCGGGCAGCTCGCACGGCGGTGACCAGCGCTCGGCGCCCTCGGCGGAACCGGCGTCGGACAGCTCGCGGATCCGCTCCAACTGGGCGGCCGAGTTGATCGCGCCGACGTCGGTGTTCTTGTCCAGTGGGTCACCGACCCGCAGTTGGGCCATCCGCCGCTTCAGCGACTCCAGCACCCGGTCGGCCACGTTCTCCTGCACCAGGAGGCGGGAGCCGGCGCAACAGACGTGCCCCTGGTTGAAGAAGATGCCGTTGACGATGCCCTCGACGGCCTGGTCGATGGGCGCGTCGTCGAAGACGATGTTGGCGGCCTTGCCACCCAGCTCCAGGGTGAGCTTCTTGCGGGTGCCGGCGACGGACCGGGCGATGGCCCGGCCGACCTCGGTGGAGCCGGTGAAGGCGACCTTGTCCACGCCGGGGTGCTCGACCAGCGCGCGGCCGGTGTCGCCGGCGCCGGTGACGATGTTGACCACACCGGCCGGCAGGTCGGCCTGCTGGCAGATCTCGGCGAACAGCAGCGCGGTGAGGGGGGTGGTCTCGGCGGGCTTCAGCACCACCGTGTTGCCCGCGGCGAGCGCCGGGGCGATCTTCCACGCCAGCATGAGCAGCGGGAAGTTCCACGGGATGACCTGCGCGGCGACCCCGATCGGCTGCGGGTTGGCGCCGAAACCGGCGTGCGGGAGCTTGTCGGCCCAGCCGGCGTAGTAGAAGAAGTGCGCGGCGACCAGCGGCAGGTCGACGTCGCGGCTCTCCCGGATCGGCTTGCCGTTGTCCAGCGATTCCAGGACGGCCAGCTCGCGGGAGCGCTCCTGGATGAGCCGGGCGATCCGGTACAGGTACTTCGCCCGGTCGCGGCCCGGCATCGGACCCCAGACCCTGTCGTACGCCTTGCGGGCGGCACGCACCGCGCGTTCCACGTCCTGGGCGCCGGCCTCGGCGACCTCGGCCAGCACCTCCTCGGAGGCGGGGTTGATCGACTTGAAGCTGCCGCCGTCGGCAGGGTCGACGAACTCCCCACCGATATACAACCCAGAGGCGTTTTTGATTTCCACCACCGAGCGGGACTCGGGGGCGGGGGCGTATTCGAACATCGGCTATCAGTCCAGGGTGAAGTAGGTAGGGCAGAGATCACATCCGGATCTACCTGCGTTGGCGTAGATCACTTCGGCTCCTTGGGGCGCATGTGGGGCACATCGCGTCCGAAGACGTCATCGATCGCCTGCCTCGACCGGTCGTCATCGTCCGGCCAAAGGTGACTGTACGTGTTCAGAGTCAGGGTCGCGTCTCGGTGGCCCAGCCGCTCGGCGACGACCTTCGGATTCAGCCCAGCCCGAATGAGCAGGCTCGCGAAGAAGTGCCGCAGGTCATGCTGCGTCGTCTCGGGCAGCCCCACCTGCTCGCGTGCCGGCCGCCACACCGACTCGTTGAAGGTGTTCCGGTTGAGCGGGCGCCCGGCGTCGTCGACGAACACGAACCGGGCCATCCGCGTGACCGGCTTCGGGCCGGTGACGTCCAGGACCTCGACCGCGACGGGCGGGTACGCCGCCAGGTGTGCGTCCAGGACCTCGAACATGGCCTTCCCGAGCGGGACGGTCCGGTAGCTGTGCCGGTTCTTCAGCGGGCACACCACCACGCCGCCGCCGGCCGCCGGCTGGATCTGCCGCTCGACCGTGAGGGTCTTCTCCGTGCGGTCGATGTCGTCGACCTCCACCCCGAAGACCTCGCCCTGGCGCAGGCCCGTTCCGGCGTCGAACTCGACCAGGGCGCGATACCGCGGCTTCACCGCGGCGGCCAGCGCCGAGACCTCCCCGGTGGTGAGCGGCACAACCTTGACGCGAGGTAGCTCCGGGAGCGTGATGTCCGCGCACGGGTCGAACTTGATCAGCCGGTCCCGCTTTGCCGCCGAGTAGATCGACCGGACCGTGCGGAAGACGGTTTCGATCGAGCTGGGGGCCAGCGCCGGCGACAGGCCCGTGATGAACGCCTGCATCGTGCTGTGCCGGATCGTGGTCAGTTGGCGGCCACCGATCGCCGGGTAGACGTGCTTGAAGAGCAGCGACTTCTTGCGCGCCGCAGTGTTCGGCCGGTGCTGCTGGGCCGCCCGCCAGTCCTCGGCGTACGCCTGGAACGTGATCTTCCCGGCCTTCGGGTCGACGTAGCTACCGTCATTCAACGAGTGCTCAACCTCGGCGCGGAACCGGTCGGCATCAGCTTTCCGCGCGAACGACTTCTTGCGCTCGGCGCCGGCCTCATCCCGCCACCGGACCAGCCACGGTTTCGGCCGCCCGTCGTCGCGTTTCCTAACGCTCGCCATCAGCCTCGTCGACATCTCCGTAGGAAAGCTGCGACCACGTGCGTACGCCGTCGTAGCGCAGAACCGCGTGATAGGGGCCCGAAGCCCTGGCAGTCAGCGCGCGGGCGGCCTCGCTGATCGGGGTGTCCTCGTGGGGCCGGTTCGCAGCGATGAAGGCCGCGACGCGCGAATCACGGCGGTTGGCACGTTCGCCCACCTCCATCAAGGGCTGCTCGCCGAGAGCCCAGCGCCAGGCCGCCTGCCACGTGACCGTCACCCCTGGCGCCAGTGGCACGTCGGGCGGGCTTTCGACGTCATCCGCTGGAGGCATCAGGAGTGTCACGGGGGCGACCTCTAACACGATCGCCAGAGCCACCAGGTCATCGGCGTCGACGCGCCGGGCCCCGCGCTCGATGCGGGACAGGCCGAGCACGGGGATTGGTCTGCCGATCGCCGACAGTCGGTCGGACACCTGTTTGAAGTTGAATCCGCGATCTAGTCGTAGGCGCTTCAGGTTCGCCTGAACCGCCTCCCCGACCGGCCCGAGGGGGTTCTTCGCTGTCTTCTCGTCTGCCACGCCGCCGATCGTGACATCAAAGTGATGCCATCGCAAGACAACTTGACATGTCTCGGCGTGCCGTGCATCGTTGTGATCGGTGTAGCGATCATTTCGAGCGCTATGGACAACAGAAGGATGTATCCAATGTCGAGACGGGCGCTGGCAAGGCCGGGTGAGGTGGCCGAGTTCCTTGGTGTTCCGGAGAAGACGCTCACCCAGTGGCGCTACCTCCGGAAGGGGCCACGTTGGGCACCCGTGGGCCGGCATGTCCGGTACCGCTGGGAGGACGTTGAGAAGTGGCTCGACGACCAGGTCGGAGCGAAGGTCGCATGACCGTGATGCAGAACGGCCGCCCCGCGGCGAACGGGGCGGCCGGTGTACCGATCAGCGAGACCAGCACCACCGTACTGGGCACCGCCGATCCACGCGACACCGTCCGCAACGCAGCCCTCGCCTGGCACGACAACGGGTACTGCGTCCTGCCCACCGCCGCGGACGGCAGCAAGCGCCCCGGCGTCGGCACCTGGTCCCGCTACCAGGCCGAGCAGTACCCCCGGCCCGCCCTCGCCGCCGCCCACCCGACCGGCATCGGCCTCGTCTGCGGCAGCATCTCCGGCGGCCTGGAAATGGTCGAGCTCGAAGGCCGCGCCGTCACCGAAGGTGCCTGGCAGCGACTCGCCGCCCTCGTCGACGGGGCCGACCTCACCGGCCTGTGGCACCGCCTCACCGCCGGCCCCGACGCGTACCTCGAGCGCACCCCCTCCGGCGGCGTGCACATCCTCTACCGGCTCGCCGACGCCCCCGTGCCCGGCAACCTCAAGCTCGCCCGCCGCCCGGCCACCGCCGCCGAACTGGCCACAAACCCGGCCGAGAAGACCAAGGTGCTGGCCGAGACGCGCGGTGAGGGCGGCTACGTCGTCGTCGCCCCGTCCTGCGGGCCAACCCACCCCACCGGTCAGCCGTGGCAGTTCATCGCCGGGCGGCCCGGCACCGTGCCCACGATCAGCGCCGCCGAGCGGGAGCAACTGCACCGCCTGTTCCGCGTCCTGGACCTGATGCCCGAACCGGCACGCCCCGACCCCACCCCGACCCTGCCCCGGCAGCGAGGTGACGGCACCAGTCCGGGCGACGACTACGCGGCGCGCACCGACTGGGCCGAGATCCTCGAACCGGCCGGCTGGCGCGAGCACTACCGCGACGGCGACGTCCGCTACTGGACGCGGCCCGGCAAGAACACCGGCACCAGCGCGTCAACCAACGCGCTCGGCACCGACCGGCTACGGGTCTTCACCACCAGCGCCCACCCGCTCGAAGAGGGCGACTCGTACTCCAAGTTCGGTGCCTACGTCGCGCTGCACCACGGCGGGGATCACGCTGCCGGCGCCCGCGCCCTGGCCGCCGCCGGCTACGGCACCCCGCTCCCCAACCCGGCCGCCGAGCAACAGCAGCTACTCCGCGACCTGCTCGGCCCGTCCGCCACCCAACAGGCCACCGAGCCAGCGCGGCAGGTCGCACCGGCACCACGCCGCCCGGACCTCGACGTCGGCAACGCCGCCACCATGGCCGACTGGCTACGCGACAACATCGGCACCGGGCCACTCGCCGGCATGCTCAGCCGCGGCCCCCACATCGTCCACACACCCCGCGAAGGGGAAAACGGGTACGTTCCGCTGCGCGACAACCCCGACGACCACGACGGCCCGGCGCAGGTCCGCCTCGCGACCCACGACTACATCGCCGCCCGCGTCCAGTACACCTACAACTGCTACAAGCTCGTCAAGCGCGGTGAGGACTGGGAACCCGCCCCGGCGATGTTCCCCGCCGCAGCCGCCCGGGTCGCGATCAACGCCGTCGACATGCTGCCGAACCTGCGACGGCTGCGCGGCGTCATCCACTCGCCCGTCTTCCGGCCCGATGGAAGCCTCATCTCCGCGCCCGGCTACGACCGGGCGACCGGGCTGCTGTACCTGCCCGAGCCGGGCCTGACGATCGCACCGGTGCCGGCCAATCCGACCCGCGCCGACGTCCAGGCCGCCGTCAACACCCTCGACATCCTGCTCCGCGGCTTCCCGTTCGTCACCGCGCACGCCCGCGCCAACTACATCGGCGCCCTCATCACACCGCTGCTGCGGGCCATCACGCCGCCGCCGTACAAGCTGATCGCGATCGGCGCCCACCAACGCGGATCCGGAAAGACGAAGCTCGCCCAGGTCGTCCGCATCGTGCACGGCGGGGTGTTCCGCGCCGAGGTCCCCGAGGACGACTCCGAGCTACGCAAGCAGGTCACATCGGTGCTGTCGCACACCACCGGCCCCGTCGTCGTCCTCGACAACCTCTCCGGGGTGCTCCGCTCGTCGACCATGGCCGGCCTGCTCACCTCGGCCGAATGGGGCGACCGGCCGCTCGGCGCGACCGCATGGGTCGGCGTGCCCAACGACCGGCTGTGGGTCATCACCGGCAACAACCTCAACCTCGGTGGCGACATCCCCCGCCGCACCATCTCCATCGACATCGACCCCGGCGTGCCGCGGCCGGAGCTGCGGACCGGCTTCGAGATCGGCGACCCGGAGGTGTGGGCGGCCGAGCACCGCGCCGAGCTGCTCCACGCGCTGCTGACCATCGTGCAAGCGTGGGTCGCCGCCGGGCAGCACCTGGCGCCCGAGCGTGCCTCCGACGGGTACGCCCGATGGGTCCGCACCGTCGAGGCCATCCTGCGCGTTGCCGGAATCGAAGGGCAGTTTGACCACGCGTCCACTCAGGTCGAGGTCGGCAGCGACGACGACGAGTGGGGCGACTTCCTCCACGCCGTGCACCGCGCCTACGGGGATCGGATCTGGACGACCAAGGAGCTGCTGGCCGACGTCGGCGGCGACGGGCTACTCAACGCCCGGCCGATCTCACTCGACGCGCTGCCCGGCGAGTTGGCTGAGCGGGCCGCGCGCGCGCCGCAGGGTCCGCCCGGCATCAGCAAGTCACTCGGCATGTGGCTGCGCAACCGCGACGGCCGATGGGCCGGGAACCTGGCCGCGCGATCGGCCGGCAGCAACCGAGACAAGGTCAAACTCTGGCGAATCCAGGTCGCATCGGACATGTCGAGCGTCATGGCTGCGGGGTCTGAGGGGTCTGCGGGGTCTGGTTCTGCACCCTACGCGCCCGAGGTTGAACGAAGTGACTACGCAGAGTGCGCACCTGGCGGAACGGGTGGCACTGGCAGCGCTGAAACACACCCCGCACACCCCGCAGACCCCGCAGTTGCTCTGCCGGTCGCCGCGCTGCTGCCCTTCGACGACGCCTGCCCCGTCTGCGGCTGGCCGATCGACTCCAACCACCACGTGACGAACTGCGAGGCCGTCCGATGACCCCGACCCTGGCACTGGAGCAACTCATGCTTCACCCGCTCTACGGCGACCTGATCGGCCAGATCCGCGCCGTCACTCCCACCGCTCACCTCGACCAGGACGACGCCGCCGCCGGCCACGCCACCCAGATCATGACGGCCGCCGCCGGTCCCACCCTCGGCACCACCGACACGCACAGACTTGACCCGGGAGACGCCCCCGGCTGGCTGCGACTCGGACTGCTCGACACCTGGATCCGGTGGACCACCGGCACCGCCGATACCTGCCGGCACCAACCCACCCACGACCGGCCGCAGCCCGTCATCGCCGCCGCCTGGAAACCGGGCCTCGTCGTCTGCCCCGACTGCGCCATGCTCACCGCCGCGCCCCGCACCGCTGACACCACCTGTGACGCCTGCGGCCACCAGTGCGGCGACCTCGCCAGCGGCGGCGGCATCTACGCCGGCATGGTCCAACTCGGCCCGCTCATCTACCAGTACGGCACCTGCGCCGACTGCCGGCCCGCGATCACCGAGCAGTCCAGCCCGCCCAGCGCCACGCACACGCCCGAACCGGCCACGCCGCGAGGTACGGGCAGGGGCCGCGCTGGACGCCCGCACAACCGGCGACGCCGCCCCCGATAAGCCACCAGACCAACAGCCACCCACCAGAAGGGACCAACCCATGCAGCCGGCAGCCGACCATGACAAGCAGCTCCAGCGCATCACCAACCTCCAGACCACCCTCGCCCGGTTCCGCACCCTCACGGGCGCAACCGCCGATCCACTGAGCGACGCCATCCGACCCCACCTCACCACCGCCGCCCAGCTGCGAGCCGCAGCTCAGGTGACCATCGACCAGGCCGCCTCCCGCGAGCGTCGCCTACCCGAGCAGGTCGCCACCGGGGAGATCACCCTCGACCAGGCCGCCGCCCACCTGGCCGCCCTCGCCGCGTGCGCGCCACCGGCAAGCAACCCCCGGGGAAAGCCCGCCATCCTCACCCTCGCCGACCAGGCAGCCCGACACCACGAGGCCGACGCCATCGCCGCTGCCCGCACCGCAGCCGGCCAGCTCTACGCGATGCTCGTGCCCTTCGCTCGAACCGCGGTCGCCGGAGCCGACAAGGCCACCCGCAAGTTCATGAACGTCAGCGACATCGCCGAGCACGTGCGCCAGTTACGGGACCCGGCATCCGGCCGCTGGACACCGAAGAGGGGCACGGAGAAGGACCAGCACGAGGCGATCCTCTACCTCGAACTGTTCAAGCTCATCCACTCCACCGGCAACCTGATCCGCCTCGTCGAAGGCCGGCCACAGGTCGGCAACGAATCGGCCTTCGACGTGCCCATCAGCCCTCGGCACTACCAGTTCCTCACCCGCCACGTCGACGACCACATGCAGCTGGCCGTCTTCGTCGAGCTGGGCTGGGAACCCGGCTTCTACCCGCCCGACGGCGCACTGCCCACCGAACAGCGCAAGGTGTCGCGGGTGGCAACGAAGGCGGGCGCACTCATCCGTGCCATGGCCGGCGCGCACTGACCCAGAAACGGACATAAGAGGTCAGGTGATGTCGGTTTCTTCCCTTTTATGGACCCCCGGCCACCCCGAGGTACCTGTCCTTTCTCTCTCTCTGATTGAAGACGGCTGTCATTTCCAAAGGGTCGAGTGACCGGGCGGCAGCGCACCGTTACTGAAATAGTTCGAGATCCAACTATCCCAACCGGGATATCTCGACGGTCAAGAGAAACGCGACCACGCTGGTGGTGGTTCGACGAGAAGGAGTCCTGATGTTGATCACGATGGATGGTCCGGTTGAGGTGGCCGTGGGCACCGATGGTGCGCTGGTGCGGGGGTTGCCCGTGGCGACGCCGGAGGTGGCTCACCTGTTCCCGTACTCCAGCCTGGAGAACCGGCAGGGGCAGTTGCTGCTGGTGGACGGCTCGCCGTCGGCGGTGGCGGCGTTCGTTGCCGAGCTGGGCCGCCTGGGCGTCGACGCGGTCGTCCGGCACACGTTCGCCAGTGTGGCTGCTGGTCTTCCGAGGAAGTCGCAGCAGCCGCGGTTCTCGCAGTACACGTTCTGACCGGTCGGGGCCGCGGTGCTGAAGCCGTGGCCCCGACATCGAGTGACTTAGGGGGTGGGAGTAGTGGCTAGGGACGTTGAGGCAGACATCCTCGTCCGGGACAAGACCAGCCCGGGTATCCAGTCCGTCGAGCGGAACCTGAAGCAGGTCAGCGACCAGGCCGAGAAGATGAACAGCACGTTGGGCAAGGGCCTGGCGCAGTGGGGGCGCGGCTTTCAGAAGCTCGGCGAGCAGGCCAGTAAGTGGGCCAACTCTGGCGACAGCGCGGGCAAGCGATTCGCGCGGGGCATCGGCAATGGGCTGAGCAAGGTTGCCGAGTTGGGTGGTGCGGTCGGCGGCAGCATCTCGAAGGCGGTCACCGCGGCGGGCCCGCAGGTCGCCCTGGCGGTGTCGGCCGTGCTCGTCGGTGCGGCGCTCGCCGCCGCTCCGGCGATCGGCGCTGCGGTGGTCGGCGGCGCTGGTCTGGGTGGTCTCGTCGGTGGGGTGATGATCGCGTCGAAGGACGCCCGGGTCGCTGCGGCGTTTGGTGACCTGAAGGAGAAGGCGGGCAAGCAGCTCCAGGAGGCGGCGGGCCGGTTCGTGCCGGCCTCTCTCGAAGCGATCAAGGTGGCCAAGAGCGCGTTCGCCGGGATGCTCCCGGACTTGAAAAGGATCTTTGACGTCTCCGCGACGTGGCTTGCCCCATTCACTCAATCCGTGGGTCGCGGTGCTCAGCTTGCCTTGGCTGGCATTACTCGGGCGATCACCAAGGCCGGCCCCATCATCACGGTTATCGGTAAGGGGGTTGAGGGCATTGGCCGTGAAGTCGGCAAGGTATTTGCCAGCCTGTCGGATAACGGCAATTCGATGGCTCTGGCGCTGAAGGGTGTCTTCTTTCTTCTCGAATCCAGCATCAAGAACGTCGGAATGGTCCTCAATTTTCTGACCGAGGCGTTCGAATACTTCGTCAACAAGATCCCGGGCGGCAAAAAGTTGCTCGATTCGATGACCGAGTCGCAGGACGGGGCGAAGTCGTCGGCGCTGAACCTGTCCGGCGGGTTCCAAGCCTTGGCCGGAGACGCCAATGCCGCCGCCGCCGGGCTGACGAACGCGAAGCAGAAAGCCGACGAACTGGTCGACTCGAACATTGGGCTCGCCCGGTCGCAGATCGCCTCGCGGGACGCGACCCGCCAGGCGGCGGAGTCGATCAGGGAGAACAGCAAAGAGAAGCTCACCAACCAGCAGCGCGCCGACGCCAACAAATTGGCGCTGCTGTCGATGGCCGATGCTTTCAACCAGGAAACCGCGGCCGGTGAGCAGTCGAAGATCGGCGCAGGGCAGGCCAGCGCCGCGTATGCGACGAACCGCGCCGCGCTCATCTCCATGGCGGAAAAAGCGGGCTTGTCGAAAACGAAGGCGGAGGAGCTCGCCGCGTCGTTGCTGAGAATCCCGGGCAACGTGCCGACGACCATCAACGCGGACACGGCCAGCGCGATGTCGAAGCTGGAGACCTTCCAGAAGAAGGTCAACAACCTGACGGGGAAGACCGTCACGGTGACCGTGCAGTCCAACGGGGACCATCGCATTGTCGGGCAGGGTACGCAGGTGCGCCGGTGGGGTGGCATTGACCACCACTTTGCCGCGGGCGGCATGCTCAACGCTCACTTCGCGAAGGCGCCGACAGTCCTCTACGGGGAGCGGGAGACGGGCGGTGAGGCGTTCATCCCGAAGCGTGGCGACCTGGGGCGGTCCCGGTCGATCGCCGAGACGGTGGTGCGGGACTGGCTGGGCGGGGACGTGCAATGGCCGAACCGCCGCGGCGGTGGCGCCGGCGGCGGCATCGTGGTGGAGAACCTGACGGTCAAGGCCTACAGCGACCGCTTCTCTCTGCGTCAGGTGATGCAGGACCTGGCGCTCCAGGGCGTGCACTGACGGGCAGCTCGCGCAGGTCGGGGCGTGACCAGCGTTGCTGGTCACGCCCCGCTTGACGTGCGCCCCTGAGTTGCCGTCGACGGTCGCATGTCCTCACCGCGGCGGTGGTCTTCCATGTGTGCCTTGAGCGCCCCCTGCCACGCGGCTTGGCCCGCCTCGTCGGCCGGGCCGCCGGACCACCGGTGCGACCAGTCTGAATGGTGCAGACCTTCGTCACCGCGGTGGATGGTGCCCACCGGTCAGCGCACCCAGCCGACAAACCGGGTCCACGTCTCACCCGTCGTCGTGGCGGGCAGCTCGTCGACGGCCGCGGCGTACACCGCGCCGAGGTACATGGCCAGACCGACACGGTCCCGCCCGTACGTCTCGGCCAGACGGACCCGCGCCGGATCGCAGGGCCAATCCTGCCCACACGCGCCGCAGTCCCACTGGGGCCGGTGCGGGGTGTGCTGCCCGTTGAGCCGCCGGTCGAGGGTGGCGACCGCCTGTTGCCCCCTGGCGTGCTCGGCTTCCTGGGCGGCGCGGACGGTGGTCGGTACCTCGGACATCATCAGCGCGCGCCCCTCCATCAGTGGCAGAGGGGCGCCCGGTCATTCTCCGGCTCGGACGCCCCCCGCCCTTCGGGTGAGGGTCCGGAGCCAGCGGCTACGGGGGAACAACCGGCGCCGGACCCTCACCACGAGGTTCGCGGGTAGCTCGGCGACCTTCCAGGCATAGGCCGTACGACATGCGACGATGAGTGACGTCGGTCGCACGTTCCGTACTAGTGCGTGTATCCGACCAGGTCAGCCAACGCGGCTAGATCATCCGTCATCGCCCGCCGCCGGCCTCCGTCGATCGTCTGCACGATGTCCCGGGCGTAGCGCTGGTGCCGCAGCCATGCCGGCGCCTGATGCGACAGCTCCGTCAGCACCGCGGTGGCATCGGCGTACTGCCGACGGTTGGTGTGCGCCCAGGCCACATCCAACCGGTGACGACGCCACGACGTCGCGGTTGTCTGCCCGACCGGCACCCGCTCGGCCAACTGAAGCACCCGGCCCGGATCGCCGGACACCGCCGCGGCCTCCACGCGCATCATGTCGACCCGGGCTGCCCGGAACCCACCGAGGACCGCCAGGTGCCCACCGGCGACGGGCCGGTCGGCCAGCTGCGCCGCCGCGGCGGTTGCCGAATCCAGCAGCGCCGTGGCGTCGTCGGGCCGGTTGTCCCGCGCAGCTGCTGCGGCGCCAGCGAGCAGCAGCCACCCCCACACGGCCAGTTCGGCGGGATCCGCCCGCCTCATCCGGGGCTCGATCTGGTCGGCGGTGGAGATCGCGACCTGCTCGGCCTCGACGAGGCGGCCCTGCCGCAGCAACAGCCACGACGACCCCTTCACCGCCGACGCGCCCAGCACCGGATCGCCCGCGGCTGAGGCCGCGTCAAGAGCCGAAGCCACTGCCGCGTACGCCAGGTCGCCGGCACGCATCTGGATCAGCAGTTCCGCCGTCAGGTAGCTGACCCGCGCCAGAGTTGCATGGGCACTCGCCGTTCCCTCGGCCTCAGCGGTTCGCCGAGTGTCGTCGAGCAGCCCAGGCAACGCGGACAGCGCGGCGGCGTAGTCGCCACGGTGGTACGCCGCGTCAGCCCTGCGCAGCCGCGCACGCGCAGCATCCACGGTGGGCGGCGGCGTGTCGGGCTCGACGCGGGCCACGCCCGCCAGGCTGCGCGCAGGTGTCAGCGTCCGTCGAATCTCGGCGAGCGACAGCGGAAGGTGATCCGGCTCCCGGCGGGCTGCGGCCTCGGACGTGTCGCCGAGCAGTGCGGTCGTCGGCACGCCGAGCGCGCGGGCGAAGGTGTGCAGTGTTTCCAGTCTCGCGGATCCGCGCTTGTTCTGCTCCAGCTTGCGGACCGTCTCGACGCTCAGTGCGGCGCGTTCGGCTAGCTGCTCTTGGGTCAGCTTCGCGGCTCTGCGGAGTCGGGCGAGGTTGTCGCCGGTGGTCGGGTTCGTCATCAGGGCTCCCAGGTAGCGGTCTGGGGCGGCCCGCCGACCGCTACAACCGGCGGGCCTGCCACTTCGGACGGTACACCCGTAACGGCCCGCCAGGCGCGATCCTGGCGGGCCGTTCGCCGTGCTGGGTCAGTGCGCCTCGCGGTGCTTCTGCCGCATCCGGTTCCACACCCGGCGGCCGATGCGCCACCTCTTCCCGGACCCCTTGCACCACCAGCAGCGCCGCGAGTGCTTGCGGTTGCTGTCCGACCGGTGCACGCCGTGGCCCTTGCAGCAGCCGCAGTCCTTCAACGGGAACAGGGCGATCCGCACGACGTAGATCAGGGCGGCGATCAGGACGATAGCGCTAGCTGTCAGTGGACCTCTCACAACGCCTCCACAGGCCGAAATCGGGGGCTGGGCGGTAGTGGGGTCTAGCGTCGTTTCCGCAGGCCAGACGGGCTAGCAGGGGGGCTAGCGCTAGACCCCACCGGGGCTATCAGGACTCGACCTCAGCGAGGTCCGTGGAGGCGATCGTCTCGGCCGTCTTCTCGGCGATCCGGGCCTCGAGCGCGACCAGCTTCACGCCCTTGCGGGTGGTCGGCTTGCCTTCGATCCGGCGGCCGATGCTCTCGGTCTTCACGCCGGCGCGAGCCATCCACGCGCCGAACACCTCGACGGTCAGGTCGGCGTACGCCTCGGGGTCGAGGGCCTGGAGGCGGGGCACGATCAGCTCCGACCACAACGCCTCTTCGCCTTCGTGCCACACCTGCCGGACGTCGGCGAGCAGGTTCCGCAGGGCGATGCGCGGTACCTCGACGGGCTGCTCACCGTGGCGCATCTCCATCGCCCTGGCGACGACCTTCTCAGCGGCCGGGTTGTCGACGTACGACGACCGGCACGGTCGGGTCGGTCCGGCGCCGGCCCGGTAGCCCCAGCCGGAGTCCTTCGGCCCGGTGGAGTCGCCCGGCTCGAACTCTGTCGGGCGGGCGCCGCGGGCGTACGAGCCGGTGCCGAGCACGAGGTCCGTCTCCGTGTGGGAGGTGACCGCGAGGCAGGTCCGCAGGGCGATGTTCGAGCTGATGCCGCGCGGCACCGACTCCTTGTCGATGCGCTGGGTGGCGAACACGATGTGGATCCCGAGCGCCCGACCCCGCTTCACGATCGAGGTGAGCAGGAACTTCGCCCGCTTCCCGTGGATCGGGTCGGTCAGCAGCTCCTGCAGCTCGTCGAAGAACGCGACCAGGGGCCGGAGCCGGGCGTCGTGCTCAGCCATCCGCCGGTTGACCTTGTTGGCGTTGTTCATGCCCTGCGCCGCGTACTTGCGGACCAGCGGGGCCCGCTCGTCACACTCGCTGAGCAGCCACTCCAGGGCGTTGAGCCCGTTGGCCTTGGTGACCTCGTCGGCGCCCGACCCATACAGCCCTTCGGGGCACAGCGGCTCCAGGCAGTCGACGTCCCCGGAGCCCTTGAAGTCGAACACCACCGGCACGACCAGCGGGTCCAGGATCGCCGCGAGCAGCACCACCCGGGCGGCGAGGGTCTTACCCGACCCGGGGATGCCGGCGAACAGGCTGTTCTTCTCGGCCAGGGAGTACTCGACGGGGCGCATCCGCTCGTCGTGGCCGTAGACGAACGTGCCGGTGAAGTAGTCGAACGTGCCCGACTCCAGCAGCGGCCACGCCGGGGCCTGCATGTTGCTGACGGGCTTGTCGGCCACCCAGATCGACAGCATGCCCGGGTGCTGCCCCGGCACGGTCGCCGGCCACACCTGCGTCTTCGGTAGCCGGAACCCGGACGCCAGCCGTTCCCGCTCGTCGATCACGTCGGTGGCCAGCACCCCGGCCGGGAGGAGCACCAGGGCCTCATGCCCGGGACCCTCGCGGCTGATGTCGCGCACGAACTTGATGTCTCGGGCGTCCTTGATGCCCTTCACCGAGCAAGCCAGGATCGCCGCCCGGGTCAGGCCGGCGGTCAGTCGGATGAACCGCTCGGCGTTGAACACGCGGTCGAGGATCGGCGCGTCGATCGGCCGTCCGACGTGCGCCAGGAACGGCACCACGATGGCGGCGGCGAGGGCCTGTGCCCACCAGGGGGCGACGAACACGAGCAGGCCGGCCACGACGATCAGCAGCAGCACGATGGGCGCGAGCTTCCACACCCGGCCGCCGACGCGTCGGTCGCGCTGCCGGGACAGGTCGAGGTAGTCCTGGGTGTTGAGCCGGTTCGCGGCGTGCTGGCGGAACGGCTCGCCTTCCAGGTCCAACGTCCACCGGATCGTCTTGCCGGTGATCCGGGCGACGCCCCACGGCGCGTACCACACCACTTTGGCCGCGTACTTCGGCGAGCGGGTGATGTGGATGGCCGCGGAGTACGTCACGAACGACACCGCCTCGACCATGAGCGCGTGCCGCCCGGCCTTCGAGCGCAGCGACGCGGGCACGATCGGCTTGCGGTCGCCCTGGTAGCGGCTGGTGATGTCCGCGAACGTCGTCGAGGTGCGGGGCGGGTCGACCGGTGGGCCGTCTTCCTGGCCGCCCTCGATGGCGAGCTGTTCGCCGCGCGGGTCGAAGTAGTCCGGCTCTCCCGGCCGGGGCGCGGGGACGACCGGCTCCAGGTCGTCGCCGGTGTGGATGGGCTCTGCCATGCTGATCACTCCTCCTTGGTGGGGAAGCGAGGCCCGGCCGGGCGGTGGAATGCGTTGGCCGGGCCTCGCGCTTGGTTCGGGTCAGTAGCCGTGTCGCCGCAGGGCCTCGTAGGCGGCGGTCTGGTCGGCCGGCGCAGCGGCGCGAAATGCGCGCTCGAACTTGGTCTTAGCGGCGTCGAACTCGGGGCTGTCGATGTCGCGGTCGGCGGCGTCGGTCTCGGCCATGCCGAGCTTGAGCAGGTTCCTCACCACGTCCCGGTTGATCGGCGGTGCGGGCTTCGGCTTGCTGCTGAACAGGCCCATGGCTGGGTTCCCTTCGGTCAGACGGAGATGATCAGGGCGGCCACGAACAGCCACCCGACGTGCCAGGACTGGTCAAGGGCGTACGCCCCGGTGCCCAGCGACGGGTTGTCGTCGCGGTCGGCGCGGTGCGCCGAGCTTCCAGAACGCTCCCGAGCCGGTGACCAGGGCCAGCCGGAACAACGGGGTACGTCGATCGGCGATGTAGTGAGTGGCCAGGTTGACGGCCATGCCGACCACCACCGGGGCCAGCGTCGGCCGCCACCCGGTGACCGCGGCGAGCAGGGCCAGGGCGACGAGCTGCGCGGCGCCGTACGTGGTGACGTGCTTGAGGCAGTTCCACCGCCCGACCCAGCCGGTACGGCCCTTGTGGTCGGCCTGGTGCTGGGTCTGGATCCAGTGGTCGGCCACCTGGTGAGCGGCGTACAGGGCCACGAACACGGCTGCGGAGTCGGCAGTGCTCATCGCTTCGCCGCCGTGGCGATCCGGCCGCCCAGCTCGACCAGGCAGATGGAGGCCACGACCACCAGGCCGTCGACCGACAGCGGCAGCAGGTACTGCGACCCATTCGTCTCCCCGTAGCGGGCCGCGACCGCGGCCATGTGCCAGTAGGACACCCAGGCCGCGATACCGGCGATCATCGCCGTAGCAGCCCACCGACCCACGGCCAGCCGGCGGGAGTGCACCGGCACCCGGGAGATCAGCTCGATGGTCAGGAGCAGCGCCAGCGGGGACCAGGCCGAGATGACCTGACTGATGAACTCGTCACGGGCGTGCAGCACGTTCCCGGCGATGCTCGCGGCCACCCCGAGGACGAGGACCAGACGCACGCCCCAGCGGATCCGGATGAGCGACTTCCGCTCGGCGGCATCAGCCGGGGCCGATGCGGGTGCCGGCGCGGGTGCCGATGCGGGTGCGGGCGGCGGTGGCGTGCCCGGGTGTCCGTCAACCGGGACCTGCGCCGACGCCTTGGCCCTCTTCTGCCGGCGGAACCACCGACGGCGCGGCTGGTCCGGCTCGTCGGTCTCGGCCTGGCCCGGGTGTCCGTCCACGCCGCCCTGAGCCTCCGCGACCGCCTGCCGGACCTCCTCGTCGGTGATGGCCGGTTCCGGTCCGATCGGCTCGGCGTAATCCCACGGGTCCACCGGCGGCGGGGCGGTGTCCACCTCGGCCGGGCGGTCGGTGCCGGCGATCAGCCGCTCCCGCAGTTCGGTCGCCTTCGGAACGCCGATCTTGAATTCCTTCATCAGCCGGTTCCGCGAGGGGACCTCGCCGAGTTGGTCGGTGAGGGCGAGCGCGCCCGGGTACAGGTCGTCGATGGTGCGCGGGTGCGCGCTGGCGGGGGCGGTCATCGGGCCATCTCCTTGGTGCGCTGGGTGGCCCGGCGGCGGGCCTCGGCGTTGGCGACCTGGGCGCGGCCGTGGGCGGCGGACGCCTGGCCGTACTGGTCGGCGTGACGGTGGACCAGGTGACGGGCGATCAACCCGACGGTGGCGGGGACGGCCAGGCCGCCGCCCACGATCAGCAACAGCAGCTCGTACTCGTTCACGACTGGATCCCCCAAGCGGTGTCAGTGAGGGTGTTCAGGGCGTCGGCCAGCAGCAACGCGTCGGGCACGTCGAGCAGCACCAACTCGACCGGCTCCGGGTCGCCGGGCTGGTCCCACTCCTCGACGGCGATCAGCGGGCTACCGGCCGCGGACTGGCGCAGCGTGGCGAACAGGCCGTCGCGGATGCGCAGCGGCTCGGTCTGGTGCTCGCCGCTCGGCACGGTGGCCACGGTGCACATGCTCGGCACGCACCACGTGGGGTGCTTCGGCTGGGTCAGGGGCGCATCGACCAGGGCGCGGGCCAGGCGCTCAATGGCGGCGGCCCGACGGCGGACCGCCCGGCCCGCCAGGCGACCCTCCGGCGAGGTGAGCGGGTGTCGGGCAAACTGCCGCTCGGCCTCGCCATACCGGTTGACCATCCGGGCGATTGCCTCGCCGAGCTGCTCGCGCGACCAGCTCATCATCGGGCCACCGCCGAGACGGTCACGCACATGCCGCCGGCGCCAACCTGGTCGGCGGTGCACGGCTGGGTGGTGTGGTTGTGGGCGAACGCGAGGCCGGCCAGGGCCGCGCACACCAGAACGGTGCGCGCGACCAGGCGGTCGAAGCGGCGGCCCATCAGCGGCCGGCCCGGACGGTGCGGGCAGCGGCCAGCAGCGCGTACGCCAACTGCTCGACCTGCTCGACGGTGCCCGTCCAACCCATGACCCGGTTGCCGGTGCGGTCCGCGTCGTCGGCGATCTGCAACTGCACCTGAGCCGCCTCGATGACCTCGCCGCGCTCGGTGAACATCTCCACGGTCACGTCCGCGGCGAGGGGTACCCCGGTCTCGGAGGATTCGCCGACGAGCTCGGCGACGGTCCGCATGTGCACCGTGCTGACCACGAGGTCACCGATCTGGGTGATCTCGCCCGTGTGGTCCTGCTCGCACCACGCGGGGCATCCCTGGCCGGCGGCGTTCGAAGCGGTCGCCGTCTCGATCGCGGCCTGGTCGACGCCCAGCCGTGCGGCCAGCTCGTCGACGGTCAACGGCAGGGCGTACGCGGCCTGCAACGCGGTGATGCGCTCGGCCAGCGGGGCGGGCCGGTAGGGCGGGTTGACGGGGAACAGGTCGCCGGTCGTCGCCGGGCGGCGGATCGCGGTCAGGTCGGTGGTGTCGGCGTCGATCAGCCGGTGGGACGGCGGAACGGACGCGGATGCGATGATGCTCATGGGTCGGGACTCGCCTCCTGATCAAGGCCCTCGGTTAGCGCTGGAATCGCTTGGCCGGGGGCCGCCCTATTGGTTCGGGTGTAGCTACACCGTACGTCCTTGTGTAGCTACACCGCAACCCCGTAGTCTCGGCGTGTATCTACGGCAGGGGAGAGCACATGGCACCGACACGGGGCACGCCCACGCGGCCCATTCGCATCGACTCGACGCTCTGGGAGAGGTTCGGGGCCAGCGTCGGCTCGCTCGGGCTGGACCGCTCGGCCGTGCTCCGAGACTTCATCCGCTGGTACACCCGGGAGCCAGGCGCCAAGATGCCCCGGCGACCCGACGTGACCGCCTCCGCTAAAGAGTGACGGTCTGTCGTGGGGCACATCCGGGGCACATGGTGGCGGGATCTGTTGAGATCCGCCGGGAATAGATGAGACGTGAAATCGCAGGTCAGGGCCGCTTTAGTAGCCCTCACCGCAGGTCAGCGGTGTTAGTCGATCAGTCCAGGGTGAAGTAGTCGGGACCGGAGTAGACGCCGGTCGTCAGCTTGGTGCGCTGCATCAGCAGGTCGTTGAGCAGGCTGGACGCGCCGAAGCGGAACCAGTCCGGGTCGAGCCAGTCCGGGCCGACGGTCTCGTTGACCATCACCAGGTACTTGATCGCGTCCTTGGTGGTCTTGATGCCCCCGGCGGGCTTCACGCCCACCTGCCGGCCGGTCGCCTCGCGGAAGTCACGGACCGCTTCCAGCATCACCAGGGTCACCGGCATCGTCGCCGCGACCGGGACCTTGCCGGTGGAGGTCTTGATGAAGTCGCCGCCGGCCAGCATGGCCAGCCAGGAGGCCCGCCGCACGTTGTCGTAGGTGGCCAGCTCGCCGGTCTCCAGGATCACCTTGAGGTGGGCGTCGCCGCAGGCGTCCTTGGTGGCCACGATCTCGTCGTAGACCTCCTGGTAGCGCCCGGACAGGAACGCGCCCCGGTTGATCACCATGTCGATCTCGTCGGCACCGGCCGCCACGGCGGCCCGGGTGTCGGCGAGCTTGATCTCCAGCGGCGCCTGACCCGACGGGAACGCGGTCGCCACGCTGGCCAGGTGCACAATGCCAAGTCCGGCCGGCGCGGCGCCCCCCGCACGTCCCGGCTCGCCGGATGGCCGCCCGGACCCGGCAGCAGACCCGCGCAACACCTCGGCGACGTACGGGACCATCGCCGGGTAGACGCAGACCGCGCCGACGTGCGGGCAGGACAGGTCGGCCGGGTCGGGGCGCAGCGCCTTCGCGGCGAGCGCCCGCACCTTGCCGGGGGTGTCCGCCCCTTCCAGGGTGGTGAGGTCGACCATCCGGATCGCCAGGTCGATGGCCTGGGCCTTGGCGGTGGTCTTGATGGATCGGGTGCCGAGCTGTGCCGCCCGCTGCTCCGCGCCGACCTGGTCCACGCCCGGTAGGCCGTGGAGGAAGGTCCGCAGAGCGGTCTCGGATCGTCCCAGCTCGGAGAGCTCCGACCGGGCCGACGTCGTTGTCGCCGTCATGCCCCGAAGTCTACGCACCGGAACGCCACGTGATCTTGCTCACAGCCGCCCGCCGGACGTGAGCGGCGTCGCTGGTCCGACCGCACCCGCACCGGCGGGCCGTACGGACCGGTAGGTTGAGCGATCGTGGACGTACACGTCATTGACCACCCGCTGGCCCAGTCGAGACTGACCGCCATGCGGGACGCGCGCACCGATTCCTCGACGTTCCGGGCCGCGCTGCACGAACTGACCACCATGCTGGTGTACGAGGCGGCGCGCACCTTCCCCGTCGAGCGGTACCCGGTGCAGACGCCGGTCACCGGCACCGAGGGCACCCGGCTGGCCAACCCGCCGCTACTGGTCCCGGTGCTGCGGGCCGGCCTGGGCATGGCGGACGCCGCGCTCGGTCTGCTACCGGAGTCCTCGATGGGCTTCGTCGGCCTGGCCCGCGACGAGGAGACCTACGAGCCACGCGCGTACATGGAGTCGTTGCCCCGCGACCTGGCCGGCCTGCCGGTGCTGGTGCTCGACCCGATGCTGGCCACCGGTGGCTCGCTGGAGCACTCCTGTCGGCTGCTGGCCGACCGCGGCTGCACCGACATCACCGTGCTCTGCGTGCTCGCCGCGCCGGTCGGCATCGAGCGGCTGGAACGCTCCGGTCTGCCGTTGCGCCTGGTCACGGCCTCGATCGACGAGGGGCTCAACGACCGCATGTTCATCGTCCCGGGGCTCGGGGACGCGGGCGACCGCCAGTTCGGCGGCATGCCCCGGTTCTGAGGGCGGTACACCCGGTCGGTGTCGGGTCGGGCGGGTCCGTGCGCGGTGTGCACGGACCCGCTACCGTCTCCGGCCATGACTGGTGTTGCTCTCGCCAAGGAGCTGCTGCTCCTCGCCTACGACGACACGACCGGCAAGGCGACCATGCCGCGAATCAGCCTGGACCTGGGCATGGCCGCCGCGGTGCTGGTCGAGCTGGCCCTGGCCGGCCGGATCGCGTACGCCGACGGTTCGTTGGCAGTGATCGACCCGACGCCCACCGGCGAGCCGGTCGCGGACGAGGTGCTGGGCCGGGTCGCGGCCGACACCCCGCACAGCCCGGCCTCCTGGGTGCAGCGCCTGCGGCACGGCCTGCGGGACCGGATTCTCGGCGACCTGTGCAGCCAGGGTGTGATCCGTGACGTGGACGAGACCGAGTTGGGCTTCATCCACGTGCACCGCTACCCGGTCGTGGACGCCACCGTGGAGGCGGAGACCCGGAAGCGGCTGGCCGAGGCGCTGACCGGCGCGGCGGCCCCGGACGAGCGGACCGCCGCGCTGGCCACCCTGGTCGTGGTGCTGCGGATGGAGTCCGCGCTCGGGGTGGACGGCGAGACCGCCGCCGACGCGCGCCGCCGGCTGGAGGAGATCGCCACCGGCGCCGGCTTCTCCGGCGAGGTGAGCACCGACGACTCGGTGGTCCGTCCCTCGGTCGGCCTGGTCGTCGCCGCCCTGGGCCGGGCCGTCGACCAGGCCCTCGGCCCCCGCCGCTGACCCCGCCCGGCGGTCTTCGGAGGGTGCGACCAGGCGTCGGCCCCTGCTGCTTGCGTCCTTTGCTCTGCTTCAACGGAGGCAACACTCCAGGCCCGTTTTCGTAGCGTGGGTTGAAGCAGAGCAAAGGACACGCAGGAGGCGGGCGGCCGGGTGGTCGTGCCCGGTGCGGCCCCCTGGTCAGAGTCCCAGAGCCGCGGCGATCTCGGTGCGCAGCCGCGCGATCGCCGACTCCGCGCGGGCCCGGGCCGCGGCGACGTCGCCGTCGGGCACCGGCTCCACCACCTCGAGGTACGCCTTGAGCTTCGGCTCGGTCCCGGATGGGCGGATCACCACCCGCGCCACCGCGGTCCGCAGGATCACCACGTCCGACTCGGGTAGCAGGTCCCGCACACTGTCGACCGGCTGCCCGAGCAGGGTGGTCGGGGTGGCCGCCCGGATCCGGGCCATCGCGTCGGTGATCACCCGCAGGTCGTCCACCCGGGCGGAGAGCTGGTCGGTGTGGTGCACGCCGAACTCGGCGGCCAACTCGTCCAGCCGGTCGATCAACGTGCGGCCCTGCGTCTTCAGGCCGGCGGCCAGCTCGGCCACGGTCAGCGCCGCGGTGATGCCGTCCTTGTCCCGTACGTGCTCCGGGGCGACGCAGTAGCCGAGCGCCTCCTCGTAGCCGAAGACCAGCGGTGCGCTGCCGCCGCCCGCCCGCACGATCCACTTGAAGCCGGTGAGCGTCTCGTCGTAGGGCAGGCCCCGGGCCGCGCACATCGCCCGCAGCAGTGACGACGACACGATCGTGGTGGCGTAGAGCCCGGTCACCCCACGGCGCATCAGGTGGTCGGCGAGCAGCACGCCCACCTCGTCGCCGCGCAACATTCGCCAGCCCTGCCCGCCGCCCGTGCCGTCCCGGACGACCACCGCGCACCGGTCCGCGTCCGGGTCGTTCGCGATGGCGAGGTCCGCGCCGGTGGAGTCGGCCAGTGCGATCAACCGGTCCACCGCCCCCGGCTCCTCCGGGTTGGGGAACGACACGGTGGGAAACGCCGGGTCCGGCTCGGCCTGGTCGGGCACCACACCGGGCACCGGGAAACCGGCGCTGGCGAAGGCGGCGGTCAGCACCGCCGCGCCCACCCCGTGCAGCGGCGTGTACGCCACGGTCAGGTCCCGAGGTCCGTCCGGGTCGATCACCGCGGTGGCCCGTTCCACGTACGAGGCGACCAGGTCATCGCCGAGCACCTGCCCGGGTGGACCCAACGGCACCTGGGTCAGTGGACCGACCGCCCGGATGGCCGCCTCGATACCGGCGTCGGCGGGCGGCACGATCTGCGCGCCGGCACCCAGCTCACCGCCCAGTTCCGCGCCGAGGTAGACCTTGTAGCCGTTGTCCTGGGGCGGGTTGTGGCTGGCCGTGACCATCACTCCGGCGACCCCGCCGAGTTGGCGCACCGCGTACGCCAGCACCGGGGTGGGCAGTGGGCGGGGCAGCAGCAGCGCCGGCCGGCCCGCGCCGGTGGCCACCTGGGCGGTGCGTTCGGCGAACTGCCGGGAGCCGTGCCGGGCGTCGTACCCGATCACCAGAGGGCCGGTGCCGCCCTGGGCCGCGAGCCAGCCGACCAGACCGGCAGCGGCCTGGGTGACCACGGCGAGGTTCATGCCGTTCGGGCCGGCGCGCAGCGGGCCGCGCAGGCCCGCCGTGCCGAACGTGAGCGGACCGGCGAACCGGTCGGCCAGCTCCGGGGCGCTCGCCGGCAGCCGGTCGAGCACCGCCGTCAGCTCGTCCCGGCTGGCCGGGTCGGGGTCGTCGGCCAGCCAGCGCCGGGCTTGCTCGCGAATGTCGTCGTTGTCAGTGGTGTCCGCCGCCATGCCTCTTGATAGCACGGCGGCGGATCACCGCTGTCGGTTCCCTCGGCTCAGCCCGCCCCGGTGAGCTTGAACGTCCTGGCCATCTCGTCGAAGATCGGCTTGCTCTCCGCGAACTTGGCGTTCGTCGAGGTGAGGTAGAACGAGTACGCCTTGCCACCCTCGGCCACGCCACGCCAGACGCCGTGCCGCATGACGTCGCCCTCGCCGCAGGTGTACTCGAATTCGGCGGCCGGCCTGCTGTCCAGCTCCGTCGTGGCGGCGTTGACCTGCTGGTACGGCTTGGCGCAGGAGGTGCTCCTGGTTTTGAGGCCGTTCGCTGCCGTCTCCGCCCAGCGGTTGGCGTCGCTCGACCACTTCTCGGTGATGATGCGGACCTTGCGGCCGCTGTCCTCCGGGTCGATGTAGTCGGTGTAGGAGCCGCCGGTGGCCTTCTTCCAGCCCTTCGGCACCATGACCTGGATGCCGCGGGCCGCGTGCTCCTCCATCTCGACCGTGGAGGCCGCCGGGGCGGACGCGGACGGCTGGGCCGCCGGGGTGTTCGGCGGGGGGTCGTCGCCACTGGTGAGGGCCACCACGGTGAGCAGCAGCACGACGGCCAACCCGCCGGCCGCGGCGAGCTGCACCTTGCGGGGCCAGCCCTTGACCGTGCTGACGAGCTGACCACCGGTGGCGCGGGCCTTGTCGAGAGCGCCGCCGCCGGAAGGGGCGGGCGAGGTGGCCCAGGGCTGGCCGGTGCCGGGCACCGACCACTGGTTGCCGCCCCCGTAGGTGCCGCCGATGCGTTGGGTGGCCTCCGGTGCGCCGCCGTACCCGACCTGCTGGGTGGCATCGGCCGGGCTGCCGTAGGTGACCCGCTGGGTGGCGTCCGGGTGCCCGCCGGCGTCCACCCGCTGAGTGGTGTCGGCGCTGCCACCGTAGGTGTGCCGGGGAGGTGGCTGGCCGGGGCCGGGCATCGCGCCGGTGGGCGTGTGCAGTGGGCCGGCCAACACGTCGGCGCTGGTCTCGTCGAACCCGGTGGCACCGCCCGGGGTGGCCGGCCGGGGGCGCTCGCCCCGGCGCAGCGCGGCGAGCCGATCGGTCAGGGACTCGTCCGGGGCCAGCATCGCCGGGCCACCGATCTGCTTGTCCGACTTCGGCTCGGGTGTCGGCGGCGGGAGGACCGGCACCGGCGGGCGTTGCTGCACCGGCACCACCGCGTACGGGTCGGTGACCGAGTGCACCGCGGTGGCGGTGCTGCCGAGCGGCCCGGCGAGCAGCTCGCGCAACATGGCCCGGGAGGTGTGCACGTCCAACCGGCGCGCCGGGTCCTTCTCCAGCAGGCCCATCAGCACGCGGGTCAGTGGGCCGCTGCGCTGCGGTGGGGCCGGTGGGTCCTCGACCACGGCGTGCATGGTCTCGATCGGGTCACCCTTGTCGAACGGGGGTCGCCCCTCCACCGCCGTGTAGAGCGTCACACCCAGCGAGAAGAGGTCGCTCGGCGGACCGAACTCCTGGCCCATGGCCCGCTCGGGCGAGATGAAGTGCGGTGAGCCGAGCACCATCCCCGGGGTGGTGAGCTGCACGTCGGTGGGCATCCGAGCGACCCCGAAGTCGGTAAGCACGCACCGGCCGTCGCTACAGATCAGCACGTTTGCCGGTTTGACGTCGCGGTGCAGGACGCCGATCGCGTGCGCCACCTCCAACGCGCCGAGCAGCGCGATGCCGATCTTGGCGACGGCGCGGGGCGCGACCGGCCCGTCCTCGATCACCATGTCGGCGAGGCTGCGGGCGTCCAGCAGCTCCATCACGATCCACGGCCGGCCGGCCTCGGTGACCACGTCGTACACCTGCACCACGGCCGGGTGCTGGATCGCGGCGGCGGCCCGGGCCTCGCGCAGGGTGCGTTCGTACATGGCGTCGCGGTCGCTGGGGGCCAGCCCCGGAGGCAGGACGACCTCCTTCACCGCCACGTCACGGCGCAGCAGGGTGTCGGTGGCACGCCACACGGTGCCCATGCCGCCGTTGCCCACCGAGGACCGCAGCGAGTACCGGCCACCGATGGTGGTGCCGGGTGCTGCGCGGCCGTTGGCGGGACTGACTGGTCCGCCGCTCCACGTCGGGATCTGAGTCACAGAAAAGCCACCGGGGGAAATCGAGGGGGGCTGGGACACAACCCCCCTATCTTGCTGGTTCCGACGCCCGATGCGAAAGCCGACGCGACGGACGTTTGTCGAAGTCGACAGAAAGTGCGACGTCGTTCACCTGCTGTCGACGGCTCGGGACAGGCTGTGCGGTATCCCTCACCCGGCGAGATGCCCACGCGACCTACCATCCGGGGATGAACGAACGGCGGTCAAGCGAGTCCGGTTTTCCGATCAAGGGCGTCTACACGGGCGCGGACCTTCCCGAGGACCTGGACTCCCGGCTGGGCGCCCCCGGCGAGTTTCCGTACACCCGGGGGGTCTACCCCACCATGTACACCTCCCGTCCGTGGACCATGCGCCAGTACGCCGGCTTCGGCACCGCCACCGAATCCAACGCGCGGTACCACCAACTGTTGCGGGCCGGCACGATGGGCCTCTCGGTCGCGTTCGACCTGCCGACCCAGATGGGCTACGACTCCGACGAGTCGATCGCGCACGGCGAGGTCGGCAAGGTGGGTGTCGCCATCGACTCCATCGAGGACATGCGGCTGCTCTTCGCCGACATTCCGCTGGACAAGGTCTCCACCTCGATGACCATCAACGCGCCCGGCTCGGTGCTGCTGCTGCTCTACCAGCTCGTCGCCGAGGAGAACGGGGTGCCGGGCTCGGCGCTCAACGGCACGATCCAGAACGACATCCTCAAGGAGTACATCGCCCGGGGCACGTACATCTTCCCGCCGAAGCCGTCGCTGCGTCTGGTCGCGGACACGTTCGCGTACTGCCGCAAGGAGGTGCCGAAGTGGAACACCATCTCCATCTCCGGCTACCACATGGCCGAGGCCGGCGCGACGCCCGCGCAGGAGATCGCGTTCACCCTGGCCAACGGTGTGGAGTACGTACGGGCGGCGCTGGCCGCCGGGCTCGCGGTGGACGACTTCGCGCCCCGGCTGTCGTTCTTCTTCGTGGCCCGCACCACACTGCTGGAGGAGGTGGCGAAGTTCCGCGCCGCCCGGCGGATCTGGGCCCGGCTGATGCACGACGACTTCGGCGCGAAGGATCCGAAGTCGATGATGTTGCGTTTCCACACGCAGACCGCGGGCGTGCAGCTCACCGCGCAGCAGCCGGAGGTGAACCTGGTCCGGGTGGCGGTGCAGGGGCTGGGCGCGGTGCTCGGCGGCACGCAGTCGCTGCACACCAACAGCTTCGACGAGGCGATCGCCCTGCCCACCGAGAAGGCGGCCCGGCTCGCGCTGCGTACCCAGCAGGTGCTGGCGTACGAGACCGACCTGACCGCCACCGTCGACCCGTTCGCCGGGTCGTACGTGGTGGAGGCGATGACCGCCGAGATCGAGGCCGCCGCGCTCGAGTTGATGGAGCGGGTGGCCGATCACGGCTCGGCGGTGGACGCGATCGAGGCCGGATTCCAGAAGCGGGAGATCGAGCAGTCCGCGTACCGGATCGCGCAGGAGATCGACTCGGGTGAGCGGGTGGTGGTCGGGCTCAACCGGTTCGCCGTGGACGAGGAGGAGCCGTACGAGCCACTGCGCGTCGACCCGACGATCGAGGCGGGCCAGGCCGAGCGGCTGGCGCGGCTGCGCTCCGAGCGCGACGGCGCGGCCGTGACGCGGGCCCTCGCCGACCTGCGGGCCGCCGCGGAGGGCTCGGACAACGTGCTCTACCCGATGAAGGAGGCGCTGCGGGCCCGGGCCACCGTGGGTGAGGTGTGCGGGACGCTGCGCGAGGTGTGGGGGCTGTACCGGCCCACCGATCGCTTCTGACCGTCCCGGTCGCGGTGTGTCCATCGGGCTGGGCGGGTACCGGACCGGAGGAGCGCGGACGCACACGGTGTGCGGCCGCGGTGGACGGCTCCATGTGAGCGTCCCTATCCGGCTGGTTGCGGGTGTGGTCGGCTAATTGTCGGAGTGTCAGTTCACCACCCCGACTAATGCGACAATTTACACCTGGATCCCCGCGTGTTCCGCCGGATCCTGGGCCGCCGCGATTGGTTACGCGTTGTAGGAGGTGAGGGGCGGATGTCGGCGTTCGATAGCGATCTACCTGCTGTCCCACACATCTCCGAGCGCTCCGAACAGGGCGTACCTGACTCTGCGCGGTCTGATCATTACCGTAACGAGGTTGCGCAGCGTCACCGTCGGAGGTCTAGGCTGTCTGCTGTCCCCGATGATCCATCCATTTCTAGTGATCGAGAATTCGACGTGACGAGTGCGTTGACGCTGCCCACGGGTGGCCAGCTGGCGTCGTCCTGGCTGGAGACGCCGCCAGGCTCCCAACCGCTGCCCCGCGAACTGGACCACCTCCTCGCCCTCCGGGTACCGGGGCTGATCGCTACGCGCCGTCACCTCCACTCGCACCCTGAGCTGTCCGGCAACGAGTTCGAGACGGCCGCGCTGATCGCCCGGGAGCTCTCGCTGGCCGGGCTCAACCCGCGCCTGCTGCCCAAGGGCAACGGCGTGATCTGCGACGTCAACGGCCGGCCCGACGGTCCCGTGGTCGCGCTGCGCGCCGACATCGACGCCCTGCCCCTCGACGACTCCAAGGACGTGCCCTACCGGTCGACGGTGGAGGGCGTCTGCCACGCCTGCGGCCACGACGTGCACACCACGATCCTGCTTGGCGTCGGCATGCTGCTGGCCCAGCTCGCCGACCTGGGTGAGTTGGACGGGCGGGTCCGGCTCATCTTCCAGCCGGCCGAGGAGATCCTGCCCTGCGGCTCACTGGAGGTCATCGAGGCCGGCGGCCTGGACGACGTGGTGCAGATCTTCGCGCTGCACTGCGACCCGAACCTGCCGGTGGGGAAGGTCGGCCTGCGGGTCGGCCCGATCACCGCGGCCGCCGACAACGTCACCGTCCGGCTCTCCGGTCCGGGCGGGCACACCGCCCGCCCGCACCTGACCGTCGACCTGGTCGACGCGCTCGGCCGGCTGGTCACCGAGGTGCCCGCCCTGGTCAGCCGCCGGGTGCCGGCCAACAGTGGCCTGCTGCTGGTCTTCGGCCACGCCTCGGCCGGCACCCGCTACAACGTCATTCCCTCCGAGGCGAGCGCCTCCGGCACCCTGCGGGTGATGGACCGCGACACGTGGGAGTTGGCCCCCAAGATCGTCGCTCAGGTGGTCCGGGACGTGATCGCGCCGACCGGCGCCACTGTCGACCTGGAATACCTGCGCGGCCGGCCGCCGGTGTCCAACGACGCGCGGGCCATCCAGGTGCTGACCGCCGCCACCGCCGCCGCGCTCGGGCCGGAGGGGATCGCCGAGACGCCGCAGAGCATGGGCGGCGAGGACTTCTCCTGGTATCTGGAGTACGTCCCCGGCGCCCTCGCCCGGCTCGGCGTGGGTCGCTCGGGTCCCAACGTCGACCTGCACCGGGCAAGCTTCGACGTGGACGAGCGGGCGATCCCCGCCGGCGTACGCGTCATGGTGCAGACCGCGCTGCGGGCACTGGCGGCGGCGCGCTGACCGGGGCGGTCGGCATCGAGGTCTTCCTCCGGCGACGCAGCACCAACAGCAGCACCGCCACCGGCACGCCGATTGCCAGCAGCCACGGCAGCAGTGCTCCCAGCACGGTGAGCAGGACGGTCAACGAGGCCACGAACGCCTTCCAGCCATCCTTGAGCCCGACCAGGAAGCCGGTCTCGGCCTCCTCCTCGGTGGCCTTGGCCGCCGGCCCGACAAGTGTCACGGTGATCGTGGAGAGCGCGGTCAGGTCGGCCAGTCGCCGTTTCTTGGCCTCCAACGACGCCAGGTCGGCCTCGCGGCGACCCAACTCGTTCTCCAACGACACCAGGTCGGTGATCGAGCTGGCGCGGGCCAGCAACCGGCGGGCGCTCTCCACCCTGGCCCGCTGACTGGTGATACGCGCGTCGAGGTCGACGATCGCCTCGGTGGCGTCCTCGGTGCTGATCTCCCGGCTCTGCTGACGGCCGCGCTTCGCGATCTCGTCCACCACTTCGGTGAACTTCTCCGCCGGCACCCGCAACCGCAACTCGGTCACGGCGTCGGCACCGGCACTTCGCCGCTGGTCACCGCCGATGAAACCACCGGCGCGGGTGACCAGGGCGCTCACCTCCCGGGCGGTGGCGTCCACATCGTCCACCTGCACCCGCATCGAACCGGTGTAGATGATGGCCCGCTGGTCGACCCGCAGGTCCGGTGCGCCGGTGTCGGCCTCCTGGGGTGCCCCGGCCCCGGCCTGCTGCCGGTCCCCGGCCTTGGCCGCCTCGGGCGCTACCGCCGCGTTGTCCCGCGCAGCGTCGCGGTCCACCGCCGGTGGGGCGGCCGCGGTGTCCGCCGTTCCACTGTCGCCGGCCCCGCACCCGGTCAAGACCAGCGCCGCCGCCAGCGCCGTCACCGCCAGCAGTGTGCCGCGGCGTCGTACCACCTGTCCGTCCATCCCCGCTCCCCTCGTCGTGATCCGGTGTGGCGATAGCTCGGACGCGGCGCACACGTCGGCTGGTTCCGGCAGACTGCGCTGAGGACGTCACGATTCGATAATCGAGGAGTCACGATGCGGCTCACCAAGTACGCCCACTCCTGCCTCCGGGTGGAACACGACGGGGGAGTGCTCGTCGTCGACCCCGGGGTGTTCAGCGACTCCGCGTCGGCGTTGGACGGCGCGGACGCGGTGCTGATCACCCACCTGCACTCCGATCACCTCGACCTGGCCGCGGTGCGCAAGCAGCTCGACCGGCGACCGTTCCCGATCCACGGGCCGGCCTCACTCGCCGAGACCCTGGGCGACACCGCTGAGGTGTTGCACCCGGTCAAGCCCGGCGAGTCGTTCACCGCCGCCGGGGTCGCCGTCCGGGCGTACGGGGGGCGACACGCCGTGATCCACCCCGACATCCCCGTGGTGGACAACCTCGGTTACCTGATCAACGACGTGGTCTACCACCCGGGCGACTCCCTGGTGGTGCCCGACGAGACACCCGTCGACACGCTCTTCGCGCCGATCCACGCCCCCTGGTCGAAGTTCTCCGAGGTGCTCGACTTCATCCGCGCGGTCGCGCCCCGGCGGGCGTACGCCCTGCACGACGGCCTGCTCAACGACAACGGTCTGCGCGTGCTGAACGGGCAGTACACCGCGCTGTCCGGCACCGAGTACCAGCGGCTGGAGCCCGGTAGCCGGGTGGACGTCTGATCCGATGCCCGGCCCGTCAGCGGAGCTGGTGCAGCAGCTCTACCGCATCCCACCGGACCGGTTCGTGGCCGCCCGGGACGCCGCCGTGGCCGAGGCCCGCCGTGCCGGCGACCCGGGCGCTGCCCGACAACTGGCCCGGCTACGTCGCCCGACGGTGGCGGCCTGGCTGGTGAACCTGCTCGCCATCGAACGGCCGGAGCTGGTCGCCGACCTGGTCCAGCTCGCCGATGCCCTGCGGACGGCCCAGCGGGAGCTGCGCGGGCCTCGACTGCGGGAGTTGTCCGCGCAGCGCCGGGCGGTGGTCGGCGCCCTGGTCGCCGAGGTTCGCAGGCTCGCGGCGGCGGAGCCGGACGCGCCACCGGCCGGTCGGCTGCCACTGGCCGAGGTGGAGTCGACGCTGAACGCGGCGTTCTCCGACGTCGACGTCGCCGAGCAGGTCCGGGCGGGCCGCCTGCTCCGGGCGGCGAGCTACGCCGGCTTCGGCGAGGTGCCCCGGCCGCAGCTGAGGTTGGTCACCGGCGACGACGAGGAGGGGCCCGAGGAGGAACGCCCGACCCGCCGACCGGGTGCCCAGCGGGGGCGTCCCGAGGCGGTGCCCCGCCCGGATCGGGCCGCGGAGCGCGCCGAGCAGGCCGCGCAGCGGGCCGCCCGTGCCGAGCGGGCCCGACAGCGCCGCGCCCTGGATCGGGAGTTGGTCAAGGCCCGGACCGACCAGCAACGCGCGGAGGCCGAGCTGACCGAGGCGGCCGGACAGGAGCGGGACGATGTTGCCGTACTCGATGGGATCGAGGCCGAACTGGCCGAGCTGGAGCGGCGGCGGGCGGTCGCCGAGCAGGATCTCAGCCGGGCCAAGCTCGCTCGGCGTGCCGCCGAGCGAGCGGTCACCGTGGCTCGGCGGCGCGCGGGCGAGGTGGAGGCGGCGGTCGAGGCGTTGGCGGCCGAAGAGGGGAATGCGGACGAGGGCGGTGGCGCGGGAGACTGACCATCGATGGACGACGACGAGTGTGCGGGCCGTCCAGGGCGGGTGACCCCGGATCGGGGCCTCGTCGTGGTCGATGGATCGGGTTGCCCGAGAGGGCCGCTCGGATGACGCCGGAGCAGGTCGCTGCCGCCAGCAAGCCGGTCGTGCTCGACCTCGGCGACGCGTTCGCCCGGGACCCGGCCACGTTGCGCCGTGCCCGACTGCTCGGCATCTCCGGCTGGGCGTTCTACATCAGTGGTCGGGCTGGCGCGCTTGGCGATGTGCGGGCCGAGACGGCCGCCGCGGCGCTCGGGTTCATCGCCCCGGACGCGGTCGCCGACGGGTGGGACGCCGCCGCCCGGATCGTCCCGCCGGTCGAGGTGGCGGCGGCGAGCCTCGCCGAGTGCTGCCGATGGGGCGCGCAGCAGCTCGACGCCCTGCCCGCCACCGAGCGCCTGGCGTTCCTCGTCGAGCGTGCGGTGGTGGCGGCGGACGCCAGCGCCATGCCGCTCTTCGCCGCGTGGCGGGCCATGCCGATGCCGGATCTCTCCGCCGGCGCCCGCAGCGCCGCCGGGCTGCGACTGCTCCGGGAACACTTCACCGGTGCCTACCTGCTGGCGGTACGCGCCGCCGGGATGACCCCGCTGGAGGCCGTGCTGGCCGGCCCGGAGGGGGAGGCCGGGGCGGTGGCCTGCGGCTGGTCGCCGCCCTACCCGCCGATCGGGCCGTTGGTGCGCCGGCGACTCTGGGCGGAGGCGGTGACCAACCGTCTCGTCGCGCCGGCGTTCACGGCCCTCGGTCCGGCTGCCGGCGCCGAGCTTGTCGAGTTGCTGCACCGCACCCGGGCCGACCTCGCCGCCGGTGTGTGATTGACGACCCTCGTCGCACCCGATCCGCGCTCCGCTCGGCGGCGGGAGCAGACTGGGGAGGTGCGATACGCGCTGCTACGCCGACGCGGTGCCGGTGGGGCGGGACCGCAACTCGGTGACGTAGTCGTCCGGGGCGCCCGCCTTCTCGGCGGCGTTCGCGATCTCGGACAGATACCACGACGTCGGCAGGCCGCCCTCGTACCCGTTGAAGACGTAGATCCACGCGGTCACGTCGCCGTCGAGGGTGGAAACCCGGACGTGCAGCTTGCGGTACGTGCCGGCGGTCACCCCCTCGATCTGGTCGAGTTGACCCGCGTCGTACGGGTGGATGTCGTAGAGCGCGACGAAGACCCGGTCACCGGGCGACTCGACCAGGGTGCTGACCGCACCCTCCCAGCCGATCACGTCTGCTCCGGCGAAGGTCAGCCGCCAGCCTTCCAGCCAGCCGGTGCCCACCATCGGCGAATGCGGACAGTAGGCGCGCATCCGGGCGGGATCGAGATTTGAGCCGTAGGCGGCGTGATGACGCACGGCGATGACGATAGCCCGGCGGACGGGTGGGGGAGAATACGACAGTGCGTGTCGAATGCGCTCGGGAGAACAAAGTCACTGTGAGCTTGGACGAAGGGCGAACGCTGTGAGCCGGATCGTGATCATCGGTGGGGGGCCGGCCGGGTACGAGGCGGCGCTGGTCGCCGCCCAGCTGGACGCCGATGTCACTGTGGTGGAGGCCGACGGTGCCGGCGGGGCCTGCGTGCTCTCCGACTGTGTGCCGTCGAAGACCTTCATCGCCAGCTCCGGGGTGGTCACCGGTTATCGGGACACCGAGGAGTTCGGGGTGCACTCGGACGGCCTGGAGGCGGTCACCGTCGACGCTCGGGCCGTGCACGAGCGGGTCAAGCGACTGGCGTTGGCGCAGTCCGCCGACATCCACGCCAAGCTGCTCAAGGCCGGCGTCACCTTCGTGGCCGGCACCGCCCGGCTCGGCGAGGACGCCCTCGGGCACACCCACCTGGTCGTCGTGACTCCCGCGGACGGCGGGGAGGAATACTCCATCGCGGCGACCACCGTGCTGGTGGCCACCGGCTCGACACCCCGCCAGCTGCCCACCGCCGTACCGGACGGTGAGCGCATCCTGACCTGGCGCCAGGTGTACGACCTGCCGGAGCTGCCCGAACACCTGATCGTGGTCGGGTCCGGTGTCACCGGCGCGGAGTTCGCCAGCGCGTACCTGGCCATGGGGGTCCAGGTAACCCTGGTGTCCAGCCGGGACCGGGTGATGCCGCACGAGGACGCCGACGCCGCGTCCGCCATCGAGCGGGTGTTCCGCAACCGGGGCATGGAGATCCTCAACAACTCCCGGGCCGACGCGGTCCGGCGTACCGCCGACGGCGTCGAGGTGGAACTCTCCGACGGCCGCAGGGTCACCGGCTCGCACGCGCTGATCACCGTCGGTTCGATCCCGAACACGGCCAACCTGGGCCTGACCGAGTACGGCGTCGAGCTGGGCCGGGGCGGTTACGTGACAGTCGACCGGGCGTCCCGGACCAACGTGCCCGGCATCTACGCCGCCGGTGACTGCACCGGTGTGCTGCTGTTGGCCAGCGTCGCCGCGATGCAGGGCCGGATCGCCATGTGGCACGCCCTCGGCGAGGCGGTCCGCCCGTTGCGGCTGCGTACCGTCGCGGCGAACGTCTTCACCGACCCGGAGCTGGCCACCGTGGGCGTCTCGCAGGACGAGGTGGACGCGGGCAAGACCCCCGCCCGGCAGGTGATGCTGCCGCTGTCCGGCAACGCCCGGGCGAAGATGGACGACCTCTCCGACGGCTTCGTGAAGTTGTTCTGCCGTCCGGCCAGCGGCCAGGTGATCGGCGGTGTGGTGGTCGCCCCTAAGGCCAGCGAGCTGATCCTGCCGATCACGATGGCCGTGGAGAACAACCTGACGGTCAACGAGCTGGCCCAGACCATCACCATCTACCCGTCGCTGTCGGGCTCGATCACCGAAGCAGCACGCCAGCTGATGCTCCACGAGCTGGAGTGACCCTCCGGGTCTGGGTTACCGCCACCGTGGCCAGGACCGCTACCTCGGCGAGGATGAGCAGGCGTTCGGCCAGTCCGATGAGCATGCGGTCGCCGGGGTAGGCGGACCAGATCATGGCCGCCGCCAGGGCGAGGCTGAGCAGGACGAGGGTGCGGAGCGTCCGGGCCGCGGGGGCCAGGGCCGGCCGGCGGGCGAGCAGCCAACCGCTGACCGGTAGCGCCAGGAAGGCGACCACCGAGGCGTACCGGTGCAGGTAGGCCTCGGTGGTCATGGCGGTGCCCGGCTCGTTGGTCGGCACCACCGCGGCGAGCAGCAGCCCGGCCACCCACGCGCCGAGCAGCAACTCGGCCGTCGCTGCGCGCGGTCGGGGTGGGCCGGTGCGGCGCAGACCGTACAGCAGCGCCATCGTGGCGAGGGCGAGCACCACCATGGCCACGTCGATGACGCCGCCCCGGTCGGAGACCGCGAAGTCGCTGATGGTCAGCGCCCACGGGCTGAGGTCGTCGTTGACTTCGAGGTGACCGATCACGGTGAGCAGCGCCGCCACGGCGATCCCGCCCAGGGCCAGCAGACCGGTGTTCCGGGTTCCAGGCATGCCCCAGCCTGTCGCCGCGGACACCCCAGCCGGATCCGGGAAGCCCACCGAAATCGCCCCGAGAGGCGACCCCTAGAGGCATCCGGAGAACCGGTGTGGTCCCCGCAGGTGCGGCCGCGTGTTGGCCTCCCAAAGGCGGCCATCGCTCGGTCAGGCAACGTTCAGGTGGATGTTCCCGATACGGGCGACGACGTCGAGGTGGCCGCCCAGCCCGGTGACGTAGGCACGGAGTGTCTCCAGGCTGGTGTGCTCGCCATTCTCGATCTGGCTGATCCTCGCCTGGGTTAACCCGGTGGCCTCGGCGAGCTGGGTTTGGGTCATGCCCAACTGCTTACGGATCTCCGCCAGCTGCGCACCGCTGACCGACGCCAGCATCTGCTCGCGCTGCTGAGCGCGTCGGGCAACCCGCTCCGGATGATCCCAGGACGGGTCGAGCTCCCGGGCCTTCGCCTTCACGTCCCGCCAGTCAGCTCCACCGGTCATCGTTGTGCGCCTTTCAGGCTGATGAGGTGCTCCTGAAACCGATCGTCCGCCAAGGGGACGGCCGTCTGGTACCAAGTCTGCCACTGGCCAGACTTGTCCCCGGCGACAGAAAGACAGCCTCTCGAAGTGGATCAAAAGCGAAGATCATGCGGACCTCCGTGGAACCAGCGGACCCAGGTCGCAGCTCCTTCATGTGGTGGAAGGAGCTGCCTTTGAGGCGGTCGACCAATGGACGCCCGAGCGCTGGCCCGTGCTCCGTGAGGAGGTCGATGGCCTCACTGATGAGGTCGGCACTGGCGCGATCCGTCCTGCAGAGGTCGAGGAACCACTCCTCGACCTCAGGATGAAGCTTGACGTCCCACATCTCGTCAATATAAGTCCAGCTTATACCCGCCGGGTGGGCCGACACTCAGTCGATGGGGATGTCCGCTCCGGCGGCGCGGGCGTGGCGGGCGCTGACAAGCGTCATCGCCCATCCCGCCGCGGCGAAGCCGACCGCGGCGGCGGTGGCGATGATGGCCAGTCGCCACGCCGACTCGGTGAGCGCGGTGCCGCCGAGGTGCCCGACCAGCGCGCCGTAGGTGGCCCAGCCCAGCGCGGCGACGGCCTCGTAGAGCACGAACAGCCGGTACGGGTAACGGCTGCGACCGGCCGAGAAACAGGCCGCCATCCGGCCGCCGGGCACGAACCGGCAGAGCAGGATGACCATCGGCCCGGGTTGGCGCAGCCCCTTGGTGACCCGACTGGCCATCCGGCGGGCCCGGCTCAGCTCGGCGTGCCGGGGTGCCCGCCGGTCCGGTGCGTTGCGCCCGAGCAGGTAGCAGGCCAGATCGCCGGCGAAGACACCGAGTGCGCCGACGGCGATGGTGACCGGCAGGTTGAGCCCGCCGTAGACGGTGAGCGCGCCACTGGTGATCATGACGATCTGGGTGGGGATCACCGGGACGAAGGCGTCCGCGATCAGGAGGGCGAGCAGCACCAGGTACGCCCACGTCGGCGATGCGACGTCAGTCAGTAGTTCGGGCACGCCTGCCACCTCGCCGGATGCGGCCGATTGGGTGTCTTGAGCCTGACGGCGTGTCCGGCGTCACGGAGGACAGGCCCGGCCCGTCGTGACGGTCGACACGACGGGGGCCACCCAGGTACAACGAGGTCAACCGATCTCGGGTGACGGGTTCGACGCCCGTCCCACCCGTCCGGTACCGGGCGGCAGAACGGCGCACGTCGGCGTACCGTTGACGGGCGCGGCCCACGCCCGTCGGGTCCCCCGTTCCTGACGATTCGGGCCGCCAGGGCCGCCGGCGGGTCCCGCGCCGGCGGCCCACCTCTCTGCTCGCCGCCGCAAATCCGGGTGCGTCCCCGGTTGCCCCGCGAGTACGGTCGCCGTATGCGCAGCGCGGTTGTGGTGACCACGACGCCGGGAATCCCCGGCGTGCCGCTCTGACGTAACCACAGTCGACCAGGCCCCGGGGCGATCCGCCCCCGAGGGCCGCGCGCCGTTCGGAGCCCAGGTCGCCTCCGGGTCGTACCCGATCCAGGAGCCCGACATGATCGACCACCGTAGGCTCGGCCGCGAGCTGGACCTCTTCGTCTCCGATCCGCTGGCCGGCGCCGGCCTGCCGATCTGGCTGCCGGCCGGCGCCGCCGCCCGGCACGCCGTCGAGGAGTACGTCCGGGAGTTGGAGCGCCGCTCCGGCCACCAGCACGTCTACTCGCCGCCGCTGGGCAGGCGCGAACTCTTCGAACTCTCCGGGCATCTCGGCTACTTCGCCGACGACATGTTCCCGCCGATGCGGCTCAGCGCCGACGACGAGTTCGTGCTCCGCCCGGCGCTCTGCCCACACCACGCGCTGGTCTTCCGGGCGCGGGGCCGGTCCTACCGGGAGCTGCCGTTGCGGATCGCGGAGCTGGGCGGGATGTACCGCTCGGAGCGTTCCGGGGTGCTCGGCGGGCTGGCCCGGGTACGCGCCATCTCGCTCAACGACGCGCACACCTTCTGCGCCCCCGAGCAGGTGGGCGGGGAGGTCGTCGAGATCCTCCGACTGATCCGCGCCGCGCACGCCGCGCTCGGCGTCCGCCCGGTCGGCTTCCGGCTCTCGTTGCGCGGGCCGGGGGAGAAGTACGTCGGCGACGACGCGCAGTGGGCCCACGCGGAGGAGTTGCTGCGGGGCGCGCTGGCCGGGGTGGAGTACGTCGAGGCGCCCGGCGAGGCCGCCTTCTACGGCCCGAAGATCGACATTCAGATCGTCGACGCGGCCGGCCGGGAGTCGACCATCTCCACCATCCAGCTGGACTTCGACAAACCCGAGCGGATCGACCTGTCGTACACCGACTCGGACGGCAGCCGGCGTCGACCGGTGCTGGTGCACCGCAGCCTGGTCGGCAGCATGGAGCGGCTCTTCGCGTACCTGATCGAGGTGCACGAGGGCGCCTTCCCGGCCTGGTACGCGCCGGTCCAACTGGTGCTGCTGCCGGTCGACGACGGACAGGCCGACGCGGCGGCCGACCTGGCCCGCCGGGCCGTCGACGCCGGCCTGCGGGTCGAGGTGGACGGCGCCGGCTCGCTGGGTGCCCGGATCCGGGACGCGGCCCGCCGCCGCGTCCCGTACCTCGGGGTGTTGGGTGCCCGGGAGGCGGCCGACGGACGCCTCGCGCTGCGTCTGCGCGGTGGTCGGGCCCTGGAGCCGATGCCCGCCGACGCGGCGTTGGCCCTGATCTGCGGGCAGGTCGCCGCCCGCGCCGCCGAGCTGCTTCCGGCGGGCTGACCCACCCGCGGGGCTGGGGTGGGTCGCCGTCGTTCGCGTGGCGCGCACGGCGACCCGCCCCTCAGACCGACGCGGGTTGGGCGGCCGGGTCGGCCGTTTCCTCGTCGGCGACGGCACCGGTGAACTGGGAGCGGTACAGCCGGTGGTACGCGCCGTGGGCGGCGAGCAGTTGCTCGTGGGTGCCCTGCTCGACGATCCGGCCGTCCTCCATCATCAGGATCAGGTCGGCGTCGCGGATGGTGGAGAGGCGGTGCGCGATGACGAAGCTGGTCCGGTCCGAACGCAGCGCGGCCATCGCCCGTTGCAGCAGCACCTCGGTACGGGTGTCCACCGAGCTGGTGGCCTCGTCCAGGATCAGCAGCGACGGCTCGGCGAGGAACGCGCGGGCGATGGTGATGAGCTGCTTCTCGCCGGCGCTGACGTTGCTGCCCTCCTCGTCGATGACCGTGTCGTAGCCGTCCGGCAGGCTGCGCACGAACCGGTCCACGAACGTGGCCCGAGCGGCGGCGAGGATCTCCTCCTCGGTGGCGTCCGGCCGCCCGTAGGCGATGTTGTCCCGGATGGTCCCGCCGAACAGCCAGGTGTCCTGGAGCACCATGCCGATCCGGCCGCGCAGGTCGTCGCGGCGCATCGTGGTGATGTCCACCCCGTCGAGGGTGATCCGGCCGGCGTCCAGCTCGTAGAAGCGCATGACCAGGTTGACGAGTGTGGTCTTGCCGGCGCCGGTCGGGCCGACGATCGCCACCGTGTGCCCCGGCTCGGCGACCAGCGACAGGTCGTCGATCAGCGGCTTGTCCGGCTCGTAGCGGAACGAGACGTGCTCGAACTCGACCCGCCCGTGCGGGTCGGCGACCCGGGCCGGCTCGACCGGGTCGGGGGTCTGCTCGTCCGCGTCGAGCACCGCGAAGACCCGCTCGGCCGACGCCACCCCGGACTGGAGCAGGTTGGCCATCGAGGCGAGCTGGGTGAGCGGCTGGGTGAACTGCCGGGAGTACTGGATGAACGCCTGCACGTCGCCCAGACTCATCGTGCCGGAGGCGACCCGTAGCCCACCGACCACGGCGATCGCCACGTAGCTCAGGTTTCCGATGAACATCATCGACGGCATGATGATCCCGGAGACGAACTGCGCCCCGAAGCTCGCCCGGAACAGCTCCTCGTTCTTCGCGTGGAACGCGGCCTCCACCTCACGCTGCCGGCCGAAGACCTTCACCAGCTCATGACCGGTGTACGCCTCCTCGATCTGGCCGTTCAACTCGCCGGTGTGCGTCCACTGGGCGATGAACTGCTTCTGTGAGCGCTTGGCGATGCGCTGGGTGACAAGCACCGACAGGGGCACCGCGACCAGGGCCACCAGGGCCAGCAGCGGTGAGATCCAGAACATCACGGCCAGCACGCCGACGACGGTCAGCAGTGAGGTGAGCAGCTGGCTCAGCGTCTGCTGGAGGCTCGTCGAGATGTTGTCGATGTCGTTCGTGACCCGGCTGAGCAGTTCGCCGCGGGGCTGCCTGTCGAAGTACGGCAGCGGCAGCCGGTTGAGCTTCTCCTCCACCTCGGCGCGCAGCCGCAGCACGGTGCGCTGGACCACCCCGTTGAGCAGCCAACCCTGCCACCAGGACAGCACGCTCGCGGCCAGGTAGAGCCCGAGGGCCAGCAGCAGCACCCGCTTCAGGGCGGTGAAGTCGATGCCCATTCCGGGCACCACGTCCATCCGGGCCAGCATGTCGGCGAAGCTGTTGTTGCCGCTGGCTCGCGCCGCGGCGACGGCCTGCTCGGCGGTGGTGCCGGCGGGCAGGTCCCGGCCGATCACCCCGGTGAAGATCAGGTCGGTGGCGTGGCCGAGGATCTTCGGGCCGGCCACGCTGAACCCCACGCTCACCAGGGCCAACGTGATGATCGCGGCCAGGTGCAGCCGGTGCGAGCGCAACCGGCCGAGCAGCCGGCGGGCGGACGGCCCGAAGTTCATCGACTTCTCGGCGGGCATCCCGGCGCTCATCCACGGCGGACCGCCGCCCGCACGGCCGGGTGGCAGCCGCTTCGGCGTCGCGGCGCCGCCGCCGGGCGCCGACGCGTCCCCTCCCGGTGTCCGTTCGTCGCCGGCCGGCTTCTGACTGGGTACGGCCGCGGTGCGCGGCTCGTCGCGCTCACTCACGCCGCCACCTCCGTCGTCTGCTGGGACGCCACGATCTCGGCGTACGTCGGGCAGGTCTCCAGCAGTTCCGCGTGTCGTCCCACTCCGACGACCCCTCCGTTCTCGAGAACGATGATCTGGTCGGCGTCGATGATCGTGGAGACCCGCTGGGCCACGATCACCACCGCGGACTGCGCGGTGATCGGCCGCAGGGCGGCTCTGAGCCGCGCGTCGGTGCCCAGGTCGAGCGCCGAGAACGAGTCGTCGAAGAGGTAGATCTCCGGCTGTCGGACCAGCGCCCGCGCGATCGCCAGGCGTTGCCGCTGCCCACCGGAGACGGTGGTGCCACCCTGGGCGATCGGTGCCTCCAGGCCGCCAGGCATCTGGGCCACGAAGTCCCGGGCCTGGGCGATCTCCAGTGCCGCCCACAGCTCCTCGTCGGTGGCGTCCGGGTTGCCGTAGCGCAGGTTGCTGGCGACCGTCCCGGTGAACAGGTACGGCCGCTGCGGCACCAGACCGATCCGCCGCCACAGCTCGTCCGGCGCCAGCTCACGCACGTCCACCCCGTCGACGAGCACCGCGCCGGCGGTGACGTCGACCAGGCGGGGGATCAGCGACAGCAGGGTCGTCTTGCCCGCGCCGGTGCTGCCGATGATCGCCGTGGTGGTGCCCGGGGTGGCCCGGAAGGAGATGTCCCGCAGCACCGGCTCGACCGCGCCCGGGTACTGGAAGCGCACCCCGCGCAGCTCCAACTCGGCCCGGGTCGCCAGCTCGCTGACCGGCTCGGCGGCGGGGACCACCGAGGAGTCGGTGTCCAGCACCTCGACGATCCGCTCGGCGCAGACCGCGGCCCGGGGCACCATCATCAGCATGAAGGTGGCCATCATCACGGCCATCAGGATCTGCATCAGGTACTGCAGGAAGGCGGTGAGTGCGCCGACCTGGATCGCGTTGGCGTCCACCCGCTGCGCGCCGAACCACAGCACCGCCACGCTGGAGACGTTCAGCACCAGCATGACCACCGGGAAGATCAGCGCCAGCAGCCGGCCGGTCCGCAGCGCGGTGGCGGTCAGGTCGGCGTTGGCGACGCCGAAACGGTTCGTCTCGTACGGCTCGCGAACGAACGCGCGGACGACCCGGATGCCGGTGATCTGCTCGCGCAGCACCCGGTTGACCGTGTCGATGCGGGTCTGCATCAGCCGGAACCCCGGCACCATCCGACGGATGATCGCGCCGAGCGTGACGGCCAGGACCGGCACGCTCACCAGCATCAGCCAGGACAGACCGACGTCCTCGCGCAGCGCCATCACCACGCCGCCGACGCTCATGATCGGCGCGGCGACCAGCATGGTGCAGCTCATCAGGACGAGCATCTGCACCTGTTGGACGTCGTTGGTGTTGCGGGTGATCAGCGAGGGTGCCCCGAACCGGGCCACCTCCCGGGCGGAGAAGCGGTTGACGTGCCCGAACAGCGTGGCCCGGACGTCCCGGCCGAAGCCCATCGCGATCCGCGCGCCCAGGAAGACCGCGGCGATCGAACAGACGATCTGGATCAGGCTGACCAGGAGCATCCACCCGCCGGTGTGCACGATGTAGTCGGTGTCGCCCCGCGCCACGCCCTTGTCGATGATGTCGGCGTTGAGGCTGGGCAGGTACAGCGAGGCCATGGTGCCCACGAACTGGAGCAGTACCACCGCCAGCAACTGTCGTTGGTAGGTGCGCAGTTGGTTGCGCAACAGTCGGATCAGCACGCCGGGTCCTTCGGTTCGGTAGGGCGGCCGGTCATCCGCGGGTCTTCCTCGCTGCCGATGACCTCGAGCAGGAACTCCCGGATCACCTGTGCCTTCGCCGGGTCGGCGTCGACCGAGGTGAGTGGGTGTCCAGATTGGATAACGGTGGTGAGCGCCGCGATTCGGTCCCGGCCGGCGGGGGTGATCGCGAGTCGGACGCTGCGCCGGTCGCTGTCGTCGCGCTGCCGCTCAACGAGGCCTTCGCGGGCCAGCGTGTCCACGATGCCGGTGAGGGTCGCCGGGCGGACAAAGCCCTTCTCGGCGACCTCCCGGTGGGGCAACTCGCCGTGCCGGGCGAGCGTCATCAGGGTCACCATGCCGGCGTGGGTGAGGCCGTGATCCTCGGCGAGGTAGCGGTTCCACCGCTGTCCGACGAGGTGCGCGGCCACCACCAAGAGCCGGCCGAGCGGCACATCCTTGAGAGTGACGAGATCCACGGTCAGCACCTTAGCTCCCTGATAGTCAGGGGCCAAACGAAATTACCGCGGCAGTGGCCACGAACACGATCTGCAGGACCGTGCGCTGTGGGAGCGGGGTCACCGGACGCCCGGCGAGGGTCAACCTCCGGCGGGCGGCCGAGACGTTGGCGGGAAACATCGCGAGCATGAGCAGGGCGAGCCCGGCCGCGGTCGGCCGGGCGGTCGCCGGGATCAGCAGCCCGACGGCGCCGGCGAGTTCGAGGACGCCGGTGAGGGTCACCAGCAGCGCCGGGCGGGGTAGTCGTGGCGGGACCATCGCGATCAGGCCGGCGCGGCGCTGACCGACGAAGTGCGCGACGCCGGTCAGCACGAACAGCAGGGCCAGCCCGACCCGCAGTGCGGGGTGCCAACCGTCCAGCGCGGAGATGCCGGCCAGGCCGGCCAGTCGGGCCAGCGCGGTGCCGACGAGCAGAGCGATCAGGGGTGCCATCGTAATCCTCCTTCGTGCGATCTTGTCGTTGGCAAGATTGCGCGACGAGGTGGCATCTTGTCAACGGCAAGATAGGATTCGGGTATGACTGAGACGCGCGGCTACCACCACGGCGACCTCCGTCGCGCGCTGCTCGCGGCCGCGCTCGACGCGATCGAGGAGGACGGGCAGGCCGCGCTGAGCCTGCGTGACCTGGCCCGTCGGGCCGGCGTCTCGCACGCCGCACCCGCGCACCACTTCGGCGACAAGGCCGGCCTGCGCACCGCGCTCGCCACCCAGGGCTTCGACCTGCTGGCCCAGGAGTTGACGGCGGCGGGAGACGACCTGCTGGCGGCCGGAGTCGCGTACGTCGACTTCGCCGTCCGACACCGCGCACACTTCGAGGTGATGTTCCGGCCGGAGCTGTACCGGGCCGACGACCCCGAGCTGATCGCCGCGCGGGGCCGGGCCAGGGCCGCTCTGCGGGCGGGGGTGGCCACGTTACCCACCAGCGGCACGCCCGCCGACACCGACCGGGACGCACTCGCCGCCTGGTCGATAGCGCACGGCTTCGCGACACTCTGGCTGGCCGGCGCCCTCCCCGACCGGGTAGGCGACAACCCCAGCGAGGCAGCCCGAGCGGTCCTACGCCGCCTAGCAACCTAACCGCCCGCCCGCCCGCCCCGCCCCGCCCCGCCCGCCCGCCCCTCGACCCACCCTTCCCGCGGTTGATCATGAGGTTATTGCCACGACACGCCGATGCGAGGCGCAATAACCTCATGATCAACGCGGGTGGGGGCGGGCGGCAGGTGAGTGGGTGAGTGGGCGGGGGCGGGTGGGTGGGGGTGGGTGGGGGCGGGTGGTTACCAGCTTGTGGGTAGGGGCATTCCTTCGGTGAAGCCGGCGGCGCTCTGGACGCCGACGATCGCCCGCTCGTGGAACTGCGTCAGGTTCCGCGCGCCGGCATAGGTGAAGGCGCTGCGCACCCCGGCGATGATCTCGTCGATCAGGTCCTCGACGCCGGGTCGGACCGGGTCCAGGTACATCCGCGCCGAGGAGATGCCCTCCTCGAACACCGCCTTGCGAGCCCGGTCGTAGGGACTGTCGTCGGCGGTACGGGCACTGACCGCCCGAGCCGACGCCATCCCGAAGCTCTCCTTGTACCGCCGACCGTCCGGCTCGGTGTAGAGGTCGCCGGGGGACTCGTAGGTGCCGGCGAACCACGAGCCGATCATCACGTTCGACGCGCCGGCGGCCAGCGCGAGCGCCACGTCGCGGGGGTGCCGTACGCCGCCATCGGCCCAGACGTGCCGGCCCAGTTGCCGGGCCGCGGTCGCGCAGTCGAGCACGGCGGAGAACTGCGGCCGACCCACGCCGGTCATCATCCGGGTGGTGCACATCGCGCCCGGCCCGACGCCGACCTTGATGATGTCCGCCCCCGCCTCGACGAGGTCGCGTACCCCCTCGGCGGTGACCACGTTGCCGGCCGCGACCGGCACCCCCGGGTCCAGCTTGCGGACCGCCTGGAGCGCCGCGATCATCCGCGACTGGTGGCCGTGCGCGGTGTCCACGACCAGCGTGTCCACCCCCGCCTCCAGCAGCGCGGCGGCCTTACCTGTCACGTCGCCGTTGATCCCGACGGCTGCCGCGATGCGCAGCCGGCCCCGGTCGTCCACGGCCGGCGTGTAGAGGGTGGCGCGCAGCGCGCCCTGGCGGGTCAGCACTCCGACCAGCCGACCGTCGGCGTCCACCACCGGGGCGAGCCGGCGACGGCCCGCGGAGAGCAGCTCGAAACCGGTACGCGGGTCGGCGTCCGCCGGGACGGTGTGCAGTTCGGTGGACATCACGTGGCGGAGCTGGGCGAACCGATCCACTCCCGTGGTGTCCGCCTCGGTGACCACACCCAGCGGCCGGCCGGCGTCGTCGACGACGATCACCGCGGCGTGCGAGCGCTTGGGCAGCAGGTGGATGGCGTCACCCACGGTCTCCGTCGGACCCAGGGTGATGGGCGTGTCGTAGACCAGGTGCCGCTGCTTGACCCAGGCGACGACATTCGCCACCACCTCGATCGGGATGTCCTGCGGAATCACCGCGATCGCGCCCCGCCGGGCCACCGTCTCGGCCATCCGCCGGCCGGCGACCGCGGTCATGTTCGACACCACGAGCGGGATGGTGGTGCCGGTGCCGTCACCGGTGGACAGGTCGACGTCGAGCCGGGAACCCAGGTCGGAGCGGGCCGGCGCCATGAAGACGTCGGTATAGGTCAGGTCGTGCGCGGGAGCCGCGCCGTGAAGGAACCGCACCCGGCCATCATTCCCGGCCACGGCCGCCCGCGCCCGCCTCGGTGCCGCAAACCACCCCCGCCGTACTACCGGCGACGGGACGAAGTGTCAGGGCCTGGGGCAAAGCCCCTCAGGCGATGGTGCAGATGGGAGCACCGGCGGTGATCACGGCACCGACCTCGGCGGTGAGCCCGCTGACCGTACCCGCCTTGTGTGCGTGCAACGGCTGCTCCATCTTCATCGCCTCCAGCACCACCACCAGGTCGCCCTCGGCGACGGTGTCGCCGTCGGCCACCGCGATCTTGACGATGGTGCCCTGCATCGGTGAGGTGAGCGCGTCGCCGCTGACCGGGGCACCGGCCTTGGCGCCGCCGCCACGCCGGGTCGGCTTGCGGGAGGCGGGCGCCGCGGTGGTCGTACTCCCGCCGAAGCCGGCGGGGAGGCTGACCTCGATGCGCTTGCCGCCCACCTCGACCACGACGGTGTCGCGTTCGGCCGGTGCCTCGGCGGCGCCGGCGCCGGCCGTGAACGGCGGCACGGTGTTGTCGAACTCCGTCTCGATCCACCTGGTGTGCACGGTGAACGGCTCCGCGGTGAACGCCTCGTCCCGCACGACCAGCCGGTGGAACGGCAGCGCGGTGGCCATCCCGTCGACGATCATCTCGTCCAGTGCGCGGCGGGCGCGTTCCAACGCCTCGGTCCGCGTCTCGCCGACGATGATCACCTTGGCGAGCAGCGAGTCGAAGTTGCCGCCGATCACGTCGCCGGCCGAGATGCCGGTGTCCACCCGGACGCCCGGACCGCTGGGCAGGCGCAGCGCGGTGACGGTGCCCGGGGCGGGCAGGAAGTTGCGGCCCGGGTCCTCGCCGTTGATTCGGAACTCGATGGCGTGCCCGCGCGGCGTCGGGTCCTCGGTGGTGCGCAGTTTCTCGCCGTCGGCGATCCGGAACTGCTCGCGGACCAGGTCGATGCCGGCGGTCTCCTCGGTGACCGGGTGCTCGACCTGGAGCCGGGTGTTGACCTCCAGGAAGGAGATGGTGCCGTCCCTGCCGACCAGGTATTCGACAGTGCCGGCGCCGTGGTAGCCGGCTTCCCGGCAGATCGCCTTGGCGCTGTCGTGGATCTGTGCCCGCTGGGCGTCGGTGAGGAACGGCGCGGGGGCCTCCTCCACGAGCTTCTGGTGCCGACGTTGCAGCGAGCAGTCCCGGGTGCCCACCACGATCACGTTGCCGTGCTGGTCGGCGAGGACCTGCGCCTCGACGTGGCGGGGCTGGTCCAGGTAACGCTCGACGAAGCACTCGCCCCGGCCGAACGCCGCGACCGCCTCCCGGGTGGCCGACTCGAAGAGTTGGGGGATCTCCTCCATCGTCCGGGCGACCTTGAGGCCGCGCCCGCCACCGCCGAAGGCGGCCTTGATGGCGACCGGCAGGCCGTGGTCGGCGGCGAACGCGATCACCTCGTCCGGGCTGGCCACCGGGTCCGGTGTGCCGGGGACCAGCGGGGCGCCGGCGCGCTGGGCGATGTGCCGAGCGGTGACCTTGTCGCCGAGGTCACGGATCGCCTGCGGGGTGGGGCCGATCCAGGTCAGCCCGGCGTCGATGACCGCCTGGGCGAAGTCGGCGTTCTCACTGAGGAAGCCATAACCCGGGTGTACGGCGTCCGCGCCGGCCCGTGCGGCGACGTCGAGCAGCTTGTCGATGCGCAGGTACGTCTCGGTCGCGCTGTCCCCGCCGAGGGCGTACGCCTCGTCCGCGAGGGTGGTGTGCAGGGCCTCGCGGTCGGAGTCCGCGTACACGGCGACGCTGCCCAGGCCGGCGTCGCGGCACGCACGGATCACCCGGACGGCGATCTCGCCGCGGTTGGCGATGAGTACCTTGCGCACCTTCGTGGCTCCTCCCCGGCAGGTTACTGACGGGGAGTGTATCGGCCGCCTCGGTCACCCTAACGATCGCTCAGTGTGGAATGCGGCACTCACCATAGTCAAACTTGGCTATTACGCTTATCAGGTGTCTGCGACTCGAATGATGATCCTCGGTCTGGTGCGGTGGATGCAGCCCGTGCACGGCTACGACGTGCGCCGCGAGCTGTTGAGCTGGAGCGCCGACAAGTGGGCGAACGTGCAGCCCGGCTCGATCTACCACGCGTTGCGCAAGCTCACCGAGGAAGGGCTGCTCCGAGCCGTCGCCACCGAGCAGGTGGGATCCCGTCCGGCCCGCACCACCTATGAGGTGACCCCCAAGGGTGAGGACGAGTTCGAGACGCTGCTGCGCAACCTCTGGTGGAACCTCGGCGAGCAGTCCGATCCCTTCGCGGCGGCCTTCTCCTTCCTGCCCGCCATGCCGCGCGCCGAGGCTGCGGCGGCCCTGCGCAACCGGGCCAATCTGCTGCGCGCCGGTGTCGAGTCGATGCGCGCCTCGCTGGAGTCGGACTGGGTGCGTAACCGCAAGCCGGTGCACGTGGGTTGGATGTTCGAGCTGTGGGCGGCGCGGGCGGAGGCGGAGATGGGGTGGTGCGACCGGATCGCGGAGCGGATCGACTCCGGAGTGTCGTACCTGCCTGCTGAGCTGGCGGACGTCGAGGGTTGGTCGGGGTGGAGGGGAAGCCCCGAGTCGACGCCTCCGACGCAGGCGGAATAATCAACGTTGACTACAAGAGTTATATCGCGTTAGCCTGCTGGCGGCACATCGGGGGAGTGCGCCGTCCGGCGTCGTCCCACTCCGACGGCCGGCGCGACCGGCCCGAACGACCAGGAGCAAAAATGATCGAGACCAGGGGGCTGCGGAAGTCGTTCCGCTCCCGCGCGGGTCGAGAGACAAAGACGGTGGACGCCGTACGCGGCGTCAACCTCGAGGTCGCCGAGGGCGAGATCTTCGGCTTCCTCGGCCCCAACGGCGCCGGCAAGACCACCACGCTGCGGATGCTCGCCACGCTGATCGAGCCGGACGGCGGCGAGGCCACCATCGCCGGGGCCGACCTGCGCAAGGACCCGGCCGAGGTGCGTCGGCGGATCGGCTACGTCCCGCAGGGCGGCAGCACCTGGGACGAGTCCACCGCTCGCGACGAGCTGGTCCTGCATGCACGCATGTATGGCATCGGCAAGGCCGACGCGCAGCGCCGCGCCGTCCGCGCACTGGAGGCCTTCCAGCTCACCGAGTACGCGGACCGCAAGTGCAAGACCTACTCCGGTGGTCAGCGTCGGCGGGTCGAGATCGCGCTGGGCATCATCCACGAGCCGAAGATCGTCTTCCTGGACGAGCCGACCACCGGCCTCGACCCGCAGAGCCGCGCGCACATGTGGGACGAGATCCGGCGGCTACGCCGGGACGGGATGACCGTCTTCATCACCACGCACTACCTGGACGAGGCCGACGCCCTCTGCGACCGGATCGCGATCATGGACAACGGCGAGATCGTGGCCGAGGGCACGCCGGCCGAGCTCAAGCGCGAGATCTCCGGCGACGTGGTGCTTGTCGGTCTCGACCTGGCCGCCACCCCGCAGGCCGCCCAGGTGCTCGACGCCGAGCCGTTCGTCAACAAGCTGGAGACCATCGACGAGGGCGGCCTACGCCTCTACGTCGACGAGGGCGCCGTCGCCATCCCCCAGGTGCTGCGCAGGCTCGACCACGCCGGGCTGGATCTGCGCTCGATCGAGCTGCACCGACCCAGCCTGGACGACGTCTTCCTCACCAAGACCGGTCGCTCGCTGCGCGAGTCCTGACAACCCGGAGATCACTCATGAAATTCGCCCGTGACACCTGGCTGATCTTCCAACGCCAGACTCAACTCCTCCTGCGCAACCCGGTCTGGGTCTTCGTCGGCGTGTTCCAGCCGGTCATGTACCTGCTGCTCTTCGCCCCGCTGCTCAAGCCCGCACTGAACGCGCCCACCCAGGCCGCCGCCTACAAGATCTTCGTACCCGGTCTGCTGGTGCTGCTGGCGATCTTCGGCGGGCTGTTCCAGGGCTTCGGCCTGATCGCCGAGCTGCGCGCCGGCGTCATCGAACGCTCCCGGGTCACCCCGATCAGCCGACTCGCCCTACTGCTCGGTCGCTCGCTGCGGGACGTCGTGTCGCTCGTCGTGCAGGCGATCATCATCACCCTGCTGGCGCTCCTGTTCGACCTGCGGGTGTTCATCGGGGACCTGCTGCTGGCGTACCTGATGCTCGCCCTGATCGCCCTCATGACCTCGGCCGTCTCCTACGGCGTCGCTCTCAAGGTCAAGAGCGAGGACGCGCTGGCCCCCCTGATGAACACCGTGGCGCAGCCGGTGCTGCTGCTCTCCGGCATCCTGCTGCCGCTCACCTTCGCGCCCGGCTGGTTGCAGGGCATCGCCAACTGGAACCCGTTCTCCTGGGCGGTCGACGGCACCCGGGCGCTGTTCGCCGGTGACCTGGGCAGCGACAAGGTCTGGCAGGGCCTGAGCATCACGGCGGTCCTCGCCGCGCTGGGCGTCTACTGGGCCGCCCGCCAGTTCGCCCGCAGCGTCCGCTGACCCGACCTGGACTCGACCAGCCCCAGCTGGTCGAGTCCACGGCCCGTTGGCCTGGTCGGCGCCCCGGCGCCCCGGCGCCCCTGGTCGGCTCGGCGGCGGCGGCTGGCTTGATCGACTCGGTTTCCTGAAAGTCGGGGTGTCCTACCGGGTGGGATGCCGCGACTTCCAGGAACTCGAGAGGATCAAGCCGGTCAGGCGTCGGCGGTCAGCGCACCCGGGCGAGGGTGAGACCGTCCGCGATCGGCAGCATCACCGGATCCACCCGCACGTCGGCCACCACCTCATCGTTGAAGGCGGCCATCGCCCGGTCGCCCTCGTTCTGCGGCGCGACGATCCGGCCGCCACGCAGGACGTTGTCAACCGCGATCACCCCACCGGGCCGCATCCGAGGCACCAACTCGGCCCAGTAGACCGGGTAACCCGTCTTGTCGGCGTCGATGAACGCGAAGTCCAGGTAGCGCTCGTGCGGCAACTCCCGCAACGTCTCCCCGGCCGGGCCGATGCGCAGCTCGATCCGGTCCTGCACGCCGGCCCGAGCCCAGTAGCGCCGGGCGATGCCGGTGAACTCCTCGGAGATGTCGAAGCAGGTCAGCCGCCCGCCCTCCGGCAAGCCACGGGCAATCGCCAGCGACGACAGCCCGGTGAACGTGCCAACCTCGACAGCCTGCCGTACGTCGAGCAGCCGGGTGAGGAACGTCAGGAAGGCGGCCTGCTCCGGCGCCACCTGCATGCTGGCGTGTTCTGGTAGCACCGACCGGGTCTCCTCGGCCAGGTCCCGAATGATCTCGTCCGGCGGGGAGCCGTGGGCGACCAGGTAGGAGTGCAGTTCGTCAGTCAGCGGAATCGACTTGGTGGTCATGACCGGACGTTACCGACCGACTCGACCGACTGGCCCCCGGGCGCGACCTTCGTCCACAGGTCGGTGATCCGTAGGTCGAGTTCCGCGAGAAGTCGACGCAGCAGCGGCATCGACAGCCCGACCACGGTCCCCGGGTCACCCTCGATCCGCTCCACGAACGGCCCGCCCAACCCGTCGATCGTGAACGCGCCGGCCACCGCCAGCGGCTCACCACTTGCCACGTACGCGGCGATCTCGTCGTCGCTGATGTCCGCGAAGTGGACAGTGGTCGAGGCCACCGCCTCCGCGCGCCGCCCGGCGGAAACGTCGATGAGGCAGTGCCCACTGTGCAGAACGCCGCTGCGCCCCCGCATCCGCAGCCACCGCCCGGTGGCGTCCGCCGGGTCCGTAGGCTTGCCGAGGATCTCCCCGTCGAACGCGAGCACCGAGTCGCAGCCGATCACCAGCGTCCGCTGGCCGGCGCCGGGGCTTAGCCGGGTCAACACCGCCTGCGCCTTGAGCCGCGCCAACTCCAGGCACAACTCCTCAGCCCGATCGGTCACCACCAGCGACTCATCAACCCCGCTGACCAGCACATCTGGCTCAATCCCGGCAGCCTGGAGGATCTTGCGACGGGCAGGGCTCGCCGAGGCGAGCACAAGGCGGAGCGGCAAAGTTTCGGACACCCATCCGACGTTACCGGCTACCACCGCCGCAACGCCTCCCACCACGCACCGACCCAAGCGACCGGGCGCACGATCCGCCGCACGAACCGCCGGGCGATCCGCCGGGCGAACCCCGGGCGAACCCCAGGCGTGATCGACTCGCCTTCGTTGAAATCGGGGTGTCCCACCGCCCCGGACACCGCAACATCAAGAAAACCGAGTCGATCGCCGCGCTGTCGCCCAATCAGCGACTAATCCTGGGCGGCGGATCGTCGCCGCGCCGCCGCCGCCGCGCCACCACCGCCCAGCCGACCCCCGCAGCCAAGATCACCCCTAGCGTGACCAGGCCACGCGCGGTCGCGCCGCCCTCGTCGTCACCCGGCTGGGCACCAGCCGTCGTCGGGCCAGCCGACGCGTTCACAGATTCAAACCCCAGCGGCGGTACGTCCGCCGTCAGCGCCGCCACCAGATCGATCACGCCGTAGCCGTACTCGTCGTCACGCCCAGGCGCTCCCTTGTCGATCGCCGTCGCCGTGAGCCGGTGCGCCACCTCCCGCGCCGGCAGGTACGGATACTTGGACCGGATCAACGCCGCCGCCCCCGCCACGATCGCCGTGGCGTCAGAGGTCCCGGTGCCTTTGCGGTACTTGCCATCGATGCTCGTGCTGTAAATATCGACCGCGGGCGCAACCAAATCAATCTCCGGTCCAGTCACCGAAACGGCAGCGCGGTTCCCGTCTCGATCGACTCCCCCGACAGCGAGGACGCCATCAACAGACGCGGGGTAACCGACCTGGTTGTCCATTGGTCGGTTACCCGCAGCAGCGACGACGACAACATTTGCAGTGAGGGCAGATTTGATCGCGTCACGCAAGACAAGGCTCGAGCCTCCCGCGCTCGATATGCTGATGACGCTGGCGCCCGACGAAATCGCGTATTCGATGGCTCTGCCTAGGTCGTCCGGGTCGCTTCGATTGTCTACTGTAGAGGATAGGATCGGCAGAATTTTAGCTTTCGGCGCAATGCCCCGAGCTCCTTGGGTTTCGCCTTGTCCGTGGGCGGCGATAAGGCCCGCCATGCCGGTGCCGTGACTATTTCGATCACCTTGGCCGTCGCTGCTCCCCTCATCGAGGATGTTGATCCCTCGGAGAAGATTGCCTGCCAAATCGGGATGCGGGGAGACACCCGTGTCCGGAACTGCAACAGTAACGCCCTCGCCTTGGGTGATTCTGTTCGCCTCCGCGGAGGCGAGAGTCCTTAGATGCCACTGGTCGGAGCGAATACGATTAGGGCCTTCGTCAGACGGTAGGCCCGGCGATTCAGCGACAGCAGGGTTCGCTGAGGCGGCGGCGACCCATACGCATGTCAGGACCACCATCGTTATTCGTAGTGTAGATGTCCTCACCGGCCCATGCCGATTGCTGGCCCTGGATCTACTGGACCATCGTCGTCTGGAGGTAGGACCACCGGGTTGACTCCACGCTGGGTCTCCCAAGGGTTGTCTGGGTCCCAATGTCTCGGTTCTGTCGTGTCGTCTTCCCGTCGGCCGAGGCGGCCAGCCCCTCCCGACCCAGGACCCCAGATCCCGGGTGCACCGCCGATGGGCGGCATGCCGTGGGTGCTAGAGAAGCCCCTACCGGCCGAAGGGCGAGAGCCAGCTGCACCAGTAGGGGCGGTCCCCGCGCCCCCACCGCCGATCACCCCTCCAACCGGGTTCACGCGCCGCGAGGGATTGCTGGTGTTTTCCGGTTGACGGGCCGGTGCTCCCGGTGCGCCACCGATAACGCCTCCCGGCGGTGTGGCTCTCAGTGGTTCCGACGCGGGTCCCCGCAGTGGACCACTCGGACTGTTTGGAATGAGTTTGCCAGGGGGTCCGCCGAGCCGCTGGTTCGATGCGGGAGTGCGGGATATCGGCGGAGGTGCGGGCGGCATGACCGATTGATAAGTTGAGGGAGGTGAAGTTGATGCGGAGCTAGGAGTAATGCTATTCAAGTTTGGCGTTACTCCTGTCCCGGTCCCGCCAAGTATGGGGCCGCCGCCGTTTGCTGTAGGTGCAGACGTGGTCGTCGTCCCCAATTTCGAGGATGGCGTAATGGTCGCGCTGTCGCGCATAGGCACAGAAATTACTGACGGGATGATAGGCGCGGCGTTATTGCCATACGCGTCTGGATTTGAGATGTCTTTACCGGCTTGCGAGGGCGTCGAGGGTGGTTTTTGAAGGGTTGCTTGGGCTTGTTGGAGTTCGCCGCTGAGGTTGAACATCGCCGCTCGTGCCTGAACATTGAGCCGTTCCAGGTCCGCATCACTGACGGGCGATTCGGTGACCCGGTTGCCCATCACCGCTTTCGGGTCGGCGGCCATCGACTCGTACGCCTGCTTCTTCTGGGACTTGGTCGCGTACTCCTCGTGGATCTTGCGGAGCGCGGCGCGCGTGGTGCCGATGGCCTGGGTGGCGGCGGAGAGCGCGGTGTAGTTCGCGGCGGCGGCGTTGTGGGTGCGTTGCACCTTGTCGATCAGCTCGTCGAGCTCGGCGAGGTAGGTGCTGGAGGCGGCGCTGGTTTCGGGTGGCCACGCCTCGGCGAGCCCGCGCCGGTATTCCTGGAGGCGGCTGAGGTGGGTCTGCGCCAGGTCGCAGACCTTGCGCCAGCCGGCGACCTGCTTCCAGTGGTTGTCGGTCTCGTGGTCCTGGAGGCAGGCCCACATGCTGTTGACGTCCATCAGGTGCCAGTCGGTGAGGCCGGAGGTGCGGCCGGAATCCCGTTTGATCATGGCAGCACCACCGGCCCTTCAATGTCGGCGTCGGGGCCGGTCGGGTCGGTCAGCATGGGTGTCGGGCCGCCGGGCAGCATGCTGGTCGGGTCGGCGAGGGCCTGTCGTACGTCCACCACTCGCGCGGCGGTGAAGGCGTCGCTGTCGGCGTACCGGGTGGCGACCTGATCGGCGGCGGCGGCCAGGTGGCCGGTGGCGCCGCGGACGGCGTAGACCATGTCGGCGGTGGCCTGTTGCGTCTCGTGGTGCGCGTGCAGGAACGTGACCAGCTCGACGAAGGCGTCGCACGGGTTGGGCAGGCGCGCGGACATGTCCTCGGCGATGTACGGAAGGTGCGGCGCGTAGTTGCTCTCGACCTCGGCGGCGAGCCGGTCGGCGAACTCTCTGAGCTGGCTGATGTCGGCCTCGATGCCGCCGTAGCCGCGCAGCCAGGGCGCTGGCCGGTCCTCTTCGGGGATCACGGGTCCTCCCTCGCTGTCACGACACCGTCTCCCTGAGTGAGGGTAACGTCTGCACGCACCGCTGGCAGCCCCCGCCCGGAGGGTCGCGTCAGCGAGGCAGGCCGGCGGCGCGCCACCCGCCGGAGCTGACCGGCCGACCGCTGCGCGCCCAGGCGGACGCGGTCGTCGGCGCGGGCGCGGCGGCTGGCCGGGATCGTACGATGATCGCCCCCACCAGGGCGGCCAACTCCTCCGCGGTGGGCACGCCCCGGACGACCCGGAACAGCGGCTCTTCGACAGACATGACGCCAGGGTACGCCGCGCGAAGTTACCGGAAGCGCACAGTGGCGTGCCGGCGGTGTGAGCGTCGGTGGGTCCGGGTACCGTCTCACCGATGTCGAACGCGCTTCCCCAACTTGTCGCTGACCGATACCGGCTTCTGTCGCCGCTCGGCCAGGGTGGCATGGGCCGGGTGTGGAAGGCGCGCGACGAGGTGTTGCACCGCGACGTCGCCATCAAGGAATTGGTGCCGCCGCCGGGTCTCACCGACGAGGAGCGCCGTGAGATGCGCGAGCGCTCGTTGCGGGAGGCGCGGGCCATCGCCCGGCTCAACCACGCGAACGTCGTCCGCATCTTCGACGTGCTGCGCACCGATGGTGATCCGTGGATCGTCATGGAGTACGTGGCGTCGAAGTCGTTGCAGGACACTCTCGCCGAAGACGGTCCCGTGTCGGTGGCCCGCACGGTGGAGATCGGTCTCGGCGTGCTGGGCGCGCTCAGTGCCGCGCACAAGGCGGGCGTCATGCACCGCGACGTCAAGCCCGGCAACGTGCTGCTGGGCGACGACGGCCGGGTGGTGCTGACCGATTTCGGTCTCGCCACGATCCCGGGCGACCCGAACGTGACCCGTACCGGCATGGTGCTCGGCTCACCCGCGTACATCTCACCGGAGCGGGCCCGCGACGGCACCGCCGGGCCGGAGGCCGACCTGTGGTCGTTGGGCGCGACGCTCTACGCGGCGGTCGAGGGTAAGTCGCCCTACGCCCGCCCGTCGGCGATCGGCACCCTCGCGGCGCTGGCGACCGAGCCGATTCCGCCGCCGAAGAACGCCGGTCCGCTCAAGGCCGTGCTCAACGGGCTGCTGCGCAAGGATCCGCACGAGCGGATCACCGCCGAGGTGGCGGAACGTCTGCTGCGCCGCGCCGGTGGCAAGCGTGCGCGCGGGATCTCGCTGTTGGATGGCGTACGCCGGCCGGGGCCGAACGGTCCGCGCGAGCCGCGCCCGCCGCACGTCCCCGCCCCGCGGCCGGCCGAGAGTGTCGACCGGCCGGTGTCGCCGCCGCCAGCTGCGGCCTCGACCTCGGTTGCCGCAGCTGCGAGTCCCGCCGCGGATGCCACGCCGACGACAGTCGTTCCCTCCGGCGAGCATTCCGACCCGACCGCACCGGTGCCAGCCGACCCGACCGCGGTGGTGCCAGCCGACCCGACCGCGGTGGTGCCGGCCGAGCCGACCGCCACGATCGACAGCCCGTCCGATGCCGACCCGACCGCGAAGGTCACGGCCACGGCCGACACGACCGACGACGGTACGACGAGCGTCGACGACGGTACGGCGAACGTCGACGACGAACCGACTGTGGTCGACGGCCCGCCGGTGGCGCCGGAGCAGCGCAGGCCGACGACGCCGACGTCGCTCATGCCGCCGCTGAGCCCGGCCGGGCGTGCGGCGGTCCCGCCGTCGGACGGCACGAAGCCGAACAACACCCGACGCAACGTGCTGATCGGGGCGCTTGTGGCCCTGCTGCTGATCGGCCTCGTGGTGATCGTGCCGATGCTCACCAAGGGCGACGACAACGAGACCCCGCAGACCGGCCCGACGACCGGTGCGGCCGCGACGTCGGCGCCGGCGCAGTCCTCGGCTCCGGCGGCGCCTCCGCCCACCACGGGCGCACCGAGTACGTCGCCCTCGGCCACGCCGTCGACCGACCCGAACGCGCTGCCGGCGGGCTGGAAGCTGCACGAGGGGCCGACCTTCTCCATTCCGCTTCCACCCGGCTGGAGCGGCCGTCAGACCAGATCGGACACGGTCGTCTTCAACCAGCCCAATGGGCCTGGCATAATGCTGGTCCAGTGGACCCCCACCCCTAAGAAGGACGCGGTCGCCGACTGGAAGGCGATCGAACCTGACCGTCGGGATCTGGTCACCAACTACCAGTTGGTGGGCAGCATCAAGGCCTGCGACTGGTATCGGACCTGCGCCGACTGGGAGTGGTTGGAGACCCGGGACGGCACCCGCATCCACGTGCGTAACCGGGGCTTCGTAACCGCCACCAACCGGGGTTTCGCCATCCGGTGGGAGATCGCGGAGAAGGACTGGCAGGCGAACCTCGCCAACTTCGACCAGATCGTCAGGGGCTTCAAGCCCGATCGGGTCAACTGACAGGCGTTCCGCACCTGCGCGAACCTCTCTCGCATGTTCTTGCGTCGTTCGGGGTATCTGATCTCCAACGACGGAGGGAGGTGCGACATGGGTTACCGATACAGGAACGCCCGGCCCCGGCTGGCACTGTGGATGCTCGTCGCACTCGGGGATGTGGCACTGCTGCTGATCAGCGTTGGGATTCCGGTGCTCGTCGCGCTGTTCGGCGTCGTTGCCATCACCGCTGGTGCGGTGGGCGTCCGGCGACTCAGCCGGCGGGACGCGCTGGTCCGCGAGGATGCTCCGGTGATGGTGCCGGCGTTGAGCCGACGGCGGGTCTGACCCGTACCCGGTGGGTGGCGGCAGCCGGACCGATTGTCAACCGTGTGGTGACCGTCGATCCCGCTGCCGCCAACGGCCCGATCAGGTGTTGTTGGCCAGCGCGATCAGTCGACTGCGGTCACCGTTCCAGTAGTTGCGGTCCACGTTGCCGCTGATCCCGGAGACGACGCCGGTGCTGGTGTACTGCCAGAAGCTCCACACCGGTGCCCCGGCCGGCAGAGCGCCGGGCGTGCTCGACCAGCGGGCCAGCCACAGCGGGTGGTTCGCCCACGGGCCGGTCCAGCTGCCGGTGCACTGGTTCCACCAGCTCGTGGTGGTGTAGATGACGGCGTACCGGCCGGTGCGCGACCGGTAGGTGTTCAGGAAGTCCTGCACCCAGTTGCGCATTCCGGTCGTGCTGAGCCCGTAGCAGTAGCCGCCGCTGTACGGGTTGGCCTCGATGTCCAGCGCCGCCGGCAGGGTGCGGCTGTCCGCCGACCAGGCGCCGCCGTTGGAGGCCAGGTAGTTGGCCTGGGTGGAGCCGGCGGAGATGTTGGGCCGGGCGAAGTGGTACGCCCCGCGGATCACCCCGGCGTTGTACGAGTTGACGTAGTTGGCGTTGAAGTTCGCGTCCTTGTAGGCGGTGCCCTCGGTCGCCTTGATGAAGGCGAACTGGATGCCCGCGTTGCGGACGCTCGTCCAGTTGATGGTGCCCTGGTAGCGGGAGACGTCGATGCCGGGTGTGGTGGCGGCGGCCGCCGGTCCGGCGGTCGCGACCAGAGCCGCCGCCGCGGTGGCGAGGACGGTGAGGCTGGCCGCGAGCGCGCGGCGCAGCATTGACGAGGTACGGGCCATGAATGCCTCCAAGGACGTCGCTCTATCGACAACCATCTTTGGAGGTAAGTGCCCTAGATCACAAGGGCGACTGAAAAAAGCTTCATCGACGGGCGTGTGTCGCTCCGGTTGCGGGAGTCGGACGGATCAGCTCAGAGTGGCCGGGTCGAGCTGCCAGCGGAACGGCTCGACGACGGTCAGCGTCTCGCCCGCCTTGGCGATCTGGTCCTCGACGTAGTGCTCACCGTCGAGCCGGTGCAGCCGCAGCGAGTGACCCTCGCCGTCCTGCTCGACCAGCAGATACCAGGGGATTCGCGCGATGGCGTAGAGCTGCATCTTGACCAGCCGGTCCGCAGCGGCGTTGCCGGGCGAGACGATCTCGCCGACGAGGACCACCCGGTCGGGGTCGAGGAAGGTGCCGTCGTCATCAACATCGGTCACAACGAGGTCCGGAATGACGACTCGATCGATGCCGAGCCGGACGTTGATCGCTTCGAAGACCGACAGCCCGTGGAGGTCTGCCGCTGCTTCGACGCTGTTCGCCAGTCGGCGCGACACCCGCTGGTGCCGTCGGCTCGGGGCAGGGCTCACCAGAAGGCTCCCGTCGAGCAGTTCGATCCGGTCAGGCGTTTCGCCCAAGGCGAAGTAGTCGGCCTCGGTCCACAGGCCGACGTGCGGCTCCAGGGGCGCTGCGCTCACCCGCGTTCACCTCCCGCTCGACTCGCCACCCGATCAGTCTCCCAGGATACGAGGCGGTGCTCCGGGAGCGACACGGAACGCCGCCGGTAGGCTCGCGCCCCATGATGTCGATCGACGGGCTGGGCGAGACCTGGGACACGCTGTTCGGCGCTCAGCCGGACCCGCCCCCGCTGCTGGTGCTGATCACCGCGGCCGTGGCGCTGGTGGTGGTGTCCACCCGGCTGCCGTGGCGGATCGCCCGTAACGCCATCACCATCGCGCACGAGGGCGGGCACGCGCTCGTCGCCCTGCTCACCGGGCGCAAGCTGCGCGGCATCCGGCTGCACTCGGACACGTCGGGGCTGACGCTCTCCGCCGGCCGTCCCACCGGGCCGGGCATGATCCTCACCCTGCTCGCCGGTTACGTCGCCCCGCCGCTGGTCGGGCTGGCCGGTGCCTGGCTGCTCGGCGGCAACCGGATCACCCTGCTGCTCTGGGTGGCGGTGGCGCTGCTGCTGGCCATGCTCGTCCTGATCCGCAACGTCTTCGGGGTGGTGTCGCTGCTGGTCACCGGCGCACTGGTGTTCGCCGTCTCGTGGTACGCCACGCCGCAGGTCCAGGCCGCGTTCGCGTACGTCGGGGTGTGGTTCCTGCTGCTCGGCGGGGTGCGGCCGGTGGTCGAGCTGCAACGGCTGCGTTCGCGGGGCCGGATGCCCGCCTCCGACGCCGACCAGCTCGCCGGGCTCACCCCTTTCCCGCCGCTCTTCTGGGTGGCCGTCTTCGCGCTCGTCAACCTGGCCGCCCTGGTCGCCGGCGCCCTGCTGCTGACCGGCCCCATCCTCACCAGCGCCGGCCTGGCGCTCTAAAACCGACCTCCGCACGGGTCGATCATGGAGTTGTGGTGGGCCGCGAAAGCCGCAATACCCCCGCAGTCAGGCACCACAACTCCATGATCGACGGCGGGAGGGGTGGGGGCGGGCAGAATGAGGCCATGCGATACGTGATCATCGGGGCGGGTGCGGTCGGCGGGACCATCGGCGTACGGCTGGCCCAGGCCGACCGGGACGTGACAGTGGTCGCGCGCGGTGCCCACCTGGACGCGATCCGGGCGCACGGGTTGACCCTGCGGCAGCCCGACGGCGAGGTCACCGCCCGGCTCGCGGCGGTGGACCGGCCCACGGACCAGCCGCTGCCAGCGGACACCGTGCTGATCCTCACCGTGAAGTCGCAGGACACCGCCGGCGCGTTGGCCGCCTGGGTGGACGCGCCGGTGGTCGGCGGTGGCACGGCGGGCGAACGTCTCCCGCTGGTGACCGCGCAGAACGGGGTGGCCAACGAGCGGGCCGCGCTGCGGCTCTTCGCCGACGTGCACCCGGTCTGCGTCTGGCTGCCGGCCACCCACCTGGACCCGGGCGTGGTGGTGGCGAACGGCTACCCGCACCCGGGGATGCTCCACATCGGGCGCTGCCCCGAGGGCGCCGACGACACCGACCGGGCGATCGCCGCCGGGTTTGTCGCGCCGGTCCGTGAGGACGTGCTGCGCTGGAAGTACGGCAAGCTGCTCAGCAATCTCGGCAACGGCCTCCAGGCGCTGCTCGGTCGGGACATCCCGGAGGCGTTGGCCGAGCGGGTACGCGCCGAGGGTGTCGCCGCGCTCGCCGCCGCCGGGATCGCGCACACGTCGCCGCCGGAGGAGAAGGCCGAACGCGGCGACCTGGTGCAGCAGCGCCCGGTCGACGGCGAGGGCCGCTCGGGTGGCTCCACCTGGCAGAGCCTGGCCCGGGGCACCGGCTCGACCGAGGTCGACCACCTCAACGGTGAGATCGCGCTGCTCGGCCGGCTGCACGGCGTGCCGACGCCGGCCAACGTCGCCGTGCAGCGGGCCGTACGCCGGGCGGTCCGGGAGCGGATCGCGGCCGGCGCGTTCCCGCTCGCCGAACTGGAGAAGATGATCTCCTGATCGGGGCAACCGATGACCCGGCCCGGCGCGTGTTCCCTGCGACCGACACGGGGAGGCAACGGGTGCCGGACGTCGACGAGTTCGACGAGTTCTACCGGGGCAGCCGGCAACGGCTGCTCGGGTTCGTCTACGCCCTGACCGGGGACCGGGTCGAGGCTCAGGACGCCGTGCAGGAGGCGTACATCCGGGCGTGGCAGCGGTGGTCGACGGTCCGCGGGTACGACGACCCGGAGGCGTGGGTGCGGGTGGTGGCCAGCCGGGTCGCGGTCAGCCGGTGGCGCAGCCTGCGCAGCCGGGCCCGCGCGTACCTGCGGCACGGTGCCACCGAGAGCGTTCCCGGCCCGGGCACCGACACCGTCGAGGTGGTCGCGGCCCTGCGTCGACTGCCCGAGGAGCAACGCGTCGCCATCGCCCTGTACTACCTGGTCGGCATGCCGGTCGCCGACGTGGCGCGGGAGACCGCAGCCCCGGTGGGCACCGTCAAGGCTCGACTCTCCCGGGGGCGCACCGCGCTCGCCGGCCTGCTCGCTGTCTCTGACCTGGAGGAGGCTACCGATGCGTGACGACGACCTGGCATTCGTCGAACGGGTCCACCGGGACCTGAGTGACGTCAGGTGGCCGGAGCCGGAGGAGATCCGGGCGGTGGCCCACAGGCGTAGGCGTCGCACGGTCGCGTTCGCGGCGGTCGCGGTAATCGCGGCAGTGACCGGCCCGGCATACGCCCTGACGGAGCGCACGTCGGCTCCGCCCACTGCCGCCGTGCCTGTGGCGACGCAGAGCCCCGCCCGGGCGGAGATCCCCCTCGACTCCCTGCTGACTGTCACCGAGGTGCCGGTGAAGGGCGCCGTGCAGCTCGGCGACGCCGGCCTCGGTGAGGTCGTCCGACTGGATCCGACGCTGCAGAGGTGCGGCGACGACCGTGGCGTGCCGGCGGTGCCCGCGTACTCCCGTTACTCGCGGTCGCAGACCCTGTTGTCGCCGACGAGGGCCGGCAGGGCACCGACCCGGGTCGAACTCAGCCAGGACGTCTACCGGCTCGATCCGTTGGTGAGCGCGCGACTCTTCACTCACCTGAGGGCGCTGCTCGACGCCTGCCCCGAGTGGCATGTCGTCGAGAACGTCGTCGCCGCGGGCGAGACGACGCCCAACGAGAGCAAGCACGCCTGGGAGACGGCGGCGAGCAACTTCGCCGGTGACGAGTCGATTCTGGTGCGGCGAGTGCCGTTCGCCCCCCGTGGCCCGGCCTCGGGAAGGACGCTCCAGCGTTCCAGCCCGGTGGGGATGACCGTCGTGGTCCGGGTCGGCGACCTGGTCACCGTGCTGGTGCCCGACCCGGGCCTGGGCCTGGGCGACGCGGATCTTGAGGCGCTGGGCCGGACGGCCGCTCGGCGACTGTGCCCCGCGGCCAACCCGACCTGCTGACCCTTCTGAACCACGCAACGTCGGGGATGTTGCTGCCTCCCGGTGCCGGGAGGCAGCACTTTCCCCGACGTTGCGCGGATCAAGCGACCAGGCGCCACCGCTCAGAGCGGGATGTTGCCGTGCTTCTTGGGCGGCAGGGTCTCCCGCTTGGTACGCAGCACGCGCAGTGCCCGGACGATCTGGGTGCGCGTCTCGTGCGGTGCGATCACCGAGTCGATGTAGCCGCGCTCGGCCGCCACGTACGGGTTGGCCAGGGTGTCCTCGTACTCGGCGATCTTCTCGGCCCGGATCGCGGCCGGGTCCTCGGCGCTGGCCAGCTCGGAGCGGTAGAGGATGTTCACAGCGCCCTGCGCCCCCATCACGGCGATCTGGGCGGTGGGCCAGGCGAAGTTCAGGTCCGCGCCGAGGTGCTTGGAGCCCATCACGTCGTACGCGCCGCCGTACGCCTTGCGGGTGATCACGGTGACCTTGGGGACGGTGGCCTCGGCGTACGCGTAGATGAGCTTGGCGCCCCGGCGGATGATGCCGTCCCACTCCTGGCCGGTGCCGGGCAGGAAGCCGGGCACGTCCACGAAGGTCAGCACCGGGATGTTGAACGCGTCGCAGGTGCGCACGAACCGGGCGGCCTTCTCCGAGGCGGCGATGTCCAGGGTGCCGGCGAAGTGCATCGGCTGGTTGGCGACGACGCCCACCGGGCGGCCCTCCACCCGGCCGTAGCCGACCACGATGTTCTGCGCGTAGAGCGGCTGGACCTCCAGGAACTCCCCGTCGTCGAGGACGTGCTCCAGCACGGTGTGGATGTCGTACGGCTGGTTGGCCGAGTCCGGGATCAGCGTGTCCAACTCCCGGTCCTCGTCGCTGATCGCCAGGTCGGCGGGCGCGTCGAAGACGACCGGCTCGTCGAGGTTGTTCGACGGCAGGTACGACAGCAGTGCCTTGACGTAGTCGACCGCGTCGTCCTCGTCGGTGGCGAGGTAGTGCGCGTTGCCGCTGCGCGTGTTGTGCGTGCGGGCGCCGCCCAACTCCTCCATGCCGACGTCCTCGCCGGTCACCGTCTTGATCACGTCCGGGCCGGTGATGAACATGTGTGAGGTCTGGTCGACCATCACGGTGAAGTCGGTGACCGCCGGGGAGTAGACCGCACCGCCCGCGCAGGGTCCCACCACCAGGGAGATCTGCGGGATGACGCCGGAGGCCCGCACGTTGCGGAAGAAGATCTCGCCGTAGAGGCCGAGCGAGACCACGCCCTCCTGGATGCGGGCGCCGCCGGAGTCGTTGATGCCGACCACCGGGCAGCCGATCTTCATGGCCAGGTCCATCACCTTGACGATCTTCTCGCCGAAGACCTCACCGAGCGAACCACCGAAGACCGTGAAGTCCTGCGCGAACACGCACACCTGCCGGCCGTCGACAGTGCCGTAGCCGGTGACCACACCGTCGCCGTACGGGCGGTTGCGCTCCAGCCCGAAGGCCGTGGACCGGTGCCGGGCCAGCTCGTCGAGTTCGACGAAGGAGCCCTCGTCGAGCAGCATCCCGATCCGCTCGCGGGCGGTCTTCTTGCCCCGCGCGTGCTGCTTCTCGACCGCGCGGGCCGACCCGGCGTGCACCGCCTCGTCGACCCGGCGCTCCAGGTCCGCCAGCTTGCCCGCGGTGCTGTGGATGTTGGTCCCGGTCTCGGTAGTCACCCTGGGAATATAACGATGGTTCAGGTCGGTGCCGCTGTGCAGTACCCCTCAGTGTCGGCGCCGCCACCGCCGTAGGCTGGCGGAATGTCGGGCTCCCCGTACACCGATCTGGACCGTCCGCCGCTGTCGGCGGCGCGGCTGCGTCGCGCGCTGGTCGCGCCGAACGGGCCGTGGTCCCGCCTGGAGTTGCACGCCGAGACCGGCTCCACGAACGCCGACGCGGCCGAGGCGGCCCGGGCCGGCGAACCCGAGGGCCTGGTCGTGGTGGCTGAGCGGCAGACCGCCGGGCGTGGCCGGCGCGGTCGGGTCTGGCAGTCGCCGCCCCGGGCCGGCATCGCGACGAGCGTGCTGCTGCGGCCCGGCGTGGCCGTGCCGGACCGCGACTGGCCACCCGCGCCACCCACCGGGTACGGGTGGCTGCCGTTGCTGGCCGGCGTGGCGCTGGTGGAGGCGGTGGCCCGGCTGGCCGAGCTGGACGCCACCCTGAAGTGGCCCAACGACCTGCTGATCGACGACGCGAAGTGCGCGGGTGTGCTGGCCGAGGCGGTGCCCGGGCGGGCACCGGACCAACCGCCGGCCATCGTGCTCGGCATCGGGCTGAACGTGACGCTGCGCGCCGAGGAGCTGCCGGTGAATCCGACCGGGCTGCCGGCCACCTCGTTGCAGTTGGCGGGTGCGGCGGCGACCGACCGGGACCCCCTGTTGCGGGCACTGCTGCGCTCGGTCGCCGAGTGGTACGACCGCTGGCGTTCGGCGGGTGGCGACGCGGTCGCCAGCGGCCTGCGCGACGCCTACCTGGCGGCCTGCGCGACGATCGGCCGTGAGGTACGCGTCCTGCTCCCCGACGGCGAGACCGTGACCGGCACCGCCACCGGAGTGGACCCGGACGGCCAACTCCAGCTCACCACCCCGGCGGGCGCCCGAACCCTGGCCGCCGGAGACGTCCTGCACCTGCGCTGACCACCACCCGTTTCGAGACACGTGCAAGATCACGGACAGCGGGTGGGGCCGCGTGGCGGATGTCGTGGTGAGGGCTGGGGGTTTACCGTCTGCGCGTCGGAAAAATGGCGATGGAGGTTGTCGTGGCGTTTCCTGAAGACGTGCTCACCGCGGACGAGCATGTCGTGCTCCATCTGCACCCGCACTGGAAGGCCCTGATCCGGCCGATCGTGGTGCTGGTGCTGGCCATCGCCGCGGTGGTGGTCGGTGTGCTCCTGCTGCCCGAGGGCGGTGGCGGTTCGGTCGCGCTGGCCGTGATCGGAGCGATCGCCCTGGTCGGGGTGCTCTGGCTCGGGCTGTGGCCGTTCCTGGTCTGGCGTAGCACCCACTACCTGTTCACGAATGAGCGGGTGCTGATCCAGCAGGGTGTCTTCTCCCGCGACCGGCGCGATCTTCCGCTCACCCGGGTCAACGACCACGCGATGAACCAGCGGTTCGTCGAACGTCTGCTCGGCTGCGGCACGCTCACCATCGAGTCGGCCGGTGAACGCGGCCAGTCGGTGCTCGCCGACGTGCCGAGTGTCGGAAAGGTGCAGACCACCCTCTACGAGCTGGTCGAGGCGCAACACGACAAGCACTCGCTCGGCGACGGGGAGATGCGCGACATCCTCGCCGACATGCAGGACGGCAAGCCGCTGCGGGACACCACGACCTGATCCGGGTCGGGTGCGGTGGAGGCCCGCCGCCGCAGTGTGTCGGGGCGGGTCAGCCGGGCGGTTCGGCCCGGGGTGGGCCGTTGGCGGGTCGTTCCGGGCCGATCTGGTCCGAGCCGGCGGCCGGCGGCCCACCCGCTGGCTGGCCGGCGTCGGCTTCGGCGGCATCGGCTTCAGCGGGGCCGGCCTGGGACGCGTCGGCCTCGGCTGGGTCGGGCGCGTCGGCCTCGACCGGGTCGGGCGCGTCTGCTTCGACTGGGTCGGCGTCGAGCGGGTCGGCTTCGAGTGGTTCGGCGTCGAGCGTGTCGGCGTCGCGTGGGCGGACGGCGAACCAGCCACGGAAGCGGGTCCGCAGCACCTCCTGCTCGGGCCGGTCGTCCGGGCCGAGACGCAGCATGGTGCCGGTGAGGCTGACGGTGCCGAGCCCCGGGCGGGCGCTCGACGGCCGGGCGCCCATCACGTCGACCCGAACGGCGAGCCGGTCACCGGCGCGCACGGGGGCGAGCCAGCGCAGCTCCTCCAGGCCGGGGGAGGCGTCCGCGGCGGCCCGGGACAGCAGGTGGTCGACGTACGCGCGCATGAACAGGCTGACCGTGTAGAAGCCGCTGGCGATCAGCCCACCGTGCCGGCTGGCCCCGGCCAGGCCGGCGTCGACGTGGTACCACTGCGGGTCGAAGCGTCGCGCGAAGGCGACCATCTCGTCGCCATCCACGGTGACCACGCCGAGGTCGACGGTGAGCCCCGGGACAAGATCCTCGAAGAACAGCTCGGCGGGTTGCCCGGTGCCGGAGCGGGCGTCGGGTGTCGTCACCGGCGGGGCGCGCGGCGGGTGCTGACGTGCAACTCCGCGGCGAGTTCCGCGTCCAGGTCGGCGGCGGGGCTGACGCTCAACCGGGGGCGGCCCTGGGTGGGCGCGCCGGCCGGTGGGTCGGCACGTCGCGCGGACTCCGCCTCCTCCAACTCCGACACGGATTCGGCCAGCTCGGCGACCGGGTCCATCTCGGCCATCGTGTCCCACTCGTCGCGGGGGATGTCGTGCCAGGTGGGCTCGTGCTTCGCCTCGTCGTCGTCGACAGCGACGGGCTGGAAGACGAAGGTCCGGTACGACCAGAACCGGAACAGCGTGGCCAACAGGACACCGACGGTCTTTGCCACGTTCAGTGCCAGCAGGCCGTGCACGCCTAGGCCGTACTTGGCTGCCGCCACGGCGCCCAGCTCGATGAGCAGGCCAGCCCCGTTGAAGAGGAAGAAGAGGACATACTCCCGGCGCAACGCCGATTTCGGGCGATCCCGGTACGTCCAGTGCCGATTCATCAGGTACGACGTGATCGTGGCGACGACTGTCGCAATCACCGTCGCCTTCAACTGACCATTGACGAAAACGGTCAGTGCAAGGGCATTGAACACTGCGTAATTGATGACGGTGTTGATGCCACCGACGATGCCGAACTTGAGCGCCTCGTGGATGAACTTCTGCCAGCGCTCAGGCAGCAGGCGGACAAGACGCATGCGAAACACCTTAGGGCAGTCGGTGTGACCGGCGATCACCGGCCAAACGGGGTGAGCGGCAGGTCACGCCCTGCGGTCGGGGTCGGGTCTTACCTGCGGAACGGTCCGGGTTCCCGCTTCGACGAAGACGAACCGCCGGTACGACCAGAATCGGAACAGCGTGCCGAGGCCCGTGCCGACGATGTAGCTGGCGACGTTGTCGGCCAGGCGCGTCTGGAACACGGCCGGCCAGACGCTGCCGAGCCCGTACCTGCTGATCGCGAGGCAGGCCACCGCGATGCCGAGACCGACGACGTTGAAGAAGAAGAACAGCGCGTACTCGCGGGCCGGGTTGCTGCGCTGGCGGTGCCGCCAGGTCCAGAACCGGTTGCCTACGAAGGCGACGGAGGCCGCGATGATGGTCGAGATCGTCTTCGCCGTCAGCTCCTCGACGCCGCGCGTGCTCGTCAGGTAGTTGAAGAGCGCGAAGTCGACGAGGAAGGCGACGCCACCCACGGTCGCGAACTTGCTCATCTCGCGGACGAGGTGACCGAAGCGGTCCAGCAGTTTGCCAACCAGACCCGGTCGGGTCTGCCGGGGACCCGGTTGCTCCCCGGTCATCGTGGCGGCCACGGAGCGAGCCTACCGGCTCCGAGCCAGTCCGCGGGGTAGCTACGGCAAGCGGGCGTGGTCGCCCGGCACAGCTGATCACCGTGTGCGAAACCGTCGTACGCAGCGTAACCAATTGGGAGGACTGACGCGCCTCGGAACGGGAATCCACGCACCGGTCGGCGGGGCAGGTCCATGGCCCCACCGCACAAGCGTCCGCCGGGGTGCACAACAAGATTTGCGTGAAACTGCGCAGGAAAGCGGGTATCAGATCGTGATGCCGCAGCGTGGCCGTAGCTTGTGCAGTTCTTCACAACCAGTCCCACTGACTCGGAAGGCTGCCCGGTTTACGCTGAGGCCAATCCCAGGTTTCCACGAAGGCGACGCATCGCGCCGCTGAGTCTCGTGCATCCCATAGATCGGTCAGCGTCGACCACAAGGAGATGTGTCATGGTTGCTCCGGCTGTTGTGCGGGGTATTGATCAGGCCCCGACGTCCCATCCGAAACTGCTCGCCTGGGTCCGTGAGGTCGCGGAACTGACCACCCCGGACCGGGTCGTCTGGGTGGATGGGTCCGACGAGGAGTGGCGCCGCCTCACCGACGAGCTGGTCGAAGCCGGCACGCTGATCCGGCTGAACCCGGAGAAGAAGCCCAACTCGTTCTACGCGCGTACCGACCCGACGGACGTCGCCCGGGTCGAGGAACGCACCTACATCTGCTCCGTCGACGAGGCGGACGCCGGCCCCACCAACAACTGGATGGCGCCCGCGGAGATGAAGCGGACGATGACCGAGCTGTACCGCGGCTCGATGCGGGGCCGGACCATGTACGTCATCCCGTTCGTCATGGGTCCGGTCGAGGCCGAGTCCCCGATGTTCGGTGTCGAGATCACCGACAGCCCGTACGTGGTCGCCTCGATGCGCATCATGACGCGGATGGGCACCCGCGTCCTCGAGGCGTTGGGCGACGACGCGGACTTCGTGCACGCGTTGCACTCGATCGGCGCCCCGCTCGCCCCCGGCCAGCAGGACGTCGCCTGGCCGTGCAACGAGACCAAGTACATCTCGCACTTCCCGGAGAGCCGGGAGATCTGGTCGTACGGCTCCGGTTACGGCGGCAACTCGCTGCTCGGCAAGAAGTGCTACTCGCTGCGGATCGCCAGCGTCATGGGTCGCGACGAGGGCTGGCTCGCCGAGCACATGCTGATCCTCAAGATCACCTCGCCGGAGGGCAAGGTCCACCACATCGCCGGCGCGTTCCCCTCGGCCTGTGGCAAGACCAACCTGGCCATGGTCGAGCCGACCATCCCGGGTTGGAAGGTCGAGACCATCGGCGACGACATCGCCTGGATGCGGTTCGGCCCGGACGGCCGCCTCTACGCCGTCAACCCGGAGTACGGCCTGTTCGGTGTCGCGCCCGGCACCGACTGGAAGACCAACGCCAACGCCATGCGCACCCTGGACCGGGGCAATTCCGTCTTCACGAACGTGGGCCTCACCGATGACGGTGACGTCTGGTGGGAGGGGATGGGGGAGCCGCCGGCGCACCTGATCGACTGGAAGGGCAACGACTGGACGCCGGAGAGCGAGGGCCTCTCCTCCCACGCGAACAGCCGGTTCTGCACCCCGATCACCCAGTGCCCGATCCTCGCCGACGAGTACTTCGACCCCAACGGCGTACCGATCGACGCGATCCTCTTCGGTGGCCGTCGTAAGGACACCATCCCGTTGGTGACCGAGGCCCGCGACTGGGTGCACGGCGTCTACATGGGTGCCACGCTCTCGTCGGAGACGACGGCCGCCGCGTCCGGCGCGGTCGGCGTGGTCCGCCGGGATCCGATGGCGATGTTGCCGTTCATCGGCTACCACGCTGGTGATTACTTCCGGCACTGGATCGAGATGGGCAAGGGCACCGACGGCGACGAGGCGAAGCTGCCGAAGATCTACTACGTCAACTGGTTCCGCAAGGACCCGGACGGCTCCTTCCTCTGGCCGGGCTTCGGGGAGAACTCCCGGGTGCTCAAGTGGGTCGTCGAGCGGATCGAGGGCACGGCCGACGCGGTCGAGACCCCGGTGGGCATGGTGCCGACGCCCGAGTCGCTGGACGTCGAGGGCCTGGACATGACCCCGGAGGACGTCCGGATCGCGCTGAAGGTCGACCCGGACGAGTGGCGCGACGAGCTGCCGATGATCACCGAGTGGTTCGAGAAGTTCGGTGACAAGCTGCCGGGCGTGCTCTGGGCCGAGTTGGACGCGCTGCGCGCCCGCCTGGACGCCGCACAACCGCAGCGCTAGGTGTGAACATCGCCCGCCGCGGGCAAGAACGGATCCCATGAGGACGGCCGCCGAGACCGAGGTCCGGCGGCCGTCCGCCGTCCGGGTGCTCACCTTCCTGCTCGCGACGACGGCGGCGGCCACCGTCGTGGTCGAGCTGCTCAATTGGTGGTACGCCCCGGAGCAGGGCTTCGGGCTGGCCGTACGGACCGGCTGGGCGATGCTGCGCTCGTTCGGCTTCCTGCTGCTGATCGGGCACGTGCGCCGGGGTCGGACGGTGGCTCGCCCGTTCGGGCTGATCCTCGCGGTCACCACGGTCTTCGCCGTCGGCCGGTTGATCGTGCCCCGGCAGGGGGTGCCGCCGCTGCCCGGCCTGCTCGGCTTCGCCGTGCTCAGCGCGCTCTGTGTGGCGGTGGTCTGGCTGCTCTACCGCTCGCCGGCGCTCGCCGGGCATCTCGTCCGGCACCGACCCCGGCTGGTCATCGACCGCGACGGGTTCTCCTGGCGGGAAACGCCCCCGCGCCGGCCGGAGGCGAGCGCCTGGCTGTTGACCAGTCGGGTGGCGGCGTTCACGTACAGCCCCCTGATGCTGGTGCCGGCCCTGGTGGCCGGGGGTTCCATCCTGGACGGGCGGCTGACCGCGCTGCCGGCCGTGCTGCTCTGGTTCGGCGCCGGCATCGTGGCCAGCTACGCGGTGCTGTTCTGCACCGCGTTCCTGATGCGGGGCAAGGACTGGGCGCGCGGCCTGCTGGTCGGCGTGACCCTGGTCGTACTCGCCGTGGACCTGCCGCTGTGCTGGTGGCTGCTGGGCGTGGACGGCCTGGTCCGCGACGGCGCCCCGCTGGTCGCCGCCGCCGGGCTGGCTCTCTACGGCCTCCGCCGCGCCGCCCGCGCCCCCGACGTCGACCCCGGTTGACGGCAGCACCGCCCGCGCCCGGGAGGCTCGCAGCCCCCGTCTCTGGCCGGGTAGTCGCGGCCGCTCCGGCTGACGGCAGCACCACCCCGCGCCCGCGAGGCCCACAGCCTCCGTCTCTGGCCGGGTAGTTGCCGCCGCTGTAGAGCTGCCCCAGATGTGGGGCGGGCCGGACGGGCCGGGCATCAGACGCGCTGGCACGCGGGTCCAGCCTCGACTCCGCCCGCGTCCGTATCCACGCCGCCGCCGAGGGCCCCGCCCGGTGCCCCGAATGTGGGGCAGGTCTACAGGCTGTTGGACAGGTGGGCCGCCTCCGCAGCGCTGATGTCTCCCGGCCTGAGTGACCTTCCGTTCGCCACGCCTGGACTGCTCGTGCCTAGCCGCGGGAGGCGATCGCGTTTCTGACGGCAGGAAGTCAGCGCTGTGCGGGTGCGGCACGCAGGAGCGGGCAGAGGGCAGGATGGCGGGTGGCGTCGGTCACAACGGTCGGCGTGGGCGGCGCAGTGGATCGTCGGGCGGTGCCTGATCGGCACGGCCGCGCCGCGTTGGTCGGAGGGAGGCGCGGTGAGCGACGAGTTCGACGTGGTGGTGGTGGGAGCGGGGCCGGCCGGGGCAGCCGCCGCATTGACGGCGCGGCGGGCGGGCGCCAGCGTGCTGCTGCTGGACCGGGCCGACTTCCCCCGGGACAAGGCGTGTGGCGACGGGATCGCCGCGCACTCGGTGGATGTGTTGACCGAGTTGGGGGTGACCGAGGCGGTGGCGGGTTACGCGCCGCTGCCCGCGCTACGCATGATCGCGCCGGGTGGCGGTGCCGTGGCCCGGGCGCTGCCCCGACCCGCGTACACCGTGCCCCGGGAGGTCTTCGACGCGCGCCTGGTGGCGGCGGCCGTGGCGGCGGGCGCGCAGTTGCGCCGGCACACCGTGCGCCGGGTCGAGCCGCGTGCCGACCGGGTGGTGCTGGACGGTGAGGTGTCCGGGCGGGTGGTGGTGGGCGCCGACGGCGCCGGGTCGGTGGTGCGTCGGGCGCTCGGCCACCCGCAGAATCCCGACCGGCACCTGGCGCTTGCCATCCGGGGGTACGCGCCGGCCCTGCCCGGCCCGTCCGAGCAGCTCATCGTCACCTCGAAGGCGCGCTGGCCGGCGTACGCCTGGTCGTTTCCGATCGGCGACGGGCGGGCGAACGTCGGGTACGGGGAGGTGCTGCGCGGTGAGTCGCTGAGCAGGGCGTACCTGCTGGACCGGCTGGCCGCGCTGCTGCCCGGCACCGACCTGGGGACGGTGACCGCGTTGCGCGCCCATCACCTGCCACTGTCCACCCACCGGCCAGCACCGGGGCGGGGGCGCACGTTGCTGGCCGGGGACGCGCTGTCACTGATCAATCCGTTCACCGGGGAGGGCATTTTCTACGCGCTGCTCTCCGGTGCGCTCGCCGGTGCGGCGGCGGCCGAGGCCCCCGAGTCGGCAGCGGGCCGCTACGCGCACGGGTTGCGTCGCCGCCTCGGCACCCACCTGCGGCACAGTTCGGTCGCGGCCTGGTTGGCGCGCCGCGGCCGAGTGGTGGACGCGGCGGTCCGGGCCGCCCGGCGCGACGACCGGGTGTTCTACGACGTGGTCGAGCTGGGACTGGGTGACGGACGTCTCACCGCCCGTACGCTGGCGATGATCGGCATCGGTCTGGGCGGCGGGGATGGGGCTCCGAGGCGGTGATCTGGGCGAAGGGTCGCTACGCTGCTAGGTGATGACGCTGCGGGACCTTATCTACTCCGTGTACGAGCGCCGGCTCACGGCGAAGCTCGCGGGTAAGCCGGTGCCCCGGCACGTCGGGGTGATGTGCGACGGCAACCGCCGCTGGGCGAGGGAGATGGGCTTCGTCGACCCGAACGACGGACACCGGGTCGGCGCGGCGAAGATCAAGCATGTCCTCGGCTGGTGTGACCAGGCCGGCGTGGGGCACGTGACCCTCTACCTGCTGGCCACCGACAACCTGCGCCGACCGGCCAGTGAGCTGGACCCGCTCCTCAAGATCATTGAGGACCTGGTGGTGGAGCTCTCCGAGGAGGGCAACCCCTGGCGGCTGCGCATCGTCGGGGCGCTCGACCTGCTCCCGGCGCAGACCGCGGCGGCGCTCAAGGGCGCCGAGGAACGCACCCGCGAGCGCACCGGCGGCGCGGAGGTCAACATCGCGGTGGGCTACGGCGGTCGGCGGGAGATCACCGACGCGGTCCGTTCGCTGCTGTTGGAGCATGCCGCCACCGGCGGCACCATCGAGGAGTTGGCCGAGGTGCTGGACGTCGAGCACATCGCCGAGCACCTCTACACCCGTGGCCAGCCCGATCCCGACCTGGTCATTCGCACCAGCGGGGAGCAGCGGCTGTCCGGCTTCATGCTCTGGCAGTCCGCGCACTCGGAGTTCTACTTCTGCGAGCTCAACTGGCCGGATTTCCGGCACATCGACTTCCTGCGCGCACTGCGCTCGTACGCGACCAGGCAACGCCGCTACGGCGCCTGAGCCGGCGGCGGGCGACGTGTCCGTCGCCGCGCGGCCGGGTCAGGGCAGGTGGGTCAGTGCCTGGGTGAGGAAGTCGCCAAGGGCGGCCGGGGACTCGATCGTCAGGTCGGCGGCGTTTGCCACCTCGTGGCCGGTCTCCGGGTTGGCCACGGCCACGCAGATGCCGAGGAAGTCCGGGTCGGCGGCGGCGCGGGCGCGCAGCGCGGCGAAGGCCTTGATGTCCGAGACGTCGTCACCGAAGTACCAGGCGCCGGTGGCACCCTTGATCGCCTCGCCGATGACCATGCCCTTGTCCCGGTCGACAGGCGGTTTGAGCTCCAGCACCATCCGCCCGGCCTGCACGCGCAGCCCCAGGCGGTCGGCCTGAGCCTGCCCCCACTGCTGCACGGTCGAGCCGAGCTGCGGGGCGGTACGCCAGTGCAGGGCGACCGAGAGCCGCTTGTATTCCACGAGCGTGCCGGGTGGCAGCTCAGCACGGGCGAGGTCGGCCAGCTCCGCCATGGTCGGCACCCAGGGGAGGGCGGCCGGCTCGGTCACGGTCTCCCCGCCGGAGTGGCTGTGCTCCAGCCCGTAGAGGCCGTAGAGGTCCACGCCGGTGAGCCCGCCGAGCTGATCCCGAAGGAACTCGACGGGTCGGGCGGAGACGATCGCGACCCGCTGCACGACCGGGGCGAGTGCCTCGATCGCGGCCAACGCCTTGGGAGCCGGGCGTACCGCGGTCGGATCGTCGTCGACGGGCGCGAGCGTGCCGTCGAAGTCGAAGAAGAGCACGGTCCCGGCCGCCCGGCTGGCGGTGGTCCGCCAGGCCTGGTCGGCGTTCAACGGGGTTCTCGGCTGGTGATTGCCCAAATTCAACGGCGGCACGCGCGTCAGCGTACCCCGGCGATGAAGGCTCATTCCTGGCCGAGCGGACCCGTTACGCGGTAGGCGATCAGCGTTCGGCGGCTCCTCGTCCACGCCGGCCGAACGGCACCACCGCCGCGTCCTGGCCGTGGCTCAACAGGTAGCCCTCCACAAACCCGGTGTTGCGATCGCCGGTGTGGTTCTCGATCTCGTTGAGCCGTGCCACCAGGAACTCGGTGAGCGCGCTGATCCGGTCGTTCATCCGCTCGTGCAGCTCGGCGACGACGGCCAGGATGACCGCGGTGCCGGCGGTGATGAGCACAAAGAGGTTCACGAGCAGCGGAAGCTGCCCGCCGTCGACCGCGAGGGTCACCGCGTTGCCGGTCGCCCACAGTGTCATCGACACCGTCGCGACCACGACTGCCAACCACTTCAGGGTCATGGACAGACCCCTCCTTTGTCCCGCAGGGCTGGGTTCGGCCTTGTCCCGTCCCCCCGCCGATGACGAGCCCAAGCAGTACGAGTACGGACGCTAGCGTGCCCGTTCCGGCCCCGGAGGCAAACGAATGAACCTGACCAGGCGTTCTTTCGCCATCTGAGGAACTACCCTGCTTGATTGCCTCTATTTCGGACATCGACCGGCAGCGTTGGGCGGTATGCGAGATATCTGATGGTTTCGCGGATGTGGAACTTCTCCGCGTCCGAGACGTTCGGATCGACCAGACGGCGTAGCAGGGCCTCGACGTCCGGGTCCATCGGAGGGGCGGGCTGGCCGCCGCGGGGGCCGGCCGCGGTGCGGTCCCAGCCGAGTGCGGCGAAGGCGGCCGCCGGGTTCAGGCCCAGGCCCTCGCAGAAGGCGACCACCCGTTCGGCTTCCGGGTCGCTGGCCCAGTCGCCCCGGACCCACCGGTTGATGGTCTGCCGGGAGACCCCGGTGCGCCGGGACACCTCGGTGCCACTCCAGGCCCGGGTCGCTCGTGCCTCGTCCAGGGCGCGGCGGACGAAGGTGGCGAAGGCGATCTTCCGCGCATTGGCCGTCTCGGTCACTCCGTGACCGTACGGCCAGCCGGTGACGAGCGCGCGCCCCGGCTCGCCACTGTCACGCCTACGTGACGATGGCTTCGGATTTCCGGTAAACGACTCAGTGCCACTGTTGAGGGGCGTCACGCGGGCAGAATAGATGCCCGTAGTGGCAAGCGTAAGCGGACGAAAAGCTGATACTGTCACGCCCATGGGACAATCTACGGTGTGTCACGTGCATGAGACGATTGGTGCTCACATGCGTCACACCCCCGGTTCGGAGGGGGTGTGGTGACCGAGCTCGCCACCCGCGCCCAGGCCTTCGGGCTGATCGCCGAGGGGGTGGCCGCGGGGCTGACCGCCCCCTGGCGCCTCTACCTCGCCCGAGGCTGCCGCTACCTGTCGCTGAGCGTCGGCGACCGCGCCGAGTGGAACGCCTGGCGTACCCATCTCGGCTGCCCGGAGCTGAGCGTCCGGGTCTACGACGCCGGCGGCGAGATCCGCCGTTCCTCGGTGGCCGAGATCATGCTGGACGGCTGCCGGATCAGCGTCGAACTGGTCGAGGAGGTCAGCACCGACGACCTGGATCGGCTGCTCGTCGCGGATCCCACCACGATCGAGCCGGAGGAGAAGTGACCGGGCGTCCGGGCCGGGCCGGGGTCGCCCGATGAGCCCGTTTCTCGCGGTATTCCTCGTCCTGGTGCTCGGCGCGACCAGCTACGCGGCCGGCCGGTTGCACGGGCAGCTCAGCTACCGCATCGGCTACCGCTTCGGCTACCGGCAGGGCTACTTCGACGGTGACCGGGGCGCCTGGAACCGGCGTCGCCGCGACGCCCAGGCCGCGATCGCCTCCGCCCTGTCGGTCTCCCCGGGGAGCGTCGTCCGCTCGGCCAGCACCGTCGCCCGCCCCGGCACCACGTACACCGGCTCGTCGTTCAGTGCGCCGGCCGCCCCGATCACCGGGCGGCACCCGACGGGCACGCTCGTGCGACGTACCGGTTGAGGTCGGTCGGCGGGCACGATCCCGCCGACCGACACCACCGACGCGGTGCGTCGTCCGCGGCGGACACGCACCGTCGGGGTCACGTCAGACCGGTGACGGTGACCCCAGACCGGCCGGGGTGCGCGCAGGGGGCATGCATCCCGGCCGGTTCCGCCGCGCCCACCGCCGGCCTTCCCGGTGGTGAGGGGCCCCGCGAAGCCGTGTTCACACGCCCGTCTAGGTAGATCCACGTCGGCCCCCTAGCCGGAAGGGGCCGGCGGGGCTAGCGTCTAGGCATGGCACGGGGTTCTCCCGAGCCAGCCGGTCCGCCCGGATCTGCGACCTCGCGCATGGGGTTCCGCATCCGACCCCGTGTCCCCGGGCACCGGAGGAGGCGGAACACGGGTGGCGGATGCCCATCCGTCGGAGCAGGCCTGTGACGACTCGCCGTACCACCGCCGGTGCCGACCAGACCCCGGCCGCGACTGCCACGAACCGCCGTGCCACCAGGAGCCGCCGCACGGCGGCCGCCGCGCCGGCCGACCCGAAGGAGCCGCGACCAGCCGGCCAGGCCTTTGTCCTGGACACGTCCGTGCTGCTCTCCGATCCGGCGGCGTTCCACCGGTTCGCGGAGCACGAGGTGGTGCTGCCTCTGGTGGTCATCACCGAACTGGAGGGCAAGCGGCACCATCCGGAGCTGGGCTGGTTCGCCCGGCAGTCGCTCCGGATGCTCGACGACCTGCGGGTTCGGCATGGTCGACTCGACCGACCGGTGCCGGCCAACGACGTCGGCGGCACCCTGCGGGTGGAGCTCAACCACACCGACGACGGGGTGCTGCCACCCGGTTTCCGGACCGAGAGCAACGACGCCCGGATCCTCTCCGTCGCGCTCAACCTCGCCGGCGAGGGCCGGGAGGTCACCCTGGTCAGCAAGGACATGCCGCTGCGGGTCAAGGCGGCCTCGGTGGGCCTGCGGGCCGACGAGTACCGCCACGGTCAGGCCAGCGACCCGACCTGGACCGGCATGTCCGAGATGGACCTGACCGAGGAGCAGATCGGGTCGTTGTACGCCGGCGAGACACTCGACCTCGACGAGGCGGCCGGTCTGCCCTGCCACACCGGTCTGGTGCTGCACTCGGGACGGGGCTCCGCGCTCGGCCGGGTGCTGCCGGACAAGTCGGTCCGGCTGGTCCGGGGCGATCGGGAGGCGTTCGGGTTGCACGGCCGCTCGGCCGAGCAGCGCATCGCCCTCGACATGTTGCTCGACGAGTCGATCGGGATCGTGTCGCTGGGCGGCCGGGCGGGCACCGGCAAGTCGGCGTTGGCGCTCTGCGCCGGGCTGGAGGCGGTGATGGAGCGGCGCCGGCACAAGAAGGTGATCGTGTTCCGCCCGCTGTACGCCGTCGGCGGCCAGGAGCTGGGCTACCTGCCCGGTTCGGAGTCGGAGAAGATGTCGCCGTGGGCGCAGGCGGTCTTCGACACGCTCGGCGCGGTGGTGCACGAGAACGTGCTGGAGGAGGTCACCTCGCGGGGCATCCTGGAGGTGCTGCCGCTGACCCACATCCGGGGGCGCAGCCTGCACGACGCCTACGTGATCGTGGACGAGGCGCAGTCCCTGGAGCGCGGGGTGCTGTTGACGGTGCTGTCCCGAATCGGGCAGGGCTCCCGGGTGGTGCTCACCCACGACGTGGCCCAGCGGGACAATCTGCGGGTCGGTCGGCACGACGGCGTGACGGCCGTCATCGAGGCGCTCAAGGGTCATCCGCTCTTCGCCCACGTCACCCTCAGCCGTTCGGAGCGGTCGCCGATCGCCGCGATGGTCACCGACCTCCTGGAGGACATCCCGATCTGACGGGTGCTTTTGTGGGCTTTTGTCCGCATTAAATGTGTGGTGCAGATCACAAACGCGCCGGTCGGTTTCCCATCGGCCTCACTGTGCGCAATCGTGTCCCACGAGCGTCCACGCACCACCCGGATCGTTGGTGATCGTTCGTCGCGAGGCGGGCGACATCGGCGGCGGTCGGTGTGTCGGCGCGACCGGCAATCGGTCGGGACGCTCGTGGCACGGTTGGCAGCCCACCTGTGGCCCCGCCGCGCCACGTCCTTGCTCCCGACGAAGGGACCACTTCGTGAGTCGGCTGTGGAGCCGGTTGGGTGCCCGTACGGCTGCTGTCGCCCTGCTGTCCGTGGGCGTTGCCGGCGGCTTCTACCTGGGCGAAGACCGGGAAACCCAGCAACAGGGCCTGACCGAGCAGGTCAGCCGCGAGATCGACCAGGCCGACCTCGCGTACCAGCGCGAACGGCAGGCCGCCCACCAGGTGCAGGTCTCCAAGCAGCGGGCCGCCGAGTACCAGGCCAAGCTGCGGGCGGCGCAGGCCGCGAAGGAGGCCGCCGAGCGGGCCCGTCGGGCCGAGGCCGCCGCGGCGTCCCGCAAGCGCGAACGCGCCGCCGCCAACGCGCCCGCCAAACCGTACGACGGACCGATCCCGGCGTCCTGCGAGGAGTACAGCGGCAACCGCAAGACCGGCTGCGCCCTCATGATCGACTCGGGCTTCGGCATCTCCGAGTTCCCCTGCCTGGAGAAGCTCTGGACCAAGGAGAGCGGCTGGAACCACAAGGCCGCCAACAACTCGTCCGGTGCGTACGGCATCCCGCAGTCCCTGCCGGGCAGCAAGATGGGTTCGGTCGCCTCCGACTGGCGGACCAACCCGGCCACCCAGATCAAGTGGGGCTTGGGCTACATCAAGGGCAGGTACAAGACGCCCTGCGGCGCCTGGACCTTCTTCCAGAACAACAACCACTACTGACGGCTCTCGAAGGCGGGGCGGGTGGGTCTCCACTCGCCCCGCCTTCGCGCGTACTTTGGACGGGACGTGAGTGGCGGTCGGCCGCTTTTGCTGATAGCAGTTGTGGAGTGACCCTGCACCCGTCAAGCGGCGACCCCTACCGGTTCGGCACCGAGGCGTTCTACGCCGCGCTCGGCCGGGCGTTCGTCGCCATGTGCGCGGTCGTCCCGTTCCTCTTCCTCATCGAGGCCGTCGACCAGGGGCTCGCGTTCGGCCTGGACGCCAACGCCGGCATCATCCCGCAGCGCATCGAAGGCTTGGACGGGGTCTTCTTCTCCCCATTCCTGCACCACGGCTTCGACCACCTCTACAGCAACAGCATCCCGCTGATCCTGCTGGGCACGTTCGTCCTGGCCGCCGGTGCCCGCCGCTTCCTCTGGTCGACACTGGTCATCATCCTGGTCAGCGGGCTCGGCGTCTGGTTCACCGGCTCGCCCAACTCGGTGGTGGTCGGCGCCAGCGGCGTCATCTTCGGCTACCTGGGCATCCTGCTCACCCGGGGCATCGTCGAACGCAGCTGGTGGAACTTCGCGGTCTTCCTGCTGGTCGGCCTGCTCTACGGCTGGCAACTGGTCGGCATCCTCCCCACCGACGAGCGGATCTCCTGGCAGGGTCACCTGTTCGGCCTGCTCGGAGGGGTGGTGGCGGCGATCCTGTTCCGCCGTCGGCGCCCAGCGTTGGATGGGCCGGACTACTCGGGTGACACCCTCCGCCTGCCCTGACCAATTCCCCGGCGCGCCCCGGAGCGGTGCTTGCCGGACCACCGCCACCGGCCTACCGTCGAAGATCAGCCTGCGTTGATCCGTAAGCGGAAAGCGACGGTACGCCATGCGCGAGGTCGATGTCGCCGTGATCGGGGCCGGTCCGGCCGGTCTCTTCGCCGCGTACTACGCCGGGTTCCGAGGTCTGTCGGTGGCGGTGATCGACGCGCTGCCCGAGCCCGGCGGTCAGGTCACCGCCATGTACCCGGAAAAGTTGATCCTCGACGTGGCCGGCTTTCCCGCCGTCAAGGGCCGGGACCTGGTGGCCAACCTGGTCGCACAGGCCGCCCCGTTCGCCCCGCAATACCTGCTCAACACCCGTGCCGAGAAACTCTCGTACGTCGACGACCGCCCAGTGCTCGGCCTGGCCGGGGGTGAGCAGCTCGGTTGCGGTGCGGTGGTGGTCACCGGTGGGCTCGGCAGCTTCAGCCCGCGGCCGCTGCCGTGCGCCGACGGCGCTCCCGGCACCGGGATCGTCTACTTCGTCACCGAGCCGGCCGCGCTGGCCGACCGGGACGTGCTGATCGTCGGTGGTGGCGACTCCGCCTTCGACTGGGCGTTGGCGCTGCAACCACTGGCCCGTTCGGTGACCCTCGTGCACCGCCGGGAAAAGTTCCGGGCGCACGCCTCAACTGTCGCCCGAGTGCTGTCCCTGCCGGTGCGGGTGGTGGTCAACGCCGAGGTCAGCCGGCTGATCGGGGAGGGCGCGGTGACCGCCGCCGAGGTGACCGTCCGCGGTGGTGCCACCGAGACACTGCCGGTGGACACCGTGGTCGCCGCGCTGGGCTTCACCGCCGACCTGGGTCCGCTCGCCGAGTGGGGGCTGCGTCTGGACCGCCGGCACATCCTGGTGGACAGCGCGATGGCCACCAACCTGCCCCGGGTCTTCGCGGCGGGCGACATCACCGAATACCCGGGCAAGGTGCGGCTGATCGCCACCGGCTTCGGCGAGGCGGCGACGGCTGTCAACAACGCGGCCGTGGCCATCGCCCCGAGCGCACACCTCTTCCCGGGGCACTCCTCCGACGCCGGCTGACCGTCGGTATCGGACCCACACCGACCTGAGTCCTGATCGAGACAGGTCGACCGGATCCTGTCAGGATGACGGGTTCCGAGACACCGCAGGACGGCGCACCCACCACGCTGTCCTGGCTCTCCCATCCCGCCACCGTGATCGCCCTGGTCCTGCTGCTGGTCAACGACCACGTACTGAAGGCGGCCCACCCCGGCCTGCTGACCGGCAAGCTGAGCGACGTCGCCGGTCTGGTGCTCGCCCCGCCGCTTGTCGCGGTGCTGCTGACCCTCCTGGTGCCGCGGATGCCGGCCCGGGCCGCCGCGCTGGCCGGTCTGGTCGTGGTGGGCGCCGGGTTCGCGCTCGTCAAATCCAACGGGTACGCCGCCGAGCTGGCCTCGTCGGCCTGGACCGTGCTGGCCGGGCCGTCGCTGGTCCGGGCCGACCGGACCGACCTGCTGACCCTGCCGGCGCTCGGCCTGGCCTGGTGGAGTTGGACCCGGTCGCGCCGCCGACCGGTGCGCCACCGGACCGCCCGGCTGGTCCGACTGCTGGTGGTGCTGCCACCGGCGGTCCTGGCGGTAGCCGCCACCAGCCCGATCTACTACCCGTACGCGGTGAGCACCGCGACCCTCGACGGCCACCCGGCGATCTCGGTCGGCAGCGGCTACAGCACGTCGGACTGGCCGGCCAGCCCGCTGGACGGGCAGTGGGCGGTCAGCGAGGACGGCGCGACCACCTGGCGGCCCGCCACCGAGGATGAGCAGCGGCGGCTGTCCCGCCAGGAGGTGGGGCAGCAGCAGGCGTGCGCGCCGGACGCGCCCCGGCGTTGCTACCGGATCGTCACCGGGCACCTACGGGTCGAGGAGAGCGACGACGCCGGCGCGACCTGGCGGGTGGCCTGGGAGGTGCCCGACGGGCAGCGGGAGGAGTTGGCCCGCCGGTCGCCGAACCCGGGCGATGTCCAGCGCCACTTCGCCTCCCGCGATCTGGTCGTCTATCCCCACGCCGGGGGTGGTCACGAGGTGCTCGTCGCCAACGGGCGGGACGGGTTTCTCCGCCGCCTGCCCGACGGTGGGTGGCAGCGCGACGGGTTCCTCTTCGAGGAGGGGGAACGCTTCACGTCGCGGGGCGAACCGCCGCGCCTGGGCGGTGGCGGCCCCGGCGACCGCCAGATGGACCTGTTGCTCGCCGTCACGCTGGCGCTGACTCTCGGCTGTGCGGTCACTGCGCTCGCCGGTCATCTCGCGATCCGCCGTGGTGGAGGTCCGCGCTGGTGGGGGGTCGTCAGCAGTGCGTCGATGCTGGTCGCGGGGATGGTGTTGACCGCGGCCTGGGGGCGCGACGACGACAGCGTGACGTTCATGGCCGTGCCGTTCGTGCTGGTGGTGGGCGTCCTCACCGCGGTGGCCATGATCGTTCGAGCCTCCTACCAGGGCGCTCTGCGGCGCTGGATCGGCTGGGTGCTCACCGGGCTCCTCCTCACCGCGTTCCTGGCCGGGCTGCCGCTCGTCGGTTGGCTGTACGGCACCCCGTCGCGGACCCGGTTCGCGGTGGCGCTCGCCCTGCTGGCCGCAGTGCCGGGCGTGCTGCTGGCCACCCGGATCGCGCGGCTGGTGGACCCGGCCCGTGGGTTCGAGCGCCGGTACCAGCCGCGCCCGCCCTATCCGCCGCACGTGCCCTATCCGCCTGCGCCCTACCCTGCGTACCCACCGAGGGTCCCTGATCCGCCGTACCCGTCGCAGTCGCCGCCGCAGTGAACCTCCGACGTGCCGCTGACCCCTCTGCGGGCGGTTGGGTCAGCGGCGGGCGCTTGGCGCCAACGCGGCGACCAGCACCGCCACCATGGTCAGCGCTGCGCCGAGCAGGGTGTTCACACCGGGGTGGGAGGCCGCGGTGGGCAACACCAGGTCCAGGAGGACCGCCCCCACGATCTGGCCGGCGATGGTGGCCAGACCGAGCAGCAGCACACCGGTGAAGCGCACGATCGCGGCGGCGATCGCGATGAACACGATGCCGATCGGGCCGCCCAGGTAGAGCCACGGCTCGCTCGGCAGGTCGCCGTTCGGCCAGCCGCGTACGGCGATGTCGATGGCGAACGCGACGAGCAGGGTGACGGTCCCGACCGCGAAGTTGACGAGTGTGGCGGTCAACGCGCTGTCGGCCGCCGCCCGGACCCGGCCGTTGACGGCCTGCTGCCAGGCGATGCCCACCCCGGCGAGCAGCGGCAGCAGGGCCAGCGCCAACGCGCCCGGGTCGCCGAGTCGGTCGCCGACCGCCAGGCCGACCGCCAGCACGGTGAGCACCGCGCCGGCCAGCCGCTGCCGGGTGACCGGCTGCCGGCCGGTCGGCCCGATTCCGGCCCGGTCCACGGCGAGGCTGCTGCCGGTCTGGCCGGCCACCACCGCCACGGTGAAGACCGCCACCCCGAGCGTGCCGATGGTGAGCCCCTGGGTGGCCACGAGGAAAGCCCCGCACATCCCGCCGAGGCACTGCCATGGTCGCAGCGTTCCCGTCGCCAGGGCACGCCGCGTCGCGGCCAGCCCACGCCGCCCGCCGGGGGTGGCGGGCACCAGCACCAGGAGCACCAGCAGGCCGATGCCGAACGAGACGACCGCGGCGGCGAAGCCGTCGGCGAGGCGTACCCCCAATTCGCCGTTGATCCGGGACTGCACCGCCACCGCGACCCCGGAGACGGACGCCAGCGCGACGCCGGTGACCCGGCGGGCGGCCGACAGGATCTGTGGTGTCTCCGTGTTGGTGGCTGTCACTCCTGCTCGGCCAGCGGACGACCGTCGAAGTCGACAGCGGAGTAGAGCGCCAGCTTCTCCAGCCGGTGGTACGAGTCGATCACCCGGATCGTGCCGCTCTTCGACCGCATCACGATCGACTGGGTGTACGCGCCGCCGGCCCGGTACCGCACCCCGCGCAGCAGATCTCCGGAGGTGACCCCGGTCGCCACGAAGAAGCAGTTGTCACCGGTGACCAGATCATCGGTGCCCAGCACCCGGTCCAGGTCGTGCCCGGCGGCGAGCGCCTTCTCCCGCTCCTGCTCGTCGCGCGGCCAGAGCTTGGCCTGCATCGCACCACCCATGCACTTCAGGGCGCACGCGGAGATGATGCCCTCCGGGGTGCCGCCGATGCCCATCAGCACGTCGACCTCCGACTCGCCGCGCGCGGCCGCGATGGAGCCCGCGATGTCGCCGTCGGAGATGAACCGGATGCCCGCCCCGGTCCGGCGGATCTGGGTGACCAGGTCGTCGTGGCGGCTCCGGTCCAGCACACAGACCGTCACCTCGGAGACGTCGGTGCCCTTGACCTTGGCGATCCGGCGCAGGTTCTCGGCCACCCCGGCGTTGATGTCGATCACGTCGGCATACGCCGGCCCGACGGCGAGCTTCTCCATGTAGAAGACGGCGCTGGGGTCGAACATCGCGCCCCGCTCGGAGACGGCGAGCACCGCGACGGCGTTCGGCATGCCCTTGCTCATCAGCGTGGTGCCGTCGACCGGGTCGACGGCGACGTCCACCTCCGGGCCGGTGCCGTCGCCGACGTGTTCGCCGTTGAAGAGCATCGGGGCGTTGTCCTTCTCGCCCTCGCCGATCACCACCACGCCACGCATCTGAATCGAGTTGATCAGCTTGCGCATGGCGTCCACGGCCGCGCCGTCGCCACCCTCCTTGTCGCCCCGGCCCACCCACCGACCGGCCGCCATCGCGGCGGCCTCGGTGACCCGGACCAGGTCGAGGGCGAGGTTTCGGTCGAGATCCTGTGGGATCCGCGTCCTGGTGTTGGTCATGACGGCTGCTCCTCCTCGCGACGGTGCGGGGACGACCGGCGGCGGGGCGGTCCCCGCTGCGGCTCTGTCGCTGATCCTCACACGATGGCCGACCGGGCGTTGGCGCGGGGCGGTGATGGCCTGGATACCGCCGGTCGGGCGGCTGCGAAGATGGAGGGGTGGAGCCCGCACAGCCAGCCGACCGCGTACCCGCCGACCGCACGCCACCCGACGGCCAGCCGCCGGTCGACGTCCCCGTCGCCCCCGGTGGTGAGAGCGCCGGCGATGACCCGACGCCACCGCAGCGCGCGGCGCCCGCCAAATCCGAGCGGTCGCCGAAGGACATGGCGATCTCGTTGCTGGTGCTGCTCGTCCCGATCGCGCTGCTGCTGGCGTTCTACCGGGGCTTTCTGGGTGGTGATCAGGCCACGACAGTCGATCCGGCCCCGGCCATCGAACAGGCCCGGTCGGCGAACGTGTTTCCGGTGAGCCAGCCGGAGGGGCTCGGCTCCGACTGGTCGACGGTCAGCGCCCGCTACCAGACCGTCGACGGCGGTGCGAACCTGCGGATCGGCTACCTCACCCCGGAGGGGCGGGGCGTCCAACTCCTGCAGAGCAGTGTGCCGGCCGAGCGGCTGCTCCCCGCCGAGCTGACCGACCAGGGCCAGCCGCAGGGGCCGACCGAGCTGGCCGGACGGACCTGGCAGCTCTACGCGGCCCGGGGCAACCAGCAGGCGCTGGTCCTGCTGGAACCGACCCGCACGGTGATCGTCGTCGGTGATGCCGGGGACAACGAACTACGCGAGCTGGCCGGCTCGCTGCACTGATCGGACAGAAGGGCGATTGTCCGACCCGTCGACAGGGAACAGAGAGGGAGTGATCCGGGCGCGCTGACTCGACCCGGATCGCGCGTCGCGGCCGACGGTGCTGCCGCGTCGCCCGGTTTCCGGCGCCGTCCAGGTCGTCGGGTGACCCTCTTGGGAGACACGTATGACTGTTCGACGACTCGGCGCCGGCCTGGTAGCCGCCGCTCTGCTCACACCCGCACTGGCCGCCTGCGCCAGCGGTACGACCGGCAGCGCCGGATCGACCGCCACTCCGACGGCGACCGCCTCCGGCACGGCGAGCCCGTCCGGAGCCCCGGCGGCGGGCGACGCCAAGCAGGCCCTGCTCGACTCCACCAAGGAGATCAGCAACGGGAACTTCCGATTCACCCTCGCCGGCGCCGGCTCGACGGCGGAGGGCCAGGTGCACCAGCCCAGCCAGAGCGCGACGATGAAGGTCGCGATCGGCGGACCCTCGTCCGACCTGGCAATGAAGCTCGACGTGATCCACTACAAGCCGGACAGCTGGGTCAAGCTGGAGCTGAGCGGCGCCACCGCCGACAGCCTGCCCACCATCAAGCAGCTCAACCTCGGCAAGTACCAGCACCTGGACCAGTCCCGGATCAAGGGCAACCGCAGCCTCGGGTTCGACTTCGAGAAGGTCGACCCGGCCGGCAGCGCGGTGCTCACCCAGGGCATCACCGAGGTCCGCAGCACCGGCACCGGCGCGTACGCGGGCACCATCGACGTCACCAAGGCCGCCGAGGCGGGCTCGCTGAACGCCGCCACGATCGCCGCGCTGGGCACCCAGGCGAAGACGGTTCCCTTCACCGCGAAGGTGGACCCGCAGGGCCGGCTCAGCGAGCTGGTGCTGCAGCTGCCGGCCGCCGGGCAGACCGCCGCCCAGGAGGTCAAGATGACGTACTCCGACTACGGTGCCGCCACCGCTGCCCAGAAGCCGCCGGCTGCCGAGGTCGTCGAGGCGCCGGCCGAGCTGTACAACCTGTTCAACTGACGTGTCCGCGTGGGGCGGCTCCGGCCGCCCCACCGGCGGTCGGTCAGGAAGCGGGCTCCTGCCGGGCGGCGTCGATCCGTGCCCGCGCCCCATCCAGCCAGCGTTGGCAGATCACCGCCAGCGCCTCGCCGCGCTCCCACAGCGCCAGCGACTCCTCCAGGGACGTGCCGCCGGCCTCCAGCCGCTCGACCACCGAGGCCAGCTCGGCGCGGGCCTGCTCGTAACTGAGCCGTTCGTCCGGCCCGGCCTTCGTGTCGTCAGTCATCGCACCCATCTCAGCACACCGCTCGTCCGGTCACCGCGTCGCCACTGCGCCGTCGACCGTGGCGGCCAGTTCACCGTCGGCCAGCCGTACCCGGAGCGGGTCGCCCTTGCCGACCTCCGTCGCCGCGCGCACCACGTGGCCGTCCGCGCGCTGCACGATCGCGTACCCCCGGTCCAGGGTGGCGGCGGGGGAGAGCGCGCGTAGTCGGGCGAGGGTGTGGCGCAGGTCGTCGTCGGCGGCGACGAGCCGGTGTTCCAGACAGCGGCCGGCCCGCTGGCGCAACGCGGTCAGCTCGGTCGCCCGATGGTCCACCATCACCTGCGGTCGAGCCAGCACCGGCCGGGACCGCAGCCCGTCGAGCCGGTGGGTCTCCCGATCGACGAGGTTGCGCACCGCCCGTTCCAGGCGGTGCCGGGCCTGACCGATGAGGCGTACCTCCTCGGTGAGGTCGGGGACGACCCGCTTGGCCGCGTCGGTCGGGGTGGAGGCGCGGACGTCGGCGACGTAGTCGATCAGCGGTGCGTCCGTCTCGTGACCGATGGCGCTGACCACCGGAGTACGGCAGCCGAACACGGCGCGGCAGAGCGCCTCGTCGGAGAAGGGCAGCAGATCCTCGATGCCGCCGCCGCCGCGGGCAATGATGATCACGTCGATGCTCGGGTCGGCGTCCAGCACCCGGAGCGCGTCGACGATCTGCGGCACCGCGGAGGGACCCTGCACGGCCACGTTGACGGTGCGGAACTCCACCGCCGGCCAGCGTCGCCGGGCGTTCGTCAGCACGTCCCGCTCCGCCGCGGACGCCCGACCGGTGATGAGCCCGATCCGGCCGGGCAGGAACGGCAGTCGGCGCTTACGGGCGCGGTCGAAGAGCCCTTCGGCGGCGAGCAGCTTCTTGAGCTTCTCCAGCCGGGCCAGCAGTTCCCCGAGCCCCACCTGACGGATCTCGTCGGCGCGCAGGCTCAACGTGCCCCGGGCGGCGTAGAACTCCGGCTTGGCGTGCAGTACGACCCGGGCGCCCTCGCGTAGCTCCGGTGCGCCGGCGTCGAGCACGTCCCGGTTCGTGGTGACGGTCAGGCTCAGGTCGGCCGACGGGTCACGCAGGGTGAGGAAGACAGTGCTGGCCCCGGGGCGGCGGCTGATCTGCGCCACCTGCCCGTCCACCCACACCCAGCCCAGCTTGGCGATCCAGGCCCCCACCTTCTGGCTGACCACCCGAACCGGCCAGGGCTCCTCCGCGCTGCTGCGCGCCCCCTCAGTCACCGACCCACCCCCACACTCACCCGCCCACCCTACGGACCCCCACGGTTGGCCCCGTCGATCATGAAGTTATTGCCCCTGGTCTCGGCGTGTCGCAGCGATAACCTCATGATCAACAGGGCTGGGGGTGGGCTGGGGGGTGGGGGTTTGGGGTTGTGGGCGGGTGGTCTTGGAGACGCCGGCACGTACGATGGGTTCGTGACTGAGGCTGAGGCGACTCCCCGGACCGGCAAGCGCGTGCTCCTGGCGAAGCCCCGCGGCTACTGCGCCGGTGTCGACCGCGCCGTGCAGACCGTCGAGGAGGCACTGAAGCTCTACGGTGCCCCGATCTACGTGCGCAAGCAGATCGTGCACAACAAGCACGTGGTGCAGACCCTGGAGGCGCAGGGCGCGATCTTCGTGGAGGAGAACGAGGAGGTGCCGGAGGGGTCCACCGTCATCTTCTCCGCGCACGGCGTCGCTCCCGAGGTCTACGAGCAGGCCAAGCAGCGCTCGCTGAAGGCGATCGACGCGACCTGCCCGCTGGTCACCAAGGTGCACCACGAGGCGAAGCGGTTCGCCGCCGAGGACTACGACATCCTGCTCATCGGCCACGAGGGGCACGAAGAGGTCATCGGCACCGCCGGCGAGGCCCCCGCGCACATCCAACTGGTCGACGGCCCGGACGGCGCGGACAAGGTCACCGTCCGGGATCCGGAGAAGGTCGTCTGGCTCTCCCAGACCACGCTCTCCGTCGACGAGACGTTGGAGACGGTGGCCCGGCTCAAGCAGCGACTGCCGCTGTTGCAGTCCCCGCCCAGCGACGACATCTGCTACGCCACCTCCAACCGGCAGCACGTGGTCAAGGAGATCGCCCCCGACTGCGACGTGGTGATCGTGGTCGGCTCGACGAACTCCTCCAACTCGATCCGCCTGGTCGAGGTCGCCCTGGACGCGGGCGCGCGCGCCGGCCACCTGGTCGACTTCGCCCACGAGATCGACGACGCCTGGCTGGAGGGGGCCACCACGGTCGGCCTGACCTCCGGCGCGAGCGTCCCGGACGAGCTGGTCCAGGACGTGCTGGCCTACCTCGCCGCGCGGGGCTTCGCCGACGTGGAGGAGATCACCACCGCCAACGAGCGGCTCGTGTTCTCGCTCCCGCAGGAGCTGAAGCGGGACATGAAGGCCGCGGCGGCGCGCGGCTGAGCACGGGAACGAACCCGACCCGGCGTACGTCAGATCTGGCATGAGGACCTTTCGGCTCGTCGTCACCGCGCTGACCATCTGCGTGGCGCTCAGCGCCTGCGGCGGCCAGGACGCCGAACGCGGCAACCCCCCGCCGGTGCCGACCGGAACGCAGCCGGTGACCAGCTCGCCCGTCCCCGACCCGACCAGCACGCCGCCGATCGTCGACCCCGCACCGACGGGCCTGCCGTCGAGCCCGAAGCCGGGCGGGCCGAGCACGCCTCCGGGGGTCCGGGCCACCACCCTGACCGGCACGGTGCAGAGCGGGGTGGAGCCCAACTGCGTCCTGCTCGACGGATACCTGCTGCTCGGGGGTCCGCGGGACGTGCTGACCCCGGGCGCGCGGGTGGAGGTCACCGGCCGGGCCGAGCCCGACATGATGACCACCTGCCAGCAGGGCACCCCGTTCGTCGTGTCGAACGCCAACCGGTCCTGATCAGCCGCTAGCGCGCCGCAACCTCGTCGTCGGACGGATCGACCAGCTCGGGCGCCTGCGGCTGCCGGGGCGTCAACTCGACCTGCGCGGGCGTTGCCAACTCGTCGTCCGACACGCCCAACTCGGCGAGCTTGCGGGCGCTGACCAGCACCCGGGCCTCCAACGAGCCGACCGCCCGGTTGTACGCGGTCACCGCCCCGGCCAGCGACGACCCGAGCTTTCCCACGTGGTCGCCCAGGGTGGAGAGCCGCCCGTACAGCTCGCGGGCGAGGGTGTGCACCGCCAGCGCGTTGCGGGCCAGTGCCTCCTGCCGCCACGAGTAGGCGACGGTGCGGAGCAGGGCGACAAGCGTCGCCGGCGTGGCCAGCACCACGTTGCGGGTGAAGGCGTGCTCCAGCAGCGTCGGGTCACGCTGGAGCGCGACATCGAGGAACGGGTCGGCGGGGACGAACAGCACCACGAACTCGGGTGAGTTGTCGAACGCCGACCAGTACGACTTGGCGGCCAGCGCGTCCACATGCCCCCGCAGGTGCCGGGCGTGCGCGTCGAGGTGGGTGTCGCGACCCCGCTCGTCACGGGCCTCCATGGCCGTCAGGTACGCGTCGAACGGCGCCTTGGCGTCCACCACCACCGACCGGCCGCCGTGCAGCCGGACCACCAGATCCGGTCGGACGACCTGCTGGTCGGTGGCGGCGGTGACCTGCTCGGAGAAGTCGCAGTGCTCCAACATTCCGGCCGCCTCGACGATCCGACGCAACTGGTGCTCACCCCACCGGCCCCGCACCTGCGGGGCGCGAAGCGCCGCCACCAGCTGCTTGGTCTCGGTGCGCAGCTCACCGGAGACGGCGGTCATCGACCGGACCTGCTCGCGCAGCTCGGCGTACGCGTCGACCCGGTCGTGCTCCAGCTCGGCCACCCGCTGCTCGTAGCGACGCAGGGTGTCGTGCAGCGGCGCGACCGCCCGGGCCACCGCCTCCTGGGACTGCGCGGTGGCCTCGTAACCCAGCGCCCGCATGGACTGCTCCAGCCGGCCCTCGCCCTCCCGGGTGGCGGCCAGGGTGGCATCGAGGCGGGCGATGTCGGCCGCCGACCGGGACCGGGCCGCCAGCCAACCGACCGCTCCGCCGGCACCGAGGCACACGACCACCACGAGCAGCGTCGAGACGTCCATCACCGGAGCTTGCCAGACCGGTACGACGTGCGAGCCGGGGGTACGTTCGTTGGCATGGAACTTGTGCTCTGCCTCGTCGTCGTGCTGGTCGGCGCGTTGGGCGCCGCGGCGCTCATCCGCGCCCAGGCTGGGGCTCGCCAACGCACGGCGCTCGGCGACGCCCGCGCGGAGGCGCAGCGGTGGTACGAGCGCCTCGGCGGCCAGTTGATGAACCTGCACGGCGAGGAACCAGCGGTACGTCAGGCGCTGGCCGACGCCGGTGAGCGGTACAACGCGGCCGGCTCGCAGTTGGAGCAGGCGCGTACGCCGCACCAGTTCGGGCTGGCCCGGGAGACCGCGCTGGAGGGGTTGGCGTACATCCGGGCGGCGCGTACCGCGCTGGGCATCGACCCGGGTCCCGAGGTGCCGGCGCTGGCCGCCGCGCGCGGTGTCGGGCAGCTCACCAGGGAGCGCGAGGTCGACGTGCAGGGGCAGACCTTCCGGGCCGGCCCGCAACCCGGCCGGGAGACGCCCTACTACTACCCGGGTGGGCGTTACCAGGGTCGACCGGTGCCGGCCGGCTGGTATTCGACGCCGTGGTGGAAGACGGCGCTGGGTGCGGGCGCCGGGGTGCTCGGCGGCATCCTGATCGCCGACGCGCTGTTCTCGCCGGCCTTCGCCGACCCCGGTTACGGCTATGACGCCGGCTACCAGGAGGGCTTCGGCGACGGTGTCGATCAGGGTGGCGACGGCGGCGACCAGGGTGGCGACTTCGGTGGCGGCGACCAGGGCGGGGACGTCGGTGGCGACTACGCCGGTGGCGACTTCGGGGGCGGCGACTTCGGTGGTGGCGACTTCGGTGGTGGCGACTTCGGTGGTGGCGACTTCGGTGGTGGCGACTTCTGACCGTCGGGCGGATCTGACGAAACGGACCCGGTCGCAGCGACCGGGGTCCGTTTCGCGTTCGGCCTGATCAGCCGGTGTTGCGCATCCCGGCGGCGATGCCGTTGACCGTGGTGAGCAGTGCCCGTTCCAGGGCGGTGCCGTCGCTCGGTGCGCGTCGGCCGCCCGGCGCGGTGGCGATCGCCCGCCCGGCGGCGCCGGACTCCCGGTACTGCCGCAGCAGCGCCACCTGGAGATGGTGCAGCGGCTCGAGGTAGGTGTCTCGGACGGCGAGGGTGCGCTGGAGCACCGGCGAGTTTTCCAGCAGGGCGGGCGAGGCGGTCACCGCCAGCACCTCCCGCTTGGTCAGCTCGTACTCCTGCTCGATCTGCTCGAAGATCGGGTGCAGCTTCTTCGGGACCAGGGTCTCGACGTACCGGCGGGCGATGCTCAGGTCGGTCTTGGTCACCATCATCTCGACGTTCGACAGGAACGTGCGGAAGAAGTGCCAGTTGCGGTGCATCTCGGCGAGCACGTCCGCCAGCCCGGCCTCGCGGGCGGCGGCCAGTCCGGAGCCCACGCCGAACCAGCCCGGCACGATCTGCCGGGTCTGCGTCCACCCGAACACCCACGGAATGGCCCGCAGACCGGACAGCCCCGCGCCGGTGTTCGGGCGCTTCGCCGGTCGGGAGCCGATGTTCAGCGCGCCGAGCAGTTCGGTGGGGGTGGATGCCCAGAAGTACGCCGGCAGGTCCGGGTCCTCGACGAGCGAGCGGTAGGACCGGTACGCCGACTCGGAGACCACGTCCATGGTGGCGTCCCAGCGTTCCAGCTGCTCGGCCGGCTGGCGAGGAGCGGTGTGCAGCAGGGTCGCCTGGAGCACCGCCGCGAGGGTGAGCTCCAGATTTTCCCGGGCCAGGGACGGCAGGGTGTACTTGTCGGAGATCACCTCGCCCTGTTCGGTCACCTTGATCGCGCCGTCCAGCGTGCCGTACGGCTGAGCCAGGATCGCCTCGTGCGTCGGCCCGCCGCCGCGCCCGACGGTGCCGCCCCGGCCGTGGAACAGCCGCAGGTGCACCCCGTGCCGGGCGGCCACGTCGCGCAGGGCGCGCTGCGCCCGGTGGATCGACCACTGGCTGGTGGTGATCCCGGCCTCCTTGTTGGAGTCGGAGTAGCCGAGCATGACCTCCTGCACGTCGCCTCGGGCGCTCACCAGGGCCCGGTACGCGGGCAGCGACAGCAGGTCGTCGAGGAGTTCACCGCCGGCGTTCAGCTCGGCTGGGGTCTCCAACAGCGGTACGAACCCGACCCGGGCCCGCCGGCTGTGCACGTCCACGAGGCCGGCCTCACGGGCCAGCACCACCGCGGCCAGCACGTCGTCGACGCCCATGGTCATCGAGATGATGTACGACTCGATCACCTCGGTGCCGAACCGGTCCTGGGCCTCCCGGATCGTGCTGAACACGTCGAACGTCTTGCGGGTCGGCTCGGTGAGCGGAGTGTCGAGGGTGGACAGCGGTCGACGGCCGGTGAGCTCGTCGGCCAGCAGCTTGGTGCGTTCCAGCCGGGTCAGCGACGGGTAGTCGGAGACCTCGCCGACGGCCTCGTAGAGCTGGGCGAGCACCGCGTGGTGCGCCTCGGCGTGCTCCCGGACGTCCATGGTGGCCAGGTGCAGGCCGAACGCGGAGACGGTACGGATGGTCGAGGCCAACCGGCCGACGGCGGTGAGCTGCCCGGAGTTGCGGGCCAGCGAGGCGCGCAGCAGATCCAGGTCGGCGATCAGCTCGGCGGAGCCCCGGTAGTCCCGGCCCGGTACGTGCGCGGTGCCCTGGCGCAACCGCTGCCGGGTGTTGGCGAGCTTCGCCTTCACGCAGCGCGCCTTGAGCCGGTACGGCTCCTCCGCGTTGACCCGGCGGAACCGCGTCGCCACCTCGGGCAGCGCGTCCAGGTCGGCGGCGAGGCTGGCGGAGAGGTCGAGCGACACCCCGCGCAGCCGGCGGGAGACGGACACCTCGTTGATCAGGTGGTCCATCGCCTTCTCGGTGGCGGCGATGCCGTGCTCGTGCTGGATGGTCAGCACCTCGCGGGTGACCGCCGGGGTGACGAACGGGTTGCCGTCGCGGTCGCCGCCGATCCAGGTGCCGAAGCTCAGCGGCCGGGCCGTCGGTGAGGTCTCCACGCCGAGGGTGCGCAGCGTGTCGGCCAGGTCGTCGAGCACCTGCGGGGCGGCCTCGGCGTAGAGGTCGCGCAGGTAGTAGATGGCGTTGCGGGCCTCGTCGGTCGGGTCCGGCCGGTCGAGGCGCAGCTCGTCGGTCTGCCACATCAGGTCCAGCAGCTCGGCCAGCCGGCGGTTGGCGGGACCCTCGTCGCTGGCGCCGTAGAGGATCGCGTTGGCGGTCTCGGTGTCCAACTCGTCGGCGATGGCCCGCAGCTTGGACAGGATCGAGCGGCGGGCCGCCTCGGTCGGGTGGGCGGTGAAGACCGGGCGCACCGCCAGCCGGCGTGCCGCGTTGGCGATCTCCTCGGCGGGCACCCCGCGCTCGGCGATCATCTTGGCGGCCTGGTCCAGCCAGCCGCCCTGTACGGCGCGGCGGCGGCGCAGATCCCGCGCGCGGTGCACCTGCTCGGTGATGTTGGCGAGGTGGAAGTAGGTGGAGAAGGCGCGGGCCAGCTTGGTGCCGGTGGTCACGTCGAGCCCGCCGAGACGCTGGGCGGCCGCCGGGGCGTCGGTGCGGACCTGGGCGCGGATCTCCTCGACGAGGTCGAGCAGCGGGCGACCCTCCTGGCGGGCCAGCGTCTGCCCGAGCAGGGTGCCGAGCCGGCGGATGTCGGCACGCAGCGCGGCGTCGGGGCCGTCGTGGTCGTGCTGGTCAGTCACGGTGCGCTCCCTCACGTGGATACGAAGGACAGCGCTGTCCGACTTACTGGATGGTATCCGCGCGCACCGGGTGTCTGGAGGGCCCCCTGGTGATCCACTGTCTCCGAGGTGGTGTTTTCGGGCGTGATCTCAGCCACCGTCGCGGGCTGATCCGGGGCCGTCGGAGGCGGACCCGGGGCCGGGGCGGGGCGACCCGGAGCCGGCGGTGGCGGCCCGGCGGCCCCGCACCAGGCTCGCGCTGACCAGGCCGAGTGCGCCGAGCACCGCCCAGAGGGTGAGGGCGATCGCCGGCCAGCCGGCCGATCGCCAGTCGAAGTAGACCGCGGCCTTGGTCAGGTCGTTCGCGAGCCCGGGAATGTTCCACCGGTGCATGCCGCGCAGCAGGCCGGGCAGGAACTCGGGCGCGTAGATGCCGCCGGAGCCGGGGTTGCCGAGCACCACCAGGAGCAGGATGACAAGCGCGGTGCCCGCGACACCGAGCCAGCCCTGGATGGCGCTGGCGATCAGCGCGGCGGCGAAGACGGCAAGCGCGCCGATGGCGGCGATCGTCGGTACGTCGTGGTGCCAGATGTCCAGCACCGGCCCGACCACGACCGCGCCGGCGATGCCGAGCAGCACGCTGTAGACCGCCAGGGCGGCGATCCGCAGCCCGGCCCGCCGTGCCGTGCGGGGGGTGGTGCCGACGGACAGCCCGAGCACGGTCGAGGCGAGGTAGCCGCCGAGCACGAAGCCGACGTTCAGGTAGAAGGGCACCACCCCGCGCGGGTCGGACGAGGTGACCGGCACCCTGTCGACGATCTGTAGCGGGGTGCCGGTGCGGGTGGCGGCGGTGGTGAGCACCTCCCGGATCGCGCTGGTGGCGGAGGGGCCGGAGGCGCTGGCGACGGTGAGGAGCAGGCCGTTGTCGGGGCCGGTGCTGAGCACCGCGTACACCGCGCGGCTGAGCAGGCCGTCCTCGGCGGCGCGGGCGTCGTCGTACCGGATCGGTTTGATGATGTTGGTCTGACCGCGCACGGCGTCGAGCGTCGCCTGGGCGCGCTGGTCGCCGAGGGCGACACCGACCGGCAGGTCGCGCGGGGTGGGCTGGTGCAGCGCGCCGACGTAGGCGGCGATGAACGCGGTGGCCAACGCGAGGGTGCCGAGCAGCAGGCCGATGCTGCGCGGTGCCCAGTCCCGGGCTCGACCCTGCGGGATTTCGTCCATATTGCCAGCGTATGGTCCGGTTCGTCGTTCGCCGGGCGAAAACCGGTTGGCTGGTCGGATAGCTTCTGATCATGGTGTCGCTGCGCTACCCGCCCAAACCGCGGCCGGGAGACCGGGTCGCGGTCGTCTCACCGTCCGCCGGCCTGCCGGCGATCTTCCCCCACGTGTACGAGTTGGGGCTGCGCCGGCTACGCGAGGAGTTCGGACTGGAGCCGGTGGAGTATCCGACCACCCGGGTCCTGGGCGCCGACCCGCGCGACCGGGCCCGCGACCTGACCGCCGCCTTCGCCGACCCGAGCGTCACCGCCGTGCTCGCCACGATCGGCGGGAACGACCTGATCACGGTCACCCCGCACCTCGACGACGACGTGGTACGGGCCAACCCGAAGCCCTACTTCGGCTACTCGGACAACACGAACGTGCTCAACCACCTCTACCGCCTGGGCATGGTCGCCTATCACGGCGGGTCGGTGCTCGTGCACCTCGGCCGTCCGGGCGCGCCGCATCCGCTGACCTTCGACTCGCTTCGCGCGGCCCTGTTCAGCACCGACTGGTACGAGTTGACGCCCGCCCACGAATGGGGTGACCGGCCGAACCCGTGGACCGAGCCCGAGACGCTGGCGTACGAGCCGGAGATGCTGCCCGGCGAGGGCTGGCGCTGGCAGGGCCCACAGCGGGCGGTGCGGGGGCGCACCTGGGGCGGCAACCTGGATTTCCTGCACTGGCTGCTGGCCACCGACCGGGTGCCCACGGTCGCCGAGTTGGCCGGGTCCGTGCTCGTCGTCGAGACCTCGCAGGAGATGCCCGGCGCGCAGGAGGTGTTCCGGATCGTGCGGAACATGGGGGAGCGGGGGCTGCTCTCCGCCTTCCCGGCGATCGTCGTCGGTCGCCCGAAGGCATGGGATTTCGACAAACCGCTGTCGGTGCCCGAACGGTCGGCGTGGGGCGAGGCCCAGCGGGAGGCGATCACCCGCGCTCTCACCCCGTACAACCCGGACGCGGTGGTGGTCTTCGACGTCGACCTCGGTCACACCGACCCGCAGTTGATCATCCCCTACGGCGGCGAGATCCTGGTCGACGCCGTCGATCGCCGGATCTCGGTGCGCTACTGACGGGACCTGCGCGTGGCGCACGCACCCGGTGGGGAGGTGCGTGCGCCGGATCCGCAGGTGTCAGTCGGTCGGGCAGAACACCGATCGCAGCGCGGCCAGGGCGCCCGCGCTCGCCGGCACCGGCGGCAGCCCCCGAACGTCGGCGTCGATGTCGTAGACGTTGCCGGCGAGGACGAACTGCCGGGAGTTGTCCAGGCTGGTCGCCGCGATGCTGGTGAAGCCCGGTCCGCCGCCGTCGGTCGTCCACACCGACGTCGGGCCCTCGGCGCAGGGGACAGTCATGCGTTGCACGCCCAGCCCGTACCCGTCCGGCCCGTCGTCGGTGGCCACCAGCGTCTGCAACGCACGCTGCTGTGCCGGCGCGAGCAGTCGCCCGCCGAACAGCGCCCGGTGGAACCGCGCCAGGTCCGCCGCCGTCGAGATCATCGCTCCGGCGGTCCAGTCGTAGGACGGGCTGAAGGTGGTCACGTCTCGCCCGGCCAGGTCGTAACCGTGCAGGTGCCGGCCGTGGATCTCCGGGTCGGTGACCGGGAACGAGGTGTGCCGCAGACCCAACGGGACGATGATCCGCCGCCGTACCTCGGTTGCCGCATCCCGGCCGGTGACCGCCTCGATGATCAGGCCGGCCAGCAGGTAGTTCGTGTTCGAGTAGCCCCACGAGGCGCCGGGGGCGAAGTCCGGTTGGTGAGCCACCGCGCGGGCGATCACCGCGTGGGGCGAGATGACCCGGTCCCAGTCGTGGTCGTCGAGGTACGGCGTCCAGAAGCTCCGTTCGCCGGTCGGGTCCCAGATGCCGCTCGTGTGGTTGAGCAACTGCCGGACGGTGATCGTCGACCCGTCGTTGCCGTTACCCCGCACGACCCTCGGCAGCCACCGCTCGACCGGATCGTCGAGGGTCAACCGACCCTCACCCACCAGTTGCAGCAGCACCGTCGACACGAACGCCTTGGTGTTGCTGGCGATCCGGAACCGGTCGTCCGGCCGGGCCCGCGCCCCGGTGGCCCGGTCGGCGACGCCCGCCGCGACCTGCCACCGTCGGCCGTCCACCCGCCCGTACGCCACCGCACCGGGGAAACCGTCGGCGACCAGTTGGTCGAGCGCGGCAGCCATCGCCTGGCGCTCCGCCCCTGGTTGGCCGGCATGAGCCGGCACGGGTGCGACGGCGAGTGTGGCGACCAACGAGCCGACCGACACCACCGCGGTCCAGAGCTGACGCATCATCATCTTGCTCCCATCGACGTGACGACTTATGTCCCCGTCGACCCTGTCGACCTACGGCCCGCAGGTGAATGCGGCTCTCCCGCCGGTCGGGTGGGGGTTAACCCGACAGATCACGGCGGGTTGACCGGCTGGGCGGGTGGCGTGCGCGCCGAGCATGCTCGGCGGGGCACCCGGCGCTGGCCGCCGTCCGGGACGATGGCAGCCGGCGTGACGTCGGTCGGGAGGATCAGATGACGCGTCTCCGGCAACTCCGCCACCAGGTCGGGTACGTGCTGGTCGGCCTGCCGCTGGCGGTCGTCGGCTTCGCGTACGCCGCTCTCACGGTCGTGGCCGGCGGCCTGTTCTCGCTGACGCTCCTCGGCCTCCCGCTGCTGTCCTCGGGCATCCTCGGCGCTCGCGGCTGGGGCCGACTGCACCGCGCTCTCGCCCGCGCGGCGCTCGGGCTGCGGGTCGACGCGCCACGCCCGGTCCGCCGACGGCCCGGCCCGGTGGGGTACGTCCGCACCGGCCTGGGCGATGCCACCGGGTGGCGGGCGATGGCCTATCTGATCGTCAAGCTGCCGGTGACCGTGCTCGCGGCGGCGGTGGTCGCGGTCTTCCTCTGCTACCCGGTGTTCCTGCTCAGCCATCCCCTCTGGTGGACGTTCGTCCAGCCGGTCAACACCGACAGCCTCGGCCGGCCGCACCGCGCCGCCCTGCAACTCGGGGACTTCTTCTTCGACACGTGGCCCCGATCGTTCCTGCTGGCGGGGGTCGGTGCCGGGATGCTTCTCGCCGGTCCCTGGCTGCTGCGCGCCGTGCTGCTCCTGGACGAGCTGCTGATCCGCGGCCTGCTCGGCCCGACCACCCTCGACGACCGGGTCGACACCCTCGAACGGACCCGTGCCCTGGCCGTCGACGACGCCGCCGCGCTGCTGCGCCGCATCGAACGCGACCTGCACGACGGCACCCAGGCGCAACTGGTCGCGCTGGCCATGAAGCTGGGGATGGTCAAGGAGAAGCTCGCCGACGGCGCCGGCCCGGAAGCCAGGGCACTCGTGGAGACCGCCCACCGGGACGCGAAGACCGCCATCACCGACCTGCGGGACCTGGCCCGGGGCATTCACCCGCCGATGCTCGACAACGGGCTGGAGGCGGCGCTGGCCACCCTGGCGGCCCGGGGCGCCGTACCCGTGGAGCTGCGTGTCGCGCTGCGTGAGCGGCCGTCGCCGGCCGTGGAGACGATCGTCTACTACTGCGTCGCCGAGTTGCTCACAAACGTCGCCAAACATTCCACCGCCCAGCGGGCGAGCGTCGAGGTACACCACGATGGCGGTCTGCTGCGGGTGCGGGTCTCCGACGACGGCGGTGGAGGAGCCAGGATCAGGTCCGCGGCGCACGCCCTGCCCGGCGGCGGGTTGGTCGGCCTGCGCGATCGGGCCCGTACCGTGGACGGCACGATGCGGATAGACAGCCCACCCGGGGGGCCGACGCTGGTCACCGTGGAACTCCCGGTACGGCCATGACCGGGCTGCGAGTGGTCCTCGCCGAGGACTCCGGGATCCTGCGCGACGGGCTCACCTACCTGCTCACCGACCGGGGACACCTGGTGCTCGCCGCGGTGGCCGATCCGGAGGCGCTACGGGCCGCCGTCGACGAGCACCGGCCGGACATCGCGGTGATCGACATCCGGATGCCACCCACGTACACCGACGAGGGGCTGCGGGCCGCGCTCGCCGTCCGCGCGGCACATCCCGGCACGCCGGTGCTGCTCTTCTCCCAGTACGTGGAGACCCGGTACGCGGCGCAGCTGCTCGCCGGTGGTGCCGGAGGTGTCGGTTACCTGCTCAAGGACCGGGTGGCCGAGGTCGGCGAGTTCGTCGACGCGCTCACCCGGGTCGCTGCCGGGGCGACCGTGCTCGACCCGGAGGTGGTGACCCAACTGCTCGGTGCGGCTCGCGGTGGCGAGGACCTGGCCCGCCTCTCCGAGCGGGAACGGACCGTCCTGGCCCTGATGGCCCAGGGGCGCTCGAACGTGGCGATCGCCGCGACGCTGTTCCTCAGCGTGGGGGCGGTGGAGAAACACATCACCAGCATCTTCGGCAAGCTCGGCCTGCCCCCGTCCGAGAGCGATCATCGGCGGGTCATCGCGGTCCTGCGTCACCTTCAGTCCGGCTGAAGGGATGGTCGTGGCTGGTGGTTCAGCGATCGACGCTGGCCCGGCTGGCCAGTTCAGCGATCGACGCTGGCGAAGGCGCGGACCGGGAAGGTGCCCATGCCGGCCACCCTCGGTGGGGCCGCCGTGAACCGGAATCCGCTCGGCGGTAGCGCGTCCAGGCCGGTCAGGTGCTCCACGATCGGGACGCCGGCGGCGAGCAGGGTGCTGTGCGCGGGGCGTACGCCGCCGGCCGCCGGACTCATGTCGTCGATGTTGATCGAGTCGATGCCGACCAGAGCGGCGCCAGCGTCGGCAAGAGCCTGGGCGGCGTCCCCGGTCAGGTACGGCGCCTCCGGCGCGCCGTACCGCTCGGTGCCGAAGTGCACGTCCCACCCCGTGTGCAGCAGCACCGCGCACCCCGCCACCTCGTACGGCGCCAGCATCAGTCGGTCCACGGCCCGCGTGTCGGCCGGCACTCGCACCAGCACACCGGGCAGGTCGGCGAGGCGGCTCAACGACACCCCGGCGAGGTCGTCGCCGCCGGCCCAGCGGTGGGCCGGGGTGTCCAGGTACGTGCCGGTGTTGGCGATCATGTCGATCCGGGCGACATGGAACTCGGTGCCGGGCGCGTAGTTCGCCCGGGACGCCGCGAAGGTCAGCCAGTCACTGATCCGTGGTGCCGGCCAGCCCGGCAGGGTGACCATCCCGTCGCTGATCACGTGGCTCAACTCGACCAGCCGACGATCGGAGCCGGACTCCTCGACGGCGACGCCCCGACCACCCTTGTGCGGCTCCTCGATGATCGTCTTCGCGCTGATCCGGACCTCGGCGACCATGAGCAGCCCGAGGTGCCGGACGAACAACGCCGCCAGGTCGTCGTCGCTGATCTCCGGACCGGGAATGTCCAGCCGGAACTCCTCGGTGCGCAGCCCACCGCCGTTGGCGAAGCTCACCTGCGCGTCGAACTGTGCCCGCCACTGCCGCATCACACCCGCAACCCGACCACGGCAGCCGCCGATCGGTCAAGATCTACGTCCGTCTACCGGCCGTCCCCGGGCTGGGGTGTCTGGCGGCCTCTGTCCGAATTCTGCGTCCTCCAGCTGGCCAAGATCGTGCTCGATCCAGGAAAGAGTGGGATCCGCCGGCCCCGAGACCACTGCATCCTGGATCGAGCACGATCTTGAGCGGTGTTGCCGCGCGACGGTGTCGGCGCGGGATCGTCCGGCGCGGCGCGGCGCGGCGCGGCGCGGCGCGGACCTGGGCCGGGGTGCGCCGCGGGGGGGCGTGTGCGGGCGGATGCGCGCGGCGCGGACCTGGGCGGATGGGTTCGCGGGCGGGGTGTCGAGCGCGACGCGGCGCGGACCTGGGCGGAAGGGGGTGTGTGTCGGTGGACGGGGATAGGCTTGCGTGGTGCCCCCCCGTCCGGCTGGACGAGGGGCCTCCGTCGTGTGCGTCGACTCCCCGGAAAGGTCTCTCTTGCTCACCGGTCTGTTCTCCGCCGCCCTGGCCGACCCGGCTCTGGCCCGGGCGCGTGACCTGGCGCGCTCCGGTGCCGCCCAGGTCGACGGCCTTGACATCACCGCCCCCGCCGCGCTGCGCCCGTTCGCGGTCGCGGCGGTCGCGGCCGACAACGACGGGGCCGGGCGGCCCGTGCTGGCGGTGACCGCCACCACCCGCGAGGCCGACGACCTGGCCGCCGCGTTGGGTGGGCTGTTGCCGGCGGATCAGGTGGTGGTCTTCCCCTCCTGGGAGACGCTGCCGCACGAGCGGCTCTCCCCACGCTCGGACACCGTGGGTCGCCGGCTGGCGGTGCTGCGCCGCCTCGCGCACCCCGAGTCGACCGACGCGCACGGCGGCACCGGTCCGCTGCGGGTGGTCGTGGCCCCGGTCCGTTCGCTGCTCCAACCGCAGCTCAAGGGGCTCGGCGACCTGGAGCCGGTGCAGCTCGCCGCCGGCGAGGAGGCCGACCTGGAGGAGGTCGCCCACCGCCTCGTCGACATGGCGTACGCGCGGGTCGACCTGGTCACCAAGCGCGGCGAGTTCGCCGTGCGCGGCGGCATCCTGGACGTCTTCCCGCCCACCGACGAGCACCCGTCCCGGGTCGAGTTCTGGGGTGACGAGGTGGAGGAGATCCGCACCTTCGCCGTCGCCGACCAGCGGACCATCGAGCAGGTTCCGTTGCTCTGGGCACCGCCGTGCCGTGAGCTGCTGCTGACCCCGGCAGTCCGCGACCGGGCCGCCGCGCTGGCCGAGCAGCACCCCGAGCTGGCGGAGATCCTGGACAAGCTGGCCGAGGGCATCCCGGTGGAGGGGATGGAGTCCCTCGCTCCGGTGCTGGTCGGCCCCGACTCGCTGGAGCTGCTGCTGGACGCCATGCCGGCCGGCACCCACGTGCTGCTCTGCGATCCGGAGCGGATCCGCACGAGGGCGCACGATCTGGTTCGTACCTCGGAGGAGTTCTTGCAGGCCAGCTGGGCTGCCGCCGCGGTCGGCGGCCTGGCCCCGGTGGACGTCGGTGCCGCCGCCTTCCGGACCCTCGGCGAGGTACGCGCCGCCGCAGGCAGGCTCGGCCAGCCGTGGTGGACGCTGTCCCCCTTCGGATTGGTGGAGGGGGAGACCGCCGAGGCGCGGCAGCCCTGGGAGGACGCGCCGGAGCAGGCCGCCGTCACCCCGGACGACGCCATCGCGGTGACCCTCGCCGCCCAGCCGGCCCCGCTCTATCACGGCGAGACCTCGCGGGTGGTCGAGGACCTCAAGCGTTGGGCCGGCGAGGGCTGGTCGATCGCGCTGGTCTTCGAGGGGCACGGCCCCGCCCAGCGGGCGGTGGAGGTGCTGCGCGACGCCGGCCTGGGCGCCCGGTTGACCGAGGAGGTGCCGACCGCGCCCGTCCCCGGCGAGCTGGTGGTGACCTGTGGTGCGCTGAGCAGCGGGTTCGTCGACGAGGCGTCCCGCTTCGTGCTGCTCACCGGCAACGACGTGACAGGCGGTCGGGGCACCTCGACGCGGGACATGCGCAAGATGCCGAGCCGGCGACGCAACACCATCGACCCGCTGGAGTTGAAGGCCGGCGACCACGTGGTGCACGAGCAGCACGGCATCGGCCGGTACGTGGAGCTGGTGCAGCGCACCGTCAACGGCGCCAGCCGCGAATATCTGGTGATCGAGTACGCGGCCAGCAAGCGGGGCCAGCCCGGCGACCGCCTGTTCGTGCCCACCGACCAGCTCGACCAGCTCAGCCGCTACGTGGGCGGCGAGCAGCCGACCCTGCACAAGATGGGCGGCTCGGACTGGCAGAAGTCCAAGGCCCGGGCCCGCAAGGCGGTCCGGGAGATCGCCGCGCAGCTCATCCAGCTGTACGCCGCCCGCAAGGCGTCCAAGGGCCACTCGTTCGGCCCGGACACCCCCTGGCAGCGGGAGCTGGAGGACGCCTTCCCCTGGCAGGAGACGCCGGACCAGCTCGCCGCGATCGACGAGGTCAAGCGGGACATGGAGCAGACCGTCCCGATGGACCGGCTGATCTGCGGTGACGTCGGCTACGGCAAGACCGAGATCGCGGTACGGGCGGCGTTCAAGGCCGTGCAGGACGGCAAGCAGGTGGCGGTGCTGGTGCCGACGACGCTGCTGGTGCAGCAGCACTACAACACGTTCGCCGAGCGGATGAGTCAGTTCCCGGTCGAGATCCGGCAGCTGTCGCGGTTCCAGACCGCGAAGGAGACCGAGCGGACGATGGAGATGGTCGCCGACGGCACCGTCGACATCGTCATCGGCACCCACCGGCTGCTGCAGACCGCCACCCGCTTCAAGCAGTTGGGTCTCGTGGTCGTCGACGAGGAGCAGCGCTTCGGTGTCGAGCACAAGGAGCACCTGAAGACGCTGCGCGCGTCGGTCGACGTGCTGAGCATGTCGGCCACCCCGATCCCGCGCACCCTGGAGATGGCGATCACCGGCATCCGGGAGATGTCCACGATCGCCACCCCGCCGGAGGAGCGACACCCGGTGCTCACCTTCGTGGGCGCGCAGGACGACCGGCAGGTGGCCGCGTCCATCCACCGCGAGTTGCTCCGCGACGGGCAGGTCTTCTACCTGCACAACCGGGTCGAGTCGATCGACCGGGCGGCGCGGCGGCTGCGGGAACTGGTGCCCGAGGCGCGGGTCGCGGTGGCACACGGCCAGATGGGTGAGGACGCGCTGGAGAAGGTAATGGTCGGCTTCTGGGAGAAGGAGTTCGACGTCCTGGTCTGCACCACGATCGTGGAGTCGGGCATCGACATCCCGAACGCCAACACGTTGATCGTGGAGCGGGCCGACCTGCTCGGCCTGGCCCAGCTGCACCAGATCCGGGGCCGGGTCGGCCGGGGCCGGGAGCGGGCGTACGCGTACTTCCTCTACCCGCCGGAGAAGCCGCTCACCGAGCACGCCCACGAGCGGCTGGCGACCATCGCGCAGCACACCGAGCTGGGCGCCGGCATGTACGTGGCGATGAAGGACCTGGAGATCCGGGGCGCCGGCAACCTGCTCGGCGGCGAGCAGTCCGGGCACATCGAGGGCGTCGGCTTCGATCTGTACGTACGGATGGTCGGCGAGGCGGTCTCCGCGTTCAAGGGTGAGCGGTCGGAGGACGAGCCCGACGTCAAGATCGACCTGCCGATCGACGCGCACCTGCCGCACGACTACGTGAGCGTGGAACGGCTGCGCCTGGAGATGTACCGCAAGCTGGCCGAGGCACGGGACGAGGAGCGGCTGACCGAGGTGGTCGCCGAGATGACCGACAGGTACGGCGAGCCGCCGGCCCCGGTGCAGAACCTGGTGGAGGTGGCCCGGTTCCGCCTGCTGGCCCGCCGGTACGGCCTCACCGACGTGTCCATGCAGGGCAAACACGTGCGGTTCGGTCCGCTGCCGTTGCCGGATTCGAAGCAGATGCGGCTCAAGCGCTACCACCCGGACGCCGTCTACAAGCTGGCCACCGACCAGGTGAGCGTGCCTCGGCCGAGCACCCGTCGGGTCGGCGGGGAGCCGCTGCGGGACCAGGCGCTGCTCCAGTGGTGCGCGCAGCTGCTCTCCGATGTGCTGGGTGCCCCCGCCCCGCTCGCCGTCGCGGCGGGCTGAGGTGGGGGCCGGGGTGCGGTGGGGGCCGTCACAGCACGGACGAGGGCATGAGAGAGTGACGGGCATGCGTGCTCGCCGTGTGATCGCCGCCGCCAGCGTCGCGGCCCTGGGTGTCCTCTCCCTCGCTGCCTGCGGTAAGTCCGCACCGGATGTCGCCGCGTACGTCGGTGACACCACCTATTCGTTGGAGCGGGTCGACGCGATCTACGCCGACGTGCAGGCGAAGTACGGCGACGCGATCCGGCAGCAGGCGGTCCAGTCGGGTGCGTCGCCGTCGCCGGAGCAGTTGCGTTCCACGGTCACCCGTCAGGACGTGGTGGACCTGCTCGTCAGCCTGGATCTGGGCAAGCGGGTGGTGGCGGCGAAGGAACTGCAGGTGCCCGACGAGATCACCCCGCAGCAGCTCGAACAGAACCTGCGGGTGCCGGCCACCACCGAGTACGCCCAGCTCTGGGGCGAGTGGGTCGACCTGCTGCAGGTGCTCAACCAGCAGCTTCCGCCCGCCGATCTGAGCGACGATTCGCTGATGGCCGTCTACGGCGCCCTGGTCAAGACCGGGGCGATCGACGCCGGCATGTCGGTGGCCGACGTCCGCAAGGCGTTCGGCGACGGCGGTTTCGTCCGTACCGCCACCGCCCTCGGTGCCGCGTTGGGCGAGGAGGCCGACCGGGTCGACGTCTCGATCAACCCGCGCTTCCGGGCGGTCGGGGTGCCGTCGTTGGTGAGTACCGGCCAGTCGGTGGTCTTCTACTCGCTGCCGTACATCAGCGAGGACGGCTCGGTCACCGACATCTCCACCCCGGAGCCGGTGCCGTCGACCGACTCCCCGAGTGCCGAGGGCCCCGCACCGGACCAGGGCACGGCCAGCTGAGCATGTCGGCACGGATCGTCCTCCTGGTCACCTCACCCCGGTTGCCGGCCGGCCTGCTGACCTCGGCCGCCTGGGACGTCGTACGCGGGCACCAGGTGTTGACCGGCGCGGAGAGCGAGTTGGCCACGGCCGTGCGCCAGGCGGGCGCCGAGGTGACAGTGGTGGACGGTCCGGCGACGCAACCGTTGCTGGATGCGGTGGCCACGCACGGCACGGTGGTGTGGTTGGCCGGTCCCGCCGGCGACGAGGCGCTGGCTCGGGAGCTGGGGCTGCGACTGGCCCGCCAGCCGGGGTTGGCCGAGATGGAGCTGATGTACGGGTCGTGGGACCCGCCGGGTGCCCGGCTGCTCGACGCGGTGGCCGTGCTGGACCGACTCGCCTCGCCGGGTGGCGACCCGTGGAAGAGGGCGCAGACGCACCGCAGCCTCGCGGGTTATCTGCTGGAGGAGAGCTACGAGGCGTACGACGCGATAAGCGCCGACGACACCGACGCGCTGCGCGAGGAGTTGGGTGACGTCCTGTTGCAGGTGGTCCTGCACGCGCGGCTCGCCGAGGAGTTGCCCGAGGACGAGCGGTGGACCATCGACGACGTGGCGGGCGGCCTGGTCGACAAGATGATCCGGCGTAATCCGCACGTCTTCGCCGGTGCCGAGGCGGGCACCCTCGAGGAGATCACCGAGAACTGGGAGCGGATCAAGCGGGCGGAGAAGGCGCGGAGTTCGGTGCTGGACGGGGTGGCCCTGAGCCAGCCCGCGCTGGCCCTGGCCGCGCAGATCCTGGACCGCGCCGCCCGCAGAGGCATCGAGGTCCCACCGCCGTTGGCCGACACCCAGGTGGATGCCGAAGCAAGGCTGGGCGCGAGCCTCCTGGCCACGGTAGCGGCGGCCCGCGAGGCGGGCATCGACCCGGAAGCGGCCCTCCGCCGCGCCACCCTCGCCTACGCCGAGGCCATCCGCGCCGCCGAGTCCGTCTGAGCCCGCACACCAACGTTGATCATGTAGTTGTTGCCACGACCCCGAGGTCGACGGCAATAACTTCATGATCGACGTAACAGGTGGCAGTGGGTGGGCCGGTCGGTAGGGTGGGCCGGGTGGAGGCGTTTGGGGTACTAGCTGAGCGGGTTGTCGAGGCGCTGCTGGAGTCGCGGCCGGGGGTTGCCACCGCTGCCGGGGACCACCGGTTCGACGACCGGCTACCCGACCTGTCCGTTGACGCGCTGGCCGCCGACCGGGCGATGCTCTCCGACGCGGCCAACGCGCTGTCCGAACTGGACCCGGACTCGCTCGACGTGGACGAGCAGGTCGACCACGCGCTGCTCAGCTCATTCGTGGACCGGGAGCTGTTCGAGCTGACCGAGATCCGGTCGCACGAGTGGGATCCGCTGCGCCACAACCCCGGCGCGCTCCTGCACCCGCTGCTGGCCCGCCCGTACGCCCCGGCGGAGGTGCGGCTGACCCAACTGGCCGGCCGGCTCGCCGCCGTACCGGACGCTCTCGCCACCGCCCGCGCGACGCTGCGGGACATGCCGCGGATCCACGCGGAGACGGCGGTCGGGCAGTTCACCGGCACGGCCGCGCTGATCCGTGACGAGCTGCCGGCACTGCTCGCCCAGGCGCCGAGCACCCACGACCGGGTGGAGCCGGCGGCGACCGCGGCGATCGCCGCGCTTGAGGAGTTCGTCGCCTGGCTGCGCGCCGGCCTGGCCGACGACGCCGCCCCGGGCCGTGACCCGCGACTGGGCCGGCGCCGCTGGGAGGCCCGCCTCTGGCACACCCTCGACACCGAGTTGAGCGCCGCCGAGATCCAGTGCCGCGCCTGGGCCAACCTGGACCGGGTCACCGCCGAGATCCGCGAGGCGGCAGTCGAGCTGGTCGGTGGCCCCGCCGACGACGCGGCCGTCCGCCGCGCACTCGACGTGCTGGCCGCCGAGCACCCGAACGACGCGACGATCGTCGACCTGGCCGGCATCACGCTGGACGAGGCCACCGACTTCGTCCGCGCGCACGACCTCGTCACCCTTGTCGACGACCGGTGCGTGATCCAGGAGATGCCGGAGTTCGCCCGGGGCGTCGCGGTGGCCTACTGCGACTCGCCAGGTCCGCTGGAGACCGCGTCCGTGCCCACCTTCTACTGCATCGCGCCCACCCCGTCGGACTGGCCGGCGCACCGGGTCGAGTCGTTCTACCGCGAGTACAACGACCACATGATCCGCAACCTGACGGTGCACGAGGCCATGCCGGGACACTTCCTCCAGCTCGCCCACGCCCGCCGCTACGTCGGCGGCACCCGGGTCCGGGCCTTGGCCGAGTCCGGGCCGTTCATCGAGGGCTGGGCGGTGTACGCGGAGGAGTTGATGGTCGGGCTCGGCTTCGGCGGCCTCCCGGTGCGGTTGCAGCAGCTCAAGATGCAGCTCCGGATGACCATCAACGCGCTGCTGGACCAGTTGGTGCACGCCGAGGACCTCCCCGAGGCCGAGGCGATGGCGTTGATGACCGAACGCGGCTTTCAGGAGGAGGGCGAGGCGGCCGGCAAGTGGCGCCGGGCGCTGCTCACCTCCACCCAGCTCTCCACCTACTTCGTCGGGTACAGCGAGGTGGCCGAGATCGCCGCGGCCCGCCCGGACGGGGTGTCGGTCCGCGACTGGCACGACGCCATGCTCGCCCACGACTGCCCGCCCCCGCGCCACCTGCGCACCCTGCTGGAGATCTGAGCCCCGCCGCCGCGCGGGGTCAGCGCCGCCGGGTGCTCACCGTCGCGTCGATCAGCCAGCGCGAGATGGAGTACGCGGGCGGCAGCTCCGCCGGCAGCGCATCCAGGCCGAACCACCGGGCCTCGGTCAGCTCCCGGCCATCGACCACCGGCTCGGCGTGCGGGTCAGCGGCACGGGCGGTGAACCCGGCGAGCAGCACACCGGGGCCGGAGATCGCCCACGGTTGGCTGCCGAAGTAGGCCAGGCGGTCCACGGGCAGCCGGACCTCCTCGCCGACCTCCCGGTGCACCGCCGCCTCAAGCGTCTCGCCGGCCTCGACGAAGCCGGCCACCAGCGCCCACAGCCCGGTCGGCCCGGTCGCGTGCCGGACCAGCAGCAGCTCGTCGGCACGACCGGCGGGGCCGGGCCGGGTGATCGCCACCAGTACCGCGGCGGAGAGCTGCATCGGCACGTACAGGCCGCAGTCGGGGCATCGCCGGGCGGTCTCGCCGGGCACGTCGGTCAGCTCGGTACGGCAGGCGCCGCACCACCGGTGGGTACGCCGCCACGTCACCACCGCCAGCGCCCGGCCGGCGAGCGTGGCGTGTGGCTCCGGCACCTCGGCGGCGAGCGAGGCCCAGCCGCGCGCCCGGCCGGGAAGGTCGTCGGCGGTGGCCACGTCGGTGCCCCAGGCGGACACTCCGTCGAGCGTGCCCAGCGGCACCCAGTCGGTGCCGGCGGGCAGGTCGGCGACGCGGAGGGGCTGGCCGTCGGCGCTGGTCAGCAGCTTCGCGCCGGTCACCGGCAGGGCCAGGTCGCCGGGGGCGGGCGGTCGGCTCCGGTCGGCCCCGGGCGTGAACCCGCCGGGCGTGGGCTCGGCCGGTGGGTCGGTCACGAGCCGCCGGGGCGACGGTCCACGACGCCGGCGCCGGCAGGCGGGTCGAACGCGCCCGTGTCGACGGTCGCGGAGTAACGGCTCAGCGCCAGGTCCACCGGCTTGCCGTCGACCGGTCCGGTGAAGCTGCCGAGCACGCCCTCGGTGGTCACGCAGGCGGTGAAGTCGCCGGACGACGAGCCCTGCACCTCGACGCAGGCGGCGTGGTGCCCGGCGACCGTGGTGTCGCTCTGCTTGATGACCGCCTGCGGGTCGAGCGCGGCGGCGGTCAGCAGCCCGACCACCACGGGTGGGGTGGCGAGGCCCTTCTGGTTGGCCTCGCCGAAGAGCGTCACGGTCGGCTTGCTGCCCGGTGTGGGCGGGGCGACAAGCGTGCACTCGGGGCGGGCGCCTGTCGTCGTACACCTGGTGATGGCCTCCGGGGTGACGGTGAGTCGCCCGCCCGGGTAGGTGTACGCGGACCGGGCCGGATCCTGCGCCTGCACGATCGCGGCGCGCTGGCCGCCCGGAAGTTGGTAGTCGGCCGAGTAGGTCAACTCCAGCGCCCGGTCGAGCCGGGCGGCGAGGTCGTTGACGAGTTCCGAGCGACCCATGGCGACTCCGGCGTCCTCGAACGTCTGACAGCCGGTGACCGTGAGCGACGCGATGACCGACACGGCGAGCATGCGGAGGGTGGTCGAGGCGGCGGGCATGACGACCAGCCTGGTGGATCTGGTCCGTGCAGCGCAAACCCGTTGCCGGTTGACGCCCGGAAATCCGGGAATGTCCGTCAACGCGGGGCGACTCGGGTGCGCGGGCGACGCCGTGCCCGTTCGCGCCGCCCGATACGCTGCGTTCAACACCTGCCTCAGCCGCACCGTCGCGGCCCACCCACGGACCGGATCACAACAACGAGGAGCGACTTAGTGGCAACCATCGAGGGAATCGTCGCCCGGGAGATTCTCGACTCGCGGGGCAACCCCACGGTCGAGGTCGAGGTCGGCCTGGACGACGGCACGGTCGCCCGCGCCGCCGTGCCCTCCGGCGCCTCCACCGGCGCCTTCGAGGCGATCGAGCTGCGCGACGGTGACGCCGACCGCTACCAGGGCAAGGGCGTGGAGAAGGCGGTCTCCAACGTCGAAGACAAGATCGTCGACCAGATCATCGGGTACGAGGCCAGCGAGCAGCGGCTCATCGACCAGAAGATGCTCGACATCGACGGCACCGACAGCAAGTCGGAGCTGGGCGCGAACGCCATCCTCGGGGTCTCCCTGGCGGTGGCGAAGGCCGCTGCCGGCAGCGCCGAGCTGAGCCTGTTCCGCTACCTGGGCGGCCCGAACGCGCACCTCCTGCCGGTGCCGATGATGAACATCCTCAACGGTGGCGCGCACGCCGACTCGAACGTCGACATCCAGGAGTTCATGGTCGCGCCGATCGGCGCGCCCACCTTCCGCGAGGCGCTGCGCTCGGGCGCGGAGGTCTACCACGCGCTGAAGTCGGTGCTGAAGAAGAAGGGCCTGTCCACCGGGCTCGGTGACGAGGGTGGCTTCGCGCCGAACCTGCCGACCAACGCGGCAGCCCTGGACCTGATCGCCGAGGCGGTCGAGAAGGCCGGTTACCGGCTCGGCACCGACATCGTGTTCGCGCTCGACGTGGCGGCCACCGAGTTCTTCGACAACGGCACCTACACCTTCGAGGGTGCCGCGAAGTCCGCCGAGGAGATGAGCAACTACTACACCAAGCTGGCCGGTGACTACCCGATCGTGTCGATCGAGGACCCGCTGGCGGAGGACGACTGGAGTGGCTGGCAGACGCTGACCGCCTCGATCGGCGACCGGGTGCAGATCGTCGGTGACGACCTGTTCGTGACCAACCCGCAGCGCATCGCCCGCGGCATCGCGGAGAAGTCCGCGAACGCGGTCCTGGTCAAGGTCAACCAGATCGGTTCGCTGACCGAGACCCTGGACGCCGTGGACCTGGCCCACCGGGCCGGCTTCAAGTGCATGATGAGCCACCGTTCCGGCGAGACCGAGGACACCACCATCGCCGACCTGGCGGTGGCCACCGGCTGCGGCCAGATCAAGACCGGCGCGCCGGCCCGCTCGGACCGCGTCGCGAAGTACAACCAGTTGCTCCGGATCGAGGAGGAGCTGGCCGACGCGGCGCGCTACGCGGGCGCCGGCGCGTTCCCGCGCTACCGTTCGGCCTGAGCGCGCGAAGCCTCGGGGGAGGGGTGTGACGATGCAGCAGCGCCGCACACCGGGTGGTCAACGTCCCGCCCGCCGGCCGGGTCAATCCGGTCGGTCGGGTGGCGGCCGGGCCACCCGGGGATCGGTCCGCGAGACCGGCGTCCGCGCCGAGTCGCGCGGCACCGCTGGTCGGGCTCCGGGCGCGGCCCGGGGCACCGAGGGCGTCCGCTCCGCGAATCGTCCCGCCGCCGCTCGGCGTACTGCCGCCGGTGGCGCCGTCAAGCGGCTCACCGCACCCCACCCCCGTCGCTTCACCGGTCGGGCCACCGTGCTGTTCGCGGTGCTCATCGCGCTCGCGCTGGCCTACACCTACCCGGTCCGTGTCTACCTGGACCAGCAGGCCGACATCGAGCGGATGGAAGCCGCGCAGGCGGTGCAGGAGCAGGAGATCGCGAAGCTCGCCGCCGAGGCCGACAACTGGAAGGACCCGGCGTACATCGAGACCAAGGCCCGGGAACGGTTCTTCATGGGCCGCCCCGGCGAGAAGATGATGGTGGTGCTGCACGACGCCGAGGGCGCCGCCCGAGACGCCGGGAAGTCGGCCGGTTCGGCCGCCCCGGCCGGGCCAACGACCTGGTACGACACGCTCTGGTCGAGCGTGCAGGCGGCGGACAACCAGCAGCCGGGCAAGTGATCCACCGATCGACGCACCAGGAGAGACCGTGACTGTCGTACCACCGTCGGAGCCGGCGGCGGATTCCGTACCCCTGCCGCAGCGTGCGCCGGCCACCGAGGCGGACCTGGCCGCGGTGGCCGCGCAGCTCGGCCGGACGCCCCGGGGCACCCGGGCGGTGGCCCACCGTTGCCCGTGCGGACTCCCGGACGTGGTGGAGACGACTCCCCGTCTCGCCGACGGCACACCGTTCCCCACGCTCTACTACCTGACCTGCCCCCGGGCCACCGCGGCGTGCAGCCGGCTGGAGTCGGCGGGGCTGATGAAGGACATGGCGGACCGGTTGACGACGGATCCCGAGTTGGCCGCCCACTACCGGACCGCGCACGAGGACTACCTCACCCGCCGGGAGGCGATCGGCGAGGTGCCGGAGATCGCGGGAATCTCGGCGGGTGGCATGCCGGGCCGGGTGAAGTGCCTGCACGTGCACCTGGGTCACGCGCTGGGCGCCGGCCCGGGCGTGAACCCGTTCGGCGACGAGACGTTGGCGCTGGTCGAGCCCTGGTGGACGGCCGGCCCGTGCGTGGACGTCCCGGCGGCCGAGTGAACGCGCCGGCCGGGTCCTCGGCACCCGAGAGTCGGATCCTGGTGCGGCGCGCCCGCACCGGGGACGTGCGCGGCATCCGGCAGCTGGTCGACACCTACACCAACGACCGGCGGCTGTTGAGCAAGGCGACAGTCACCCTCTACGAGCAGGTGCAGGAGTTCCGGGTGGCGGTCCGCCCCGCCGACGGCGCGGTGGTGGGGTGCGGTGCGCTGCACGTCATGTGGGAGGACCTGGCCGAGATCCGTACGGTCGCGGTGGATCCGGCCTGTCGGGGCCGACGGATCGGGCACCGGCTGGTGGGCGAGCTGATCGACGCGGCCCGCGAGTTGGGGGTGGCACGGATCTTCGTGCTCACCTTCGAGACGCGGTTCTTCGGCGCGTTCGGCTTTCAGGAGATCGACGGCGCGCCGGTGCCGCAACCGGTGTACGAGCAGTTGCTGCGCTCGTACGACGAGGGTGTCGCGGAGTTCCTCGACCTGGAGCGGGTCAAGCCGAACACGCTCGGCAACACCCGGATGCTGCTGCGCCTGTAGGTCAGGCCTTGCGCGGGTGCGCGGCGAAGAACTCCCACATCAGGTCGGTGGCCGACAGCCCTGCGGAGGAGTCGGCGAGCGAACCGGTCGTCGCCCCCGGCCAACTGTGGCCCATCTCGGGCAGGGTGTAGACGCTCACCTCGCTGCCGTCCTTGCAGCTCGCCAGCGTGTGTGTCACGCCCGGCACCCCGGACGCCTTCGGGCTGGGCTGGCAGGAGAGCCGCTGCTGCCAGGTCTTGATGCCGGTCTGGAACGTCGAGGCGTACCGGTCCTGGCCGCCGATGAAGGTGATCACGGAGACCGGGCTCTTCGGCACGTAGGTCTCGGCCGTGGTCAGTTTTCCGCTGTACCCGCCGCTGACCGCCCCGATCGCGGCGAATTTGCCGGTGCCCTCCACCGCCGCCCGGAAGCTCATGTCGCCGCCGTTCGAGATGCCGGTGAGATAGACCCGATTCGCGTCCGCGTGCCAGGTCTGCACCAGGTGGTCGGTGAGGGCGGTGAGGAAACCGACGTCGTCCGCGTTGCCGCAGCAGATCAGCGCGTTGAAGCCGCCGGCCACCCCGTCCGGGTAGGCCACCAGCACGTTGTCCTTGTCGGCCTTGGCTTCCAGGCCGGCCAGCTCCTGGATGCCGGCGCCGCTTCCGGGATAGAAGTGCAGCGCGATGACCAGCGCGGGTGACCGGCTCGGGTCGTACCCGGGTGGTGCGTGCAGCAGGTAGGTGCGCTCCTGGCCGTTGTGGTTCAGGGTGAGGTCGTGGTCACCCGCAGCCGGGGATTCGCTGGTCGCGGAGGGCGGGGCCGGCGCGGGCCGTCCCCGCTCACCGCAAGCCGCAACCATGGCAATGAGGCAGAGCCCCGTCAACGCTGCCACCATTCGCCGCACGTCGGCCACCCCCCGTAGACCCGACGTCCACTCTGGAGATGGGTCGCTGGTCGATCAACCCTTTCGGCCATGGGCGAAGGGAGGCAGGCTGTGCCTCATGCTTCGTCTCCAGCTCGGGCCGGCCGACCTCTGCCGGGTGCGGTTCGCCGACCGGCTGCATCCGGTCGGCACCGCACTGCTGGCCGGTCAGTGGCTACGGGACCCGACGGTTGCGGCGTTGGCACCGGCGCTGGCCGAGCGGGCGGCGACGGTCGAGCGCACGGGCACCGCGCGGGCCGCCACCGCGACGCTGCGGCACCTGCTCCCCGCCCGGGGGCGCCTGCCGGACTTCGTCACCCCGTGGGCCGGCCTGGAATCGGTCGAGGCCGGCCTGGAGGCGATCCGGGCCACTCCGGCAGGGCGGATCCGGGCCGAGGCCACCGCGTCGTACGCGCAGACGGCTGTCACCCCGCTGCGGCGGCGGTTCGCGGACGCCGACCCGGAGGTGTTGGGCCTGTTCGGCGGGGCCGTCCGCACCTGGTTCGACGCGGTCCTGGCACCACTCTGGCCCGATCTGACCGGCGCGTACCGCCAGCAGTTGACCTGTGCCAGCCATCGGCTGGCGCAGCATGGCCTGGACGGCCTCTTCGCGGGGTTGCACCCGGCGATCCGGTGGCGGGAGCCGGTGCTGGAGGTGCGGACGTGGTGGAGCGGTGACCTGTCCGGCACCGGCCACGGGCTGATCCTGCTGCCCTCCCCGTTGGCCGGACCCCGCCCCCGGGTGCTGGTCCAGCCCGGTCACCCGATCCTGCTCGTCTATCCGACGGTGCTGCCCAGTTTCGGGACCACCGCCGGGGGTGATTCCCTCGGTCGACTGCTCGGCACCACCCGGGCGCTCGTGCTGCGTCGGCTGGCGGTCGACGGCGGGATGACCACCACCGTGCTGTCCCAGGCCGTCGGGATCAGCCTCTCCTCGGCCTCGGAGCACGCCACCGCGCTGCGGTCGGCCGGTCTGGTGGCCAGCGAGCGGGAGGGTGGGGCGGTTCGGCATCACCTGACCGCGCTCGGCGCGCAGTTGTCGAGAGGCTCGTCCGAGGGGTGGCGCCTCGGCCACGCTCCGGGGTGGCCGCCGGCCCTGCCGTAAGGTTGCTGCCGTGACGACGCGTGTGGCGGCCATCGACTGCGGGACCAACTCGATCCGACTGCTGGTCGCGGACCTGCCCGAGGAGTCCACCGGGGCGCCGCTGACCGACCTGACCCGGCGGATGGAGATCGTCCGACTCGGCCAGGGTGTCGACCGCACCGGCCGGTTGGCGCCGGAGGCGATCGAACGGACCCGGGTGGCACTGGCGTCGTACGCGGCCGACATCGAGAAGCTGGGCGCGGAGCGGGTGCGCATGTGCGCCACCTCGGCCTCCCGGGACGCCGCCAACGCCGACGACTTCACCGAGATGGTGCGGGGCACCCTCGGCGTCGCACCGGAGGTTGTCAGCGGCGACGAGGAGGCCCGGCTGTCGTTCACCGGCGCGGTGCGTGGCCTGCCGACCGACGCGAAGGAGCCGTTCCTGGTCGTCGACATCGGCGGTGGTTCCACCGAGTTCGTGGTCGGTGACCGGGCCGCAGGGGTGCGGGCGGCGATCTCGGTGGACATCGGTTGTGTGCGAATGACCGAGCGGCACCTGCCCGGTGACCCGCCGACGTCCGAGCAGGTCAAGGCGGCAGAGGCCGACATCGCGGCCGCGGTGGACCGGGCGCTCGCCGTGGTGCCCGGCCGCGAGGCGGCCACCCTGGTCGGCCTCGCCGGGTCGGTCACCACCGTGGTCGCCATCGCCCAGGGCCTGCGGGAGTACGACCCGGAGCGCATCCACCACGCCCGAGTGTCGTACGAGGCGGTCGCCCAGGTGACGGCGGACCTGCTGGGCCAGACCCGTGCGCAGCGGTTGGCGATCCCGGTGATGCACCCGGGCCGGGCCGACGTGATCGGCGCGGGAGCGCTGGTGCTCCGCGTGATCATGGAGCGGGCCGGAATGCCGTCGGTGGTCGCCTCGGAGCACGACATTCTCGACGGCATCGCCTGGAGCCTTCAGCCAACCACCGCCCGCTAGGCCGTCCAGGGAACGTTGCCGGCGCAGGCGAGCTTGATCAACTCGCCTTCCTTGAAGTCGCGGTGTCCAGGTGCCTCGGATACCCCGACTTCCTGAAAACCGAGTCGATCACGTTCGGCTCAGCGATCCCAACGAACTCGCCCACGGGTTGACGGTAGGTACCGCCGATTGCTTCGCCTTCGTGGGCTGGACCGCCGGGCGGTCTGCTTCCGATTCGATCGGCTCCGAAGGTCTGGACGAATCCGCGCCGGCCGGTTGATCGACTCGTCTTCGGTGAAGTCGCGGTGCCCGGGTCGTGTTGACAGCCCGTTGTGCAGGAATTCGAGTGGATCACGAGCGGGTGCCCCGGCGTGTCGGGGCGTGATCGTTGACGCTACTTCGCATTGCGCAGTAGTGTGCATTGCGTGGACACCACACAGTTGCTGAAGGGCGTGCTCGACATGGCCGTCCTGGCTGTCCTCCGGGAGGAGGACGGCTACGGTTATGACATCCTGCGCCGGTTGCGTGAGGCCGGCCTGGAGGAGGTCGGTGACGCCTCGGTCTACGGGACGCTGCGCCGCCTCTTCGCCGCCGGCCTGCTCACCACCTACGTCGTGCCGAGCGAGTCCGGGCCGCACCGCAAGTACTACTCACTCAACGCCGCGGGGCGCGACCAGTTGACCCGCTCCGGCAAGCTCTGGCGCTCGTTCGCCACCACCATGGACAGTCTGCTCGACGATCGGGGGATGGCGGCATGACCGTCGCGGAGCAGGAGATCACCGACTATGTGGCGCGGGTCCGGGCCGCTCTGGCCGACCTGCCGGCCACGCAACGCGACGAGCTGACCGAGGATCTCGCCGACCACCTCACGGAGGTCGCCGCCGAGGCCGAGGGCACCCTGGTCGAGCGGCTGGGCGAGCCCGAGACGTACGCCGCCGAGCTGCGCGCCGCGGCCGGCGCCGCGCCGGGCGGCGGTGGGCGCAATCTCGACCAGCGGGTCACCGCCGCGCTGGTCCGGCTGCGCGGCCGGCTGAACGCGATCGACACCCGGCTCGGTCCACCCCTGGGGTACGCGCACGCCAGCGACTTCCTCCGCCTGCTGCGCCCCGGCTGGTGGGTGCTGCGCGGCTACCTGGCGGCGATGCTGATCACGGTGATCTCCAGTGGTGGCAACTACTACAACCTGCTGCCCCGCTTTGGTGGAGAGCTGCTCGCCGGCCTGATCATGCTGGTCGGCTTCGTGCTCGGCTCCATCTGGATCGGCCGCCGTCCCACCCAGCTGAGCCGCTGGCCACGTTCGGCGGTGCAGGTCGGCAGCGCGGTGCTGGTGGTGTTCGCGTTCGCCGCACTGATCAATACCGAGGGCCGACTCAACCGCGACTACTACTACGACCAGACCTCGGTCGACAGCCAGTACAGCCAGGTCCGGGACGTGTTCGTCTACGACAGTGAGGGCCGGCTGGTGGAGAACGCCCGGCTCTTCGACCAGGACGGCAACCCGATCCGCCTCGGCTACCCGGACTGTGGTCCGGTCAGCGAGGACGGCAACCCACTGCTGCGGCCGTACCCGTACTGCGTGGGCCGGGCGCCCTTCGGCCCCCGCGGTCCGGCCGGGTCCAATCCCACAGTGACAACACCGCCCGCGACCAGCACGCCCCCGGCCGGCTCGACCAGCACGCCCCCGGCCGGCTCGACCAGCACGCCTACGGCGGAGCCGACCAGCACGCCGCCGGCCGAACCGACCAGCACGCCGTCGAGCGGAACGACGACCGGCGAGCCCTCGGCGGAGCCCACCAAGACACCGAGTCCCACCCCCACGAGTTGAGTCACGGTGTGTGAATTGGATCATGTGGGCGCGGCTGGAATTAACTGAACGGACGAGGCGAGCGGGACGGCACCGGAAATCAATGATCGTTACGGTGTCGTCTGCTCATCCACCCCTCGGAAGGAACCCCCGTGCCAGAGCAGGTCGCACCGCCATCCGCGTCCGACGCCGCACCGGCTGAGCCGGCCGTCGAGGCGCCGCAGCCGACCGAGCCGCAGGCGGCGGTGTCACGTCCGGCCGAGCCGCGTGTGGTCGAGTCGGAGACGACCGGGTCGGCGTCGGCCGAGTCGAAATCGGCCGGGCCGAGTGTGCCTAAGCCGCGTGTGTCCGACCCGGAGTCGGCCGGGTCGCAGTCCGCCGGGTCGCAGTCGGCCGGGTCGCAGTCGACCGGGTCGCAGTCGGCCGGGCCGATTGTGCCCAAGCCGCGTGTGGCCGCCGCGGAGTCGACCGACCCCGACTCGGCCAAGCCGCGTTCGGCGGCCCGTGAGTCGGAGCCGCGTTCGGCAGACCCGCGTTCGGCAGACCCGGAGTCGGCCGAGCCCGAGTCGGCCGAGCCGGAGTCGGCCGAGCCGGAGTCGGCCGAGCCCGAGTCGGCCGAGCCGGAGTCGGCCGAGCCGGAGTCGGCCGAGCCGCAGTCGGCCGAGCCGGAGGTGAAGAAGTTCGGTGCGATGAAGGTCCTCGGCATCGTCGGCGCGATCCTCGCGGTCGCCGTCGTCGCCGGCCTGAAGTTCGGTGTCGTGTCGGCGATCAGCAACGTCATCAACAAGGACGAGACGGCTGCCGCCAAGGCCGGTGACTGTATCGCCAAGTTGCCCGAGGTCACCGGCACCAAGCAGGAGAAGGTGACCGACGCCAGGATCGTCGAGTGCACCTCCACCGAGGCGGTGTACAACGTGGTCGGTCGGGTCGACGACCAGACCGAGGCCCAGGCCAGAGCCGGCACGGCCTGCGAGCAGTACTTCAAGCCGGACGAAAAGGGTTACATCTACTCCACCATCTTGCCCGGCAAGACGGGCTACGTGCTCTGCCTGACCAAGAAGGCCTGACCGCGAAGGCCTGACCGCGAAGGCCTGACCGCGAAGGCCTGACCAAGAAGGCCTGGCCACAGCGGTGGATCGGCATCGACGGCGGCGGGGAACCCACCCCGCCGCCGTCGGCGTATCCGGAGTCACCGGCGGGCGAACAGGAGGTGAATGCCACTGTTCCGGCGTCTTCCCGGCGGCGGCGTGGCATGGCAGGCTACCGGCACTGGAACCACTGGGCGACCAGCCAACGATGACTGACCGCTAGGAGGACGGCCCATGGGCGAAATGGTGACCTACCGCAGCAACGGGGGTACGAGCGAGGGGTATCTCGCGATACCCGCCAGTGGTTTGGCCAGCCCCGCCGTCATCGTCATCCAGGAGTGGTGGGGGCTGGTGCCGCACATCCGGTCGGTCGCGGAGCGGTTCGCCGAAGCCGGTTTCGTCGCTCTCGCCCCGGACTTCTACCACGGTGAGACGACAAGTGAGCCGGACGAGGCGCAGCGGCTGTTGATGGCGATGCGGATGGACGAGGCGGCGAAGGACATCGCGGGCGCGGCCGACTATCTCGCCGGGCGGCCGGAGGTCACCGGTAAGGTCGGTGCCGTGGGCTTCTGCGCCGGTGGCAGCCTCGCACTCTGGTCGGCCACCGTCTCCGAGCGGATCGTCGCGACCGCCGGTTTCTACCCGGTGCTGCCGTGGGAGTCGATGCGCCCCGACTGGGCCGACTACGCCGGCAAGGCCGCGGTCGTCCACTGCTCCGAAGAGGACGGCACCTCGGCCGCCGAGGGCGTGCAGACCGCCCGCCGGGCCATCGAGGAGGCCGGCGGCGACTGCCACCTCTACGACTATCCGGGCACCGCACACGCCTTCTTCAACGACGACCGACCGGAGGCGTTCGACCAGCGCGCCGCCGCCAGTGCCTGGGCCCGCACCCTGGAACTCTTCCGGGCCAAGCTTGGCTGAGTCCCGTACCCCCGAGCAGGTGGTCGCCCGCGCAGCGCGGGCGACCGACCTGGCCGACCTGGACGCGGCGGTGAGCGACTGTTTCGCCTGCCCCCGGTTGGTTCGGTGGCGGGAGGAGGTAGCCCGCACCCGCCGGGCTGCCTTCCGCGACCAGGAGTACTGGGGTCGCCCGGTGCCGGGCTTCGGCACCGGGGACGCCCGGATCGCCATTCTCGGGCTGGCACCCGCCGCACACGGCGGCAACCGCACGGGCCGGATCTTCACCGGTGACCGGTCCGGTGACGTGTTGTTCGCCGCGCTGCACCGGGCCGGGCTGGCCAACCAACCGACAAGCGTCGCCGCCGACGACGGGCTCGCCCTGCGGGACCTGCGGATCTTCTCGGCCGTCCGTTGTGCGCCGCCGGACAACAAACCGACCCCGCCCGAGCGGGACAACTGCGCGCCCTGGCTGCACCGCGAGGTCACGCTGATCCAGCCCACGCTGCGTGTCGTCGTCGCGCTCGGCGCGTTCGCCTGGGCCTCGTGGTGGCCGGTGCTTCGCGAGGTGTACGGGCAGCGCCCGCCCAGCCCGCGACCGAGGTTCGGTCATGGGGCACACTGGTCCGGCACGGCCGCTCCGGACTTGCTCGGCTGCTACCACGTCAGCCAGCAGAACACCTTCACCGGGCGGCTGACACCAAAGATGCTGGACGACGTCTTCGGCCAGGCTAAGCAGCTGGCCGGGGTGGACTGAGACGCGCGTGGGGTGGTGGCGATGACCGACGGAACACGCGCCCCCACTTCGTTGCCGGCCGCCGAGCCGGGGGTGTCGCGCTCGGCGCTTGGCCTGCTTCGCCGGTGGTGGCCGGTCGCCGCGGTCGCCGCACTGCTCGCCGGTGCCGCGCTGGCGTCCGGGCACTCGTCGATCGGGGCCAGCCGGATCCCGCCAGCCGCGGAGAACGTCCCGTGGGTGCCCGAGTACCCGACCGCCGAGCCGTCGCGGTCCATTCCGGTCGAGCCACGCACCGCCGGTGAGGCCACCCAGGCGCACATCCCGGAGTGGGTCGCCACCGTGGCGATGGTTCTGCTCGGGCTGGCCATCCTCGCCGCCCTCGGTTACCTGTCCTGGATCCTGATCCGGGGCGCTCTGAAACGCACCAACCGGGCACTGCCGGCGCAGCGGGCCCGGCGTACCGCCGAGGGCACCGCCCGGGAGGTGGTCGCCGCCCTCGACGCCGGGCTGGTGGAGCTCGACGACCGGGACACCGACCCCCGGGTGGCGGTGATCGCGTGCTGGGTGCGCCTGGAGGAGGCCGCCGCCGCGGCCGGCGTGCCACGGCTCGCCGGGGACACCCCCACCGACCTGGTCAGCCGGCTGCTGCACGGTGACCCGGCGGCCGGCGTTCCGGCCATCGTCAGCACCGAGGTGCTGGCTGAGTTCGCGCACGTCTACCGGGAGGCCCGCTACGCCACCCGCCCGGTCGACGAGCGCACCCGCGACCAGGCCCGCGCCGCACTTCGTCGGCTGCGCGGAGAGCTCACGGCGGTGGCCCCATGAGCAGCACCAGCATCGACGACCTGCTCGCGTTCGACGAGGAGGCGGCACCGAAAGGCCCGCAGGCACCCCGCTCCCGGACCGGTCCGGTGGTACGCGCCCTCGCGTGGGCCGCCGCGGTGGTCGCGGTGTTGCTCGTCGGCCTCCGCGCGGTCGGCCTCCAGGTCTCGCTGCCCGTACTCGTCGCCGGGGTGCTCGCCGTGCTGGGGGTCCGCCGGATCACCGCCCTGCTCGCGCCGCCACCCCCGTCGCCGCCGGCCCGTCGGGCCGGCACGGGTGACGAGGACGGCAGCTACAACTGGGCAACCCGGGACGCGCTGCGTGGCGCGATCAACCAGTGGGAACGGCCCCTGGACTGGTCCTCGAACCGACCCGAACGTTTCACCGGGGTGGTCCTGCCCCGGATCGGTGAACTGGCCGACGAACGGATGCGCCTGAAGCACGGCGTCACCCGCGAGTCGGACCCGGCCCGCGCCCGTGTCCTGCTGGGTGACCGGCTGTGGACGTTCCTGGAGACCCCGCCTCGCCGCACCCCGTCGCCACGCGACCTCGCGGTGATCGTCGCCGAACTGGAGAAGATCTGATGAACGACGTGGACCGGAGCATTGCCCCCGCCGAGGTCGGCCACCTGGCTCGGGCGGTCCTGGACGCGGTCGGCACCGTCGTGGTCGGCAAGCGGGACGCGTTGGAGCTGGTCCTCGCCGGCATCCTGGCGGGTGGCCACGTGCTGCTGGAAGATCTGCCCGGGTTGGGCAAGACGCTCACCGCTCGCTCGTTCGCCCAGGCGCTGGGCCTGGACTTCCGCCGGTTGCAGTTCACCCCCGACCTGCTCCCCGCCGACGTCACCGGCTCGTTCCTGTACGACCAGCGCAACGGCGACTTCACCTTCCGGGCCGGGCCGGTCTTCACCAACCTGCTGCTCGCCGACGAGATCAACCGGACGCCGCCGAAGACGCAGTCCGCGCTGCTGGAAGCGATGCAGGAGAAGCAGGTCTCGGTGGAGGGGGTGACCTACAAGCTGGACGAGCCGTTCCACGTGCTGGCCACCGCCAACCCGATCGAGTACGAGGGCACGTACCCGCTGCCCGAGGCCCAGCTGGACCGGTTCCTGCTGCGGGTCTCCTTCGGTTATCCGCAGCACGAGGAGGAGTGGGAGGTGCTCCGCCGCCGGATGAGCCGTCGCCGCGAGGAGGCGGACATCAAGCCGGTGGTCGACGCCGCCACACTGCGGGCCATGCAGGCCGCCCTGGAGGACGTGGTGGTGGAGGACTCCATCGGCCGCTACATCGTCTCCCTCACCGCGGCGACCCGGGAGCACCCGTCGGTGCTGGTCGGCGCCTCGCCGCGCGGTTCGTTGGCGCTGTTGCTGCTGGCCCGGGTCCGCGCGGTGTTCGGCGGACGGGACTACGTGGTGCCGGAGGACGTCAAGGAGGTGGCCGCTCCCGCCCTGGCCCACCGGATCACCCTGCGCCCGGAGATGTGGTTGCGCCGGGTCGACCCGGCGTTCGTGGTCGGCGAGGTGCTGGAGGCCACCCCCGCTCCGGCGAGTGGCGCGCTGCCCAGCTACGCCGCGGGCGGGCCTCGGCACTGATGACCGGACCGACCGTGCCGATGGCCACCGAGCCGGAACCGGGTGCCGGCTGGGCACCCACCCGGGCGCTCGGCCGGGCGGTGCTGCTCGCCGGCCTGCTGCTGGTGGCGGGGGTGCTGCTGGGGCGGGTCGACCTGATCGTGCTGGCCGCCCCGTTCGCGCTGGGCACCGCGTACGCGCTGCGTCGGCGGCCCACGGCGCTGCCGCAGGTGTGGATCAGCCAGGATGAGGACGGGCCGCTGGTCGAGGGCGGCGACGTGACGGCGGCGGTGAGCGTCGGCAACCCGGACAGCGTCGACTACGACCTGGTGGTGGTGCGTTCCCGCGTGTCGCCGTGGCTGCGCATCACCCGGGCCGGTTTCGCCCGGGACGGGGCCGTCGACGACGTGCCGTCCTCCGCCACGACGCCGGCCGACGGTGGGGCTCCGGCCAGCGGCAGGGGCCGTTCCATCGCCGACCGGCCGTTCGTGACAGCGGTGCCCACCGGGACGGTGGCGGATCTGGAACTCGCCGGCCGCGCCGTGCGCTGGGGCCGGCACCCGGTGGGACCGGCCGGTGCGCGGGTCGCCACGGCGGGCGGTCTGCTGGTCTCCCGGGCGGTGCTCACCGAGCCGGTGCGGGTGCGGGTGTACCCGCGTACCGAGCCGTTCGAGGCTGTCGAGGCCATGCCCCGCGCCGCCGGTCTGGTCGGGGCGCACCACTCCCGGCGGCCCGGCGAGGGCGGCGAGCTGGCCGGCGTACGGCGCTTCGGCCCCGGGGACCGGCTGCGTCGCATCGACTGGCGGGTCTCGTTGCGCGCTCGGCAGTTGCACGTGGCGGCCACGCTCTCCGACCGCGACGCGGAGGTGGTGGTGCTGCTCGACGTGCTCGCCGAGGCTGGCCGATCCGGCGGGGTGAGCGGCGCCGCCTCGGTGCTGGACACCACGGTCCGGGCCACGGCCGCGATCGCCGAGCACTACCTGCACCGCGGCGACCGGGTCTCCCTGCTGGAGTACGGGCCGGGAGCTCGCCGGCTGCGTCCGGCCGCCGGACGTCGGCAGTACCTGACCGTGCTGGAGTGGCTGCTCGACGTACGCGTCCATCCGTCCTCGCACGAGCCGTACGACCAGGTTTTCGGCCCGCAACTGCTCTCCTCGGACGCGCTCGTGGTGGTGTTGACCCCGCTGCTGGACGAACGGTCGGCGCAGATGCTCGCCCGGCTGGCCCGCGCCGGGCGGTTCGTGGTGGCCGTCGACACACTGCCGACCGACCTGGCGTCACCGAAGGACCTGGGCTGGGCCGAGGTGGCGTACCGGCTGTGGCGCCTGGACCGGGAGGTCATGATCGGGCAGCTTCGGGAGCACGGCGTACCTGTGGTGCGCTGGGCCGGTGCCGGCAGTCTGGACCAGGTGTTGCGGGACGTGGCGCGGTTGGCGACGGCTCCGAGGGTTGGTGGCAGATGATCGACGCGGTGACCGGGCGGGTTCGGGCCGCCCAGAACGCGGTTGCCCGCATCAGTGTCACCCCGCTGCTGGTTCGGGCCGGGATCTTCGTCATCGTGTTTGCCGGGTTCGTCCTGGCCTTCCCCTCCGAGGTGCTTTCCGGCCGGCCGCTCCTCTTTCTGGCGGTCACCGCGCTGCTGCCCGCGCTCGGTCCGCGCCGGGTCTGGGCGGTTTTCACGGCGTTGGTCACGGTGGGCGGTTGGCTGCTCGCCACCGACGGGTACGGCCGCCCGGTCGCCCTCTGGCGGCTGCTCGCCGTCGCGGCCCTGCTCTACCTGTCGCACACCCTCTGCGCGCTGGCCGCACTGTTGCCCTATGACGCGGTGGTGGACCCCGCGCTGATCAGCCGCTGGTTGTTGCGGGCGGGCGGCGTCCTGCTGGGCACCGCGGTGCTGGGGGTGCTGTTGTTGCAGGCCGCGGGCATGGGTGGGGAGACCGGATACCAGTGGGTGACCCTGCTGGGGCTGCTGTTGGCCGTCGGGACGGCGGCGTTGCTGGGCTGGCTGCTGCGACGGCGGTGACCGCTGCGACCGGAGGGTTACGCAGGTCACACGGGTTGTGCTCCGTCACAGATGGGGGCCGCGAGCGGCATTACCTGAGCCGGCCGGGGAAAGATAGACAACGTGAATCCGAAGCGGATCCTTGTGGTGGGTGCCGGGCACGTCGGTCTGTACGCGGCGCTGCGCCTGTCGAAGAAGCTCAGCTCCCGTGAGGCTGAGGTCATGGTGGTGGACCCCCAACCGCACATGACCTATCAGCCCTTCCTGCCCGAGGCCGCGGCGGGCAACATCTCCCCACGGCACTCCGTGGTGCCGCTGCGCCGGGAGTTGAAGCGGTGCAAGATGGTGGCGGGCACGGTCACGCGGATCGAGCACGACCGCAAGGTGGCCACGGTCCAGCCGATCAGCGGCCCGGCCCGGGAGATCACGTACGACCACGTGGTCGTGGCCCCGGGGTCGGTCTCCCGCACCCTGCCGATTCCCGGTCTGCACGAGCAGGGCATCGGGTTCAAGACCATCGGCGAGGCGATCTACCTGCGCAACCACGTCCTCGACCGGCTCGACGTGGCGGCCGCCACGGCGGATGCGGACGTCCGACGGTCGGCGCTGACCTTCACCTTCGTCGGCGGTGGGTACGCCGGCATCGAGGCGCTCGCCGAGATGGAGGACATGGCTCGCGACGCCCTGCGCTACTACCCGGAGCTGAACCAGGACGAGGTTCGCTGGGTGCTGGTCGAGGCGACCCAGCGGGTGCTGCCCGAGGTCGACCGGGACATGGGCGCGTACACCGTCCAGCAGTTGATGAAGCGCAACATGGACATCCGGCTGGACACCCGGCTCGAGTCCTGCGTCGACGGGGTGGTCAAGCTCTCCGACGGTGACAGCTTCCGGTCCGACACGATCGTGTGGACCGCTGGCGTGAAGCCGTCGCCGATGCTGGACGCGACCGACTTCCCGCGCGACGACCGTCGGCGGATCACCTGCCTGCCCACCCTTCAGGTGGTCGACGGTGACCAGGTGGTCGAGGGCGCGTGGAGCGCCGGCGACTGCGCCGCCGTGCCGGACCTCACCAAGGAGCCGGGCAACTTCTGCTCGCCGAGCGCCCAGCACGCGGTGCGCCAGGCCGCCCGGATGGCCGACAACATCGTGGCCGTGGTCCGGGGCCGCGAGCCGGTCAACTACAAGCACAAGCACGTCGGCAGCGTCGCGAGCCTCGGGCTGCACAAGGGCGTCGCCCAGGTGTACGGCATCAAGATGACCGGTTGGCCGGCCTGGGTCATGCACCGGACGTACCACATGAGCCGGATCCCGTCGTTCAACCGCAAGGTCCGGGTCGTGGTGGACTGGTCGTTGGCGTTCTTCCTCAAGCGTGAGGTGGTCGCCCTGGGGCAGTTGCACGACCCGCGCGAGGAGTTCGTCGAGGCGTCCCAGCCGGTCGGTGCCCCCCGCGTCTGACCCGAACACGCACGCGAAGGCCCCTCCCTCACCCGTTGCGGTGGGGAGGGGCCTTTCGTTGTGCGACCGCGGTGGTCAGACCCGCCAGATCCAGGCGTCGGCCATCCGGGTCGCGGGGCCGTAGAGCTGCTCCAGGGTGTTCCGCAGGCTCTCCGCGTGGGGGGCGTCGTCGGCCAGCGCCACGCACGAGGCGCCCCAGAAGTCCGCGTCCACGGTGGCCTGCCGGCGCTGCTCGTCGCCGATGGCCGGTTGGTCACCGCGCCGGGCGACGTCCGCCAACAGGGCGGACGTGGGCTGCTTGAAGGTGCCCATCGCCGCGGTGCCGCGCCTCCCGTACGGGCCGATGAAGAACCCCTCGGGCAGGCTGAAGTCGGCGTCGGCGGCCGTGGCCCAGCGCATCGGCCCGGGTTCCTTGGGCGTGGGCAGCGGCACCGGAACCAACACCCCACCGGGCGGCACGCACTGCCGCCAGTGGCCGCCGGTGATGAACTCCGGCACGGCGGGCCGTTCGGTCGTGGGCAGAGGAGTGGGGAAGATCGGCAGCAGTGCCGCGCCGACGGCCAGGGGCACGAGCCGTCGGGCCCGACCGGTGCCGCGCAGAGCCCGGTCGACCGCCAGCACGAGCAGTGTCGCGACGATCGGCAGCAACGCCAACGCGAACCGCATCGGCAGCGCGCCGTCCACCACCGGCAGCCCGCCGATCAGGGCGTACGGGCCGGGAATCGCGGTCCTGGTGCCACCGAGCACCACCTCGGGGCCGAGCGAGAGCGCACCCATCACCAGACCCGCCACGACGCAGGCGAAGGCCAGCCGTCGATGCCGCCCGGCCCAGATCGCGCAGGCGACGGTGACCAGCAGGAGGGGCCAGCCGAGGAAGGTGTTGTACTCGGCCGGACCGGTGGTCAGCCGGGCCGCCTCGGCGCTGCCGGCCACCGACAGCGGGGAGACCGCCCACCAGCTGCTCAGGTCGGCGGAGAAGTAGGCCGGGGTGAACATGCCGTCGGCAACCCCCTGCGGGCCGGCGAACTGGAACCACAGCGGATAACCGAGCACCAGCACGGAGAGCCCGGCGGCGATGGCCAGCCCACCGGCGAAGCCGGGCAGCACCCGCCGTGCCAGGTCCCGGTCCGCCACGGCGTAGCTGATCGCCATCACCAGCAGCGTGGCGGCGGCGAGGAAGAGCACCTCCTCACCGATGAACACCTGTGCGCTGACCGCGCTGGCCAGCCCGGCTGCCGAGGTGATCATCCGCCGGCGGTCCGGGCCGCCGGGTCGGGTGAGTCCGGTCTCGTCGAGGGTCACCGGCCCCGGGTCGGCCGCCCGCAGCAGCCGGACCACCAGCCAGACGATCACCGGCACCAGCCACTGGGCGGTCATGTGCAGGTGGCTGTTGGTCTGCGAGACCATGCCGGGACCGAAGCCGCACAGGCCACCGCCGAGCGCGGCGGCGAGCCGGCGGGCGCGCAGCATCCGGTGCAGCAGCAGGTACCAGGCGACGGCGGTGCCGGCGAGGTTGGCGGCGGCGAGCAGCGCGAAGCTGACCGGCGCTCCCAGCAGCAGGGTGACCGGCGCGACGACGATGCCGAGGGCGATCACCGTGGTGTTGGCCATCAGATTGACGCCGTCGGGCGCGTTGAGCCGGTCGGTGAGCAGGTCGAAGTCCCCGAGCAGCGCGCGGGCGTCGACCGCCAGGAACCATTCGTAGAGGGTCTGGTCCTCCGGGTTGAGCGCCAGGGTGCGGCCGGCCGGATCGGGCCACAGCCCGTGGGTGAGCCAGCCGGCGAGCGCCACCCAGGCCAGAGCGACGAGCAGATCCGCCCGGTGTCGGTGGACGGTGGCCAGCAGGCGAGCTGCCCGAGGCCGGCGGTCGACCTGACGGTCGAGGCGGAAGGCCTGCTCAGGGGCCGTGGGGGCTGTGCTGCTCACGGCACCGACCCTAATGTGGCCAGCCCTGCTGGGTACGTCAGGTCGCCGCTAACCGGTTACGGTGACACTGCACCTCGCGTGTCGACGCGCCGGTGCCACCCGCCCGGGTGGTGGAAAGGCAGACACGGCCGCCTTAAAAGCGGCTGCCGCAAGGCGTGCGGGTTCGACCCCCGCCCCGGGCACCCACCAGCTCGACACATTCTCATCCGTGATCACCAGGACTTGGCCGTGCCGTCTACTCTTGAAGGGCACGTTCACGTGCAAACGACCCCCTGAGGGAGGCCAGACAGTGAAGACCTCGAACCCGGTGCTCGCCCGGCTCGGCCAGGCGGCCGAGCGGGAGCGCTCCGCCGGGTACGCCCCGGCCGGGCCGTACGGACAGCCCGGCATTCCCCAGCAGTACCCGTCCCAGGCCGGTTACCCGGCCGCGCCGCCCACGGTGGCGCCGATGACGGTCGACGACGTCGTCGTCAAGACCGTCGCTCTGCTCGGCATCCTCGGCATCACCGCCGCGGCGGCCTGGGTGCTCGTGCCCGACGCGCTCGTCAGCACCGCCTGGATCGGTGCGGCGGTCGTCGGCCTGGTCCTCGGCTTGATCATTTCGTTCTCCCGGATGGCCAACCCGGCGCTCGTCATCGCGTACGCGGTCGTCGAGGGTGTCTTCGTGGGCATGGTCAGCAAGGCCTTCGAGACGCTCTACGACGGCATCGTGCTCCAGGCGGCGGTGGCCAGCTTCGGCATCTTCTTCCTGATGGCGATGCTCTACCGGGCGAAGGTCATCCGGGCCACCCCGGCATTCGTCAAGGGCATGATCGCGGCGATGGTCGGCCTCTTCGCCGTCATGATGATCAACCTGGTGCTGGCGCTGTTCGGCGTCAACACCGGCCTGCGCGACGGCAGCCCGCTGGCCATCGGCTTCAGCCTGGTCTGCATCGTGGTCGCCTCGCTGAGCTTCGTGCTCAGCTTCAAGGAGATCGAGGACGGCGTCCGGATGGGCCTGCCGCAGCGCTACTCCTGGGTGGCCGCGTTCGGCATCCTGGTCAGCCTGGTCTGGCTCTACATCGAGATCCTGCGCCTGCTGAGCTACTTCCAGGGCGACGACTGACCTCGTCCGCACTGCCGACCGGCGCCCGCTCCCGCTTCGGCGGGGGCGGGCGCCGTCGTCAGCGCCGTTTCCCCGCCGCCGCCGGCCCGACCGGGGCAGAGTGACTGCGAGGGCCACATGCCCTGGGGGTACGCGGGCGAAGGAGGCGGCGGTGCGCAGCAACAACCCGGTGCTCAACCGGCTGGACGAGACCGGCCGGGTCGAAGCCCGGGTGCTCGGCGCCCGCGACGTCGAGCCGATGACGGTCGACGACGTGGTGACCCGTACCGTCGGGTTGCTGCTGGTCACCGGTGTGGCGGCGGCGGTGTCCTGGGCGGTGATCCCGGATGCGGCCTGGCTCGGCGCCGCGCTGGCCGGCAGCGCGCTCGCCTCGATCGCGCTGGTCCTGGTCATCTCGTTGCGGGGCATCACCAACCCGGTGCCGATCGTCGGCTACGCCGTGCTGCAGGGTCTGCTGCTCGGGGTGGCGAGTCGCACCTTCGAGCAGGTCTACCCGGGCATCGTGGTGCAGGCGGTGGCCGGTACGTTCGGCGTCTTCCTCGGCATGGCGGCGCTCTACCGGGCGCGGGTGATCCGGGCGACGCCCCGGCTGGCCCGCCTGGTGATCGGGACGTTGCTCGGGATCGCGGTGCTCAGCGTGGTCAACCTGGTGTCGTACCTGATCTCCGGCCGGCCTGGTCTGGCGGTCTACAGCGTCAGTGGTCAGGTGGGCTGGCTGCCGTACGCCTTCTCGGTGGTGGCCATCATCGCCGGGGCGTTCAGTTTCATCCTGGACTTCGACCTCGTCGAGCGCTCGGTGCGCGACGGTCGTCCCCGCCGGTACGCGTGGCTGAGCGCGTTCGGCCTGCTCACCGGTCTGGTCTTCCTCTACTGGCAGCTGCTGCGGCTGCTCAGCTACCTGCGTCGCTGACCGGCGCGCCGGTCGGCCGTAGACTCGGCGGCGATGAGCGCAGCGGAGTTGGAACAGGCCGTGCGGTTGCTGGTCGGTCAGGTCGGGCACTGGCAGCAGCCGCGCTGGGCGGCGGTCGCGACGACCGGCAACGTGCCCCGCGCCGACCTGGTGCACCGGCTGGTGCAGGAGCTCGCCAACCTGGCCGCCGACGCCGAGGGCACACCGCGCCGGAGCGTGCCCCGGCTCGACAACGACCTGGCGCTGCCCGACCAGTTGCGGGTGGTGACGGCCGACCTGCGGGCCACCGGAGCCGGCGACGAGGTGTTGGCGCGGGCCGCCGCCGAGGTGACGGCGACCCGCAGCGCGCTCTGAGGCCCGCTCCGCGAGCCGCGGGGCAGGTTTGCCTCAGCTCAGCCGTTCGAGCACCATGGCCATGCCCTGGCCGCCGCCCACACACATGGTCTCCAGGCCGATGGTCTTGTCGTGCCACTCCAGGGCGTTGAGCAGGGTGCCGGTGATCCGGGCGCCGGTCATGCCGAACGGGTGACCGACCGCGATGGCGCCGCCCATCACGTTCAGCTTCTCCTCCGGGATGCCCAGCTCACGGTAGGAGGGGATGACCTGCGCCGCGAACGCCTCGTTGATCTCGACGAGGTCGACGTCGTCGATGGTCATGCCCGCCCGGCGCAGCGCCTGCCGGGACGCCTCGACCGGCCCGAGGCCCATGATCTCCGGTGACAGGGCGGTCACCCCGGTGGAGACGATCCGGGCCAACGGGGTCAGCCCCAGCTCCTCGGCCCGCTGGGCGCTCATCACCACCACGGCGGCCGCGCCGTCGTTGAGCGGGCAGCAGTTGCCGGCGGTGATCCGACCGTCCGGACGGAAGACCGGCTTCAGGCCGGCGACCGCGTCCAGGGTGACGCCGGCCCGGGGGCCGTCGTCGGTGCTCACCACGGTGCCGTCCGGCGTGGTGACCGGGGTGATCTCCCGGGCCCAGAAGCCGTCGGCGATGGCCTTCTCGGCGAGGTTCTGGCTGCGTACGCCGAACTCGTCCATGTCGGCGCGGGTCACGTCGTGCACCTGGGCCAGGTTTTCCGCGGTCTGCCCCATGGTCAGGTAGATGTCGGGCAGCTCACCGGCCTCCCGCGGGTCGGTCCACACCTCGGCGCCACCCTGCGCGCGCTGCTTCGAGCGCTCGCCGGCCGCCGCGAAGCGCGGGTTTTCCCAGCCGCCGCCGACCAGGGCCTGCGCCTCCGGTGGCAGCCCGTCGGAGCTGCCCCGGGCGTAACGGGAAACGATCTCCACACCGGCGGAGACGAACACGTCGCCCTCGCCGGCCCGGATCGCGTGCATCGCCATCCGGGTGGTCTGCAGCGACGAGGCACAGTAGCGGGTCAGCGTGGCGCCGGGCACCGTGTCCAGACCGAGCAGGGTGGACACCACCCGGGCCATGTTGAAGCCCTGCTCGCCCCCGGGCAGGCCGCACCCGAGGTAGAGGTCGTCGATCGTGGTCGGGTCGAGTTGGGGGATCTTGTCCAGGGCCGCCTGGACGATCGTCGCGGCGAGGTCGTCGGAGCGGACGTCGCGCAGGGACCCCTTGTGCGCCCGGCCGATGGGGGAGCGGGCGGTGGCGACGATGACGGCGTCGCGGGACGACTCAATCGGCATGAGCCAACGTTAACCCGCCAGTAACATGGCGCGGAAGAAGCCGACGCGGCGGGAAATGTCACCCCGGCCGGGGACGATCTAGCGCCGGGTCGCGACCGTCGCCGCGGCGACGACGGCGGGCAGCAGCGCGTGCGCCCACACGCGGTAGCCGTCGGCGGACGGGTGGAAGCCGTCGTGGCAGAGCGTCCCCACGTCGGCCCGGAACACCGGCCCGGTCTCGGTGGCGAGGTCGACCACCGAGCCGCCCGCGTCCAGCACGGCGGCGGTCTGCGCGTGGGCCATCCGACGCCCCGACCAGCCGACCACCTGGCGCAGCGGCGGCGCGATGGCACGCACCGCGCCGAGGTCGGGGCAGGTGCCCACCACCACCTCGACCCGCGCCTCCCGCAGCCGGTGCACAGCGGCGGCGAGATAGGCCGCCGCGTCGGAGGGGCGGCGCAGCCCGGTGGCGTCGTTCGCGCCGATCAGGATCAGCGCCACGTCGGGCCGTTCACCGAGCAGGGCCCGGGCCACCTGGGTGGCCAGGTCCGTCGAGCGGGAGCCCGAGACGCCGACGCTGGACAGGTGTACGCGTCGGCCGGCCGGACCCTCGGCGAGCAGGTTCGCCAACTGCCCGCCGATGGTGTCGTCGAGACGGTCGACGCCCACGCCGAGCGCCGACGAGTCGCCGAGCAGCACCAGCCGCAGCGGCGGAGCCCCCGCCCGGCCGATCGTGGCCCGCAGGGCCAGCCCCAGCTCCGGTTGGGCGTAGCGCCGGTGCCGGGCGACGAACGCCTCACCAGCCAGGACGGCAGCGCCGCCCACGGTGCCGGCGAGCAGCGAGAACGCCGCTGCCCGACCCAGTCGGCCGGCGAGGCCGGCGGTCACGCCCCGGTCGCTGCGCTCGTTCATGCCAGTCCCTCCACTGTCGAGGCGTCGGGGGCGGATCCGTGTTGCGGCACCGCGACGACACCGAAGAACGCCCGGCGGCGCAACTGCGCCCACCGGCCGGCCGGCCCCCGGTCGCGGCCCCGGACCTGGGTGCCACTGACCTCGGTGCCGGCGTGCCGGGCCGCCTCCTGTGCGGCCTCCGGCAGCGACCGTACGCCCTCTCCCCACGTCGGTGTGGCCCGGCGGTCCTGCCCCGCGCCGAGCGCGGACAGCATCGTCGGCAGGAGAGCGGCGGCGCACATCGCGTACCCCTCGGCGGAGGGATGGAACCGGTCCCACGCGAACATCCGGGTCGGCTCCGCCGCGAACCGGGGGCCGAGGAGATCACCGAGGGACACCGTCCAACCGCCCGCCTCCACCACCGCGACCGTCTGGGCTGCGGCGAGTTGGCGGCTCCACCGGTGTGCCAGCCACCGCAGTGGAGGCTGGATCGGGCGGATCGCCCCCAGGTCGGGGCAGGTGCCGACGACCGCCTCGCAGCCGGCGTCGCGCAGCGTGTGCACCGCCTCGACGAGGTAGCGCACCGCCAGCCCCCGTGGAGTCCGGTTGGTGATGTCGTTGCCGCCGATGAGGATCACCGCGATGTCGGGTCGGCACTCCAGCGCCGCCTCCACCTGGTGGCGGAGTGCCGACGAGATGGCGCCGACCACCGCGAAGCGGTGCAGTTGCACCGGCCGGTGCAGTCGACGGGACAGGCCGGTGGCGAGCAGCGCGCCGGGCGTCTCCCGACGGCGGTGCACCCCGTAGCCGGCGGCCGACGAGTCACCGAGCACGACCATGGTGAGGGCTGGGCCGGGGAACTTCGCGCCGTAGATCCCGTCGCAGCGCGGTGGCGGTGCCTCGGCCATCGGGATGGTGCGTCGGGCCTGCCGGGCCTGGCCGAGCAGCACCCCGCCGGTCGCCACCGCGGCCGCCGCGGTGGCGCCCGTCCCGATCGCCGCCAGGCGGGCGAACCGCCGGGTCTGCCGCCAGCGCTCACCGGGTACGACGGAATCAGCCACCCCCATACCACGACATTATCGCGAAGGTCCGACACGCCGCTGTCGTCGTGACGGCACCCGAGTGCCTGGAAACCGACGCGACGGGGTATCGGTACGGCAGAGGCCGGCCGAGTTGCGCCGACCCGCCACGCTGATCCGGCGGAGAGGAGCGCGACGATGGGGAAGACACTGAAGCGCAGCGCGGCCTTCGCGGCCCTGGCACGGGCACTGACGGCCGGGGCACGCGGGGGACCGTCGCTGGGCACGCGGTTGGCTGCGTTGCCCCGGATGATCCGGGCCACCACCAAGGGGGAGTACGACGGCGGCCTTCGGCTGGCCCTGATGACGGCGGCGACGGCGTACATCGTCTCGCCGATCGACCTGCTGCCGGAGATCCCGCTGGCGATCTTCGGGCTCGCCGACGACGCTGTCATGATCACGTGGTTGGCCGGCAGTGTGCTCGCCGAGACCGACCGCTTCCTGGAGTGGGAGGCCCGCCGCAGCTCGGTCATCCCCGGGGGGCTGGTGCCCTGACGGCACGTACGCTGGGCGACGAGGAAACGTCTGCCCGGCCGCCGTTGCCGGCGCCGCAACGAAGGGCACACCGTGCAGTACTACGACAACGTCGTCGACATGATCGGCAACACCCCGCTGGTACGTCTGCGTAACGTCACCGAGGGCATCCAGGCCACCGTGCTGGCCAAGGTGGAGTACGTCAATCCGGGCGGCTCGGTCAAGGACCGGATCGCGCTGCGGATGGTGGAGGACGCCGAGGCCGCCGGCCTGCTCAAGCCCGGCGGCACCATCGTCGAGCCGACCAGCGGCAACACCGGCGTCGGGCTGGCCCTGGTGGCCCAGCTCAAGGGCTACAAGTGCGTCTTCGTCTGCCCGGACAAGGTCAGCCAGGACAAGCAGGACGTGCTCCGGGCGTACGGCGCCGAGGTGGTGGTCTGCCCGACCGCCGTCGCCCCGGAGGACCCGCGGTCGTACTACAACGTCTCCGACCGGCTGACCCGGGAGATTCCCGGCGCCTGGAAGCCGAACCAGTACAGCAACCCGGCCAACCCGCGCTCGCACTACGAGACCACCGGCCCGGAGCTGTGGAAGCAGACCGAGGGTGGGCTCACCCACTTCGTGACCGGCGTCGGCACCGGCGGCACCATCTCCGGCATCGGTCGCTACCTCAAGGAGGCCTCCGAGGGTCGGGTGCGGATCATCGGGGCAGACCCGGAGGGTTCGGTCTACTCCGGCGGCACCGGCCGGCCCTACCTGGTGGAGGGCGTCGGCGAGGACTTCTGGCCGGAGACGTACGACCAGGGTGTGGCCGACGAGATCGTCGAGGTCTCCGACAAGGCCTCCTTCGAGATGACCCGGCGGTTGGCCCGCGAGGAGGGGCTGCTGGTCGGCGGCTCCTGCGGCATGGCCGTGGTCGCCGCGCTGGAGGTCGCCCGCAAGGCCGGCCCGGACGACGTGGTGGTGGTGCTGCTGCCGGACGGCGGCCGGGGCTACCTTTCCAAGATCTTCAACGACTCGTGGATGGCCCGGTACGGATTCCTCGACAACTCCGGCGCCGAGCCGACCGTGGCCGACGCGCTGGCCAGCAAGCCGGGCGGGCTGCCCGAGCTGGTGCACGTGCACCCGACCGAGACGGTCCGCGACGCCATCGACTACATGCGCGAGTACGGCGTCTCGCAGCTGCCGGTCCTCAAGGCCGAGCCGCCGGTGGTGACCGGTGAGGTGGCCGGCTCGATCGCCGAGCGGGACCTGCTCGACGCGCTCTTCACCGGCCAGGCCCACCTGCACGACACCATCGAGCGGCACATGGGCGACCCGCTGCCGATGATCGGTGGCGGTCAGCCGGTGAGCGAGGCGGTGGGCCTGCTGGAGAAATCCGACGCCGCACTGGTCCTCGTCGACGGCAAGCCCAAGGGCGTCCTCACCCGCCAGGACCTCCTGGCCCACCTGGGCGCCCACTAACCGTCGCTCCGCGGAGCGCCCCGGTGTCCGCCTGGGGCGGCACCGGGCGTCCCTGCGCGTCCTTTGCTCTGCTTCACTCCACGCACCAGCGAGTGTCCGATAATCGGACATCCGCCGTTGCGCATGGTGAAGCAGAGCAAAGGGTGCGAGGCAGGGAGAGGCTCCAGCGGGCGAAGGCGATACTCAGAGGCGGCGGGCGTAGCGCAACTGCAGGGTCTGTGCCGATCCGACCGCCTCAACCCGTTCGTCTCCGGTCGCGGTCCAGCCGCCCCGCTCGTAGAAGGCGCGGGCGTGGGCGTTGTCCTGGAGCACCCAGAGCACGGCGCCACGCCAGCCTCGGGCCCGCATGGCGTCCAACGCGTCGACCATCAGTGTGCGGCCGGTGCCCCGACCCTGCTCGGCCGGGTCGAGATGGATCGCGTTGAGCAACCCGGTGGCCGGATCGTCCTCGTCGTCCGGACCCAGGTAGCTGAACCCGACAAGCGTCCCGGCCCGCTCGGCCACGGTCATCCGGTGGTTGTCCCGCTCCCACTGCCACCGCTCCGCCCAGTACCGCCCCATCGCCTCCGGCGTCGGGTCAGCCAACGCCTCGGCCGGCAGGAAGGCCGAGTATGCGGCGACCCGGGAGCGCTGGTGCAGGGCACCCACCGCCATCAGGTCGCGAGCGGTCGCGGGGCGGAGCGTGACGATCACCCGGCCGAGGCTACCCGGCGGGGTGGGAGCTGCACCGTGGTCAGGTCCTCGGCGATGATCAGGTCACCGTCGAAGTGCGCGCGGGCCTCGTCGTGGAACCGGCGCGGGTCCGGGTAGCGCTGGGAGAAGTGGGTGAGCACGAGCCGGCGTACCCCGGACTCGGTCGCCACCCGGGCGGCCTGCGCCGCGGTCAGGTGGCCGACCTCGGCGGCGAGCGCGGCCTCCGACTCCAGGAAGGTCGACTCGATGACCAGCAGGTCGGCGTGCTCGGCGAGGGCGTACACCCCGTCGCAGAGCCCGGTGTCCATCACGAACGCGAACCGCTGGCCCGGCCGGGGCACGCTCACCTCGTCGCGGGTGACGCGACGCCCGTCGAGGTCCAGGTGCCCGACGCGGATCAGCTCGCCGACAGCCGGCCCACCGATGCCGTACGCGGCCAGTTGCTCCGGCAGCATCCGGTGGCCGTCCGGCTCGACCAGGCGATAGCCGTACGTCTCGATGGGGTGCCGCAGCCGGCGTGCCTCCAGCGTGCCGCAGCGCAGCGCGATCCGCTGCCCGTCCTCCTCGATCGGGGTGACCTGCAACTCGGCGGTCTCGTAGAAGGAGGTGGCGTGCCGCAGCCGGGCGAAGTACTCGGCGCCGCCGGCCGGGAAGTGCACGGCGACCGGGTGCGGCACCCGGTCCAGGGAGAGCCGCTGGATGGTGCCGGGCAGACCGAGACAGTGGTCGCCGTGGAAGTGGGTGACGCAGATCCGGGTCAGGTCGGTGGCGGTGACCGTGGTGTGCAGGAGCTGACGCTGGCTGCCCTCACCCGGGTCGAAGAGGATCACCTCGTCGTCCCAGCGCAACACGTACCCGTTGTGGTTGCGCTGACGGGTCGGCGCCTGGCTGGCCGTTCCGAGGATCACCAGCTCGCGCATGGACATCGTCGCTCCCCCGGAGATGGAGCGACCCCCGGGGCGCTCCGCGCAGGTGCGCGGGCCGGCTGGACTTGGCCGGCACCCCGGGGGTCGGGTGGCTGTCGTGGATTCGCCGCACCGCTGCCACACGGTCTCGACGATGGTGCTGGTTGCCCGCCTTGCGGCGGACCGATCACTGTCGAGGACAGCGGCTAGCTGACAGCCACCTCACGAGTCCGATTGCTATACAAGTCTGGACCACCTCCTTTCACGTGTACGGCCACGTTATCGAGTTCCCGCCGGGCTCGCCAACGGATTTCGATCACAGGGTCAGATGGGAATGCCCGGCCACCTCATCGGCGGCCGGGCATCATCCGTGTGCGGGTGGCGGTGGTCAGCCGCCGACTCGGGCCACGCCGACCGGGCAGCTCAGGCCGTTCGGGCCGTGGTTGCAGTACCCGTTCGGGTTCTTGGTCGGCGCGAGGTACTGCTGGTGGTAGTCCTCGGCAAAGAAATAATCGCCGAGCGGGGCGATCTCGGTGGTGATCTCACCCTTGCCGGCCCGGCTCACGATCGGCTGGAACGCGTCCCGGGACGACTCCGCGATGGCCCGCTGCTCGTCGGTGGTCGTGTAGACCGCCGAGCGGTACTGGGTGCCGACGTCGTTGCCCTGGCGCATGCCCTGGGTCGGGTCGTGGTTCTCCCAGAAGACCTTCAGCAGGTCCTCATAGTTGATCTTGCTCGGGTCGTACACCACCTGGACGACCTCGGCGTGTCCGGTCCGGCCGGAACACGTCTCCTCGTACGTCGGGTTCTTGGTGATGCCACCCGCGTAGCCGGCGGAGGTGGTGTAGACGCCCGGCAGCGTCCAGAACAGCCGCTCCGCTCCCCAGAAACAGCCCATGCCGAAGACTGCGACCTGCAGACCCTCCGGGAACGGGCCCTTCAGCGGGGTGCCCAGCACCTCGTGGCGGTCGGCGACCGGCATGGCGATCGGACGGCCCGGCAGGGCCTGGTCGGGCGAAACCATCTCAGCGTTCATACGGCGCAAAAACACGTGGGGATCTCCTCTCGTACCTCTCCCAGCGTGTAACACCGGTGGGTTCACCTTCCTTACCCGCGCCGGTGTGAGTCAGGCCCCGTCCGGGAGTGCGGCGGCAACGCGGTCCGCGTAGGCCCCGGCCTCGGCGTCGTCCTCGTAGCGGGTGCGTGGCCAGAAGAAGCCCCTCAGGCCGTCCCGCCTGGTGCGCGGAACCACGTGGGTGTGCAGGTGCGGGACGGACTGGGACACCTTGTTGTTCATCGCCACGAACGTCCCGCCGGCGCCCAGACCGGTCTCCACGGCCACCGCCAGGCGCTGCACCAGCGCGAAGTAGCCGCGCAGCAGGTCCGCCGGCAGCTCAGCCAGGGTCACCAGGTGGACTCGGGGCACCACCAGCACGTGTCCCTTGAACACCGGCCGGGTGTCCAGGAACGCCACCCCGTCCGGGGTGTCGGCGACCCGGAACGCCGGCACCTCACCCGCCACGATTCCGCAGAACACGCACCCACTCATCGGCTCAGGCTATGCCGACCGGCCGACGGATCACGGTGCCCCCCACGCGCGCATCGACTGTGATAGTTATTGACCAGTCTGGATAAGCACACGGGGGTGACGTGCTGTCGCGACAGCGACGCCCGGCCGATCGGCCGAGGCGGGCTGCCGCTTGGACTGCGCCCTCACGACGACGATCCGATTCCGTTGCGCCTCAGGACCCCGGGCCGTCGCGGTCTCGCTCGTCGAGACTCCGAAAGGACGCACCTTGCAGATCAGAAGAGGTCCGACCCTGGCGCTGGCCGCCCTGACCGTCGGGCTGCTGACCGCCGCGATCTCGACTCCCGCCCAGGCTGCTCCCGCGCAGACGGCCACCCCGCTGTCACTGCCGGGCGTGGCCGACGTGGTGTCGGCCGGTGACCGGGTCTTCGTCAGTGGTGGCTACTCCTCGACCGAGGTCGTGGTGACAGGCGCGACGGGCACGGTGGTCGGCACCCTGTCGGGGCTTCCCGGCCCCACCGACCTGCTGCTCAGCGCCGACCGGCAGACGCTCTACGTGGCGCTGCCCAGCGCCAACGCCATCGCCGCCTTCAACACCGGTTCGCTGACCGAGTCGGCCCGGTACGACACCGGCGCGGGGGAGTGCCCGTCGTCGCTCGCGCTGACCGGGCGGTACCTGTGGTTCGGCTACGGCTGTGACCAGTGGGGCGGCAACATCGGCCGGATCGACCTGGGCCGCCAACCGGCGGTGGTGACCACCGGTGTGGCCACCGGTCAGGACTTCTACGACGCCCCGCTGCTGACCGCCGCCAGCCAGAACCGGTCGGTGCTGCTGGCCGGGCAGCCCGGGTTGAGCCCCGCGTCGGTGTACGCGTACACGATCGGCAACGGGGGCGCACTGAGCGCGCCCAGGGAGAACGACTTCATGGCGGTCGGCAGCAACCTGCAGGACGTCGCGCTCGACCCCACCGGCACCACGGTCTTCACCGCCTCCGGCGCCCCGTACGTGGTGCAGGCGTTCCCGTTCGCCGACATCAGCACCCCGTCGGTGACCTATCCCACCGGTGCGTACCCGAATGCGGTCGAGGTGTCCCGTGACGGCACCAGGATCGCCGGCGGGGCGGACGCCTCCTACGACCCGGACGTCTTCATCTTCCGGGCCGACGGCACCGAGCTGGCCCACTTCGAGCTGAACGACGACCTCAGCCCGGGAGCGCTGGCCTGGGCGCCCAACGGAGCCCGGGTCTACGCGGTCTCCTACGACTGGACCGGGGACCACCCGGTCACCCTGCACGTCCTGCCCGTTCCGGCCGGCTGACCGGCCCGCCGACCGATGGTCGGCGTGCGCGGGGCCGGGCCAGATGGTCCGGCCCCGCGCCCGGGAGCGCGGGTTCCGTTCCAGTCATCTCCGGCGGGGCACTAGCCTCACCAGAATGAACCACGGCTTCGACACGCTCGCGATTCACGCCGGTCAGGACCCCGAGGCGCGGACCGGCGCGGTGATTCCACCGATCTACCAGACCAGCACGTACGCCCAGGACGCCGTGGGCGCGCCCCGGCTCGGCTACGAGTACAGCCGCTCCGGCAACCCGACCCGGGACGCGCTCCAGGAGTGCCTGGCGGCGCTTGAGGGTGGGCCGGTCGGGCTCGCCTTCGCCAGCGGTCTGGCGGCGGAGGACGCCCTGCTGCGGGCCGTCTGTCAGCCGGGCGACCACGTGGTGATCCCGGACGACGCCTACGGCGGCACGTACCGGCTCTTCGCCCGGGTCGCCCAGCGCTGGGGCCTGGAGTTCACCCCGGCGAAGGTCTCCGACCCGGCGGCGATCCGGGCGGCGGTGCAGCCCGGCCGCACGAAGATCGTCTGGCTGGAGACGCCGACCAACCCACTGCTGAGCATCGCCGACATCGCCGCCCTGGCCGCCGTGGCACACGACGCGGGCGCGCTGCTGGTGGTGGACAACACCTTCGCCTCGCCGTACCTGCAGCAGCCGATCGCGCTCGGCGCGGACGTGGTGGTGCACTCCACCACCAAGTACATCGGCGGGCACTCCGACGTGGTCGGTGGCGCGCTGGTCGTCGCGGACACCGCGCTCGGCGAGGAGTTGCGCTACCACCAGAACGCGATGGGCGCGATCAACGGCCCCTTCGACGCCTGGCTCACCCTGCGCGGCATCAAGACCCTCGGGGTACGCATGGACCGGCACTGCGACAACGCCGAGCGGCTCGCCGCGTACCTCGACGGGCACGCCAAGGTCGCCGAGGTGCTCTATCCGGGACTGCCCTCGCACCCTGGTCACGAGGTCGCCGCCAAGCAGATGCGCCGGTTCGGCGGCATGATCTCGTTCCGTGCCGAAGGTGGTGAGGAGCACGCGGTGGACATCTGCAACCGCGCCAAGCTCTTCGTGCTCGCCGAGTCGCTGGGCGGCGTGGAATCCCTGATCGAGCACCCGGGTCGGATGACACACGCAAGTGCTGCCGGCTCGCCGCTTGAAGTTCCCGGCGATCTCGTGCGACTGTCTGTCGGCATCGAGACGGTCGACGACCTACTCGCCGATCTGGAGCAGGCGCTGGGCTGACCGCTGGGGGAGGATGGCCGTGCAGGACATCATGGCGACCTGGGTCGGGGCGACCGCCAAGCAGATCGCCCGGGGCGTACGCCGAGGTGACGTCTCGGCGACCCAGGTCGTCGCCGACCACCTCGAATACATCTCCCGAGCCGACCGTGAGCTGGCCGCGTTCCGCGCCGTTCGCGGCGGTGAGGCGATCACCGAGGCGGAGAAGGTCGACGAGCAGGAGGACCTGGCCAACCTGCCACTGGCCGGGGTGCCCGTGGCGGTCAAGGAGAACACTCCGGTCGCCGGTCTGCCCACCTGGAACGGGTCGGCCGCCGCCCGCAGCGACGTGGCGGAGGCCGACCACGAGGTGGTGCGTCGGCTGCGCGGCGCCGGAGCGGTGATCCTCGGTGTTACCCGGATGCCGGAGCTGGGGCTGTGGGCGCTCACCGACGACGACAGCGCGGTGACCCGTAACCCGTGGGACAGCACGCGTACCCCCGGTGGTTCCTCCGGCGGCGCGGCCGCCGCGGTGGCCGCCGGGCTGGTGCCGATCGCGCACGCCAACGACGGCCTCGGCTCGATCCGGATCCCGGCGGCCTGTTGCGGGCTGGTCGGGCTCAAGCCGGGTCGGGGCGTGGTCCCCTGCCAGCTCGGCGCGGACGACTGGTTCGGCCTCACCGAGCACGGCATGCTGACCAGCACGGTCGCCGACGCCGCGGTGGGCTTCTCGGTGCTCGCCGGTCGGCGTCCCGAGAAGCTGGTCCCGCCGCAGCGGCTGCGGGTGGGTGTCTCGCTGCGCTCCCCGGTGCGGGGTGTCGCACCGGACGCGCCCAACCGGGACGCGGTCGCCGCCGCCGGTCGGCTCCTTGCCGCCGCCGGGCACGACACGGTGCCGGCCGATCCGGTCTACCCCACCGCGCTGGGCCTGCAGGGCATCGCCACCTGGCTCGCCGCCGCCGCCGCCGACGTGCGGGCCGCCGGTTTGGACCGCCGTGGCCTGCAACGACGTACCCGCCGGCATGTCGCGCTGGGCGAGTGGGCGCAGCGTCGCGGCTACGTGCGGGAGGCCGACCGGGCCGCGTGGCGGCAACGGTCGGTCGACTTCTTCACCGACCACTCGGTCGACCTGCTGCTCACCCCGGCGCTGGCCAGCGCGCCACCGGAGGCGGCCCGCTGGTCCGACCGGTCCTGGCGGGCGAACATGACAGCCAACATCCGGTACGCCCCGTACGCCGCACCGTGGAACATCGCCGGCCTGCCGGCGATCGTGGTGCCGGTCGGCCGCCGCCCGGACGGTCTGCCGGTCGCCGTGCAGCTCGTCGGTCCGCCCGGCTCCGAGCTGCTGCTGCTCGGGGTGGCCGGCCAGTTCGAGATGGCCGCACCGTGGACGCGCCACGCTCCCGGTTACCCCCGGGCCGGAACAGGGTCGCCAGCTGCCGCCTGATTGGCCGGTGGCCAGCCCGTCGTGCCCAACGCCGCACACTCCGGTGTCGCCGCAGAGGGCTCCGGAGGTGGGTGGCACGATCGGGGCATGACGGAACTGGTCGGTCTCGACGACGTGCGGGCTGCACGGGAACTGCTCGCCGGTGTCATCCGGACCACCCCGCTGGAGCCCTCCCGTCCGCTCAGCGCGGCGCTGGGCGGGCCGACCTGGCTCAAGTGCGAGAACGTGCAGCGCGCCGGCTCGTACAAGGTGCGCGGCGCGTACGTGCGGATCTCCCGGTTGTCGGCGGCGGAGCGGGAGCGCGGCGTGGTCGCGGCGAGCGCGGGCAACCACGCGCAGGGCGTGGCCCTCGCCGCGGGCCTGGTCAGCACGCGAGCCACCGTCTTCATGCCGGTCAACGCGCCGCTGCCGAAGGTGGCCGCGACCAAGGGGTACGGCGCGCAGGTCGAGTTCGCCGGCAACACCGTCGACGAGTCACTTGTCGCCGCGCACACCTACGCCGAGCGCACCGGAGCGGTGCTGATCCACCCGTTCGACCACCCGGACGTGATCGCCGGCCAGGGCACGGTCGCGCTGGAGATCCTCGAACAGTGTCCGGACGTGAAAACGATCATCACCGGGGTCGGCGGCGGTGGCCTCATCTCGGGCATGGCGGTCGCCGTGAAGGCGTTGCGACCGGACGTCCGGATCATCGGCGTCCAGGCGACCGGCGCGGCGGCGTTTCCTCCCTCGCTGGTGGCCGGGGAGCCGGTCCGGCTGCCGGCGTTCTTCACCATCGCCGACGGCATCGCGGTCGGTCGGCCCGGGGAGATCACCTTCAACCATGTGCGCAAGCTCGTCGACGAGATCGTCACGGTTTCCGAGGAGGACATCTCCCGGGCGCTGTTGATGTTGCTGGAGCGGGGTAAGCAGGTCGTCGAGCCGGCCGGGGCGGTCGGCGTCGCCGCGCTGCTGGCCGGCGTGGTCGAGGTGGAGACGCCGGTGGTCGCGGTGCTCTCCGGCGGCAACATCGACCCGCTGCTGATGCTCCGGGTGATCGAGCACGGTCTGGCCGCCGCGGGCCGCTACCTGCGGGTGACCGTGCGCTGCTCGGACCGGCCGGGACAGCTGGCGTCGCTGCTCAGTCAGATCGCCGAGCACCGGGCCAACGTGGTGGACGTGGAGCACCAGCGCGCCAACCCGCACCTCAGTCTCGGCGAGGTGGAGGTGGCGCTGTCGGTGGAGACCCGGGGCGTGGAGCACTCGGACACGCTGATCAGCGCGCTGCGGGCCAGCGGCTACCAGGTGGTCTTCGCCGCCGAGGCGTGACACCGGTGGGTGCCACGCCTCGGGGCGGTGCGTCTGGGCCTGCTGCGGTGCAGCCGGCGTCGTCAGCCGGAGAAGGGCTCGAAGCTGACCACTGTCACCTTGATGTCGGCGCCACTCGGTGCCGTGTAGGTGCAGGTCTGCCCGGGCCGACCGCCCAGGATCGCCTTGCCGAGCGCGGACTCGGGGCTGTAGACGGTCAGGTCGGTGGTGGCCGCGATCTCGCGCGAACCGAGCAGGAAGGTCTCGGTGTCGTCGGCGTCGTCGTCGAAGTAGATCGTCACGACCATGCCGGGCGACACCGCGTCCGCGGACGGCGCCTCGCCGACCTTCGCGGTGCGCAGCAACTCCTGCAGGTAGCGGATGCGTCCCTCGGCCTTGCCCTGCTCCTCGCGGGCGGCGTGGTAGCCGCCGTTCTCCCGCAGGTCGCCCTCCTCGCGCCGAGCGTTGATCTCGGCGGCGATCGCCGGGCGGTTGGCGATGTGCTCGTCGAGCTCGGCCTGGAGGCGGTCGTGCGCGTCCTGGGACAGCCAGGTGGCGGGCGCCTCGTTGCCAGTGGACACAGGCGTTCTCCTCAGTTGTGCGTGGCTGGCTGACAGGTGAACTACCAAGTTACCAGTGCGGTACGACACAGCGTGTCGGCCATTACCGCCGGTGTCCGGTTCCGACACCCCGGGTAGGCACCCTCCGAGGCCTGTCGCTGAGGCTGTTGTGGCAGCTCAGGACGGGGGTCGGCAGCGCAGGACCTCGCCGATGAACGGCCGCGCGGTGGTGGTCAGGCGGTGCTGGGTCGTGACGTGCCGGTCGCCGGGCCGGGCGGTGACGGTGATCTGGTCACGGGCCACCTCGGCCCCCGCGCGGTCCCGGGCGCGCAGCACGCAGACCGCCGAGCCGCCTGCCGGCACGGTCACCCGGAAGTCGACAAGCACCTGGGCGTCCGTGATGTCGGTGTAAGTGATCACCTGGGCGTCGTAGACCGGGTCGCCGTACTGGCGGTAGAGCCGCACCGAGATCACGGTCAGCGTCGCCACGAGCGCCAGCAACACCAGCGCGGCGAGCAGGTTGCGTCGGCGTTCGCCGCCAGGTGCCCGGCGACGGCCGTAGCGTCCGGCGGGAAAAACCGGAGCGCCGGGGGAAATTGTGGCGTGCGTCTCGGTCACCGGCGGGTATCTCCTGGCGTTGTTGTCGGCGGCATCGGCAAGAATGACAAGGTCCATCCTCCCACCCGGTCCAGCGGCAGGAATGGCAGGTCATGCCCTGCGGTGCTGGCCGGCGACAGGGTGCGGTGAGCAACGATCCCGGCAGGTCAGCCGGTCGAGCCCGGTCGGGTCCACCGGCCGGCACAGACGAGGAGTGCCGAAGTTGGCAGAGCAGCTGCGACTCATGGCCGTGCACGCGCACCCCGACGACGAGTCGAGCAAGGGCGCGGCGACCATGGCCAAGTACGTCGCCGAGGGCGTGGACGTCCTGGTCGTGACGTGCACCGGTGGGGAGCGCGGCAGCGTGCTCAACCCCAAGCTCGACCGTCCCGACGTCTGGGCCAACATCGGCGAGATCCGCCGCGCCGAGATGGACGCCGCCCGGGCGATCCTCGGCGTCGAGCAGGCCTGGCTCGGCTTCGTCGACTCCGGGCTGCCCGAGGGTGACCCGCTGCCGCCGCTGCCCGAGGGCTGTTTCGCCCTGCAGGACGTCGAGGTGGCCGCCGGCCCACTGGTGCGGCTGATGCGCGAGTTCCGTCCGCACGTGGTGACCACGTACGACGAGGAGGGTGGCTACCCGCACCCGGACCACATCATGTGCCACAAGGTGAGCGTGGCCGCGTTCGAGGCCGCCGGTGACCCGGAGCGCTACCCGGAGCTGGGCGCGCCCTGGCAGCCGTTGAAGCTCTACTACGACATCGGCTTCTCCAAGGCCAAGATCATGGCCTTGCACGAGGGCATGCTGGCCGCGGGCAAGGAGTCGCCCTACGAGGAGTGGATCAAGCGTTGGGAGGACCGGCCCGACAAGGGTCCACGGATCACCACGCGGGTGGAGTGCTCCGAGTTCTTCCCCGTCCGCGACGACGCGCTGCGCGCCCACGCCACCCAGGTCGACCCGGACGGCTTCTGGTTCCACGTGCCGATGGAGTTGCAGCGCCGCGCCTGGCCGACCGAGGACTTCGAGCTGGCCCGATCAATGGTCGACAGCCCACTGCCCGAGTCCGATCTCTTCGCGGGGGTGCGGGAGACGGCGCACGCGCGCTGATTCCGGGCAGAGCTACCCTGGTTACCAACCGCACATCGGAGGAACGCCATGCTGACCGCTGCCCAGGTGCTCGCGGAGAACAACTTCGGAGACACCCGCACGGGTGGTCTGGCCGGGCCGATGGGCCTGTTCCTCATCCTGCTGCTGGCCGCCGCGACCATCCTGCTGATCCGCAACATGAACGCCCGGCTGCGCCGCCTGCCGGACCGGTTCCCGCAGCAGGCGACGCCGTTCGACCCGACCACGGCCGACGCTTCAGTCGTCGATCCGACAGACGGGACCACCGGGCGTGATTCATCCACCGCCGGTCCCAATGGGCACCAGCAGCACCGGAACGGGTAGCCAGCGCGTGAATCACGCCGAACCGGTTGGTCGCCCCCTGTTGCGACCACCCGGTTTGGCTTAGCCTTCCGCCGGGGGACCAAAAGTCTCCGAGCCGTGTGCGGGAGGGGGCGCCGATGACACGCACAGCACCGGCTGCCCGCCGTACCGTCGGTCGGTCGACTGACGGGGGAGGTCGATGACCTCCGGTCCGGCCGGCTGCTCGTCCGACCGGCTCGGGGTGCGGGGCACACCGGGCCGCCTGCTCGTGCTCACCGCCGCCGTCACCCTGACCGCCCTGGTCGCCTCCGTGGTCGGGTTGACCCTTCCCGCCCGGCTGCCGGCCGACGATCCCCTCGGCGGACCGGCCCGATTCGGCATCGCGGTCGCCGTCCTCGCGCTCGCCCAGCTCGCCCGGCTGCGCTTCCGGTCGTCGGCGGGCATGGTCAGCATCACCTGGGGCGAGGCGGCGTTGATCGTCTGCCTTCATCTGACGCCGGCCGGCTGGCTGCCGTCCGCCACGCTGCTCGGCACCGGGCTGGCCTGGACGATTCTCTCCCTGCACAACGACCGCCGTCCGGCCCTCGATGTCGTCCGGATCGCCGCGTCGCTGGCCGCCGCGACGGCACTGGCCGCCTCCGTGGCCACCGCGCTCGGGCGGCCGTTGCTCGCCCCGCCCACCCCGATGCTGGCGTCGGCCGTGATCGCCGGGTCGGTGACCTACCTCCTGGTGACCGCCTGGCTGGGTGGGGTGACGCTCGGCCTGCGGCACGGGCTGCCGATCGGGCCGCCGCTGATCGCCGCGCTGCGCGGCAAGCTGCTGATGTTCGTCGGCAACGTCGCGGTCGGCCTCGTCGTCGTCGCCCTGATGGAGCTCGACCCACGGTGGTTGCTACTGCTCCCACCCCTGCTGTGGCTGCTGCAACAGACCTACCGCTACCGGCTGCGCTCCGATCAGGAGCACCGCACCTGGCGAGCGTTCGCCGAAGCCACCGCAGCCCTCAACCAGCTCGACGAACGAGGTGTGGCCAGTGCGGCGGTCACCGGTGCGCTGACGCTGTTCAACGCCGAACTGGTGGACGTCGACGTCGCTCGGACCGACGGCCAGTGGCACCGGTACCGGGGAGACGCCACCGGCCAGTTCGTCGACCGGGAGACGGACCCGCCAGACCGGTCCGAGCCGGACGAACACGAGCTGAGTCGGGCACTGTCGGTAGGTGCCGCGCCGGTGGGCCGACTGCGGGTGCGGTTCCCCCGATCTGCTCCACCCAACACCCGGGAACGCGATGCGGTGGCCGCGTTCGGTGACGCGCTCGCCGCCGCGCTGCACGACGCCTCGACCCACCAGGAGCTGCGGCTGGTCACCGCCCGTTCGTCGTACGAGGCGGTGCACGACCCGCTCACCGGGCTGGCGAACCGGGCCGCGATGCTCGGCAAGGGCGATCAGTCGCTGCGACAACTCGCGCACGATCACCCGGTGGCGCTGCTGCTGCTGGACATCAACCAGTTCAAGGAAGTCAACGACACCCTCGGTCACGCCGCCGGCGACCAGTTGCTGCGACTGACCGCGAACCGGCTCAGTGCGCTGGCCCGCCCTGGTGACCTGCTCGGCCGCCTCGGCGGCGACGAGTTCGCTCTGCTGCTCACCGCGGTGCCGGTGCTCGGGGACCGGGCCGCCCCGATGGCTCACGCACTGCGGCAGGCCCGCGAGATCGCCGAACGACTGGCCGCGCCGACCGAGGTGGCCGGCGTCCGGATGTCGATCGAGGTCTCCGTCGGGGTGGTGGTGGCCGACGCCGGCACCGCCGACCTGACCGAGCTGCTGCGCCGGGCCGACATCGCCATGTACCAGGCCAAGGAGGGCGGCGGCAACGTCGCCGCGTACGACGGCACCCGCGACGCGGCAAGCACCGACCAGCTTGCCCTGCTGGCCGAGCTACGCGAGGCGCTGAAGGTCGACGACCAGTTGGTGCTGGCGTTGCAACCGGCTGTCGACCTGGCCACCGGTGCGCCCACCGGAGTGGAGGCCCTCATCCGCTGGCAGCATCCCCGGCGCGGATGGCTGGGTCCGGCCGACTTCATCCGGCCCGTGGAAAACAGCGAGCAGCTCGGCACCTTCACCCGCTACGTGCTCGACAAGGCCCTCGGCGTGGCCGCGAGTTGGGCCCGGGAGGGGCTCGACGTCCCGATCTCGGTCAACCTGTCGGCGCGCAGCCTGCTCGATCCCCGGTTGCCGGCGGAGATCGCCGAGGTGTTGCGCCGACATCAGGTGCCACCGCACCGGCTGGTCCTGGAGATCACCGAGACGGTGGTGATGAGTGAACTGGAGATCATCGACGAGGTGCTGGCCACGCTCCGGTCGATGGGCGTGCAGCTCGCCGTCGACGATTTCGGGACCGGCTTCTCGTCGCTGACCTTCCTCACCCGGATCGCGGTGGACGAGCTGAAGGTGGACCGCTCGTTCGTGATCCGGATGACGGACTCGCCGGAGGCCGCCGCGATCGTACGGACGACCGTGGGGCTCGCCCACGAGTTGGGGCTGCGCGTGGTCGCCGAGGGGGTGGAGACCGCCGAGCAGCGGCTGGCCCTGGCCGAGCTGGGCTGCACCTCGGCGCAGGGTTACCACTTCTTCAAGCCGATGCCGGCCGACAAGATCGGCGCGGTGCTCGGGTCGCTGCGCGACTCGGCGGAGTCGAACGTGTTCCGGCTGCGCGCCGACGGCGCCTCCTGACCGTCTCGGGTGGAGCCCGCGCGGTCCGCCCCGCGGCTGGTTATGGTCGTCGGGTGAACCGACTCGTCGACGCCACCAGCCCGTACCTGCTCCAGCACGCCGACAACCCGGTCGACTGGTGGCCCTGGACGGACGAGGCGTTCGCCGAGGCGAAACGGCGGGACGTTCCGGTGCTCATCTCGGTGGGCTACGCGGCGTGTCACTGGTGTCAGTGAACAGCTTAACCCAGTAGTCAGGGAGCTGGGAAGACACCAGGGAGTGAGCCGTTGTGTGCGTACGACGAGGAGCTTGAGGCCGAGATTGAGTCCTGGGTGAAGGCCCAGATCGCCGAGTCCCCCGAGCTGGGGGAGCGGGTCCTGGAGGCCCTGCGGCGATCGAGCGACGACCCAGCGCCGGAGTAAGCAGCAGACGAAGAGAGCGGTCCCCGAGCACGGGGACCGCTACTTCCTGACCCCAAAAAACTGGCCCCGAACGGTGTGTCACCACCGCCGGGGCCTGACGGACAGTGGAGGTCCGCCGTGTACCAGAAGTCTATCAGTGCTGGTGGTGCTCAATGAGCATCGAAGCCTTGAACTGGGCCTTCAGCGAAGCGCCGGGCGTACGCAAGTGCTGCGTGCCTGTGCTGCTCGGGTTGGCCAACCACGCGCGGCCGAACGGCAAGGGCGCGTTCCCCTCCCGCAAGCTGCTCGCCCACTACTCCCGCAAGAGCATTCGCGCCACGCAGGACTGCCTGGGCCACCTCATGGAGGACGGCCTGATCGCCCGTGGCGACCAGCGACACAACGCCTGGATTCCGTCGGACCGCCGGCCCGTGGTCTACAACCTGGCGATGCACCTGCGGATGGAGCTGCCGGCGGATCTGCACGCCGATGCTGAGCCGCAGTCGGGCAAGCCGACGATCGTCCCCGACCCCGACGCGCCCGCCGAGGAGCCCGAGGGCGAGCCGGAAGCGCCGGCCCAGCCGAAGCCCAAGCCGGGGAACGTGACCGGCCTGGCGGCCTTCAAGGCGGCCCGCACCAAGCTCGGCCACAAGGGCGCCGGGGCGGCCAACCCGCCCAACAGCTACGCGGCCCAGTGCCCCAAGCACCGAGGCCAGTTGGCCGCCTTCTGCGCGCCGTGCAAGAGCGAAGCCCTGGGGGAGCTGTGAAGGAGAAGGAGAAGCCCACCGCGACCGAGCGGGCCGAGACCACGATCCTCGTCCTGATCCTGCTCGCCGTTGGCGGCATGGCGATGGCGAGCAGCTTCACTCACGTCCACGACTTCACGATGAAGCACTCGCCGGCCGACCTGCCGGACTGGTTCGGTTGGGCCAACGCCGTCATCACGGAGCTGACCCCGACCGCAGCCCTGCTGGAGGTACGGCGGTGCTCGCGCCGTGGCAAGTCGATCCGGTTCCCGATGTGGGTACTGATCGGCTCGACGCTGGTGTCCCTCACGGCGAACCTGGCCCTGGCCATCCCCTCGCTGTTCGGCTGGATGGTCGCCGGCCTCCCGGCGCTGGCCTTCGCCGTACTGACCAAGATGGTGCTGTCCGGCCTGCCGAAGACTGACGAGGGGCCGGCGTCGGTACGGGTCCAGTCGACTACCAGTACGCCGGCCGTACCGGTACACCCTCTGGCTCAGGTGCCGCCCGTACCGGTACGCCAGGCGGTCGGTACGGGTGCCGTACCGGTACCCCCGGTAGCCAGTACGCCTGCTGTACCGGTACCCGTACCGGTCACCCCCGTACCGGTACCCGTACCGCCCCGACCTGCACCGGTACACCCGGCGAACCCCGTACCGACCGAGCCAGCGATCGTCATTCCGGGGCCGGCTCGGCGTACCCGCAAGGCTGCCGGTACGGCTACCGACGAGGAGCTGCTGGCCGTACTGGGTGACGCGAAGCGCGTACCGCGTGACGAGGACGGAACCGTACCGGTACGCCGGGCGGCTGCCGCACTGGGTACCGGTCCGGACCGGGCGCGTCGCCTGCTCGATCACCTCGGGCTGCGGACGCCGAAGGTACCGGTACCCGCGTAGAGCGAAGCGGGCCAGCCTCGATCAGGCTGGCCCGCTTCGCTCTGCTTCACAGCGTGGCGTGGCTCGTCTCCTGCTGAGCAGCGCGCCGCAGCGCCCCCGACATCTCCTCAAGGTCCAGCCCGGAGAGGTAGTCAATTAGGAGCGACCGCGCCTCCGCGACTGTCTGTGGCATGGTCGCGGGATTGAGCCCTGAAGGAGGGATGACGGCGCGGAAGCGGGGGTCGCGGATTGCACTGCCAACCAACCGCTCGGCGACCCACAGCGGTACGCGCTCTTTCAGCACGAAGGTCAAGTGCACGCTGGTCGCTGCGGAGTTGCGCGAGTGCGGGTTGTGCACCCAGCCTCGCGGCAGCATGAGGATATCGCCGGGGGTCAGCTCAACCGTCTGGTAAGGGCCATCCTCCTGCCACCGCTTGACCCAGTCGTCTTGCCACAGGTTCGTCGACATGGAGTGGTCGCGGTAGGGCGCGTCGACCATGGGCTTGAACAGCTCCCACGTCTTCGTCCCCTGAAGCTGCACCACGATCCCGAGGTACTGATCCCAGTGGTAGTCAAGCCCCTGCCTGCTAGGCGGCGTGATGAAGGCGGTGACGTACCCCGGATAGCCGGTCTCTGCCTGGATGCTCGAACAGATCGCGCTCAACGGGGGGAACCAGCGATTCAGCTCGCGGAGCTGGATGGTGCAACCCTGGTCGAGCAGGAGCTGGACGGAGGCTGGCGCCACCCGGTCGTCGGCGGTGAAGCGGGCTGGATGCAGCCCCTCGCCCTTGTGGAACACGTTCACGTAGTTGCTCGGTGCGCAGCCGGCGTCGAGGAAGCCGCGGATCGTCTGCGCGTTGACCACCCTTCCGAGTGGGCTGCCGCTCGGGAGCTTCAGTGTGTACGGGTGCTCGGGCCACTCGCTGAGAACGGCGTTGGCGGCCTCGGGGCCGAGGATCATTTCAAGGGACATGTGCTTCTCCCAGTGTCGAAGGTCAGTTCGGCGGGAGGGGGCACGGCACGGTGGTGGCGAAGCGATGCGGACAGCAGATCACCGAGAACACGACGACCCTGTTGCCGTTCAGGCTCGCGGTGTAGTGCCAGATCGTGTCGCTTCCATGCCTCAGCGAATCGCTGGTGTGCTCAAGTCGGGCAGCCACATCGAGGTAGCTCAGTTGCGGGTCGGGCGGTTGCTGGGCATACGTGTCGGCCAGCCATGCCAGCGGCCCCTGGATGTCGGTCCATGTCCGCTCCCGTGCCGTCTGGTCACGGCGCAGAAGGTAGTGGCCGTTATACAGGGGCGGTGTCGACGCCCGGATGAACGCGACCGTAGCGGCGTCGCCGGGAGTCTCGCCGGGCCGTCGCACATGGTCGTTCTTGGTCTCGAAGGTCTGGTGCGGACCCGCCCACGGGCCGTAACCGTGCCAATGATGCGTCACCAGCGTCATTGTTCCCCCTGGGTGCGGGCTGGCCGCGCAGCGCACGCGGCCAGCCCTGGTCGATCAGATGATCTCGCCGGCCTGGTACGCCGCGAAGAAGTTGTCCAGCTCGCCGCGCGTGAACCGCAGGGTCGGCGAGTCGGCACCCAGCTTCGTGTCGCCCAGGATGATGGCGTCCTCGCTGCCCGGCAGGATGGCGGCGGCGACGCAGCTCTCCATCGTGTTGGTGATGCCGCCTCCGCAGAGCTTCCGGAGGTTCACGCCGGTGGCATCGACCTCGTACAGGTCGAGCGGACTCTTGATCGTCATGAGACGATCTCCTTTCGGTGTACTGCCATGCGGGGATTCGGTCCTCGCGCCGGTGGTGCACCTTCACCCCGGTCTGGTCGTCTGCTTTCCACGGGAGGCGGCCAGGCCGGGCGTCTCGGGGTCGACGGAACTACGCGCCGCCGGCCGTCATCGGGGGTTCGACGATGGGCCGGCGGTGATGACCCCAGCCGACGAAGCGCCTGAACAGGTCGGTCGGGTTCGGTCCATCGTGCGGGTTCAGGTGATACAGGTCCCTGGCCGCCATGTAGTACATCCCCGCCAGGTAGATCGTCAGGCCAACCCCGTTGTCCTCGAACTCGGCCTTCAGCCGTAGCCGAGCTTCACCGCAGGGCCAGTGCTGCCCGTCCGCCCGACAGAACCACATCGGGCGCAGTGGAGTGTGTGGCGTCGCCCCGGCGTGCGATCTGGGGAGGTCGGCTGCCGGGAGGGAGCGCGGTGGGGCGGTCAGCTCGCTGAGCTTGTTCACAAGGTCTCCTGCCATCGGGTCCTGGTCTCGGCGGCCAGCGTCCAGTTGATCTCCGTAGGGGCGTTCCAGTGAGTCCAGGTGGGGTTGTACTGCGGGATGAGTCCGCTGGGGGGTGCGTCGAAGCGGGCGATCGGCTGCTCGGCCGCGCTGGCCGCACGCTTCGGCTTGCGGGGGGTGCGGCAGGAGGGGCACGCGCACTTCCGCCCACTCAAACGGAAGCGCTTCGAGCGATGCGGCCGGTGCCGTGGTTGGGCCAGGTCGGCATCGTCGTCGTCCACGATCGCGCCCCTCCTGCCTGCTACACGGAGTCCGGGCCGCGACCTACACGTCCCCTCCACGACCCGGACCCCGACTCCTCGGGGCGCGGTGCCGAGGTACCACGGGGGAAGCAACTCGGCACCGCGCACTTCACAGTCTGGATAGGACGGGTCTATCTTCGATATGCGCTCACGCTGATTGAGCTGGTCAATCACTACGGGTGAGTGCCCTTGAGTAGCTGTGAGTGAGACGCCGGGGAACTTGGGCAGAAGGTGGGCAGCCATGGGCAGCGCGTTGGAGTTCGTCGTGATGGAGCTTCGTCTCCTGCGGGCGACGCTCAGCCTTAGCCAAGAGGACTTCGGTAGGTCGATCGGCTACTCGGCATCCCATGTCAGCTCCGTCGAGACAGCCAGCCGCGCGCTGACGCCTGACTACGTCCTGGCTGTCGACCGGGCGCACGACCCCGCCTGCCACAGGGAGAAGGGCGGCCGGTTCACCCGGATGCTCCGCGAGCTGTCGAAGGTCGATCCCGAGTGGTTGCGTGAGTGGATTGAGCTGGAGAGGGAAGCGACACTGCTCCGCTGGTACGAGCCCGCCTACATCCCCGGCATCCTTCAGACCGAGGCTTACGCAAGGGCGAGCCTTGCCGACGGCCTGCTGCCAGCCGACGAAGTGGAGCGGCGAGTGGCGTCCCGACTGGAGCGGCAAGCTGCCCTGATTCGGGACAACCCACTGCCGCTCGTTGCCGTGCTCGATGTGATGGTCCTGCGGCGGCAGATGAACGGACATGCCGGCGTCATGCGGGAGCAGGTGGATCACCTGATCAAGATGGCCGAGCTGCCCCACGTCCAGATACTCGTGGTGGCTGAAGACGCGGGGGTCTACCCTGGATTGCAGGGGGGCTTCATCCTGGCCACCCTGCCGGACGGGACGGTAGTCGCCCACCTGGACCACCAGGTGGAGGCGCGAGTCGTGAATCAGCCTGATCGACTTGCTACTCTCCAGCGCGTATGGGAGGCGGTCCGGGGCGAAGCCCTCTCGCGTAGGCAGTCACTCGAACTGATCAAGGAAGCGGCGCAGACATGGACATAACCGGTGCCAAGTGGCGCAAGTCGTCTCGCTCGGGTGCCAACGGCGGATCGTGCGTAGAGGTGGCTGACAACCTGCCTGGAGTCGTGCTGGTGCGCGACACCAAGGACCGGGACGGCGGCACGCTCACGTTCAACCCGCAGACCTGGAAGGCGTTCGTCGGCTACGCCAAGTCGGCGAGCTGACACTTCCACCCGTCGACCACCTGTTGTATGGTCGATCCGCTCCTGCTTCGGCGGGAGGTGCCGCCCCTCGGGGCGTGAAGGATCGCAACACCGTAACGTCAGAGGCAGCAGGAAGCATCCTGCCTGCCGCCCTTCGGGGCGTGAAGGATCGCAACTCTGTTGTCGTGTCAGACTTGGGTGCTGACAACAACGAGAAGGCCCCCCAGCATCACGCTGGGGGGCCTTCCTCGTGCCGGCGCGCATCGTGTCGGGCTTCAACCTGTCGGGCCCCTGCGTTACCCTGGGACCTGTTCGCGGCCGGACTCCATTGACGGCTCACGGCGGAAGCTGTGTCTCGCCAACGGCGTTTTTCGCCAGGCAACTCTTCCGGCCGCGAACCCTGCTTGCGGCCGGGCTCCGTTGCAGGGAACCGAGGGCTTGGTGCTTGCGGCTGGGCTCCGTTGCAGAGAGCTTGGGACATGGCGTCTTGTGCCACACCCGAGATCCACCTCCCGGCCGTAAACCAAGAGGCCCCCCAGCATCACTGCTGGGGGGCCTTCTCGTTGCGCTGCGCCTCACGGGCGTCGATCCTGTCGAGCACGGTGGCCAGGGACCAGCCCCGCTTCAGGGCCCAGGAGACCGACCGGGCATACCTGGTGAACACCACGTAGACGCCCGGCCGATCGGTCATGTCGGCAGGCTACCGAACTGGGCAGGCCCCGGTCTGACAGTCCTCGTCGATGCCGTCAGCAACCAGGGTTGCGCTCGCCGCCTTGTACTGGGCCTCGGTGATCTCCTCGTACGGGGCCTGCGGCCGGCTCCCGTTGTCCGGCATGATCGTCGTCCCCTTGAGCAGGTGTAGCCACCGACCGATGGTCACCGCGGCTTCGTCCAGGCCCAGGTCAGGCTTGATGTTGGCCGTGAACGAGACGGCGTTGTCGGCGTACTCCGTCTGGTACATCGCCTGGAAGGACAGCAGCTCGTCGAGGGTCATCTCCCCGCTGCTCTGCACCAGGTCGATCGCCTCGTACTTGCCGTAGCCGAGGTCTTCCACCTCCTGGAGCAGCGTCTCCTTGGTGGGGAACGAGACGACTGCCGTGTTACCCGAGGCGTCGTAGACGCACGTCTCCACGGTGAAGCCCTGCTCGCGGAAGCCCTCCACCTTCGCCCGCTCCTCGGCGCTGTTCAGGCTGAACCGCACCCTGCGGATGAAGTACCTGAAGTGGATGGCCTCGCAGCCCTCGGTGGTGCCCGGCAGCTTGGCGATCGTGCCCGTCGGCGCGACGCAGGTGGTCTTGACGGGCTCGGGGATGCGCAGCTCGAAGGCGTACGCCCTAGCGGCTTCCCGGACCACGTCCTTCATGTCGCGCAGCTCCTGGCGAAGCCGGGCGATCTTCGGGACCGCCGAGTAGGCGTACCCCCGCTTGGCGAAGAACGCCTGCACCCCGAAGTGCCCGACCCCGATGCGGCGTTCCGACTCCATGACCGCCTTCTGGCCGGCGTCCAGCATGTCGCCGGATGTCGCCCTGATCAGGAAGCGCGTCATGAGCCGGTGCGCCTCGTCGAGACCAAGCCAGTCGACCGGACCGCCCCGCCGAGTCGGCGCGAAGGCGTTCAGGTTGACGTGGCCCAACACACACGCGCCGCTCTCGGGGAGCGGGATCTCGCCACACGGATTGGTCGCCACGATCTCGTTGATCTCGCCGATGTTGCTGTACTCGCTGTTCCAGTAGCCCGGCTCGCCGTTGGCCAACGCGGCGGCAGTCACCAGACGGTGGATCTCGGTCGCCTCGGCCTCGCCGACCAGGACCCCCTGCACGAAGGCGTTGTCGATCTCGACGCTGATGTTCGTCGTCCAGTGCAGGCCCGAGTCCCGCTTCGCCGCGATGAAGTCCTGGATGAAGGGGTCACGCCAGTGCACGATGGACATGCGGGCGCTGCGCCGGTTGCCCCCGGACACCACGCACTCGGCGATGGCGTGGTCAATCTCCATCGCGTCGAGCGGGGTCACCATCGAGCCGTCGAAGGGCAGCTCATCAGCGCGGGCGTCAGCCCGGTTCAGTACCTCGCTCGTCCGGTGGAGGAGTTGGGCGAAGGGGGCCGGACCCGAGGCGGTGCCGCCGAAGGTCTTGAGCCGGCTCCCCTTGCAGCGGACGCGCGAGACGTCGAAGACGCGGTTCTTGTGCTTGACCGGATCGGGGGTCATGTAGGTGTCGATCAGGTCGACCAGCGCGTCCGCCCAGCCCTCGCGGGAGTCCTCCACCTCGAAGGCTCCGGCCCAGTCCGAGTCGTACTCGTCGGAGAGCAGACCGGCGGCCTTCATGTCGGCGTAGTCCTGGTGCATCGGGTCGCACACGATGTGCACGCGGAGCTGCCGGTTCGGCGGGCCGAACTTCGTCAGGAAGCGCGAGCTGTAGTTGGCGCCCACTCCACCGCCCTCCATGAGCCGGAGGAAGGCGAACCGGAAGTGCTCGGACAGCTTGTCGCTCTGCCAGCCGGCGACGTGGCAGTTGAACAAGAACTGTCGTCCGCTGACGCCCGTGGCCCACAGGTGGCGGCCGGCGGGGATGACGGCGAAGCGCAGCATGAACGCCTTCAGCCGCGTGTACTCCTCGGTCACCTCGGCGGACCAGGTCGCCTTCGGTCCGTAGACCAGGGCGAAGTTGCCGGCGGCGACCCGCTCCACGGTTTCGGGCCAGGTCTCCTTGGTGCCGTCCGGCTTGGTGCGGCTGTAGGTCCGGTCGTAGACGACCTCGCCGGTCGGGCCGAACTCGTACTCGGGCTCAAGGTTGAGGCTGATCACTGGTTCTCTTCGCTCCCTACACTTACCCACTCGGATGTGAACTCTTCGCCGTTGAGGTGCGCGACGATCCGCCCGACGCCCCGGACCAAGCGGTCAGAGACCGTCCGGCGGGGGACGCCGAGGATGACGCCGATCTCTCGCTCCAGGCAGCCCATGCCGTACCGCAGGACCAGGGCCTGGCGCTCCTCCAGCGGGATGTACGCCCGCTTCCACGTCGACTTGATGTCCGCGATGTGGGCGTACAGCGTGTTGCCGTGCTTGGGGTTGGCCTTCGCCTTGGGCATGTCCGGGTCCGGCATGGTCGGGTTGACCAAGCCGAACGCGAAGCTGGAGTCCCAGGCGGTGGGCAGCAGGTGCTCCACCATCGGCCGGTCGTAGCTACTCATCAGCGCCGCCAGCGAGCAGGGCATCCAGCGACCGGGTCCGGTTGGACTTGCTGACGTTGATGCCGTTGACGAGCCGGCACCACAGCCAGTGGTGCAGCCCGCCCAGGCCGTCCGGCCCGTCCACGTAGGCGTGCACCAGATCGGACTTCGTGGCCAGGTGGATCAGGGCGTCCTGGTACATGTCGTCGTACTCGACGAGGCTGGCGTAGTCCCGGGCCACCTTGCGGGCGGCGCGCACGGCCACCTCGCTGACGCCGGGGATCTCCAGCACGGTCCAGTTGGCTTCGCCGGTCACCTCACCACCTCCTTGATGTTGGTCTGTCCGTCCTTCGTCACCAGGAGCACCAGGCCAGGCGCTCCGGTCGTGCCCTTCGCATGCCTCCACCAGGTGCTCTCGGACTCCATGGCCGGCGGCTGCACGAACGTCCGGGGCCCGTCGGTGTCGACGTGTTCGTGGTGCAGGTGGCCCGCCAGGAGCAGGTCCGCCTGGTGCATGGCCGAGGCGCGGTTGAAGGACTGGCCGCGCCACCACTCCCAGTGCTTGCCGGGCCTCCACTGGTGGCCGTGGGCGTGGGCAACCACCGTGCCGGCGACGTCGACGACCACGGTCAGCTCGTCGGTCTGCGGCACGAAGAACTGGACATGGTTGAACGCGGCGTGGTTGAGCGCGGCGGCGTCGGCGACCGCGATCAGGGACTCCGTGTCGTGGCTGTCGTCGTACCGGGTCAGGCCCTTGCCGTTGAGCCGCACGGCCTCGCCGTGGTTGCCGGGGACGGCGGCCATGGTCAGCTTGGTGACGATCGGCGCGAAGGTCACCAGCGCATGCAGCATCACCCGGCGGGTGAGCCTGATCTGTTCGTTGAGGGTGAGCTGGGTCCGCCAGGTGTTGGACCCGCCCTGCGAGACGAAGCCCTCGACGTGGTCACCGAGCCAGGCCAGGTGGACGTGACCGATGTCGAGCTGGTTGCTGTAGTCCATGAGCCGGTCGGCCGCCTTGTCCAGGCAGTCGATGGTCCGGCGCAGGGTGCCTTCCACCCCGTCGCCGTCGATCTTGCCGAACTGCATGTCGCCCAAGGCGACGATGAATCCGTGGTCGCCCTCGCTTCGTGCCGTGGGCGCCGGCTGATGGGTGCCGATGTTCGCCAGCAGCTCGTCCAGGTTCGGCCGCTCAGCCTCGGCCGAGCCGGCGCGGGCGTAGGTGTAGCGGGTGCTGACCCCGGTGTCCCCGTTGGCCATCGTCCACTCGGAGCTACGGAAGCCGGTGGCGATCCAGTCCTCGGTGTTGAGGCCCTGGCTGCGGAGATGGGTCACCGCGGCATCGACAGTTACTTCTTCCGCCGATCCCCGCACGGTCACAGCTGCGAGGTCGCCGGTCACCTCCACCTGCTTGGTGAAGTCGCGGTCGGGGTTGGTGGTCCGGGCCGGGATCTCCGGGCCCACGGGCTTGCTCAGCAGCTCGTCGACAAGCTCACTCACTGGGTTGCTCCGATCTGGCGAGGGCTCGCCGGTACGTGCGGATCGTGGAGGCCGACACGGGAGTGCCGGCGCGGTGCAGCCAGTCGGCCAGGTACTCGGCCGGCGTGGTGCCGAGCAGGTGAGGCAGGAAGGCCGCCTGGGTGTCGCCAGTCATGGCGTCCCAAGCGGCCCTCAGCCGTGGTCCAGGTCTGCCCGGCAAGGTGCTGGGCGGGTCGGTCACGTCACCCGCTCCAGCCACCGCACGTAGTCGCCCAGGCTCTCCAGGGGGACGCGGACAACCACCTCGCCGTCGACCCAGCGCACCCACTCCTGGGTGGCCTGGTCGAAGTGCCAGCCGTTCATGCGGTCGCCCGCCGCGCCCGGCTGGCCTCGTAGCCGGCGACGCAGATGGCGGCCAGGTCCAGCAGCTCGTTCTCCCGCAGCTCGTCGTCGGTCTGCGACAGGGCGATGTACGCGGTCTGGAGGATCACCCCGTCCCACGCCGCCTGCCCGTGCTCGGCGCGGACCTTGTTGTCTGCCACCCACCGGTCGGCTCGGTGCTGGTACTCGGCCATCCAGGCGGCACCCTCGGGGTACATGGGCACCCGCTCGTCGAGCCCCGGCAGCGCAGCGCGGACGTACTCACGCCGCTGCCGCAGGCGCAGCAGGGTGTTGCCGCTCAGCTCCAGGCCGTTGTCGGTCCAGAGCATGCTCACCAGATCGAGGAACGCCTCCTCCTGGTACTCCTCGTCGGTCACTGGTCGTTCCCCTTCCACGCACGCATCAGGGCCTCAGCCCCGCCTTGCAGATAGGTGTCGCTCACGTCGCCGTCTCGCAGGCGCACGCCCTTGGCCTGCCGCAGGGAGCGGGTGATCTTCATCAGCAGCTTCGCGCCAGCGTCGTCCGGGTCAGCCCACACCCAGATCCGGCTGAAGCCGGCGAGCATCCGGCGGTGCCGGCCCTTCCAGCTCTCCGCGCCCGGCGCACCCACCGCGTGGACGCCCAGCTTGTGGCGCAGGATCAGCCGGTCCAGCTCGCCCTCGGCTACATGGATCTCGTCGTCGGCCTGGTGGATGGAGTCGATCCCGTACATGCGGGCCGGGTCGTCCTGGATCGTCATGTACTTGCCGTGACCCAGTGCCCTGTGGTTGTGCTCCTCCATGCAGCGGAAGCGGATCTGCACCGGTCGCCCTTGCGGGTCCAGGTACGGGATGGCCATCCAGCCCTCGAACCGGCCGTGCCCGGGGTAGGGGTCGCTAACGACGCCAAGACGGGCGGTAACCGCCACCTCCCGGTCGATCCCCCTTGCCACCAGATACCTTGCGACGTCCCGCGTAAGCGCTCCCTGATAGGCGGTCGTCGCCTCCTCCAGCGCTTCCCGCTGCGAATCCGAGAGAGGACGCAAGGGTGCGTGCTCCGACATAGTTGATCTGCTCCTTCTCCATGATCAGCGCGTAGCTGTCGCCCCCCTTGCCGCAGGAGTGGCAGTTCCACAAGTCCTTGTCGGTGTTGACCGAGCACGACGGCGTCCGGTCCTCATGGAGCGGGCACTTCACCATCTGCGACACCTTGTAAGGGCTGTAGTGCACGTCGTAGTGGTCCAGCACCGCCGTGAGGGCCGGACGCTCGCCGTCGTCGCTCACGCCACGCGCTCCCAGGTGGTCGTCGCCTGCTCGATCCAGCGCTCGATCGCCGGGTCCGGGGTGCCGAACCGCCGGCCCCACAACCGCTGGTTGATCTGGCTGGTGAGCACCGAGCTGGCCGAGCTGGTCGACGTGTACGGGCCGACCTCGATCCGCTCCTGCCAAGGCTTGTGGCGGTTCTCGTTCCAGTGGTCCGGGTCCGCCTCGAAGCTGAGTACCGCGACTCCCCGGAAGACGTGCCGGTCGTCAACGAACGTGCGTGGCATCGCTGATCACACCCCTCTCATGTCGATGTGGAAGAAGTCCTCCACGGCGGCGATCTGGCGCACGCCGTAGTGCTCCTCGTCGCGCTCGTAGGACTCGGCCAGGGCGTCCATGTCGAACGCGACCGTCGCCGGGTCCGGGCCTTGCGGCCACTCGCGGAGCTGGAGCCAGCGGGCCCAGTCACCGCCTCGTTCTGCGGCCAGCTCGGCGAGCCGGTCACGCCTCGGTGGGTAGTTCGTCAAGGCTCAGCACCTCCCTCGCTGGCGGGTTGATCAGGTAGTTGACGGCGCGCAGGAAGAACTTCGGGTCGTCCCGGGCGTGCCCCAACATCTCGTTGCAGGGCCCGCAGAGGAGGCCGCGCACCGAGGCGCGGCTACCCTCCAGCTCCTCGCGGGCGTGGTCGTGGTCGACGGCCAGCTTCTTGGTCGCCCCGGTCGCCCTCTCGCAGATGGCGCACCGCTTGCCCTGGTACTCGTAGAGCAGCCGGTACTCCCCCGCGCTGATCCCGTAGACCCGCATGACGCGGTAGCCGTGGGCTCGCTCGCGGCGCTGACGTCGGGCCAGGAGCCGGCACCGGTAGCACCGCAGCTCGGTCTGCTGGTTGGGCCCCTTCTTGCCCCCGCAGTCCTTGCACGGCTTGCCCCGGTGCCGCTCCCCGGTCGCCGACACTTACCCACCCGCCCCAGCGCGAAGGCGCTCGGCGAACGTGATCAGGTGCGAGGTGTCGAAGTGCTCCTGTCGACGCGCCATCTCCAGCGCCTCCTGCCACTCGAAGACCGGCCGCAGGTCGCCTCGACTGGTGACCTTCTCCGTGAAGCTGGTGCACGAGCAGCCGCTGGCGTGGGCGTAGAACAGCCCGCCCCCAGGGGACTTCAGCAGGGCGGCGATGTTCCAGTCGTAGCCGTACTCGCCGGCCTGGGCCACGATCTCGAAGTCCTCGTCGTCGATCTTCACCGTGTTGCCGTAGATCACTGCCGCGCCCCCTGCATCTGTCGTTGGAGCGGCGACGTGTTGTGGAACCGGGTGAACTCCGGCTCGCACCACATCACCGCGTACTTCCTCGCGGTCGGATCGGAAGGGCCCATGCGCTGCTTGATCGTGGCGACCCGGTACTCCATGGAGTTGGGGTCGAGAGCCACGCTCAGGCTCAGCTCGGGCTTCTCCGACAAGCCGCCCTTGACCTGGTCTCGGGACGGCGGCGCCCATGGATCGGACTTGGCTTCCCAGCTCTTGTCGCTGGCGTGGTGGAGGATGATGATCGTTGCCCCGGTGGCTCGCGCCAGCTCGGTGGCGCTGGACATCACCGCCATCTGCTCGGTGTAGTCGGATTCACCACCCTCAAAGTCCATTAAATTGTCGAACACAATTATTTGTGGATACGAATTAAATAATTCGACATAAGCTTCCAATTCCTCATCAACGGACTCCCATTTAATTGGTGCTCCGAAGGAGAACGTGATTCGGCTGTCGGCCAGTGCCTTCAGGTACTTCTTGGGGTCGGTCGCCATCCCCGCCTCCACCTGTTCGGTGGTCTCGCCGGTGGCCATGGAGGCGAGCCGGGAGCTGGCGGTGAAGGCGGACATGTCGGCCGAGAAGTACAGGGTGGGCAGGTTCATCTGGGCCACCCAGAACAAGGCGAACCCAGACTTCTGGGTGCCGCTGCGGCCGGCGACCATGATGACTTCCCCGTGCCGGGGCCGCGTTCCCCGCTCGTAGAGCTGAGAGAACGCGGGCACCCGGGGGAGTTCACGGCCGGACTCGGCGTGCAGGCTGAGCGACCTACCAGGAGTCAGCAACTGCTACGCCCTTCGGCTCAGGCGTCGAACGACGGCATGGCACCGGAGGCCAGGGCCTCGGAGACGGCAGCCTCGCGGTTGCCGTAGTAGGTGCCTACCTGGCCCTCGATCGCGGCCGAGACGTCGCGGAAGGCGTAGCCGCTGCCGGCCTTCGTCGGGACCTTGGCCACGACGCCGACCATCGCGCCGCCCATGATCTTCTCCAGGGTGGAGGTGAGCATGCCGTGGGTGACCCGCGCGCTCTTGATGACGGCGGTCGGCACGCCCTTCTCCAGGGCCTCGCTGGTGCCGAAGACGGTGATGTCGGCGGTCACCTCGTCGCGGACGCGGGTGACGTTGTTGTAGGTCGACTCCACGTTGCGGTCGATCCGCTTCGGCTCGATCAGCAGGGCCAGGTCGTTCATGTGCTCCAGCGGCTTGAAGAACGTGCCACCAGCGAACTCGGACGGCTTGGCGAACTGGAATCCCACGAGTGTTGCTCCTCTTGTCTGTGCGGCGGTTGCCGCAACTTACCCATTGCGATACTCTGGGCGGGCAAGTGACCTACACTTACCCACCTACGTGCGGGGGATGGACTGATGTCAGCGCGAGGCGCAGCGGGCCGGCACGTTGCCAGCCTTGCTGTACGTCCACAGCTCACACGGTCCGGTGAACCAGGTGAAGACGCCGCACAGCAGCGTCATGAGAAGGGCGAGCCCTGCGGCCAGCTCCTTCACTTGCGGATCTCTCGGCCGCGCGCCTTCCAGGCGTCCATGATGGCCGGGTCCGAGAACGCCGCCTGGTTCTCAGCCCAGAGGCGTTCGAGCGACGGCACGTCCAGGGCCGCCTTGATCAGGCCGAGCAGCGGGTTCTCCGCAGGCTTGGCCGGCGTGGTGCCGGCGTCGATCCACGGGTCATCGCCCGAGGCGGACGACCGTGGCCTGTCCGCAGGCTTCGGGCCGGAGGCCAGGACGGTGCCACCGAGGAAGCCGGCGACGTTGCCCACGCCGTGGGCGATGCTCGTCGCGTTGACCACCAGGTCGTGAAGCGTCAGGGACTCGACCTCCGAGCGGTTCATGCCGAAGAAGTCGATCAGGTCTTCACGGACCTCGGGGAGCTGGCCCTTGAACACCGTCCAGGTGTCCTGGTAGCCCTTGCCGTGCTTGATGGTGACGGTTGTGCCTCGACCCGCTGGGTCACTTGCGATTGTCACGCGGCCGTGCTCCTCTCTCTCACTTACCTTAACTTACCCACCGGCTCAGTTCGATGCAACTTCGGGGCCGGTGTCGAGCGACACAGTGGGCTCGAAGGGGTGCAGCACCTTGTTCTGCCGACGCAGCGCCCGGACGACCTTCGCCGCCAGGACGCCCTCCCATCCCGCCCGCAGGTCGATCCAGTACACGGTGGCCACTCCACTACCGGCGGGCAGGTGGATGATCAGGCCCCAGTCCTGGTTCACGTCGGGCAGCGGCGTGTACGCGGCACGCGCCAGCTCCTCGGGGAACTCGGTCTTCTTCCAGCGGGCGAACGCCTTGGCGTCCTCCATGTCGACCGGGAACTTCGTGGGGTCGTAGAACATGCCCTTGCTGTAGTCGGAGAGCTGCATCGCCATCTTGAAGGCCCCGTACTCGACCGACCCGGTCTTGAGGTCGGTGATCAGGTTGCCCTTGATGTGGATGCGCTTGCCGTCGACCAGCGGGCCGGGGCCGTCGTAGTAGCTCACGCGGTCCGGGGTGCCGGCGGTCTTGTTCTCGCCCACCACCACCAGCTTCTCGATGTGCACCACGTCGAGCTGCACGGTGGCCATCTTGTACGCGGCCATGTCCACCAGGTCAGCCTCGCTGCACGGTGGCAAGGGCTCGCCCCGGTCGACGAACTCCGACAGGTGGTGAAGGTGGCTGCCCTTCTCCCGCTTGTCGTTGGCGCCCGCGATCTCCTGCGCCCGCTCGGCGATGGCGTTGAGCTGGCGCTTGTCCTTCGCGTCCTCGGGGTCGAGCAGACGAACCGCGTCCAGCAGGCTCGGCTTCTTGGCCGCGCCCAGAAGGACCATGCGCTGGTGGTAGACGTCCAGGTTGGACTTGTCGTCGATGCAGTCGATGTACGTGGTCACCCGCGTGTGGGCCGCCGGCCTGCCGCCGTCGATCGGCACGACCAGGGGTCGCTTCCAGCCGTCGCGCGGGACGTCGAACTCGGGGACCTTCTCCGTGTTGCCGAGTTGGCTCGGCTTGCTCAGGGTCAACGTCACGCGGGCACCCGCTCGGCACACCAGATGCGCGTCATGCCGTTGTCCAGCAGCTCGGCCGGCGCTTCCCACGGGAGCACGGCCTCCAGGCCCTCCTCCTCCAGGATCAGATCGACCTGGCGGGTGGTGTCAGCAGTGGCCACGCGGCCGAGGTCGAAGTAGCACTCCTCGCCCTCGCGGTCGATGTAGACAACCGCGTGTCCGTCGGTCGTGGTGATGGTCGTGATCTGGTCCTGCACTGTGCGTCGTACCTCCACCTGGGCCAGTGGGTAAGTTGCGGCCCATCCCCCGTTGTAGCAGTCCCGATCATGGGTGGCAACTACGTGCGTCACCCCTGAAACTTTCCTTCACCAGCGCGTCCTCACCGCAGGTGATCGCCAACGTACCCATCTCGATCTTCGGCTGTCCAGTTTCCCGGACAGTCGTCCGGAAGATTGGACGAACGGATGATCAGGGGGGTAGGGTTCCGCCCCGATGGAGCACGATTCAACCCCGAGAAGAGAGGCATCGTGGCAGATCACGGGCTTGCTCGGCTGATCGCCGAACATCAGAGGAAGACCAGGGACTCCTACCGCGACATCGCCGAACGGGGCGGCGATGCGCTGAAGAAGACCATGGTCGGCGCTCTCGCCACGACCGACCGGCCGGCGATGCCGAAGCCGGAAGTGTTGGAGGCGCTGGCGCACGCCCTCGGCCTACCAGTGGAGCAGGTGACATTGGCCGCCGCAGAATCGGCCGGGCACGCAGTACCGCCAGAGGTGCACGTCTACCGCGAACGGGTGCCAGACAGTGACGAACAGGTGATCATGGCCGGGTACGAACGGCTGAGTCCCGACAAGCGGAAGGCGCTTCTTGCGCTGGTCAAGTCCATGGCCGATGACGTATAGCACGCACGTTGATCGACAAGTTGATCGGTAACAACCATTACAGTGAGCAAGCCTTCGTCCCGTAGACGGGACTGGCCACCCTCCCCACCCCCAAGCAACAAGGAACCATGAGTGAAGATCGTTCAACGGCAGACCGGACTGGAGTGCGTCTCCTTCCCTGACCGGGGCCTTATCTTCGTCGACCCGGCCCTCAACCATGAGTCGGTCGTGCACCTCATCCAGCAGTCCATGCCGTTGGTCCACCCGGACGCGATCCGTCACTGGGTGGAAGCGGCCATGCCGACGGCCGATCCGCTGTCGAGCTACCGGGCGTTCGATCAGAAGCGGGCGCGGTCGCGGTCGCATGAAGCTGCACACCGCAAGCCTGTCCGCACGCTCGGGGACAGGATGGCCAGCGCAGGCCGTCAGTTCGCTACGGCAACGGCGGCTGCTGTGCTCGGCGCGGTGGTGGCCCCGATGATCATGGGCAACCATGGCGTGGTGCCGGCTTCGGCGGCCGAGGCGTGGAACAACCCGGTCTTCAGCTCCGTCCAGACCGGCTCCGACTGGGACTGCTCGGGCACGGACAACTCCGACCTGGTGGCCACCTGCGTTGCCAAGGACGGGGCGGTGATGCACGTCGAGGCATGGGTGGGCCCCGACAGCTTGACCTTCACCTTCGCCTACAAGGACCCGCGCACGGGTCACATGCAGCGCAACCGCATGAAGGTGTTCGCCACCCCCGAGGGCGTGGAGAACTGGTTCACCAACGTCCCGCCCGACTCAGGTGAGTACAACAACCTCATCAAGGGCGAACGCTGGATCATGTACGGCACCGACGCCGGCCGGCTGAAGCGGTGGGCGCACGGGCTGGACTCGACGGTCGTCATCCCGGCAGACATGACCCAGGCCGCGTACGCCATGGGCCTGCTGGTCGATCCGGGCGAGAACTCGCCGAAGAACCAGAAGGAGCTGGCGACCGTCGAGCCGATTCTGCGCTCCACGGTTGCCCGGATCATCCTCGGCGACAACACGTTGCCCATGCCCGTCCTGGGTCCGGTCGGGCCGAACGACCCGATCGAACCGCTCGACCCCTCGGCTCCGAACGTGCCTTCAGTGCCCGTCCCGCAGGAGCCGAGCAACCCGGTCGAGACGCCGCCGGCCACGCCTCCAACGGCACCGCCGATCAACACGCCGGCCGAGCCCCCGACCACCATCCCCGCCGAGCCGCCGACCATTCCGACGCCGCCCATCATCCTGCCCGTCGATCCGCCGCCGGCCGACCAGACTCCCTCGAAGCCGCCGGCCGAGGAAGCCCCCTCCAAGCCGCCGGTCGAAGAGGCTCCGTCTGGCGATGCTCCGTGGAACGTGCCGGCTGACGAGACCCCCTCCAGGCCGCCGGTCGACGAGACCCCAGCCGGCGAGGCTCCCTCCGAGGAGCCGGCCGATCAGGCGCCCATCGACGAGGAGCCCACCTCGCCGCCGTCCAGCGAGGAGCCGGCGACTGAGCCGGCGACGCCGGTCGACGAGCACGACCCCCTGGAGGACCCGATCGAGGTCCCGCAGGAAGAGGTGGCCCCGGTGCACGAGGAGATGACTGCGACGCCCATCTTCAGCAAGCTCAGGTGGGACATGCGCCTGGCTGCCTGACCCCAGGCACGAGGAAGCCCCCCAGCAATCTGCTGGGGGGCTTCTGTATGGGGGAGGGGAGGCCGCGGTGACCCCGTACGCCTACTTGCCGCCGGAGCCGTGAGACTTCCGCATGGTCGTGACCGCCTCTGGGACGCGGATCAGGTCCGTGTCGATGCCCGGCCGGCGAGGCACCAGGAAGAAGCCCTGCTCGGTCTCGGGGTCGTAGTGCACCACGGAGTCCTCTGCCTTGCGCTTGGCCAGCCAGCTATCCAGCTCAGCCGCCTCGCGGGCAGGGAGCTTCTTACCGTCACGCCGGCGTGCCTCTGCCCGCAGCATCATGACGTGCCAGTTGTAGCGGTGCTCCGGCTCAATCTTCCAGGGGATGAGGTTGCTGTCCCGAGTAAGGCGCGGCTCCAGGCCCTGGCGACGACGGAAGTTGCCCCACATCGTCACCGAGGTCTCGATGCCGTACTTCTCTCGGTACAGCTCGATCATCTCGCGGTAGGTCCTGCCTTCCGTGATCCAGTCAATGGCTTCCTGGTGATTCTGGATCTTCGACGCTGGCATGGCCCCCGCTCCCCTCGTTGACGTGTTGACTTACCTGCAAGGTACACCAAGTGGGTAACTTGCGTGTGGGTAAGTGAAGTGTGCCACGGTCGATCTGTCAACTCAAGGTATAGTCATGCCTCGTTGCCAGATGCATGGCAAGGAGTCCGATTACCAGCGGGAAGGTTGCGGTTGTGAAGATCAGCCTCGTCGTATGCAACGTCTGCCAAGACCCTAAGAAGCCAACCAGGCAGTACAGGGTCGCATCCGAGGGCCGGTCAATGGTCGCGGACCTGTGCAAGGAAGACGGTGCTCCAATCGAACAGTTGTTCGAGAAGCAGCCGACGACAACTCGCACCCGCCGCCAACAATCGCAGGTCACCTCCATGGAGGAGATCGAGAGATTGAAGAACAAGGGCACGAAGAAGCCATAGACAGAGCAAGCGCCCAACCCGCTGGCACACGGCGCGTGCGCAGCGGGTGGGGCGACGGGGGCGGCATGATGGCACGACCGACCCGGAAGGACAGGCAGCATGAGCTTCGATGCGGGCGACCTTGCCGCCCTCGACCAAGCGTTCGCGGCGCACCGCGAACAGGTCCGCGACATGGTCAACCAGGCCGGGCCTGCCATCAGGGCCCACGGCAACAGCGTTGGCATGGCCATCGTCGGTCGAATCCTGCGGGATGATCCCGACTGGGACGAAGACGCGTTGCTGCTGACGCTCAGCGCCGCCGTGGTCGTGCTCGCAACCGGGGACCACGAGGGCTGAGGACACCGCGCTCAAGACAGCAGGCGGGCGCTTCCCCTTACTTGCCCTTGGCCGAGAGCCAGGGAACGAACCGGTCGATCCAGGCGACCACCGGACCGGCAGACATCACCCGAGTTACCAGGGTGGCCCCGGCGGTGATGGCCGCAGCAACGCCGGCCAGGGCCGCGTACTGCTCGGCCGACAGCGAGTGCTCCAGGTACTTCATTGCCACCGGCACGCCGACCATCAGGACAGCGCAGGCGCTGACGAAGGCTTGGAAGGCGGTGCGGATCTTCCGCCGCCGGTCCTCGTCGCTGGTGTCGAGAGCGGCGTGAGCGGGCGTGTAGTCGTCCATAGGGGCTGCCTCCATGGGTGAGTGTGGGTTCAGAACTTGTTGGTGTTGAGGCGGCGCTGAATGGCCTTCACCAGCTCGGAGACGGGGGCGGACATGCGGCCATCCCGCTCGGTGCCGAGGTAGCCCTGAAGGGCGTACGTGGTCAGGTAGTACCGGCCGTCCTGGCGGATGCCCCGGCCGTCCACGTCGATCTGGTGGCCCTTGCTGCGCAGGAGGCGCTGGACCGCTCGGACCAGCTCGCTCGGGTCGCTGATCTTGCCGTCGACCGGCGTACCCATGACCTGCTGCCAGCGCCGGATCGTGGCCGGGCCCAGCTTGCCGTCGACCACGAGCTTCGCCGGCTGGGCCGGAGGCTTCGGAGTGCTCGGCGGCTTCGGGGCCGACAGGGCTCGGATCTTCCGGGCGATCCGCGCAACCTCGGATGCGCCCTTGTTGATCTCGAAGTGCATGTCGTCCTTGCGGCCCGAGTAATCCCCGCCCCACCGGACAACGCCCTCGCAGAAGGCAAGGATCTTGCGGATCGCTGCGACCTTCGCGGCGCTGAAGGTGTTCGCCCGACCCATCGGGTGAGCCGGCGCGTTCAGGTCGATGGCCGTACCGGACGCGTGGTTCGACAGCTCGCTGCTGCCCTCGATGTTCTTGTAGAAGTAGCCCCAGCACTCGCCGTCCTTCAGCGGCTCGACGGTGCGGTGGAACTCGGCCGCCACGTACATCAGGACGGTCTCGACGTCGCCGGCCAGGACGCCTTGCGGGAAGTCGACGTTCGTCCCCGGGACCTTCGGGGACACGATGCGGATCTCGGTCTTCGGGCCGGCGTTCCAGCCGTTCTGGCTCTTGCTCACGGGTGCGGTACCTCCGAGTAAGGGGTGACGACGCGGGCGATTCCGGCTGCGGCGATGAGGCGGGCGCAGCCGTCGCAAGGGGCGTCGGTGATGTGGGGGTGCTCCTCGGCTGGCCTCGCGGCCTGCGCGCAGGAGGGCGTTCTGTTCGGCGTTTAGCTGTCCCAGTCCGGCTGGGTCAGCGCGCCGTGAGGTGGTTGTCCAGTCGGCGCTCGACGTCGATGCGCTCGATGCGCTCGGTGCGCAGCTCCTCGCGCAGGCCGCCGATGTCCTTGCCGTGCTGGCGCTGCGTCTCGATCACCTGGTCCAGGCCAGCAAGGACCCGGTCGATGTCGTCGCGCAGGTTGGTGGTGTGGCTGTTCTGGACCTGGTCGCGGGCGGCTGCGGCGTGGGCCTTCACCTCGCCGAGGCGCTTGTGCTGCCGGCGCAGCAGCTCGACGACGACGCCGATGAGGGCGACGCTGACGGTGCCGCAGGCGGTGACGATGGCCGCCTGGACGGGCGGCTCCATGGACAGGGCGAGACTCAAGGGGTGACTCACTTCCAGGTCGTTCCGTCGCCGACCTTGACCTGGCACAACACCCACTTGGAGCCGTCGCCGACCCACACGATGGCGTCGAGCCACTTCGTGCCGTCGCCCACCCGCAGCCCAGACAGGGTGGTGAACGACCTGGCGGCAGACCAGTCACCCGCGCCGGCTGCGTTGTTCGCGCGGGTGCGGGTGTAGTAGGTGGTGCCCGGTAGCAGGCCGGTGAGGGTGGTGGACGAGCCCGAGGCGGTCACCGATACCGGGCTCGTGAAGCTGGAGCTGGTCGATCGCTGGATCTCGTAGTGCGTGATGTCCGAGCCGCCGTCGTCGGACGGGGCGGACCAGGACAGGGAGGCCGAGGTGGGGCCGATGCCGCTGGCGCTCGGCTGAGCCGGCGCGCTGGCGGGGGTGATGTTGGTGGTGAAGGCGCGCGAGGGGGACCAGCCGCCCCAGCCGTTGGCGTTACCCGCCCGGACGCGGACGTAGAGCGTGGTGCCCTTGGGCAAGCCCGTCAGGTTTCTGCCCTGCCACCCGTCCTCCTGCCAGCCCTGGATGAGGTCGGTGAACGCCGAGTTGCGGGACACCTGGCCGCCGTTGGCGCTCAGCGGAAGGCCGCCAGTGTCGGACGGCGCACCCCAGGTCACGTACGCCTGCGTGGAGCCGATGCTGTCGACAGTGGGAACGGGTGGCGTGTCCGGCACCGTCGTGAGGGTCTTGAAGGTGACCGTGCCGGAGCTGCCGGACCAGCCGGCGGCGTTGTGTGCCCGCACGGTGGCGTAGAGAACTGTGCCCTTCGGGAGCCCGGTCAGACTGCGGCTCGTCCCCCAGGCCGTTGCCCAGTAGGCCACGCGGTCGACGAAGCCAGGGTCGCGGGCGACCGCGCCGTCAACCGTGTCCAGTGCCCGGCCGTTGTTGGCCGGCGTCGACCAGGACAGCGTGGCCGTGGTGTCGGTGATCGAGCTGGCCACCGGAGTGCTCGGCGTGCCGGGGGGCGCGGGCGGGCGGGCCGGCATGGTGATCGAGCGCGAGTGCGCCGGGGTGCCGCCGTTATACATGCCGGAGATGGAAGCGGTCCACGAGTACGTTGGTCCGCCGTCGTAGTCGATCCCGGACGAGAAGTCCCGGCTGTAGATGAGCTTCGTTGCCCCGGTGCCGGACAGGTTGTTATGGAACGTGCCCGATCCGCCGCCGGTCCCGGAGACGCTGTAGTTCTGATCGTCGTCGAAGTCCCACTGCTGGTCGTACACCTTGACGTAGACCCGCAGGGAGACCGTGACCGAAGTGCTGCCCGAGTTGGGCGTGGAGGTCCAGCAGTCGATGCCGACCTGTAGATGGCCCTCAGCGGAGCCCCATGTAACTGCCACTCAGTGCCTCCTTAGCTGGTCGGCTGAATCCAGATGCGGTCAGTGGTGGGGGTGCCGGACGGCTGGGTCTTGGAGACGGTCACCGTGTAGCCGTTCCAGCGGGTGGCGTTGTCGGCCGTGGCGGGGATCAGATCCGTCCAGCCAGTGCCGGAGCCGTTGTAGAACTCCCACTTGCCGGTGGTGACGTTGAAGCCGAGCTTGCTTCTGCGCGGGGCGCTCGGGCGGATGGCGGTCGTCCAGACGCCGACCCGGCTGCCAAGGAACTGCCGCTCATCCACCGGCACGTCGGCGGCGATGGCGACAGCTCCCGCAGCCACCGGAACGCTGCCGAGGCTCATCTCGAAGACGCCCGTGTCGGTCTGGGTGACGCCCGGCGCACCGCTTCCCGGGGTGCCCGTGAGAGGGACCAGGGTGATGCTGTTCGAGGTCGGGTCCAGCCGCAGAGCCACGCGGTCGGTCCGCAGGGTGCCGGACGCGGCGGCGACCGCGACCTTCTCAACTGCCGTCGAGTACACGGCGTGGCCGCGCAGGATGGCGAAGCCCGGCTGGACGAAGACGTACATGCCGGTGCCGTCAGCGGTCAGCTTGAAGTCCGAACCACTGATCGAGTCGGCGACGCCGGAGTCCTGCAACTCGCGGAACAGGCGGGAGAACTGGCTCTCGTCGGTGTCCTGGTTGTCGAAGGGGAACGAGGTGATTGCCACGGGGTGGGCCTCCTGCGGGCATGAGGAAGCCCCCGCGCAGATCGAGCGCGGGGGCTGAGGGAGGGGGGGGGTCAGTCGGTGGGCGGGAGGTCTTCGTCGATGACCGGGAAGGGGTCCTCGCCCGCCTCGTCGACCAGCCGGAACACGGCGTTGCCTGGACCCAGCAGCGCCTCGACCTCGGGCTCGGGGTCGGTGTCGCTGTAGATGCTGCCGTCTTCGAGGTTGGCGTCGAGCAGGCCCTGCCGCTCCCACTCCTCAATGTGCTGGCGCAGGACACGCCAGGTCCGCGTCTCGAACGTGAACGCCTCGAATCGGAACACGTTGATCTCCTCAGAGGTCTGGGCGGACGCGGATTCGCCGGTTCGCCATCTGCATGGTTCCGGTGGGCGCCATGTGCACCAGCCGGACGTTGTATGAGGCCCCCGGCGTGAGGCCGGGCACGATGTCGCTCTGGGCGGCGTGGTACCAACCGCCGCCGGCACCGACCCGCGAGGCGTTGTTGCTTGCGCCAGCCACGATCACCGACCCCTGGCCCATGACGGCCCCCTCGCGGAGGGTGAATGACGTCAGGGCTCCATCGCCGACGGCTGCCATCTCGCAGTCCCAGATGACCTCGACCTGTGCGCTCGGGGGAGCCACGAACACGACGCCAACCTCAGCTCCGGAGACGGAGCCGAAGGTGGTACCCGTGTAGCTGCGCGCGTTGGTGTCGCGGCCACTTGAGGTGGTGCGAAGGACGCTGCCGGCGATGCACCGCCAGCGCGACCAGCCGGACGCCTGGTTGGCCGTGCGCTGCCACAGCTCGGTCTCGCCGCCGGACCCGCCCTGGTGTCGCGTCCAGGTCTGGACCGCGAAGTCGTCGCTGGAGCGGTAGGTGGTCACCATGCCGAACTGCGCGCCGAAGTACCAGCCGCCGGTCGTCGATTCGGTTGAGTTGAGGTACAGGAAGGACGTGCCCCACGGGTAGCTGGTGAAGCCTCGGCCCTGGGGGAAGTCTGCCGCGCTGAGGCGCGCTTCGGTGAGCACCTTCTGCCAGTTCCCCCAACCGCCCGCCTGGTCCTCGCGGTAGCGGCGGAAGTGCAGGTAGTTCTCCACCTGCATCACCTGGAAGCTGCGGTAGCCACCGTTGTTGAAGGTGGCGATCGTGCCGAACTGGGTGGGCGGGACCGAGCCCCAGACTGGGCCGGCGCTGCCCTCCATGCCCATCAGTGAGATGCCGCTCGGATAGGCGCTGAGCGGGTCGGTGGGCTGTCTCGTGGGGATCGCCGTGCGGCTCTCGGCAGTGCGCTCCAGCGAGGAGAGGCGGACCTCCGCGCCCTGGACGCGCTTCTCCATGGATGCCGTGCGGTCGAAGCCGGAGGGGTCGCCGATCAACGCGCCGAGCCGGAAGCCCTCGCGGTTGACCTTCAGCACGTAGCCGGTGACGACGGTCGACAGCTCCTGGCCCTCGACGACGACGCCGACCTTGTCCCCGACGCCCCAATGCACGCCGAAGTCCATGCCGCTGTCCTCCATGGGCACGGCCTGGACGGCGAGGATGGCGGCGGCGTCGTCGGCCAGGCGCTCAAGCCCGGCCTGGCGCAGCTCGTCGACGACGTTGGTGTTGCGCTGGTCGACGAAGCGTTCGATGCGCCGGCCCCAGTCGGATTCGCCGGCAAGGGAATCCGCGGTGGTCACCTGAAGGAACTGGCGGTCGACGCCTTCGTTCTGGCCAGCGACGATCGCCCGCGTACTGGCCGGCGGGCTGATCGCCACGCGGTGCCCGGCCAAGGTGTTGTTGCGAATGTCCAGCCGGATCTCCCGGCTGCGGTCGGCGACCGCGTAGGTCTCGAAGACGAGCACGTTGCCGCGCTGCACGATCCTGAAGCCCAGGTTCGCCGTGGCCGCCAGTTCACTGAGCAGGTTGCCCAGCACCGGGAATCGAGCGGACTTGGTGGTGACGGGGCCGCGACCAAGGTTGGCGCCCATCGTCAGCTTCGAGGCCATGAGGCCGGCAGCGCGCCGCTCGGAGGGTGCGCCAGGGCCGATGTTGGCGTTGACGAAGGCGTGCATCAGTGACTCGACGTTGCCGGTGCGGGTGTCGTTCGCCAGCGTCTGCTTCGTCGGGTCCGGGTTGGCCGGCTGCGGGTAGGCCAGCGCGTCGGCCAGGAGCACGGTGTCGTCAACGCCCTCGACGGTGACGGTGCCGTAAGGGTCGGTAGAGGTCGCCTGGTTCTCCGGCTTGACGACCGGCCCGCTGAGGAGAACATCGGTCGGGCCGGTCACGATGATGCCGGAGCCGGGCTGGCGCAGAGCCCCCGCAAGGGGGTGCTCCGCTGCCAGCGTCAGCTTCCAGTTACCGATCCCGTTGTGCAGGTCGGACAGGTCCAGGTCCAGCTCCTCGGGCCGGATGAGCCCGAGGCGCTTCAGGTCGCGGTCCCGCGCCTCGACGGTGATGTCCGCGAGCTTCACGTCAGATCACCATCCACTTCCGAGGTCGCCATGTGCAGGTGATGGAGGACGATGTGGTCGTCGAATCCAGTGAGGCGGTCGCCTCGGTGATGCCCGGCGGGATGCGCCAGAGCCGGGGTGCTGCGGCCAGGTCGGCGTAGCGGTTGACACCGTTGCCGTCGCGGACCGTGCCGCTGCGGGTGTCGATGACCAAGCGCTCGCCGGCCGCCAGGACGCCTGTCCAGTGGAAGGACTCCCCGGATCGGGAGATGGCCCTGAAGTCCCGACCGGGGCCGGTGACCGTCCACAGGGGGTACGCGTCGGCGTCGCCCAGCTCGTTCTCCAGCGCCATCGTGCCGATGGCCTGGGAGCTGGCAACCTTCAGGCTGGCGAGCTTCCCGACCAGGCCGCGACCGGCCCCGGCGTTGGTGATCCGCTTGGAGGTGGCCCGCGAATAGGTCCAGTACGGGTCGCCAGCGCGGAGGGTGATGACCGTTCGGAGGTCGGTCTCGCCGTTCGTGTCGACGCCGTACGTGTACTGGCCGCCGCCGACGCGGACCACGTCGGTTGACCAGTCGCTGCCGTCGTCCTCGACGAGCCGCAGGGTGCACGGGTTGGCGAGCATGACGGCGAGCCGGGACAGCCGCGCCTTCAGGTCGCTGCGATGCCACCCCGCGACGTAGATCGGTATGTCGATGTCGCGGGGTGGAACTCGCTTACCCCGGAAGAGGCCGCCGTCGCCGGCCCCTTCCTGCCACTGGGTCTGGACAGCGGGCAGGCCCAGTCCGGTTACCCCGGAGAGGGCCTGCACGCCGACGTCGTGGTTGAGCACGTCGTCCAGGTCGAGCCGATCGGTCGCCGAATCGAGTACAAGCCGTGGCATTACCACCCCCACCTTGCGCGGCCGACCGCAGCGAACAGGTCTTCCTGGCTGTCGATCGAGGAGCCGGGCGCTGCGTTGTAGATGAACTGCTTGACCACGGGGCCTTCGGTGCTCGCGTCGCCCAGCGCGCCGGCCAACTGGTCAGCCATGCCGCGAGAGGAGACGCCGCCGATGGACGGGCCAGCGATGGTCATTCCGCCGAGGTCGGCGGTGAGGCCGGCGAGGGAGCGCCGCACCTGGTCGTACTGGGACTCAAGGCCCTTGATGAAGCCGCCGATGACGAGCTGGCCGGCGCGGACCAGGAGCACCTTGTCCAGGGACTCGGGGCCCTTCCAGTCCTTGATCTTGTCGGTCAGTCCGCCGAGGGTGTCCTGAACGCTGCCGAACATGTTCTTGATGCCGTCGATAAGGCCACCGATGATGGACTTACCGATCTCGAACAAGATGTTCTTGGCGGCACCGAAGGCGTCCTTGATCTTGCCGGGCACGCTCTTCATGAAGGACAGCACTTCGCCGAACTTCTGTGGCACGACGTTCTTGATGAGGTTGAGGCCGGATTCCCAGACCGACTTGGCCGCATCAATTCCGGACCGGAAGAGGTTCTTCCAGGCTTCGATTCCGCCACGGAAGTACGCGACGATCCATTCCCACACCGTGGAGGCGACGTTCTTGATGGCGTTCCAGGTGTTGTCCCAGAGGCTCTTGATGAAGTTCAGGCCAGAGGAGAACAGGTTCTTGTAGAACGTGAAGCCGTTGTCCAGGAACGACTTGATGCCGTTCCAGACGCTCTCGAACAGCGTCTTGATCGCCAGCCAGGCGTCGTCCCACAGGCCCTTGATCGCCTTGAGTCCGCCCTTGATGGCGGTGCCGCCCATGTAGGACAGGGCGACCTCGACGATGCCGACGATCAGGTTCCAGATCGAGGAGAAGACCTCCTTGATTCCGCTCCAGACTCGGTCCCAGTCGCCCGTGAAGATGCCGGCGAAGATGTTCCAGATCCCCAGCACCACACCGACAACGCCCTCGAATACGCGAGCCACGCCGTCGATCGCCATGACCAGCGTGTCGATTAGCAGGCCAGCGATGAACGCGATGGCCGGCCCGAGGATGCTCATCAGGAATCCGACGACTACGGTCAGCGCCGCGATAACCGGTTGGAGCGCGGCGACCAGCTTGTTGATCGCCTCCATGAAGGGGCCCATCGCCTCGGCGATAACCTGCTTCACAATGGCGATAAGCGGCGTCAGAATCGCCATGGCGAGCTGAAGCAGCGGAGCGATCAGCGGCATGATCGCCGCCAGGAGCTGGCCGAGAAGCTGACCGATGAGCTGGAGCACCGGGGCGAGCTGCGAGACGAGCTGCGGCACCAGCTCCGCGAGGAGCGCGATGGCCGGCTGGATGGCCGGCATGAGCGACTGGAAGACGCCCAGCAGCGCGCCACCCAGGACCGTCACCAGGGTCTGGACCGAGGGCAAGATGGCCATGAACGCGGCCGACAGGGTCGGCAGAACGGCGGCGATCAGCGGCCCGAGCTGGGCGGCGAAGGTGCCGACGATCTGGCCGAGCATCCCGAAGACCGGGGACAGCGACTGGATGACCGGGGCCAGCGAGGCGATGCCCCGCGAGATGCCCTCCACCATCAGGATGAGGCCCTGCTGGATGGCCGGGTCCGCGAGAGCCGTAGCCAGGCCGGAGACCAGGTTGCCGATCGCCACGCCAGCGGCGGGAAGAACGGACTGGAGCGTTGTGGCCAGGGTGCTGAGCATGTTGGTCACGGCCGGGCCGGACCGGTTCGCCAGGTTCTCCATCATCTGGTGCGCCGCCGCGAAGGTCGCGGCGAGCTGCCCCTGGAAGACCGGGTCCTTAGCCGCCTGGGCGATGGCCGTGAGGCCGGTCGCCAGGGTGCCGAGGGTCGCGCCGCCGCCCATGCTCGCGGCCTCGGCCACGCTGACGAAGATCGACGCGGTCTGGGTCAGGACCGTCCAGAGCTGGCCCAGGGCCACGATGGCGGTATCCACCCAGCCCTTGAGCCGGCCGTCCGCCTCAGCAGCCGCCAACCAGCCCTCGAACTTGTTGACGATGTCGACGAACCACTGCGCGAGCTGCGGCAGGTAGGACGCGCCCAGCTCGCCGAGGATGCCGATGATCGAGGCCAGGTCGCCGGTCGACTTCTTGGCGATCTCGATGGACTCGGTCAGGTTGCCGAACATCTGCGCGAGCAGCGACGGGCCGATGGCCCCCTGAAGGGCGGTGGCGAACTGGCCGAAGAACTGGCCAACCTCGGTGCTGACGTTCTTCATCCCGGCCGAGAAGGCGGGGAGCAGGTTGTTGATCAGGTCGGAGATCGGGGCCTTGGCGGCGGACCAGAAGTTGCTCGACATCTGGTCGGCCAGCTCGGAGAGCTGCTGCTTGACGCCAGGCAAGACGGCGTTGAAGTCCTTGAGGGCAACGAAGGTCGCGCCCAGGCCGAGGGCCATGCCGGCGAACAGGCCGGGCAGCAGGAGAGCTGCTGGCGCGATGCTGGCCAGGGACGCGGCGAGCGAGGCCATGTTGCTGGCGGCCGAGATTGTGGCGCCGGCCAGGCCGAGTGCGGCGAGGGTGACCGAGCCGATCAGGGGCACGGCCTTGTCCAGGTTGGCCAGGGACTTCATGAAGGTGTCGAAGATGCCGGTCAGGACCCGAGCACCGGACAGCGCATTGATCATTGCCAACGCCGCGGCTGCGCCGCCCTTGTCGACGACCGGGAAGATGTTGACGATCCGGTCGCGGGTCAGCTTGACGAGGCTGGCCGTGACCAGCGCCATGGCACCCTTGGACGTCTCCGGCTTGACCTCGGCCTTCAGGTCCTTGATCTTGTCCTGGAGGTCTTCGATGTCGCGCTCCACCTTGCGGCGGGCGCGGTCGTCCAGTTCCGGGGTGATCTTCGCGCGAAGGTGTTCGATCTGATCCAGGTAGCCCTCGATCTGCCGCATGACCTTGGCGATCTTCGCCTCGTCGAGCTTGGTGTTGACCGGGATGTCGGAGAGCTGCGCTTCGATGCGGGCGCGAATCTCGGCCGCAGCCTTGTTGTCGAACGCCAGCTTGATCTTCGTCTGCCGAGCCATGGTCAGCTCCAGCTCGGCGCGAGCCTTGGCCAGCGACTGCTGGTCGAGCTTGACCGGGAGCTTGACGTCCTTGAGCTTGCCCAGCTCCTTGTCGATCTGGGCGATGGCCGCCTTGACCGAGTCCATCGAGCTGCGGTCAACCTCAAGGTCGATGTGCCGGACCTTCTCCAGCTTGGCTTCCAGGAAGCCGATGGCGCTGTTGAGCGACGCCTTGTCCAGGGTGATCGGGAACGGCTTCTCGCTTAGCTTGTCGAGCTGGCCCCGGACCTGGCCGAGGGACTTCATCAGCGACTGCTGGTTCTCCAGGTCGACCTGGAGCGTGATGCTCTTGAGCTGCTTCTGGGCCTTGGCCCGGACCGCCTTCGCCTCCTCGGCGACCCCGTTGTCCTCCAGGTCGACGACGAGCTTGACGTCAGCGGTCAGCTCCTTCTCGACGGCGTTGAGCTTCTTCTGCGCGTCGCGCCGGAAGTCACTCGTGTCGGGCATGACCTTGACGCTGACGCGCCCGATGATCGTGCCGGCGTTCGCGGCCATGCACTTACCTCCGCTGGAATCGCTTGTAGATGTCCGCGACCGTGACCGGCTTCTTGTCCTGCTCGGGCTCGGCCGCCGCGCTCTTGGGCCGTGGCCACACCGGCATCTCCGGGGCCTTGCCCTTCTTCCAGTTGCCGGTCGCCCGCGTGTTGGCGTTGATCGCGTCGAAGGTGTCGACGGCCAGGTGGCGGTCGACGCCCCAGCCGTAGAACTGCCTGCCGCCGGACGCGAGAGCGACGGTCAGGCTTGTGTCAGGGAGGGCCAGCGCGAGCGCGAGGACCAGCGCGGGGGCGGGGCCCCGACCCTCGATCACGTCCACCAGGTCCACCTGGTAGAAGCGCTTCAGGTCGGGGTACAGCCCCGTGCCGTAGTCGTCGATCAGTCGCGCGAGCCCGAGGCTTCCCCCGCCGACGTCCCCTTGACGTAGTTCTCGAAGACCTCGGCCAGGACGGTCAGGTCGCCGCCGATCGCGGCGAGCAGCTTGTCCGCGTGCTTCTCGGACTGGGCCACCAGACGCAGCGCGTCGGCCAGCATCTCCTCCTGGTCGGTCTCCGACTCGTCGCTGTTGATGCCGCCCTGAATGTCGGCCAGCGCCTTGCGGTTCTCCTTGGACAGCCGCAGCGGGTTGAGCAGTCGGACCGTGCCGTCTTCCAGCTCGATGTCGAGCGAGCCGTACTTGGCTTCGGCCGCAGCGCGGATGGTGTCAAGGCTGATCGTGGACATGGGGGTGCGGACCTCCGGGTATTGAAGCGATTGGATGCGGACCTACAGCTGCGATTCGGCAGGGGTGGAGCCCTCCCCGCGACGGGTCCGCACGCATCGCGGGGAGGGTGGATCAGGGGTGGCTCACGCCTCCGGGTCGGCGTCGCCCAGCGGGGTGACGGCGTAGGCGTACGGGTTGGTGCTCAGCGCCATCGGCTTGACACCCAAGGGCAAGCCGGCCAGCGACTCGGTGTCGCTCAGCGACATGTCGTCGGCGCGGTAGATTTCAGCCTTCGGGGCCCAGAAGCCGAAGTGGTTCACGCCGTCCAGGAAGACCACGAGGAACGCGGCGACAGTCGGCACCGGATCCTGCGGCACACCGAGCAGGCCGTTGGCCAGCGTCGGGGCGTTCGAGCCGTAGAACAGGCGCAGGCCCGGGGTGTCGAACTGCTGGAGCGTGAAGGTCATCGTCTCCTGGCGCGGGCTGTACTTCGTCCTCAAGCTCTTGTTCTGCAACGAACCCAGGGTGGTCGCCTCACCACCTTCGGAGGTGATGCCGAAGATGTCTTCCAGGCTGGTGTGACCGACCGACTGCCACGGGGTGGCGATGGCCATCAGGTCCGCCGGGAGTTCGGTTCCGACAGGTGCGGTGAAGAAGTTGCCACTGCCGATGACGAGCGTGGCGTTGTCGTTGAGTGCCACGGGGGCGGCTCCTTACGAGGGCATGCCGATGGCCCCGCTCGCGCGTCGCGGCGGGGTTCGGGATGGGGTGGGTCAGGGCAGGGGGTACGGCCGCTGAAGCGGCTTGCGGATGTCGATGCGGTACTGGGTCTCGTACCGCCAGACACCGGTCGGGAGGTCGGCGTACTGAACCGGCCCCGTCGCCGTCGCCCAGTCAGTGGCCCGGCGGGGAGCCGAGGTCATGTCGACGCGGATCAGGTGGCCCCGGCCGGGCACGACCGTCTGGTTCAGCCAGGCGTCCCGCAGGACGATCCGCACCGCCTCCGAGAGGATCGCCGCGTCTTCGTCGCCGTCGGGGTCCTCGGCGAAGGCTTGGATCGTGACGTCCGCCGAGTCGGTGAACCGCTGATCAGCGGACCAGTTGCCGAACTGGGGCATGCGGCGCGGCACTACCAGCGGGAACGTCTGGTCATCGGCGATGAGGCTCTTGACCTGGACGCCGGGGAGGCCGGCTCGCAGGATCGGGAGTAGCAGGTCTTCGACGGGGCTCAGCTCGGCGAGCGCCCGCACCTGCGGTGGGATGCCAGCCATTACGTCCTCTTCGACTTCTTGTAGGCCCCGCGCTTGCCGCGCTTGCGGCTGGCCCGGACGACCCGCTTGCGGGGGATGTCGACGGCGACCTTGGGGCCCTGGCGCCGGTCCAGGTTGAAGGCGTTGTGCAGGATGAACAGGCCCTCGGTCGCGGCGTACTTCACCTCGACGACTTCGCCCGTGTCCTCGTACAGCACCTCGTAGCTGCCGCCCTTGCGGCCGAACTCGATGCTCATCGCGGCGTCCTGGCCCGCCTCGTCGTTCAGGACGAGGTAGACGTCGATGTCGCCGTGCTCGATGTGGGTGAACGCGTCACCGTCGCTGGAGCCACCGTTGGCCTCGCGTGCGCTGAGCAACGCGTTGTCGGCCTTCGCCTTCGCCTCGAAGGTCAGAGCGGTGATGTGGGCCTGGACGCCGGGCAGGTTCGCCAGCAGCTCCGCGCCCCAGTCGTCGTCCATGCGGGTCTTGCCGTTGTGGTAGACCTCGGCCATCAGGGGCGCTCCCGCAGGTCGATCGACCAGTGCCGGGTGCGCCGGGTGCCGTGGTGATGGGACGGCGGAGTGACGACGTCCCACTGCTTGCCGTTCCACTCGACACGCGACCACAGATCGACGTCAGTCAAGTCCGCGGTGACCAACATCCGAACGACGTTGATCTGTTGCTGGCCGGGCACTTCGGCCCTGGCGCTGCGTTGCGGGATGAAGGCGGCCCGGACGATGTGGGGGCCATCGGCCTGGGCGACCTTCACGACGTTGCCCCGGTTGTCGGTGACGGTCTGGGTCTTCCAGACCTTGGCGAGCTGGCCGCGCCTGCGCTGCATGCTCACCAGGGCTCATCCCCGGCGAAGTACGGCAGCGGCTCGGAGCTTCCCTCGACCGGCACGTAGCCGGTGGTGTCGCGCTGGGGGCCGTTGCGCCGGCCGCCCCATGCCGTGATCGGCACGGACCAGACGCGGGCCGCCTTGCCGGCCAGGCCCTTGATCAGGGCCTGCTCGTCGCGGGTGAAGTAGACGCTGCCGGCGTCGTGGCCGGCGCTGTCGTTCCAGGCCAAGGTCTCGTCCCCGGCGCGAGACTGCGTGTAGCCGCCGGGGTTCTTGACGTGGCGGGCTGCCGCCTTGAGGACAAGGGTTCGCACCAGGCGCGGGACGGTCTCTGACGGCCAGTCGCGGCCATAGCCGCGCGCCAGGTCGGAGGCGTCCTCCAGGGCGCTGGTCGCTACCCGCTCCTCGTCTTCGTCGAGTGCCCAGTCCAGCCGGGCCTTCAGTTCATCGAGCGTCGCGTAGGACTCCAAGGAGCCTCCCTCCGGGGAAGCGGAGGGCGGCAAGCCGTAGCTCGCCGCCCTCGCGCGGTGGGTCAGCTCTTGGCAGCGGTCTTCGCCAGCGCGGCCTTGGTGCCGAGGCCGGTGATCTGCGCCAGCTCGTTGTCCTCCGCAGCGGTCCGACCGATGGCCGGGCGACCGGCGGTGCCGTTCGGCAGCGAGTCGGTGCCGTCCAGGTCCAGGCGGATGGCCCGGATGAAGTGCTCGTACTGGCCGACCGACCGGAAGCCGGTGGACGCGTCGCGGGCGATCAGGATGTCCTCGACGTGGCGGAAGCCCTGGTAGGTGTTGAACACCGACCGGTCCTGGAACTTCTTGGACTCGTAGTCACGGATCCAGCGCAGCGCCACGCCGTTGTAGGACGCGGTCGCGCCGAACGGCACCGACTGCGGAACCGACGGGGCACCCGTGGCGAAGATGAACGCGCTGTCCACCATGGCGACGGCCATGGTCGGCTCCAGCTCCTGGGCCACGACGAAGTTGAAGCCGTAGCGCCGGCCCAGAGTCGCCTCGCGGAGCTGGGACACCGCCTCGGCCTCGCCGACGTTCGACGCCAAGTTCAGCTTCTCGTCCTCCAGCAGCGCCTGCTCCCACTGGGAACCGACCAGGATGGTCCGCGCGCCGGCCGGGACGTGCAGCCGGTTCATGGTCGCCCGCGCCCGGATCAGGCCGGACTTCAGGTTGTCGGCCGCGATGCCGAGCCGGATGGTGAACGGGGCATCCATCAGGTAGTCGGTGGCCTTGGCCTCCAGACCCTTGCCCAGCGCCTCGGTCTGCTTGCGGGCGAGCTTGGCCCAGCCCGGCAGGTCGAACTCGTTCTGCTCGTCGGTCAGGCGGACCGCCGAGTAGATGTCGCCGCCGAACTTGACGCCGACCTTGCGCTCCTTGTATTCGTCGAACTCGATCTCAGTCGACCGGTCGTTCCGCCACCCGTAGGTCCGGAACGGCAGCACGCCCTCGACGGTGACGTTGATCGTGTCGTCCTCGGCGCCCTTGTAGGCGTCGATGCCCTCGCGCCGGAAGACGGCGGGGACAACAAGCTGCTCCTCCAGGAGGACCGCAGCGGTGGACGCGATCTTCTCTGCCTTGACTACCTGGTGCTGTGCCACTCGGGGGCCCTCCTAGGGGCATGAAAAAGGCCCGGACCAGATCGGTCCGGGCCTGCGGGTTCGGGGTTGGTCAGTAGCGGCGGGCTCGCGCCTCGCGCGCCGTCTTGACGGGGTCGAATGCGCCCTCGTCGTCATTGGGGTTCAGGCCCCCGCGCAGCTCGCCCGGCTCGTCACCTACGGCGTACCTGGCGAGCGCCTTGGCGTCGGCCAGCAGCTCGTCGTACGTGGAGCCCTTCAGGCGGCCGGCGAGGTCATCGGGGAGCTTGGCCTTGCGTGCCACTCGCTCCACCAGCAGCTCGTGCTCCAGCGCCTGGTTGGCCGTGCGCAGCTCCTGGGTGGCTGCCTCGAACTCCTCCACCGTCTTCGCGGCGGTGAGCTTGGCTTCTGCCTCACGGAGCTTCGTGCGGAAGTTCGCGGCCTCGGCGTTCGCCTTCGTGAGTCGCTTCCTCAGCACCTCGGCGGGGATCTCCTCCTCGCCGTCCTTGTCCTCGTCGACCTCCGTGCCCGGAACCTCGGTCTCGTCCGGCGGCGTTTCAGCCGGAGGGGTCACCGCGGCATCGGTGTCGGTCTGTTCGGTGCTGGTGTTCTCGTCGGGCTTAGCCACGGTCACGCCTCCTGGACGTTGTTGTGCCGCGCCGCCAGGGCGCGGTCCTTCTGTTGCTTGCGGATGAAGCTGCGCCAGGCGGATACGGCAGCCTTGCCGGATAGGCCGTTGGTGACCTTCGGCCAGAGCTGGGCGTACTCGCGGTTCAGCGCGTAGAGGGGAGAGCTGCCAACCTGCGTGTCGCTGAAGACCGGCTCCGCGTAGCAGTGGCAGTTGTTGTGGTACCGGTCGCCGTCGTCGTAGTCGCCGGAGTCGAGCTGGGCGAGCGTCGGCCCGGCCGCTGCCTGCGATCGGTAGCGGTCCTTCTTGCGGACGAAGCCCTTGCTGATCAACATGGCGCACCACCCGCAGGGGGTGCCTGTACGCGACAACCGGACGTAGCCGACGCAGCGCCGGTCCCGCTGAGCGATGGACCAGACGGTCCCTCTCGCGCCGTCCATGACGACGCGTTCAGCGGCTGCGGCCTGCTGTGTGCCGGCTCGGGTGTGGGCTTCCTCGCGGGCCTTGTCGACGTCCTTGGCTGGTGCCTTGGTGTCGATCTCGTCGACGAGCCTGATGAGCTTCTGCGGACCGAGGGCGATCAGCGAGGTCCGGGCTTCTTGCTGGGCCGCGTGCTCCAGGCGCGCGTGCTCCTGCTTGATTCCTGGGATCTCTTCGACCTTGATCTGCTGGTCGTCGCCGCCCCGCTCGGGCTCCTCGGTGTCTCGGGCCGGCTCGTCATCCCCGGCGCCCTCCTGGGGCTTCTGAGGACCGACGAGCAGCGCGAACTCGTGGCGCAGCATGGCGAGGGTGACGTACGGCGGCTCGGGCCTGCGGGGGTCCGCGATCGTGGTCCCGGTACGCAGCGCCCGGACCAGCCGGTAGTACGCCATGGCCAGATCGCGCGAGCGACCTCGCCGGGTGGTGATCATGTGCACGGCCTTGCCGAGCCAGTCAGCCGCCGTGCTGGCGGTGTTCGTCGGGGGCACGCCGGCCCAGAGCGCCATCGCGTCCTGGATGGTCGCCGCCCCGATCTGGGTCAGCGCCAGGTGGTACGCGATGGACGCCTGTTCTGCCTCGGCCTCGTTGGCCGGCGTCGTCACGCGGCGATCACCCCGGACTCCAGGCCAGGGGCGTCGGGCGTTGCGCGGCGCAGGGCCTGGGCCAACTGCAACTCGCCGTTGTCGTCCTCGGCGATGCGCTCCCACTCGTCCAGCTCCTGGCGCGTTGCGCCGGGGACTCGGGGCCACAGGCCGCGAGCGGGGATGCCGAGCTGTTCCCGCAACTTACCCAGGGCGTCAGCGGCCTGGGCCAGGGACTTCTGCTCCATGTCCCGCCACAGAACCTCGCCGCTGTAGTCCTCGGCTGAGGCGTCGATACCCTCCATCTCGGCGGCCAGGCGGAAGACTCGCTCCCAGCTCTCGCCGAAGGACTTCCTGAAGGACTCGATCTTCCGGCTGAGCGCCGTCTCCGCAGCCAGCAAGGCTTCAGCGGACAGGTTGGCGATCTGGCCCAGGAGGTGGTGAGGCGGGGTCTGGCTCATCGCCGACAGGTGCCGGATCGACATGTCGATGCTGTCGATGAAGCCGTTCAGCGGGGTCTCGTCGAGCGTGCCCCACCTGGTGTCCGGGTCCTCGGCGAACAGGAACCGGGAGACGTTGACGTTGATCTCAGCCGGGATCGGCTCGCCGTCCTTGTCCAGGATCGGCTCGCCCTCGGCGTTCCGCTTGACCGGCGGTGCCATCCCGGAGACGGTGCGGATCTTATGGCTGCCCCAGGTCTGCGCAATCAGCAAGTCCAGAGTGGTCTGGTTGATGCGATTTTGGAGTTCGATCATGGGCTCGATGACGCCGCAGGTCCGACCCTCCAGGTCGACCGCAGCGGCGAAGCGAGTCACGGGGCACTCGGTCGCGCCGTGGAGGGCTCCCCGCTTGATGGCGACGGAGTCCAGGTCGGCCAGGGAGTCGAAGGTGACCTCGTACTCCCGGCTGCCATCCCACATGCGGGCGCGGCCCCGGTCGTCCCCCTGGTTCCAGCGGGTCACCGTGAGCGCGGCGTATGGGGTGTCGTCGTTCGCGGGGTCCTCGTACAGGGCGCTGGTGCGCAGCGCGCTCAGGCCCTTGGTGCGGATCTTCCCGTTGCGCAGCCGCTCGGTCACGGTGAAGCTGTGGCCGTAGGTCAACGCTCCCTTGTGCACCGCGATCTGGCGGGCGTCGAGCCGGCTGCCCTGCCAGTGCAACCACTCGGGCAGCACCTCGTCGAACTTCGCCGTGGTGGTGCCGCGCCGGAAGCTGTCGACGTACATGGCCTGGGCCGGCGTGTCGACGAGCAACGGCATCCAGTTGGACACCGCCCTCTTGGCCAGCAGGCGGTACTCGTCGTCACAGTTCGGCGGCATGTACGGGTCGTCGTGGATGCCGTGCAGGTAGTCGTCGATCCGCAGCAGCGTGTCGCGGTCCTTGTGCAGGATGGTGAGGAGCTGCTTGGCCAGCTTCAGGGGCGCAGTCGCCACAGGTGAACACCCCCGGTCGGGTTAGAGGAAGTGCCCCCGACCTGTCCGGGGCTTGGTCTTCTTGCCGCGCGTGAGCAGGTCGTGCAGCGCCTCGTGGGCGAGCATCAGGGCGGCGTAGGCGTCGACCTTGCGGTTGTGTTCGGGCTTGCCGAACGAGACGCCGTAGATGTTGGTTCGGCGGTGCGCGTTGAGGACGTGCCGCTGAAGGGTCAGGTCACCGTCGTGGCGAAGCCGGCCGTCGAAGATGGTGGTCATCAGGCGCTCGTGCGCTCGCGTGACGAGCTGCTGCGAACGCCGCATGTCCCAGCCGATCGCGGACTTCTCGCTCGCCTTGACGCCGAGCTGGTCTCCGTACTTCTCGCTCCAGTCGGAGATGTGCGATTCCCACAGAGCCACATCGGCGTACATCGCGCGCACGTTGAATACGCGGAATGCCTCGTGGATCTCGGAGTTGACGCGGTCTCGCGGCACTTCCCAGCCCTCGCCGTTGGGGCCGTCCGGCTTCTCCCATACCCCGATCACGAAGGCGCAGCGATCCTTGATTCTGATCGCTATTGCAGCCGTGGCATCGTCGGACTTGCCACCGTCGAATCCGATGACAATCTCGTCGCCGGGCTTCAGTACCGCAGTCTCGTCGGTGAGCGGAAGCCACTGTGCTGGCCCGTATAGGGCGTCCTCGTCGGCCACGATCTGGTTGAGCCACATCCGCCGGCTGCGGGCCGGCGAGATCGTGGTGTCCATGACCGACTGGATGATGGTCTCGACGTTGAGCCAGACCGCGTCGCCCCTGATTTTCGGGATGACGATGCGCAGCGCTTCCGCCGTCAGCGGGGTCTTGGGGTGCGCCTCAACGCTGTCGTACAGGAAGCCGACATCGACCGACCGACCCTCGCGGATCTTGTCGTACGACTCACGCATCCGCTGCGCCACGGAGTCTTCTCCGGGCAGGTAGGCATTGGTAATGGCGAGGTAGCGCGAATCCTTCTTAGTCGCATTACCATCAATGGTCTCCATCATTTTATGACCATTGTTGCCGCTTACCCAGTGGTGCGTTTCATTTAATAGAATAAAGGAAGTTCTTTTACCCTCGATCGCCCTATACGAGGATGTTACCGCCTCTAGTCGACACTTACCGCCATTAGCGCGAATAAGCACCGCGCCATCTTTAATGCGGTACTTCTTGCGGAATGCATCCGACATTAGTGACGGAATCAATTCCATCGTATTCGTCGTCTGCGACTGGTTGACCGCAGTCACCTGCACCCAGGCTCGCGGGTGCGGAATCGCCACCGGCTCGCCGGTCTTCTTGTCGAAGAACGCGAAGCGCGAGGGGCCCACCAGCTCGACGAGGCAGAGCACCGCCAGCAAGGGGTCCTTGCCGTGGCCCTTCATCCGCTGGAAGACGCCCTTGCGACTGATGAAGCGGCCGGTCTCGTCGATCGCGTACCAGTGCAGTACGAACCGAAGTTGCTCCATCGTGAATCGCCACGGGCCGCCGTCCTCGGCGGTCAGGTTCTCCGCGCACCAGGCGGCGATCTGCCAGCCCAGCGTCAGCTTGGGGAGGAACCAGGAGCCGTCGGGGTTCTTCTTCCAGGTGGGCCCGATGTAGATGGGCGCCAGGGCGTCGATCTCCTCGGCGGTCAACGGCTTGTCGGCCACGGCAGTAGCCACGGCGATCACCTCCCCTCGGGGGTGGTCCCTCCGTCCTGGGGAGGTGGGCGGAACAGGGCAGGGTCAGCCGGGGTGAGCTTCAGCAGCTCCACCCAGGCGATCAGTTCGTGGTCGTCGCGGGAGAACGGACATCCCTTGCGCCGGCAGCGCGAGCGCCGGCTCATCCGACGATGCCGAGGCCGCGCCGGTAGTCGTCCATCACCGCGACGGAGGCCGGGGTCTCTTCCTCCTCGGCCTCGTGCAGCTCGATGCGGACGCGCCGCCGGTCGGCCTCGGTGACCAGGAGGTTGGTCATCGCCGAGTAGATGGTCTGGAGCATCTGTCCCGACCGCTTGCCGGACTTCTTGTAGACCGACAGGTCTTCGCACAGGCTGAAGGCGAACGCCCAGTCGGACTGCTGGTAGAAGTCGGCCTGGCCGGACTTCTTCAGCGAGTCCCACAGCATGCGGGCGATGGGGTGCCAGTTGGCATCGGCGCGAGGGACGACCACCGGCCGCAGCTCGCCCCGAGTCACCGCCTGGACGTCGCCGCCCTTGCGCTCTCGCGGTCGGGCCAGGTCGTCCTCACGGTTCGGTACGGGGCCGGGCATGGTGGTCACCTCCTCAGTGCTTGGCGACGAATCCGAACGGCTGCTTGGCCTCGGGCTCGTCGTCCTGGTCCTCGTCGTCGTCCAGCTCCAGGGGCTCGTTCGCCTGCCGGCCGGCGTCGATGTCGAGCACCCATGGGCCGAGGCCCAGGCGGACGGTCAGCATCACCAGAGGTTCCACACGATGTGCGGCACGAACCAGACGACGAACGCCACCAGGACGCCGATGAAGGCCAGCGGGCCGGCGGACTTCCAGCCCCGATCGGTGCGCAGCCAGGTGCGGGTGTTCTCGCTCAGGGTGTCGCCAGGCTTGCGCCGGACCAGCGCAGCGCCTTCCAGGATGGCGAAGGACAGCGCCACCAGGAGCAGCCACAGCTTCCAGCAGGTGGCCCAGAACCGCCGGTACGGGTCGATCATGCAGCTCTCCGTCCCTCGGCTCTGGCCGATAGTTGAGTGTGGGTGTCGTATGTAGGTGCGAAGATCACTCGCGTCAGTTCAGCGAGAAGTGGGGAACCATGACCGACCCGAACCAGCCGTACCCGCCCCAGCCGCAGGGTTACCCACAGGGTTACCCACCGCAGGGGCAGTACCCGCCGCCCGGCTACCCGCCGCAGGCACCGCAACAGCAGTGGAAGGTCATCAAGACCGGCGGGACGCGGCACGGGATGCACGCGATGATCACGCTGTTCACCTGCGGTATGTGGGCTCCGGTGTGGTTCTGCGTGTGGCTCGTGACCAAGAAGCACAAGGTCGCCGTGCCTCGCTAACGTCGTGGGCCCCTGCCCTGGAGAGGGGGTCAGGGCAGGGGCCGGGCGAGGGGGCGAACCGCCCGCACCTCGCAGCACTCAACGGGGATCGCCCGGAGTGCGGTGACCGCAGGGCCGCCGGGTCGCTTGTCTTGTCGCGCACCCGTAGCGGCCCTACTTCTACAGCAGGCCGGGGTGACCCTCAGTCCTGCGGAACTTCCTGTTGTTGCGCCGCCAGCGGGCAGCTCGCGCCGCCGCGCCTTCCGCGCCGGACTTCCTGTCGTGGTGCCATTCGCACAGCGACTGAAGCGCCTCGTCCCTGTGGTCCAGGGGCCCGTTCATGTGGTCGACGTCGACCGCTGCCTCAGCGCACCGCTCCCCGTAGACGTTCGCACCGCGGCATCGATAACCATCGCGCCGGAGCACTCGCTTCCGGATCGCGGGCCAGTCCGGGGGGAGCTGGGCTCGGCGGTCTGATCCTTCCCAGCGCGGCATCCAGCTCCCCCGTCGAGGTGGTGATGGCCCCGACTACGTGTGCTCGGAAGCGTGCAGACCCGGGGCCAGGTCAAGGGGTAAGCAGGAGAGCTGGCAACCGCTTGTGGCCCCTCCGGGGCCCAGCAGTTGACCTGCTTGCGAGCTACCAGTTGGTGGCCCCTCCGGGGCCCAGCAGGCTTCCCTGCCAGCTCGCTAACTTGCTTACATGTTTAATACCGGCTCGGCCGGCTGATATGGCGGATGTTGTGTCCTGTCCCACACTTACCCATCGGCGAAGGGATGGCAGCGGCGAAGGGATGGGAAGGAAGCCCTGGTCAACCGACGTGCAGTGGACTTCACCCCGGTTGAGCTGGGGTTGTACTGGATGGCTGTCGTCCCTGCTCAAGCGACGTGCAGTGGACTGCACCCCGGTCCCGACCGGGGAGAAGTTGAGGGTCGAACGGGGTGAAGCTGAGGGTCGACCGGGGTGAAGCCCACTGCACACGAACCGGCCTTAACCTTCTTGAACCGATGGGGGGATCTCTGAGGGTCAACAGCAGAAGATCAACCCCCAACCCACACCTACCCATCGGCGAAGAGAAGGGGCCCCGGAGGGGCCACATGAGGTAGCCTGGCAACCATGATCGACGTCAACGACCCAGCCCAGGTGAAGCGCCAGTTCGCTTCCATGTTGATCGCAGCCGAGCTGGTCACGCCGTCGCAGCTCGACGGCCAGGACGGCGCCAGCATCGGCAAGTTCGCCGCCAACGCCCGCCGGCTGCGGCAGGGCGAGATCACCGTTGAGGAGTTCGAGGCCATCGTGGGCGAGGACAGCTAACGCCCCGTTACCAGCCCTTCGCCGATGGGCCCAGATGAGCCGGCGAACCAGTCGTGAGCAGCGCCGTTCCCAGTCGGGGGCGGCGCTTCTTCGTGCCCTCGTCGACCTTGGAACCGTGGCAAGATCCCAGGCGCTAAGACAGGGCGGTCCCTAAAAAATCGCGCGAGGGGTCATACCCCCACCCCTTCGGAATGTCAACGGGCCGAGCGGTTGATGTGTGAGCGCGTGCGGTCTGGTGGGATCGCGCGTCGCGCGTCTTCCTGACTACGGATCAGGGCAGGGCATGGCACACCCACCCCCCACCTGCACACACGCCAGCTAGCCCACCTGAGAGCCACGCTGCGGGCTGAACGTGCCGCACCCATGGGTAAGTGTGGGTCTGCCTGGAGGGGCGCTGAGATTGGCTCAAAAAAGGTTGGCCGAGAGGGCGTCGCATCGACGAAGTCCTAATAGCTGGCCTGACCTGCGGAAATGTCCGCCGCCAGGGGAGCTGCCAGCGCCACCCAACCGGCCGCACGGGGTGCCGATCATGCCTCTGACCTGCGGAAACATCCCGATTAGACAGTGGGTAAGTGTAGGTGTAGTGTTCTCCTTGTTCGGCCGGCACGACGGGCCGGACGGGGTTACAGCAGGGCCTGACAACTGGAGATGCAAGGCGCGGGATCGGTCGACAGACCGGCCAACCCGCCCGACGCGAGCGTTAGAACGGTCCGGCCGCAGCGCACGCAAGGGCATTAGGGCTGGCCAACCGGCTACCGAAACCGCAAGTTGCACACTTCGAGCGGATGCCCTACAGTTACCCACAGCACGGCAAGCCCCGACGGGGCGGGCGTCCTGGATAGGAGCCCATCCCATGGTGTGCGGTTGTTCGTTGATGGAACTCAATAGCGACATTAGGCAACAAGGCGCGAGCCATGCCTACGCAGCAAGTCTGCACATGCCTCCCGGTAGCACGGGGGGTGCGGGCCGAGCGTGGGAGCCGCGAGCGCCGCTCTACCTGGCCTATCCCTATCCACTCGTGGGTAAGTGTAGGTTCGTCCTGTCCACTGCAAGGTGGCTCCCGGTTCGCGGCCGGGCAGGGCGCTGTGCCTGACCAGACTCGCTGGTCGGCATGGGTAAGTGGAGGTAGTTGTGCCTGAGATGACTCACGACCAGCGTCTGCGTCTCACCGCCGGGACCAACATCCGGGCGACCGCCGATCGCATCGTGACCACCTGGAATCGGGCGACTGACACCAACAAGGAGGCTGGCGCTCGCTGGTACTCCGAGGGTGAGCAGTTCATCGACAACCTGGCCGCCCAGACTGGTCGGTCGCGTGAGTTGGTGGCTGCCGTAGTTGCACACCTGTCCCCTCGCACGACGTGGAAGCGGAACCTGTTCGGGGCGACCATGCTCCTGACTACGGGTGAGGCTCCGACGTGCATGAGTAACAACGTCGACCGGGCTCGCCGCGCGATGGATGCGGACCGCCCGCTTGACACCCTGAACGGCCCGAAGACTCGGCGGTTCGCCGCCAACCTGCTGGGTGACCGTGAGTCCGTCACGGTCGACATGTGGGCGGTGCGTGTGGCCCTGGGCCAGCGTGACGACTCCGAGCAGTTGCTTGCTCGGGTCGGTGTCTACGACGCGTTGGAGCACGCCTACCGGACCGCCGCCCGCCGCATCGGGGTGGACCCGGTAACCGCCCAGGCCACCACCTGGATTGTCGCCCGCAATGGGCGCGCTGCCTGACCTACGTGGGTAAGTGTAGGTAGGGCAACCTGCAACCGGCTCGGCCGGCGGGGGTTCGTGACCCCATGCAGGTGCTCCCCGTACCAATAGATGGGAGAACGTGCATGAATGTCGACGAGGCAATGACCGCGCTGGTCGAGGCCGAGCGCGCGGGTGCCGGCGAGACCCTGTGCGGCAAGCTGCCGCCCCGCATCCTGCGGGAGCTGTGCGACCTGATGTACCTGCCCACCACGGGCAACCGCCAGACCCTGACCCGTCGGGTGATGGCTGAGGTCCGCGCATGACCGCCCCGGTGTCGAAGGCATGGGCGCAGTGGCACACGCCCGTCACGAAGTGGGACCTGCTGCCCGAGAACGTGCGGGAAGCGCTGGACGCCCAGCCGCTCGGAATCAACTGCTCGGGATGTTCCGAGCCCCTGCCGACTGAGGGTGCTTTCGCTCGGCACTTCGTCCTCTACGACCGCCAGTACCTGAACCTCGGCTACTGCCCAGTCAAGGGGCGTAACCCCAACGCCATGCCCTGATCCACCAGCCTGCGGCCCGGTCCGGCCGGTGTGGGTTCACGACCCACCGCAGGCACTCCCCTGTACGCCATCGAAAGGAATCACCATGCGTGGAATCGCCAAGGCCCTGCTCTCCGACGACCGTGCCGCGCTGGACCGCGCGGTTAACCGCGAGGTGCTGCGGGCGGCTGTGGCCCGGCAGATGTTCTGCGACCAGACCGGGAAGCTCCTCGACGTCAGCGACGCCGTGCTGGTCACCGTGACCCACAAGAGCGGCCGGGGTGCCCGCCTGCTCTCCGGTGCCGCCTTCGACGAGATCAAGGAGCACCTGACCAATCGGTCGGTCGTGCTCGGTGCCGAGCTGGAGATCATCGACGGCCGCGACTCCTGATCCGCCCGCCTGCGCGCCGGTTCGGCCGGTGAGGGTTCGTGACCCGGCGCAGGCACTTCCCTGATCCATCCATCCAAGGAGATGACCATGCGTATCAAGACGGCCGACGCCGGCAAGTTCATCGCCAACCTCTGCCCGTTCACTGCCGGCAACCTGCGGGGTGACGGCGTGGGAGTCCTGTCCGCACCGCCCGCCACGGGTGCCCTGCCGGCTGAGTTGGCCGCCGGCCTGCGTGACGCACAGATGAGGCTCACGCAGGACTACCTGGCCGGCAGCGGTGCCCGCGACGCGGTACCGGACGCGCCCGCCTACATCGTGAGCAGCTACGGCACCCCGATCGCGTGGGTCACCCACGCCCGCAAGGTCGTGATCCCGGACGTGACCTACTCGTCGACCACCACCCGTCACCAGCGGGTGGTGCGCGAGGCGCTGGCCGCCCGGCCCTGATCCGCCCGCCTGCGCGCCCGGTCTGCCGGGCGTGGGTTCACGACCCGGCGCAGGCACTCCCCGCAATCCGACCAAGGAGACAGCCATGCCAGTCGACACGCCGGCCCAGGCCCGGCAGGCGATGACCGTTCGTAACGGGTTCACCTGGGGCGCACTGTCCGGCCGTGGGATCTACGTCCTGACCCCCGTCATCAGCACGGGCCAACTGCCGACTGAGTACGCCAACCGCCTGCGTGCGTTGCAGCGGGAGCGCGAGGCCGCCTACCTGGCCGGCAAGGGGCGGGACGCGATCCCGGACGCCCCGGCCTACGTGGTGACCAGCTACGGCACCCCGATCGCGTGGGTGACCGTGGCCGGCGAGGTGGTCATCCCGCCGGTCACCTACAACCCGACCATCAGCCGCCACCAGGCGCTGGCGCGTCTCGCCCTGGTCGTCGAGTCCTGACGCATCGCCTGCACGCCGGATAGCCGGCGAGGGTTCGTGACCCGGTGCAGGCACTCCCCAGCAAGAGGAGAGCCCGATGACCACCAGGGACATGTTCGGCCACCTGACCGTCTCCATCACGCGAGAGCAGTTGGAGAGCTGGGCCGGGCGGACGTTGACCGACGACGAGGTTTACCGACTGGACGACTGCGTACCGGACTCTTCGATCCCTGATGCGATCGACGCCATCGTCTCCGAGCGCATGCCAACTCCGGACGAGGACGAGGACGACGACGAGGGCGAGCAGGCCGAGAGCACGCCTGCCTGACCCACCACCTGCACGCCGGTCAAGCCGGCGAGGGTTCGTGACCCGGTGCAGGCGCTTCCCCAGCAAGCCAGCCACGGACTCGACGTAAGTCGATGCCGCGGTGACCCCTGCCTATCGAGAGGTAGCAACATGACCGCACCAGACAGCAAGCTGGCGACGATTCGCGCTCTGCTGGCCAAGGCTGAGTCGAGCCAGTTCCCGGCAGAGGCCGAGGCGCTGACCGCCAAGGCGACCGAGCTGATCGGCCGGTACGGCGTTGACCGCGCCATGCTTGCCGCCTGCGACCCCACCATCGACGTGCCCGCCGACAAGGTGGTGATCGTCGAGGGTTCGTACGCGATCGACAAGCGTGACCTGCTTAGCTGCGTCGCCCAGGCGCTCGGCGTCAGGGTGGTGTTCCCGTCGCGTGGCAGGACCCGGAGCCGGCACCCGGTCCACCTGTTCGGCTACGCCTCGGATCTGGAGCGGGTCGACATGCTCTTTACCTCGCTGCTGGTGCAGTCCGCCAACGCGCTGGCCAAGGCCGAGATCCCCTGGTGGGAGAAGGCAATCACGTTCCGCAAGGCGTGGCTGGCCGGCTTCCGGCAGACCATCTCGTATCGCCTCCAAGCGGCCGAGGCGCGAGCCAAGCAGGAGGGGGCCGAGGAGCGGGCCGGCACGGCGGGTCCGTCCGTCGCCCTGGTGCTCGCCGACCGGGCCACCGTGGTCAAGACCCGGATGGAGCGGGCGTACCCGAAGCTCGGCAAGGAGAAGCATCGGCCGGTCGCGTCCGGCGATGGCTACACCAGCGGGCGCGCGGCCGGCGAGCGTGCCGACCTCGGCGGGACTCGCATCGATCGCCAGCGGCAAGCGCTCGCCCACTGATCCGCAGCCTGCACGCCGGTCAAGCCGGCGAGGGTTCGTGACCCGGTGCAGGCACTTCCCCAACCACACCGAACAAGGAGCGACCCGTGCCGCACCAGCTCGACTTGCCGACCGTCGACAACGGCGGGATCTACTTCGCCGCCGCGAAGCGGTACCGCACCGACTTCGTCCTGGCCGTGACCGACTACGACGGCAAGTCAGCCGAGGTCGGCCTGACCGAGGACGAACTGATCGCGCTGATCCACAGCGCGGCCACGCTGCTGGCCGAGGCTCGGCAGTGACGCTCGCCAGCGCCATCCTCGCGGCCCTGCTGACCCTGGTGCCGGGCGTGGTGAACGCCCACCCCGAGATCCTGCCGCCGTGCGCCACCGAGGACAGCGCCGGCCCCTGCTACTGGGACGCCACGACACGCGGCACCGGGTCCGGCAAGGGCCACGGCCAGCCGTTCTGGGTCGACGCCGCCCAGCGAATCCACTACCTGCCCACCAACTGAGGAGAGATCCATGCCTGCTACTGAAATCCGCGGTGACCGTGTCGAGCTGGTCGCCTGGCACGACGGGGTGCACGTCTACTCGGCCGGCGACGAGCGGGCGCTGGCGCAGCGCGCTACCGCGCTGGCCAACTGGGGCGAGGACGTGGGCATGGTGCTCACCCCCGACCACTGGGACCGCGCCGCCCTGATGCTGCCCGCCGGGATGCAGATCCACGACCACCGCGACGCCTGATCAACAGCCTGCGGCCCGACGTGGGCGGCGAGGGTTCATGACCCACCGCAGGCGCTCCCCATCCCTACCGACTGGAGGAACCATGACCCCCACCACCCTGTGCCGGCGCCCATCCGTCAACCGCACGAACCGCACGGACTTCCTGTACGACATGCTTCTGCTCGCGCTGAACCACGGCGGGCAGGGCTTCTTCACCGTCGCGGCGAAGCACGTCGATGACGAGAACCCATCCCGGACGTGGGTCGACATCGTGGAGGAGCGGACCGGCGCGAAGCACCGGGTGACGCTCTACCGGATGCGCCGGGCCATGGCGAGCATCCGCCGCGCTGGCTACGGCCCTGGAATGGGGCAGCCGCGAACCTGGGTGCCCATGGTCGACAAGAAGACCGGCCGGCGGCTGTACCTGAGCTGGACCGAGCAGTACCGCCTGGCCGACGCCGACCGGATGCTGAGCGTTCGGACCCTGGGGGTGGACGACGCGCTCTGCGTGTTGCAGGTGGCCGTGTTCGGCCAGAAGGTCTACGTCTGATCCGACCCCTTGATCTTGCCCTGATGGGTAAGTGTAGGCTTGCGGGTGAGGGGCGAGCGTTGCTCGCCAGCGGGTGTTCCGCTATCAGGGCGGCTGGGTTCATGACCCGACACTCCGCACCACAAGTTCCCCACGTAAGAGAGTGAGACACGTCAGTGCGTTGCGAGGTTGAGAACAGCAAGGGCGAGCAGTGCGACCGGGACGCTCTGGCGTCCTGGGGGATCTGCAAGACCCACCTGTACCGGCTGGACCGGTACAACGACGTCCAGGCCGACCGGCCGATCCGGCAGTACACGATGCGGGTGCCGCGCAGCTACCCCCGCTATCCGGGCGACGACGAGGCCGAGCGCTTCTGGTCCCGCGTGGTCAAGACCAGCAACCACTGGTGGTGGACCGGGTCGCTGACCGGCCCGCAGGGCGTGCCGCAGGCGATGTGGGGCGGGTACACCCGCACCGCCGCCCAGATCATCTGGGAGCTGGCGCACGGCCCGATCGAGCCCAACACGATCATCCGCCACACCTCCGACTGCGGCGAGTCCGACTGCGTGCGGCTGTCGCACCTGACCGACCAGCCGGCGCGAGTGGAGGTGCCCGCGTGACCCGTCCCCTGGTGGGCGTGCTCGGACGGAAGCGGGCCGGGAAGACCACCTTCGCTGACCGCTTCGTCGAGCGACACGGCTACGTGTCCTATGCCTTCGGCGACCCCGTCAAGACCGCTCTGCTGGCCCTGGACCCGATCATCGGTTACGAGGAGCGGTTCGAGGAGTTGGACCCGAGGAACCACTGGTACGAGCCGGTGCGACTCTCTGAGGTGGTCAACCAGCTCGGCTGGGAGAAGGCCAAGGAGTTGCCCGAGGTGCGGGCGCTGCTCCAGCGGTTCGCCACCGAGTCGATCCGGGCCTTGGACGAGGACTTCTGGGTGCGCCTGGTGATGAGCGACGTGGACAGCGACATCAGGCCCGTCGTAATCGGCGACGTGCGCTTCCACAACGAGGCTGAGGCGATCCGGCGGGCCGGCGGCCTGCTGGTGCGAGTCACCCGCCCAGGGCTGCCCCCGGACCCGCACATCAGCGAGAACGGGCTGATCGACCGGGCCACCGACTACGAGATCCACAACGATGCGGGTCTCGACTTCCTGACCAGCCAGACCGACTGGCTGGCGGGACTGATCAACCGGAGGTACGGCAAGTGAGAGACCGCAGCTTCAACACCCTGGTGTACGGCGGCCTGGCGCTGTCTGTCGTTGCCGTCGCGGCGCTGACCGCGTGTGCGGCCGATGAGGCGTGCGCCGCCGGCCCGAGCAACCCCCGCCCGCCGGCTCCCGCGTACCGGGCTCCGGCGCCCGCCTACAAGCCGCCGGCTGCGCCCAAGGCTCCCGTGACGGGACCGAAGGTGCAGAGCGTGCCCAAGGCTCCCGTGAGCAAGCCGACGGTCTACAAGACCACGTACGACAGTCACGGCTACCCGATCATCATCCCCGTGGTCGTGGATGACGACGCGTTCGAGAGTGACGACTGCGACTAAACCGCAAGTTGCACACCGCACGGTCGGTGGGTAAGTTAAGGGAAGACAGCAAGGGCAACGAGAGGGGCACCAACCAGTGAGCAGCACTACCACCCAGACCCGGACCGTCCAGATCGACACCAAGGAGGGCCTGATCGCCCTGCCGGTCGGCGCGAAGGTCAAGGACCGCGACGGTGACCGCTACCGCCGCACCGAGTCCGGCTTCATCACCGGTCACGGTAGCGACGGCATCCCGTTCTCCTTCGGTGAGCTGGCGGTCTACCTGCCCTGCACGCTGGAGAACCCGGAGATCCTGTCGTCGGAGCTGAAGACCGGCGACCCGGTCACGGTCAGCGCCGACATGTTCGCGCCGTACATCAAGCGGGGCGACAAGGGCACGGTCAGCCGGGTGGTCGGCCCGCACCTGTACGTCTCGTTCCCTGACGGCCTGGTCCTCCCCTTCCTGCCCAACGAGCTGCGCAAGCCGCTCGCGGCCGGCGACCGCATCCCCAGCTCGTCCGAGCTGCGGACCCTGCCTGACGGCACCGTGGTGGTCAGCGACCGGGGCGAGGTCCGCAAGCGGATTCAGGGCCGATGGTTCCGGCCGGGCTCCACCGCTCAGTGCGACCTGGGCACCGGCATGATGGCCTCCCGTGGCGAGCTGCGAATCGCCCACGTCGCTTACTGACATGGGTAAGTGTGGGTGGGGCTGGCCGGTTCGCCTGCCCCACCCCTGGCGGGGGAGGGGGGCGCAGCGTTGCGGCTGACACCGCGCAAGGAAGAGATCCAGGTCGTCAAGGACATCTTGGAGAGCGACGAGTACGCCAACGCCGACCAGATGGCCAAGGCCCTGATCAAGGCGGTGGCCGACGCGCTGTGGATGCGCGACTGGTACGGCGTCGGGACGAAGTTCCGCGAGGACGACCCGTTCTGGCTGCCGTACGGCCCGTTCGCCTCCGAGAGCGAAGCACTCCAGACCGTCAACAAGTACGGCTCCGGCGTGGTCGCCAGGACCACGAAGCTCTACAGCCCCGGCCGCCTCGTCGCCTTCCACGAAGGCAAGGACTGGCCTGGCTACTGCCGGACCTGCAAGCACGACGCCACCTGGCACATGCAAGACGGCAGCTCTCGCGGCAAGTGCGTGAGCTGCCCCGCCTGCAAGAAGTTCAAGAAGTGACGGGGAGAGACAGTGAGCACCAAGACGCCAGACCACACGTTCTGCCCGACCTGCGGGCTGCACGGATTCTTCGACGAGCGCGACGCTGACCGGGCCCTGGGCCAGGCCCGCACCCGGCGCAACCGGACGGCCGACAAGCAGGGCTCGCGGCGCGGCATGACCCGCGAGAACCGCACCTTCACCTGCGGCGAGGGTCTGATCCACCTGACCTCGCAGAGCCGGCGCAGCTTCGTCGCCATGGGGGTGACGGCATGAGCTGCCCCACCTGCCGCAACCAGCGGGTGGCCCTCGGCCACGACGAGCACTCCGTCCGCATCGCCGTCCGCCGCGCGCTGAAGTCCGAAACGGCGGCCAACGTAGCCGCGGTGAGGTCCGCTCAGGAATCGCTCGCCCGGACCCGCCGGGACATCAAGGCGCACGCCGCCGAGCACGAGCTGGTGGCCGCGTGACCGAGCTGCGGCAGGCGCTGGGAGCCGTTGAACGCGCCGTCAACGAGGAGAACCGCAAGGGCGGTGAAGCCCGCCAGATCGTCGTGGGCGTGGCCCGCCTGGTCGACATCGACCTGACCCGCGATCCGGCCGAGGGCAACGTCTGGTCCCTCTCGAACATGAGCAGGGTCCTCACCGGGGTCCACGGCCTGGCGCGACGAGTCAGGGAGCTGGAGGGCCGACAGGTCGTCGACTTCGCCGCGATCACGGCCCAGATCGACGAGCTGGAGACCCAGATGCAGGAGCTGGAGAGCGACCAGTTCGCCGGCTACCGGCAGAAGGTCCAAGACCTGTCCCGCCGCCAGGCCGGGCTTCAAGAGGCGTTGGCCATCCTGTTCCAGCAGAGCAAGGAGTCCAGTAAGTGAGCACCGAACCGGCCTTCAGGCCGGACCCGACCCCGACCAGGCGAGCTTGGCGTGACCCCGCCGAGGACGACATGGACTTCTGGGGCCTGACCCTTGAGCAGCGCATCCACCACCTGAAGCGCCTCGTCAGCTACGGCATGTGGCGCGTCGAGCAGCGCATGAAGCGGGCGGCCCGGTGACCTGGAGCCAGCTCTACTTCGCCGCCGGGGCCGCGTTCCTCATCGCTGACCACCCCGTCACCGCCGCGTTCCTCCTCCTCTGTTCCATCTTCGCCAGCTACAAGGAGACCCCCCGTTGATGTTGCTCGGAACCGCAGTCATGCTCACCGGCATCTGTACGGACACCACGCCACTGACGATCACCGGCCTTGTCTGGATGGGCATCGCCCTCGGCATGTGGCTCAGCAAGCCGGCGGTGCGCCGATGAGCAAGAAGACCGAGGAGCCGGTGACCCTGCCTCCGCTGACCGACATCCTGGTGGTGGGCTTCCTGCGCGAGGCCCAGGAGTATCCGGCCTTCGGGCAGCGGCACGTCTTCTCGGTGCTCAGCCAGAACGCCCTGTACGGCCGGCGCTTCCGGCGGGCCTACTTCACCACCGAGGCGGCCAACCACCCGCGCTGGCCGCACTTCCAGTCCCTGCTCCTGGCGTTCGCTGCCCGGTCCGGGCCTGGCGCCGAGGTGAAGCACATCAGCTACTACGACCAGGACCAGGCGGCCGATGCCGCCGCTTACGCCGGAGCGGGTGGGTAAGTTGCGGGAACTCGCTCGACGCGCGTTGGGACAGCTCGCGCTGTTCGCCGCGTACCTGGTCCTGGCGGTCGGGGCCATCGCACTGTCCGGCTTCGCGGTCCTCTGGATGACCGCTCACGGGTACGCCTGAAGGGGGTGAGCCACAGCATGACCAGCGCCCTGATGGAGGACACGTTCGACGCCCAGGTGGACGCAGAGATCGATGCCTGGGTGGCCGCCCACCTGGCAACCTCGCCCGAGTGGGACGAGGAGCGGTGGGCGGCACTCGGGGAACTTCTCGGCGTCGAGTTCAGGCCCAAATCGGCTTGAGCCGGTGGGGGTCCGGCGTCTTGGACCCCTTCTGGCCCGGCTGCACCTGGATCGCGGTGAACACATCGAACAGGATCTTCCGGCGCTGGGCGAGGTCGTATTCGCCAGTGCGCCACTTGCGGATGATGTCGGCCGGTTCTTCGGAGCCGGCCGCATTTTCCGTCTCCCACCGGGCGCGTTCCGCGCGCAGGTTCTTCACGTCGGCCTGGAGGCTGGGGGAGAGGCGGTAGAACTGCTCGTCGCCGACCTCGCCCGCCATCCACCGCCTCTCCAGGCCGGCAAGCCGATCGGCCAGGGTCTTCAGTGTCTCCTCCTGGGGCCAGACCAGCTCGGGCTTGCGGTAGGTGACCTGCATCTTGCTGAGCTTGGCCAGTAACAGGCGCGTGACCTGGCGGTCCACCATCGGCCCGGAGATGTTGTTCCGGCTGCAACTGCCGCACCCGTAGGTGTACGGACTCCGCTTCGACTTCGTCGGGCTGCCGGTGATCGAGCCGTTGCAGATGCGGATCTCGCCGTCGCGCTCGACCTTGTTCATGCAGCGCAGCAGTTGCGAGGCCAGGTACTTCACCGTCTTCGGCTTGCCCGTGACCCGTGGGGCCAGGGGCCCTCGGTGCAGGTAGGTGCTGCCTGGCTTGAAGGTGGCGCAGACCGCCTCCCACTCCGCCGGCTCGCAGACCTTCTCCCACTGGCCGACGATCGGTGCGCCGTGTTCGTCCACCGCGAGCACGCCGCGATTGCCCCGGTAGCCGCACAAGCGAGGTGCGGTAATCATCTGGGTCAGCGAGGTGGGGGTGATCTCCGCGCCCTTGCTGCCCTTCAACCCGCGCGCCTTCGCCTCCGCGCACAGCGTCGGCATCGCCTTGCCCTTGATCCGCTCGCAGATGGCCCAGTACAGGAAGTCGGACTCGACCTTGCGCAGGGTCATCTTGTCCTCCTCCCAGCCGAACGGCCTCGGGCCGCTGTGCGGCAGCCCGTCGAGGATGAGGTCCTGGTGCCAGTCGCGGATGCGCCGCTTCTTCTTCATCGACTCGGCCTTGTTCAAGACCGCCATGATTCCCGACTTGATGACGTCGCCCTCGTCGGTGAGGTCCATCGATCCCGATGGCGTCCAGAGCAGTCGGCCGGGCTGGGCGTTAAGGGCATCAACGAACCGCTCCCAGGCCGAGCCGGTCCGCTGAACCCGGTCCTGGTCGGTGCAGATGATCCCGTCCAGCCGGTAGCCGGCGGCGGTCCTGCCCTGGCGCAGGGCACGCAACATCGCCTCGAAGTCCGGGCGGATCACGTCGTCCGACGACGCCTTGAGGTCGTTGTCGGTCCAGCGGTGCACGATGATCAGGCCGTGCCGGCCGGCGTTCGTGCCGTTCCGTCGATGCTGGTTCGCCACGCCCTTGCCGGCCTTCCAGTGGGACGCCTTGGCCTTCTTCGAGTTGTTCTTGCGCCAGTCATCCGAGATGCGCGAGTAGGCCCCGACGAAGATCGCGCTCGGGTAGAGGGCCAGTAGCTCGGCGTACGTCGGCAGCCCTGGTGGGGTGCCCCGCAGCTCAAGGTCGTTCGGTCCCGACTCCTCGGGTAGCGACGTGCTCACTTCAACTCCTCCTGTGGCAGGATCGGCCACATGAACCGACTGGCAAGCTCCCAGTCGCCGTATCTCCTCCAGCACGCCACCAACCCTGTGGATTGGTGGCCATGGGGAGAGGAGGCGATGACAGAGGCTAAGAGGCGGGACGTTCCCCTACTGATTTCAGTTGGGTATTCGTCCTGCCACTTATGCTTCTGATACTGTACTGGTGTCATGTGATGGCGCACGAGTCGTTCGAGAACGAGCAGGTAGCGGCCCTGTTGAACGACAACTTCGTGTCGATCAAGGTGGACCGCGAGGAGCGCCCGGACGTGGACGCGGTCTACATGACCGCGACCCAGGCGATGACCGGCCAGGGCGGTTGGCCGATGACCGTCTTCGCCGCCCCGGACGGCACCCCGTTCTTCTGCGGCACCTACTTCCCGCGTACGAACTTCATGCAGTTGCTCCAGTCGGTCAGCACCGCCTGGCGGGAGCAGCGCGAGGCGGTGGTGCGCCAGGGCGCCGCGGTGGTCGAGGCCATCGGTGGCGCACAGGCGGTGGGTGGCCCCACCGCCCCGCTGGACGCGCCGCTGCTCGACGCCGCGGCCGGCAGGCTGGCCAGCGAGTACGACGCGACGAACGGCGGCTTCGGCGGCGCCCCGAAGTTCCCACCGCACATGAACCTGCTCTTCCTGCTGCGCCACCACCAGCGCACCGGCGACCCGCGCAGCCTGGAGATGACCCGGCACACCGCCGAGGCGATGGCCCGCGGTGGCATCTACGACCAGCTCGCCGGCGGCTTCGCCCGCTACTCGGTGGACGAGCACTGGACGGTGCCGCACTTCGAGAAGATGCTCTACGACAACGCGCTGCTGCTGCGGGTCTACACCCAGCTGTGGCGGCTCACCGGTGACCCGCTGGCCCGCCGGGTGGCCCGGGACACCGCCCGCTTCCTCGCCGACGAGCTGCACCGGCCGGGGGAGGGCTTCCTGTCCGCGCTGGACGCCGACACCGAGGGCGTCGAGGGGCTCACCTACGCCTGGACACCCGCGCAGCTCGTCGAGGCGCTGGGCGAGGAGGACGGCCGGTTCGCCGCCGACCTGTTCACGGTGACCGACGAGGGCACCTTCGCCCCTCATTCCGCCTCCGCGCCGCAAGGCGGCACTCCGGACGGAAAGAAGGGCGTCGAGCACGGCATGAGCGTGCTCAGGCTCGCCCGGGACGTCGACGACGCCGCACCCGAGGTGCGGTCCCGCTGGCAGCAGGTGGTCGGGCGGCTCCTCAGCGCCCGGGACACCCGCCCGCAGCCGGCCCGCGACGACAAGGTGGTGGCCGCCTGGAACGGTCTGGCGATCACCGCCATCGTCGAGTTCCTCCAGGTGGCCGCGTTGTACGCGTCCCCGCAGGACGAGGACGCCAACCTGATGGACGGCGTGACGATCGTCGCCGACGGCGCGATGCGCGACGCCGCCGAACACCTGGCCACCGTGCACCTGGTGGACGGCCGCCTGCGCCGGGTCTCCCGGGACGGCAAGGTCGGCGAGCCGGCCGGTGTCCTGGAGGACTACGGCTGTGTGGCGGAGGCCTTCTGCGCGCTGCACCAGCTCACCGGCGAGGGACGCTGGCTCACGCTGGCCGGCGAGCTGCTGGACACGGCGCTGGCGCGCTTCGCCGCGCCCGGTGGCGCCTTCTACGACACCGCGGACGACGCGGAACGGCTGGTCGCCCGGCCCGCTGACCCGACCGACAACGCCACCCCGTCCGGACGCTCGGCGTTGGTCGCCGGGCTGGTCGCGTACTCGGCGCTGAGCGGGGAGCCGCGCTACCGGGAGGCCGCCGAGGCGGCGCTCGCCACCGTCGCGCCGATCGTCGGGCAGCACCCCCGGTTCACCGGGTACGCGGCCACGGTCGGTGAGGCGTTGCTCTCCGGGCCGTACGAGATCGCCGTGGTGACCGACGACCCGGCGGGTGATCTCCTGGTGGCCGCGGCCCACCGGCACGCCCCGCCCGGGGCGGTGGTCGTCGCCGGGCAACCGGACCAGCCCGGGGTGCCGCTGCTCGCGGACCGTCCGCTTGTCGACGGGCGGTCCGCCGCGTACGTCTGCCGGGGGTTCGTCTGCCAACGGCCGGTCACCTCCGTCGAGGAGTTGGTCGCCGAGCTCGGCTGAGCGCACCGTAGTTGCCCACGCCGCACGCCGGGCGGCCGCCGCAGCGCTTCCGGGGCGGGTCGCCGGCCCACCGGGTGGGCGTGCCGAGGCCCCGGATAGGCTGGCCGCGCTATGGATTCCCGTACCGGTCTGCCTGTTGTCGGCATGGTGGGTGGCGGCCAGTTGGCCCGGATGACCCACCAGGCCGCGATCGCCCTCGGCCAGTCACTGCGTGTGCTCGCGACCGCCCCCGACGACGGCGCGGCGCTGGTCGCCGCCGACGTCCAGTACGGCGACCACACCGACCTGGTCGCCCTGCGCACCTTCGCCAAGGGCTGTGATGTGGTCACCTTCGACCACGAGCACGTGCCCTCCGAGCACATCCGCACGCTGACGGCGGAAGGGATGACCCTCTATCCGCCGGCGGACGCGCTGCTGCACGCCCAGGACAAGCAGGTCATGCGGCAACGCCTGACCGAGCTGGGCGCGCCCAACCCGGTGTGGCGGCCGGTCGGCGAGCCCGCCGACCTCGTCGGTTTCGGCGAGCAGGTCGGCTGGCCGGTGGTGCTGAAGGCGGCGCGCGGTGGCTACGACGGCCGGGGCGTGTGGATGGTCGACGACGCCACCCAGGCCACCGAACTGGCCGCGACGCTGCTCGCCGGCGGCACCCGGCTGATCGTCGAGGAGCGGGTGCCGTTGCGCCGGGAGCTGGCCGTGCAGGTCGCCCGGTCGCCGTTCGGTCAGGTGGCCGCGTACCCGGTGGTGGAGACGGTGCAGCGGGACGGCATCAACGTGGAGGTGTTGGCCCCGGCACCCGGCCTGGACGAGGAGCTGGCGGTCTCCGCCCAGCAACTCGCCATCGACCTGGCCACCGCGCTCGGGGTGATCGGCCTGCTGGCCGTGGAGCTGTTCGAGGTGCGCGACGACGCCGGCCGCCCCGCGATCGTGGTCAACGAGCTGGCGATGCGCCCGCACAACTCCGGGCACTGGACCATCGAGGGTTCCCGGACCTCGCAGTTCGAGCAGCACCTGCGGGCGGTGCTGGACTACCCGATGGGCGACACCTCGCTGACCGCGCCGGTGGTGGTGATGGCGAACGTGCTCGGTGGAGAGCCGGGCGGCATGTCGATCGACGAGCGGCTGCACCACCTCTTCGCCGCCGAGCCCGGCGCCAAGGTGCACCTCTACGGCAAGCAGGTGCGACCGGGCCGCAAGGTCGGGCACGTCACGGTGCTCGGCGACGACCTGGACGACGTACGGGCGCGGGCCGCGCGGGCCGCCCGCTGGCTGCGCGAGGGGCACGAGTGAGCCCTTCGGTCGAGAAGGAGACCTCGGTGAGCACGGTCGGCTTGATCATGGGTAGCGACTCGGACTGGCCGACCATGCGCGCCGCCGCCGAGGTGTTGGACGACTTCGGCGTGGCGTACGAGGTGCGGGTCATCTCGGCGCACCGCACTCCGGTGACGATGATCGAGTACGGCCGGGACGCCGCCGACCGGGGCCTCAAGGTGATCATCGCCGGGGCTGGTGGTGCCGCCGCCCTGCCGGGCATGGTCGCCTCGGTGACGCCGCTGCCGGTGATCGGTGTGCCGGTGCCGCTGAAGCACCTCGACGGCATGGACTCGCTGCTGTCCATCGTGCAGATGCCGGCCGGGATCCCGGTCGCCACCGTGTCGATCGGCAACGCCCGCAATGCGGGCCTGCTCGCCGTACGGATCCTCGGCGCCCACGACGAGGCCCTGCGCGCCAAGATGACGACCTACCAGCAGGACCTGGAAAAACTGGTGGCAGACAAGGAGTCAGCCCTCCAGGCAACCCTGCGGTAAGTCCTGACTCAGAACGGGGCTGGGGTTGCGGCGAGGGACACCGGCCATCCGCTGTGGCTGCCCGCCAGGTCGATGTGCTGGTGAGCGGTATGACTCAGAGGTATGAATATGACTCTGAGGTATAGCGCTCATCACCGCAATCGCCCCGAACGGAGGTGACCGGCGGTAACCGCCGGCCGCCGGCTGCACCCACCCGGACCACTCACCGCCTCCACTCACCCACGCCGCAGGGACCCTCCGATTCATCTCATGCCGCGCAGGGCGGTCTGGAGGCGTTCCTGGGCGCGGCGGCGGCGCTCATTGCTCGCGCCGAGCACGAGCAGCAGGATGCCCACCGGGATGAGCGCCAGCCACGGGCCGAGGCTCACCAGCGCGTGGATCGCGGCGATCGCGGTGACCGACGCGCCGACGATCACCGGTGCCTGCTGCCGGCTGGACGAGCCGAAGATCAACACCGCGACCGCGCCGAGGAGCAGCAGCATCTGCCGTACCGTGCTGGACTCGGTGGCCAGCACGATGGCCAGCGTCGGCACGAAGGCGGCGACCAGCGCCGGCCCGTACGCCACCCAACTGCTCAGGTCCGGTCGGTGGCGCAGCTCCAGGACCCCGACGAGCAGGGCCAGCGCGGCGAACGGCAGCGTGTACGCCTCGGGCAGCGCCACGTCGGCGACCCGCATCAGGATCCACCACGCGGTGATCTCGCAGATCACCACGGCCCAGAACAGGATCCGGCGTTCCACCGGCCGGCGGCCGGGCCGGGTCGCCGCCACGCCGAGGACCGCACCCCAGGCGGCCAGCAGGGCGGCGATGTGTCGGGGCGAGTCGAAGGCGAGGGCCAACGCGATGAGCGCGGCAGCATAACCGGTCCACTCCACGGTGGACGCCTCCCGCTGTGCCTCGGGACGGCGCAGCCGGGGCAGGGTCGCGGCGAGCACCTGCAGGACCGCCCCGACCGCGAGCACCCCGAACGCGGACCAGACCGCGGCCAGCCCGGCGACCAGGCCGGCGGTGAGGACGAAGAGCTGCGCCATGAGTGAGGCGAAGAGCCATCCGAGGATGCGCGCTCGCTGGGTGGTGCCGAACACCGCCCCGACCGCCCCCACCGCGACAGCGCTGCCGAGGGTGAACAGGGTCAACTGCCGGTCGGCCAGACTGCCGGCGAGTCCGGCGCTGCCGCCGGCCAGCCCGATGACGAACACCAGCACCCGGGCCAGCCGCAGCGAGCGGGCCCGCTCGGCCAGCGGCGGCGGTGGGGTCAGCGCGAGACCGAGCATCGCGATGGTGAAGACGGAGAGCGCGGCGACCGTGCTGGCGGGCCAGCCCCGACCCAACGCGATGGGTGCGATCAGCAGGGTGACGGCTGCCCCGGGCAGCACCACCGGCACGGCCCGGGACCGCCGCCCGCCGCTGAACCCGGTGGCGGCCAGCGCGGCGGTCGCGGTGAGCAGCAGCGCCGTCAACACGTGCGTCGGGTTGACCACGTCCGGCGGCGGGGTGAGCAGATCCGGCGACGGACCCTGCCAGATCCGGGTCAGGGTGCGGTGGGGCTCGACCAGTGCGGTGACCAGCGCCGGCGCGATCGAGGCGAGAGCCAGGGCGGTCGGCAGGGCCGCCGCGGCCAGTGCACCCGCGGCCGGGTTGACCCGCCACCGGCGTCGTTCCGGGTCGTCCGGCAGTCGCCGCAGCGCGCCGTCGAGCCGTACCGCCCAGCGCCGGACCGGCTGGGCGGAGCCGGTGGGCGGCACAGTGGCCGCTCGGATCAACTCGGCCAGCACGCCGAGCAGCGCGGCGGCGGCCGCGTAGACGCCCGCGGGAAGGCCGGTGGGGATGGCGGCGAGGGCGCTGATGCTGGCCCCGCCGACCACCGCGACGCTGACCCAGGGCAGATATTGCGGCACCTGACGGCGGACCGCGGCCACGGCGGCGAGGCCGAGGCTGGACGCCGCCAGCGCGGCGGTCAGCACCACCTGCGCCGAGTTCTCGAATTCGGCGGCCAGTGCCGCCACCGCGCCAGGGAGGGCCAGCAGAGCGGCACCGATCGCCGCGCCACCGATCTGCACCAGGTGCGGCGGCATCCCCTCGGTGTCGATGTCGGCCACCTGTGGGCCGGCCAGGACGCGTGCCAACGTCGCCACCACCACGCCGATCAGCGCGATGCTGCCCAGGGCCAGTGCCGTCGTCCAGGGCTGGACCAGGCCGGCTCCGGCGGCGTGCAGCGCGACCACTCCGGCCACGGTCGCCCGGGACAGCCCGGCGCGCGCCTCCTCGGAGGCCGCCGCGGCCATCCCGTAGACGGTGGCGACAACTGCGCCGACCAGGACCGGCGACCACCAGGCCAGATCGAACGCGGCCGGCGCGCCGATCGTGGCGAGCACCACGGCCGCGCCGGACACGTCCCACCGCCAGGGCGGGGGGAGCAGGATGCCGGCGGCGAGGGCCAGCAGCACCAACGCGACAGGTGCCTGCCAGGTGGCCCCGCCGACGGGCGCGGCCGGCCAGCTACTCAGGTCGCCCTGCCAGATCGGGCCGGGGGTGGCCAGCACGCCGACCCCACCACGAATCGCCGACCAGCCGGCGAGTACGCCGATGAGGAGACCGCCAGCGGCGAGGCCGAGGATCGGTCCGCGCCGCCACTCCTCCGGCATCGTGCGTGCTCCCACGGCGACCACCAGGACCAGTGCGGCGGCCATCGCCAACTGCCCGCCGGGGGCGAGTACCGCCCCGATCCGTACCAGCGTGGCGATCAGGGCGGTGGTGACCGCCGCGGCGGCCAGGTCCGAGCCGTCGAGGGTGAGGTCGGCGCGACGGCCGGCGTCGATGGATGGGGCCAGGAACAGCAGTACCGCGGCGACCAGCAGCAGCGCGCCCACCCAGGCGTCGGCGACGGTCGCGCCGGGCGCTCCGAACGCGGCGGCGGTGACCAGCAACGCGCCCAGCCCGGTGCCGACCGACAGCGGCGCGGGGATGCGGCGCTGGGAGACCTGCACGACGGCGGCGTAGCCGAGGGTCACGCAGACCGCCAGGAAGCTGGCCGCCAGCACCGGTACGGTCACCTCGCGGAGGCTGGCCGGGGTGGGGGTCGGGTCGGTGGGCACGGTGGCGGCCACGAACGCGGCCACCGCCCCGGGCAGGGCGAACGCCGCGCCTCCGGCGGCCCAGGCGGTGACCGTGTCGGAGGCGGCCGAGGCGATCCGGATCCGGGGTGCCAGCGCGACAAGCGTGCCGGCGGTGAAGAGGGTGAGCAGGACCGCTGCGGTGAGTGCGGGGCGCGACAGGCTGGCACCGGCGCCGAGCAGGCCCACCACGGCCGCTCCGATGGCGTGCGCCGCCGCCGCTCGGTCGGTGCGGGCGGAGAGCCCGATGACCCCGATGCCGATCGCGGTGATCACCATCGGCCAGGGTGCCGCGGCCCAACCGAGACCGAGCGAGGCCGGTACGGCGAGCGCGGTCAGCGCCGCGCCGGCGACCGCGAACTCCCGGCGGATCTCCGCCGGCAGGGCCAACACCGCCGCGATGGTGAGCAGGAGGGCGGCACCGGCGAGCTGCCAGGTGGTCGGCCCGACCGCGGCGGTCAGCGCGGCCGGATACCGGTCGAGGTCGGCGTCCCAGGCGGGCAGTGCCGCCCGGACCGGCGCCAACCCGGCGCGTAGCGCGCCACCGGCGACCACCAGCCCGCTGACGGTCAGCGCCACCGCCGAGGCGAGCTGCGGGCCGCGTCGGGCCGCCTCGGGGACCGCGCGCACGGCCAGCCCGGTCACCGTGATGACCGCCGCGATCAGCAGCAGCGCCCGGCCCGGGACGGCCACCGAGGCGATGCGACTCAGCGCGCCGATCACGGCAAGCGTGACGATGCCCGCCGCCACGTCGGGCAGTGGCGCGCGACGCAGCACCAGCGCGCCGGCAAGCCCGATCGTGGCGGCCAGCAGCAGCACCACCCCGGCGCCGGTCGCGGTAGGCACGGTCTGCGCCCGGAGCAGGGCGGTGACCGCGTACGCCAGGGCGACCGCGACCGCCACCGCGTGCAGCACCCAGGTCAGCTCGCCCAGCCCGGGGACCGGGCGGCTCGGCCGGGTGTCGGTCGAACCCGCGCTGGCGTCGATCAGCTCGGCGGCCTCCTCCGCGTCGCCTTCCGGCCGGGTCTCGGCGCCGCGCTGGCGGGGCGCCGACGTGGTGTCCGACGGTGGCAGGTCCTGCCGGGCGGGGCGTTCCAGGGCCACGCCGGAGCGGGCCAGCCACAGGTCGACGAGGGCGACCAGGGCCAGCACCAGCGCCCAGCCACCCGGTCCGGTGATCTGGTCGTAGGCCAACAGCGGCAGCACCGGCTGCGCGGCGAGCACGGTGGCGAAGCGGGGTGCGCGCAGACCGGTCCAGCCGGCGTACCCGAAGGCGACCGCGGCGGTGACCGCGAAGAGCACCCCGGCGAAGACCGTGCCGGAGGCGCCGCCGGCGCCGATCCGGTCCACGGCCCAGAGGGCGTTGCCGGCGAGCGGCACCAACAGCAGGCCGACCGCGGCGATGGTCTCGGCGGTGGAGGTGAGCCCACGCCGGGCCAGCACCGGTGGGGCGAGCAGCATCAGCACCGTGGCCAGGAGCAGGATGCCGAGCCGGGCCAGCGCGTCCATCGAGCTGGTGGCGACGGCGGCGAAGACCACCGCGGCCACCGCGAGCAGCAACGCGCCCAGCCCGAGGGGGATGTTCTGCACTTCGCGCGACGAGGCTTCCGGGGGGTGCGCCGGGTCGTCCGCGTCCAGCCAGCTCGGCCGCGGTGAAGGCGGCGGCGGGTCCTCGGGGGCGGACGTGCTGCCCTGGCGGGGGACCCGGGGCGGCACCGATGCGCCGGCGGCCGATGGGCGCCGGCCGGGGCGGCGGCGGAGCACGCGGCGCGGCCGGGTGGCCTGCTTGAGTCGCTCCTCACCGGCGTGGGCGAGGATGTCCCGCTGGAAGAGCGCGGCCTGCATCTTCGCGGCGATCTGCCGCTGTTCGCTGGCGATGGCGGCGTCGCGCCGCTTCATCTCCGCGATCGAACGCTCGATGTCCGCCAGGTGCTCGACCCACTGCGGCTGGTCAGCCCCGCAGTGTGGGCAGTGGACGGCCGGTTTGATCTCCCGGCCGCACGAGGAGCATTGAAAGTTCGCCACGACACCCCTCCACCCGCACTGTGGACTCCCACTGTCGCAGCATGCCCAAAGCTGGCCCGGATTTCGACTCTTGTCGGCGGGTCCGGGGCAAACAACGACACCGGCCGGCCACCGATACGTTCGATGGCCGGCCGGTGGGGTGCTCCGATCAGGGGCGGCCCATGCCCCGGTACTCCCAGCCGGCCTGGGTCCAGAGCGCCGAGTCGAGGCAGTTGCGACCGTCGACCACCTTGCGACCGTTGACCAGCTCGCCGAGGGCGACCGGGTCGGCGTTGCGGAAGTCGGCCCACTCGGTGAGGACGCAGACCAGGTCCGCGCCGGTGACCGCCTCGTTGATGCCGCTCTCGTAGATCAGCTCGGGCACCGCGCGGCGGGCGTTCTCGCTGCCCTGCGGGTCGTACACGTGCACCTCGGCGCCGGCCTTGTGCAACAGCGCGGCGACGGCGAGCGCCGGGGCGTCGCGGACGTCGTCGGTGTTGGGCTTGAAGGTCGCACCGAGCACGGCGATCCGGGTGCCGGAGAAGTCCGGGCCGGCCGGACCGGGGCGGCGGCCGAGCAGATCCGAGGCGAGTTGCAGCACCCGGGTACGCCGGCGCAGGTTGATCAGGTCGACCTCGTGCAGGAAGCGCAACGCCTCGCCGGCGCCCAGCTCCTGGGCACGGGCCTGGAAGGCCCGGATGTCCTTGGGCAGGCAGGCGCCGCCGAAGCCGAGGCCGGCCTGGAGGAACCGGTTGCCGATCCGGGGGTCGTAGCCGATCGCGCGGGCGAGTTGGGTGACGTCGCCACCGGAGGCCTCGCAGACCTCGGCCATCGCGTTGATGAAGGAGATCTTGGTGGCCAGGAAGGCGTTCGCGGCGACCTTGACCAGTTCGGCGGTGGCGAAGTCGGTGACCACCAGGGGCACCTCGCGGTCCTCGGTGGCGGCCAGGTCGAACACGCCCTTGTGCGCGGCGTAGAGCATGCCGTTGGCCCACTCGCTCTTCACGCCGACCACGATCCGGTTGGGGCGCAGGACGTCGTCGACGGCGAAGCCCTCCTGGAGGAACTCGGGGCTCCAGGCCACCTCGACGCCCAGGTCGCCGGGGGTGTGCTTGCCGACCAACTGCTCCACCCACTCGGCGGTGCCGACCGGCACGGTGGACTTGCCGACGATCAGCGCCTTGCGGGTGAGGTGCTGCGCGAGGCTGGTGACCGACGCCTCGACGTACGACAGGTCGGCGCCCATCCCGTCGGCCCGCTGCGGGGTGCCGACGCAGATGAAGTGCACGTCACCGAAGTCGGCGGTCTCGGCGATGTCGGTGCTGAACCGGAGGCGGCCGGCGGCGAGGTTGCGCCGCAGCAGCTCATCCAGGCCGGGCTCGTGGATCGGCACCTGACCCGCGTTCAGCATCGCGATCTTGTCAGCGTCGACGTCGAATCCGAGCACGTCGTAGCCCAGTTCGGCATAGCAGATGGCGTACGTCGCACCGAGGTAGCCGGTCCCCAGGAACGTCACCCGCGGTCGAGGCGCGCCCGAGGGCGGTGTCACCGCGGCGATGGCGGGGGTCGGCTGGATGGTGGGGTAGGGGATCGTCACGCCTGTCTTCTCCGCTCGCACTGGCGGCGCGTCGTCGCGTCGCATTCTGCTGCGGCGCCTGGCGGGGCACCGGAGGGGTGGCTCACTGTTGTTCTCCATCATTGTCCAGCGGCGTGGGTGCCCCCTCATGCCCATACCTACGCGCCGGTAACATCACCTGAACTGCAGTAGCTAGTCTTCAGTCTGCGCGGTCGGCGGTCAGGAGTCGTCACAGACTGCGCATGATAGCGGTGAAGGGAAGGGACCCAACATGGCCGCAGGCGAGTCGTTCGACGTCTACCGGTTGCCCGAGGAGCACCAGGCGATCCGGGACGCGGTCCGCGAGGTCTGCACGGCGAAGGTGGCCCCGCACGCCGCCGAGGCCGACGAGACCTCGGAGTTCCCCAAGGCGTCCTACGACGCACTGCGGGCAGCCGACTTCCACGCCCCGCACATCCCCGAGGAGTACGGCGGCGCGGGCGCGGACGCTCTGGCCACCGCCATCGTGATCGAGGAGGTGGCCCGCGCCTGCGCGTCGTCCTCGCTCATCCCAGCGGTGAACAAACTCGGCACGATGCCGCTGTTGTTGTCCGGTTCCGAGGACCTCAAGCGCCGCTACCTGACGCCCGTCGCGGCCGGGGACGCGATGTTCTCGTACTGCCTCTCCGAGCCGGAGGCGGGCAGCGACGCCGCGTCGATGACGACCCGGGCCGTCCGTGACGGGGATCACTGGGTGCTCAACGGCGTGAAGCGGTGGATCACCAACGCGGGTGTCTCCGAGTACTACACCGTCTTCGCCGTCACCGACCCGGCTGCCCGATCCCGGGGCATCTCGGCCTTCGTGGTGGAGAAGTCCGACCCCGGTGTGAGCTTCGGCGCACCGGAGAAGAAGCTCGGCATCAAGGGCTCGCCCACCCGCGAGGTCTATCTCGACAACGTGCGGATCCCCGCCGACCGGATGATCGGCGCGGAGGGCACCGGCTTCGCCACCGCGATGAAGACCCTCGACCACACCCGGGTCACCATCGCCGCGCAGGCCGTCGGGATCGCGCAGGGCGCGCTCGACTACGCCAAGGGGTACGTGGCCGAGCGCCGACAGTTCGGCAAGGCGATCGCCGAGTTCCAGGGCATCCAGTTCATGCTCGCCGACATGGGCATGAAGCTGGAGGCGGCCCGGCAGCTCACCTACGCGGCTGCCGGCAAGTCCGAGCGTGGCGACGCCGATCTGACCTACTTCGGCGCGGCGGCCAAGTGCTTCGCCTCGGACGCCGCCATGGAGATCACCACGGACGCGGTGCAGCTGCTCGGCGGTTACGGCTACACGCGGGACTACCCGGTCGAGCGGATGATGCGCGACGCCAAGATCACCCAGATCTACGAGGGTACGAACCAGGTGCAGCGGATCGTGATGGCCCGGCAGCTCCTGAAGGACTGATTCGGGGCTGTTCTAGCAGCTCAGACCAGGTGTGGACGGGCTAATAGGCTCGGGCACGTAAGGTTGCCGAGCAATCGCTCGTGGGACATATTTGATCATCCCAGAACGCTTTCGGTTGGCGTTCCGGGGAAACCTGGGCGAGCTCATCGCTAGATCGAAACGTAGCGCAAGGCGTCGGTCGGCTGGGTGGGGCCTGGCGGTTTGCTGTGGTAGGCGGCACAGGTCGTTGGCGTGTGCGTGGCGAGTAGTAGGGGACCGCCGTGGCTCGCCTGCGGGCAGCGTCGATCGGCGTCCGACCCCGGTCTGCTTCGAGCGGGCGGGGTCGCCGGGTGGGCGACGCTGGCCCGATCCGCCCGATCCGCCCGATCCGCCCGACCGGCCGAACGGCGCGGCCCTGCACGGGCACACCTGGCCAACTTTCGAAGATCACGAGCGGGCTGCGACGGTGGGCCTTGCGGGCCAGCCGCGGTCGGTCAGGATCGAGGGCCAGTACGCACACCTGCTGACCGCCGCTGCGTAGCGCGACTGGAGCGAGGCGCAGTGCGCCGACGCCGTGCTGACCGCCACCGGCGGCCGGTGGATCGTCATGATCGAGCGCCGCGACGGCGGCGGGTAGGCGCTGCCCGGCGGCCACATCGAGCCGGGCGAGGCCGTGGCCGACGTGGCGGCCCGGGAGTTGACCGAGGAAACCGGGCTGGTCGTCACTCTCCCCGACCCGCGGGTCGAGATAATCGATCGTCAAAATTCTCGGAGTCACGGCAACGTTTGCTGGGTTCGAGAGCGTAAGTAGTGGCCGTGAGATTGAGACTGAGGGCGCGGGTGGCTGATGCATGATCGCGAGGACAAGGAGGTGACAGCCTTTGTACGGGCGCGTTACGGATCGCTGCTCCGGACCGCCTTCCTGCTGTGCGGAGACCGGGGAAAGGCCGAGGATCTGGTCCAGACGACGTTGGCCAAGACCGTTGTGGCGTGGTCTCGACTGCAACGCTCAGAAGGCGTCGATCACTACGTTCGGCGCATACTAGTCAACACTTTCGTGACCTGGAGGCGGCGCCGATCCTGGTGGGAGCAGCCCTGGGGCCGGCTGGTGGAGAGTCAGGCACGCGACGAGTACGTGGGGGTGGAACAGCGGGACTTGCTCCGCCGGGCGTTGGACGGGCTGCCGGCACGACAGCGTGCCGCCGTCGTACTGCGCTTCTACGAGGACCTGTCCGAACAGGACACGGCACGCGTACTGGGTTGCTCGGTGGGCACGGTCAAGAGTCTTTCATCAAGGGGTCTGCAGACTCTGCGTAAGCAGTGGGTTGAGGCCGACGCTGTTGCTGATCAAGAGGTGCGCTATGCGTAACACGACCGAGTTGCGTGACGGCCTGGTGGATCTGGCCGAGTCGGTGGCACCGGCCGAGGGTTATGAAGGCAAGATCATGCGGCGGGCGGACCGGCGTCGCGGGCGCCGGCGTATCGCCGCCGGAACTGCGGCTGCGGTTTGCCTGGCGGTGCTGGTCACGATGTTTCGGGTTGTCGGACTCGCCCCCGCACCGCAACTCGCTGCACCGGCGCCGGATGGCCCGTTTCTGGGCTGGTCCCCGGTGGGAGACGTGGACGCTGGCCTGGTAAGTGAGGCCGCCAGCGTCTGGGACCGCACCAACTCGGCAGGCCCGCACACAGATGTTCGAGCCCTTGTCGCGACGCGCCACCCACGCCTGCGTTCGACTGTGGTCGTCCTGCAGGGTTACGACAAGCAGGGCGACGCGCGCCTGGCCTTCTTCACCGGTGATTCCAGTGCGGCGGACGCCTTACGGATGCGGGTTGATCGGCCGGTGCCCGACCCGGTGAAGACTCAGGTGATCAGTCTGGTCAGTCCACGGTTGTCCGGTGCCGCTGGCGAGCTCAGTAACGACTCCTGGGGCACTTATGCTATTGCCCTCGCCGTGCCAGGCGTGACAGCGGTGCGGATCTCGAGCACCGCGGTCGATGATGACATGTCACAAGAACCGGACGGGCCCAACAGTCGCCTTGTGGTAAAACGACTCCCGCTCGCTGCGACCGCGCAGACGACGACGATCGCCGGGTTCACCAAGCCGAGACGACCGTTAGCTAGCCTCACGAAGGTGTTCGAGGTGCCTGGTGAGGACGGTGTGAACGGCGACGCGCGGGCCGTGCCCGCCGAGGTAGTCGGCAGAACCGGCCAACAGGTAATCGTGACGTTCCCGAAGGATCAGGGAGTCAGGCCAGGGCAACTAGTCGTCGTCGCCGAAGGTTTGGTCGGACGCGTAACGGCAGTCGATACCGTCCGCGGTGAAGCTACTGTCGACCTCGTCACCAGCGTCGGATTCTCCGGCCAGGTACACGCGGATATAAGTAAAGTTCCGGGTTCCGTGCGCGGCACCGGCGGAAAACTGCTCATGGACGGCGTTCCCGCGGACGGTGAAATTTACCAGACCAACCGTGTCCTGATGCCGGATCCGTCCCAGCGCAGCAATCAGGTTGGCGCTGTCACGATCGGGCGAGCGTCTGCGGACAAGGCGGCAGGCGCGACCACGGTGGAGCTTACGCCAACAGTCGACCTTGCCAGCCTCAGTAGATTGTCGATCATGACGCCATCCGGCCCCTGACGGCGGCCCGCCGACGCAAGGATGCGCGGAGGCGACTCGCCTCCGCGCATCCTCAACAGGTCTGCAGGGTCAGTAGTGGACGTAGCCGCTGCCGGAAGCCTTTGCGATGTCCCCGCTGGAGTTACCCGTGGAGTAGTAGTTGAAGTACATAGTTGTGTTCGTCGGAACGTTCGACCAGCACCAGGTACGCGTCACGCCGTCCGTGGGAACGGTGATAGTCCCGCCCGCCGACAGCGCAACCTTAAACTGATGCCACGACTCCTCGGGGTAATCCCAGGTAGCTTCGATGTCCTTGCAGAAACTCGTCCTCGTGGATTTGAAGTCTCGGCCATTCTTGCCCCAGAACCCCTCGAATGTGAAGGAGTACGGGATTGTGGACACCGCGAAAGGAGTCATTCCCGTCGTGACCGTCGGGCCGTCCTGAGTGTAGTGGTCGATTGAACCCTGAAGCTTGGGCATGCTCCCGGTGACCGTCATGGTCACGTTCGGCGGGAGCGACGCCCACACGGCGGCATTGTTCGCTGCGATCTCGGCGGCACTAAACGTCCGCTTCGCCGGCTCGCCGCCGGCCGCTGCGGTTTCAGGTGCCGCTTGAGCCGGAGCAGCCAATAACAGCAATCCTGTGGCCACGGCAGCGACGATTCCAAAAGACCGCTTCACTAACGAGTGTGACACTCTGTGATCCTCCCGTGCGGTTTGTGTGATAGACCGACTCTGTCATCGATTGAGTCATCACTGCAAGAGCGACTATGGTCGATATTTGTGCGACTTTTCACCGGCATCGGGTCAACGCGCCCGGTGGACATGTGATATCGCCGGGAGTCTCTACGTGAGGGGGTGGTTCGGGAGGCGGCTCCGGCAACGTGCCAACGCGAGGAAGGCGTGCGCGAACAAGCTCGGATCGGGCGGCTTCGAGGAGCAGCCCATGGCCTGGGGCGGTGGCGTCCCGCCGCTACCGGGCCGGTGAAGTCTCGACCGGAGCGCGCCCTCGTCACTCGGCGGCGAGCTGTCGCATAAGCACCGCGTACCCGCGTCCCGATTCGGTGAAGCCGAGCCTGCGGTACAGCGCCAGGGCCGGGTGGTTGATGTCGCTCACCTGGAGTCGCAACCGGCGGAAGCCCGCTGATCGTGCCCGGTGCTGGGCCCGCACGATCATCGCGGTGGCCAGGCCGCGGCGGCGCCAGGGCGGCCGGGTGCCGAGGCAGTGCAGCAGCGCCGTCGGCTCGTCCGCACCCTCGTCGGCCAGCGCGAAGAGGAAGGCCGCGACCGGGTTGTCGGCCTGGCTCACCTCGGCGAGCAGCAGGCAGGAGAGGTCGGGCAGGAAGTGCGGGTGTGCGGTGGCGTGTTGTGGCCAGGTGCGCCGGTCGGGTCGGAGCGCCGCTGGACTCTCCGCGTAGGTCTCGTTGTGCGCCAGCCGTGCGAGTTCCTCGTAACGCTCGTCGACGGGTTCCAGCGCCAGGCCGGGCGGCAGCCCCGCGGCGGGCGACGACTCCGGCACCGCCAGGACGAGGTCGCGTTCGTGCCGGATCAGCGAGAAGCCGTCCTCGACCAGCAGTCGGTGCCCGGTGCCGTCGTTCTCGGCGCACCGGGTACCCAGAACGGCTGCCTGTGCCGTTCCCCCGACCCGCCGCAACTGCTCCGCCCGTTCGACGAGCCACCGGTGCAGCTCCGTGCGAACCTCGCCCGGCAGGTCGGGATGGGCCACGGCAGTCAGCCGGATCCGGCGTAGACCATCCGCCTCTCCCATGTCGGCGGCTTCCGCGTACGCGGCGACGGCCCCGTCGTCGGCGACGCCGACCAGGGTGTGCCGAGCGAGGTCCGGACCGAGGCTCGCCAGCCGTCTGCCGACGTCCTCGGCGCGTTGATCGAGGCCGACGGGCGCGTGCACCTCGGCCTGCCGAAAGAGGGCCGCCAGTGGCACGGCATCGTCTGGGGCGGCCGGAATCCAGTGGAGAACCTTCATCGACCGCATCCTATCGAGGTGGTGCTCGGGGCAGGATCGACCGCCGGTGCCCACCCGTCGCGAAACATTCAAGATCCACAGCCGAAACAAGCGGCCGGGAGATTAACATCTGCCGTTCCTGTGTTGATCAACTTGAGGAATCGTATTGCTACCTCCACGTCTACGCGGACGACTGCCGATAGCGCTGTGCACCGCGCTCGCGGTGCTCGCCCCGTCGCCCGCCCTGGCCGCACCCGGCCCCGCTGCCCCCGCCGCCCTCGCGTCTGCCGCACCCCCGGCTCCCGCAACCACCCCCACCGTCACCCTGATCACCGGGGAGAAGGTCACCGCCACCCGGTCGGCCGACGGAAGTCTCAGCCCCCAGGTACGAGACGCCGAGGGACGGCTGACCGGGTTCACCTCGTCCCGGGTGGGCGGGGACACCTACGTCTACCCGCACGGTGTGCTGGCGTACGTGGGCGCCGGGCTGCTCGACAAGCAACTGTTCAACCTCTCGGAGTTGCTGGCGGACGGCTACGACGACGCGCGGCGCGACCACCTTCCGCTGATCGTCACCTACACCGCTGCCGCCGCCCGTTCCCGTAGCGCCTCGGCGCCCGCGGGCGCCCGCGACGTTCGTCGGCTGGACAGCATCCAGGGCGCCGCCCTGAACGTCGACCGCTCGGAGACCTTCTGGTCCTCGATCACCGGCGGCGGGGAGGCGACCGCTCGTTCCGCCGGCGGTCGGCCCGCTCTCGGCGGCGGCATCGCGAAGATCTGGCTGGACGGCAAGGTCGAGGCCGACCTCGCCGACAGCACCGCGCAGGTCGGCGCCCCGCAGGTCTGGGCGTCCGGGAACACCGGCAAGGGCGTCGACGTCGCCGTCCTGGACACCGGCATCGACGTCAGCCACCCGGACTTCGCCGGCCAGATCGCCGCCACCGAGTCCTTCGTTCCAGGCGAGACGGTCAAGGACGTCTTCGGCCACGGCACGCACGTCGCCTCCACGATCGCCGGCACCGGCGCGGCCTCGGGCGGCACGGAGAAGGGCGTCGCCCCGGGCGTACGGCTGCACGTCGGCAAGGTCCTCGGTGACAACAACTCCGGTCAGGACTCCTGGATCATCAGCGGCATGGAGTGGGCCGTCCGCGAGCAGCACGCCAAGATCGTCAACATGAGCCTCGGGGCCGACCCCACCGACGGCACCGACCCGATGAGTGTGGCGCTCAACGAGCTGAGCGAAGAGACCGGCGCGCTGTTCGTCGTCGCGGCCGGAAACACCGGTCCCAACCAGTACACGATCGGCAGCCCCGGCAGTGCGGACGCCGCGCTGACCGTCGGCGCCGTCGACGGCAACGACACCCTCGCCATGTTCTCCAGCCAGGGTCCGCGGATCGGCGACCGGGCCCTCAAGCCCGACCTCACCGCCCCCGGTGTCGGCGTCCTGGCCGCCCGTTCGCAGGACTCCGCAGGCGAAGGCTGGTACCGCCTCGGCGACGGCACCTCGATGGCCTCCCCGCACGTCGCCGGCGCTGCCGCGCTGCTGGCCGCCCAACATCCCGACTTCACCGGGAAGCAGCTCAAGGAAGCTCTGGTCAGCACCGCGAAGCCGCTCGCCGGGCTCAACCCGTACCAGGGCGGCAACGGCCGACTGGACATCGCCGCGACCACCGCCGCGTCCGTCGTCGCCACCACCAGCGCCGACTTCGGCTACCCCGAGTGGCCGACCGCCCCCGAGGGCACGGTCGAACGGGAGGTCCGTTATCGCAACCTCGGTGACAACGCTGTCACCCTCGACCTCGCTGCGACCGTCGACGGTGCCCCGGAGAATCTCTTCGCCCTGTCGTCCCGGCAGATCACCGTCCCGGCGCGTGGCGTCACCTCGGTGACCGTGGCCACGGACTTCGACCGCGTACCGGCCGACAACCCCTTCGCGGGCTTCCTCACCGCCACCGATGCCGCCGGCACGGTCCGTACCCGTACCGCGCTCGCGATCGGTCGTGAGGGCGTACGCCACCGGCTCACCGTCCAGGCCACGGACCGCAGTGGCAAACCGACAGGCGGAGACCTCCTCCTGCTCGGGCAGGACAACACGGTCCTACAGCAGCAGGTCGACGCCACCGGCACCCTGGAACTGCGGCTTCCCGCCGGCACGTACGCGGCGTGGCTCAAGACCGAGGTCGAGGGCGTGAACGGACCGAACTCGCGCGGGCTCGCCGTACTGCCGGTACCGGAGATCACCCTCGACCAGGACCGCACCGTCGATGTCGACGCCACCAAGGCCCGCCGGGTCTCGGTGACCACGCCACAGGAATCCACTCTGGACGGTGCCCGCATCGAGGTGTCTCGCGAATTCGGCGGCAACGTATGGACCGACGGCTGGTTCCTGGATCCCGCGCACGACAGTGTCTGGGTGCTGCCCAGCGACCGCAAGGTCACGACGGGCACGTTCAGCTTCAGCACCCAGTGGCGTACGGTGCAGCCCGCGGTGACGGTGACGGCCGACGGCCGTGACTACGACGACCTTCGGGTGCAGCGGGCCGCGACGCCGCTGCCGCGCGGCGATCAGCACCTCGACGCGGTGTTCGCCGGCGACGGGGACAGCGGCGGGTACGCCGCGCTGAACGCCCGCGGCAGGGCCGCCGTGGTGCGCCGCAACGACGCCGTACCCGTGCAGAAGCAGGCCGCGGCGGCGGCATCCGCCGGCGCCCGTCTCCTGCTCGTGGTCAACGACGGCACCGGGCGCCTCGCGGCGTGGCCGGGTTCGGTGTGGGTGCCCCAGGACCCGCCGCCGGTCACCGTGGCCACCCTCACCCGGGACGAGGGTGAGCAGTTGATCGCCCGGATCACGCGCGGGAAGCGGGTTCGGCTCGACGTCACCTCCCACCCCACCACCGAGTACGTCTACGACCTGATCCGCGACTACGTCGGTGCGGTTCCGGCGGACCTCGCCCAGCGGGTCAGCAAGCGTGAACTGGCCCGGGTCGACATGTCCCTACGCAACTGGCGTCCCGGCCGGGCGGTGGAGACGCGCAACGGTCTCACCGCGTCGGGATCGATGAGCGGCCTCGACTACCACGAGGTCCCGGCGCGCGGCGACCGCACCGACTGGGTCAGCGCCGGGACGCGGTGGACCACGAACGTCGCGGTGCCGGACGAGCAGTCCCAGCAGACGGCACCCACCACCTATCGGGCCGGTTCCGTCCAGCAGGAGCGGTGGTTCGGCCCGGTGCAACGGCCTCGGCTGCTGACGACCAACACCGTCTTCCGGGGCGACGGTGACGCGATCTCCGCCCTGATCCCCGGCTGGGGCGACTCGGGCACCGCGCACGAGGGCAGCACCCCCGGCAACATGGCCGTCGACAACAGCCTGCGGCTCTACCAGGGCGACACGCTCGTCGGCGAGGCCGACCGTTTCCACCCGATGATGAGCAGCAGCGTCCTCAGCCCGGAGCCCCTGCCGTACCGACTCGTGTCGGACAACAGGCGGGACGGCTGGGCCGGGGCGTACTCGACCGCCACCAGGACGGAATGGGGCTTCATCTCCGCCCGGATCAAACCCGGCGTCCTGGCGTGGGAACCGTCCCTGATCCAGCTCGACTACGCCGTCGACACCGACGTCGACGGCAGGGCGAAGCGCAACGCCGACCTCACCGTCACCGCACTGCACCTGCCGACGGCGACCGAGGCGTCCGCCATTCGGACGGTGACGCTGGATGTGTCCTACGACGACGGCGCGAGCTGGCACCACGCCAAGCTCCAGCACAAGGGTGACGGTTGGCGTACGCGGATCGACGCCCCGCGTACGGCAGGTTTCGTCACCCTGCGCGCCACGGCCCGGGACGTCCGGGGCAACAGCGTCGAGCAGCGCATCACCCGGGCCTTCGGCCTGCGGTGAGCTGGGGTGGCGGGTGGGGACCGGCATCGGTCCCCACCCGCCGCCCGCTCGCGATCGACCCGGCGAGACGATCCGTCACCTGTCGAGGGACGTCTCCACGGCGGGCCGCAGCGGGCCGCCACGCAGCGCGTACGCGACCAGACCGGTCACCGCCAGGGTGCTGGCGCAGACGGTGGCGGCGGTGGTGCCGGCGGGTTGGATCAGCCATCCGGCGATCTGCATCCGCAGGTCCCCGCTGGGACCCAGCAACGGCAGGACCGCGATGAGGGTCCAGGTCAGCGGGCAGATCCACGACAGGGCGGCACCGAACAGGGCGGCACCGAGGGCGGTGAGCCCGAGGAGCCCCGCGGTGTTGCGCAGCATCAGGCTGAACGGTTCGTAGCGCGCGTCGGTGACCGCGCTGAGGGCCAGCAGGGCGGTGATCGTGGCGACGGCGAGCAGCAGGTGCCCGGCGCGTCGCAGCGGCCAGTTGACCGACGCGGTGCGGTCGAGGGCGTCGTCGGCACCGCTGAGGGTGGTGCCGGCCGCGACCACCGCCAGCATGATGACGAGGCTGGCCGTGCGGGTGTTGATGGTCGTCGAGTCGGTGTAGGCCAGCGACAGTGCCCATGCCACCGCGATGAGCGCGGACGCGGTGGTCAGCGCGAGGGGCACCCGGCGGGAGCGGAGGTAGAGCTGAAGCCACCTCACGGCTGACCCTCGGGCAGGACCGCCACGAGGCCGTCGCCCTGGCAGGCCAGCGCCGCCTCGCGTGCCGCTGCCATCCGACGCCGTTGCTCGGCCTCCGGGAGACTCACCAGCGCCTGGTACGCGCTCACCAGTCGCTCCACCTCCGCGGGGTCCCATCCGGTCGGGGCCGGTGGTCGACCGGTCAGCCAGGCGGCGGCGACGATCCGGGCCCGGTACTCGTCGCCCTGAACCGACTGGTCGGCGCACTCCTGCTGCCAGGCGGCCTCGAGCAGGGACGGCAGGAAGTAGTCGCCGGACAGGTCGGCGCGCCCGAGGCGGTCGAACGAGGGGGTGTCGAAGACGACCGTGTCGGCGGAGTGCGGGGCCGGTGCCGCTCTTGGATCCAGCCGTGCCCAGTAGCTGACCTGCTGGGTCTGCACCGCCCGGACGGGTGCGTTGGGCAGCTTGGCCGCCATCATGGCGAGAGCCTGGCGGGCAGGGCCGACGACGTCGGGCAGCAACTCGGCGTGCACCCGCGTCACGCAGACCTGCGGGCCGGCGTTGTCACAGACCAGCTCGATGGCGGCCGGGTCGACGACCGCCGCCCCGCGCGTACCGCCGATGGGCAGGAGCGGTACGGCCACCGCGGCGCCGAGCACCGCCGGGAGGAGGGCCAGCGCGGTGGCTCGGCGGCGGACCGTGCCCAGCAGCAGCAGTCCGGTGGCGGCGAGCGCCACCAGCCACAGCGTCTGGAGCGCGCTGACCCGCGGCATGATCGTCTGGAAGTCGTCAAGTTCGTTGATGACCGGGATGAGCAGCAGCGCCGACGGTTCGGGCCGGAAGGCCGCCAGGTCGGGGTCGCGCTGGGCCGCGAGCTCGGGGACGAGCCCGAGCAGGGCGAACCCGGCCACCGCGACGACGGGTGCGGTGATCACCCGGGGTACGGCCCGACCGGCGGCCATGCCGAGCCAGCCGGCGGCGAGCAGGGCCGGAACACCGACGGCGGCGACGACGATGGTGGCGCCCGGGAAGTAGTGCGCCGTCGGCACCACCCAGCCGGCCGCGACGAGACACACCAGGGTGTACGCGGCCACCACCGTGATCGCGAGCGCGCCGGCGGTCACCGTGGTGCGGTGCCACCGGGGGCGGGCGGTGCTGGTGAACAACTCGCCGACCCGGTGCCGGGCGTCGCGCCGACCCAGCCACGCCCCACCGGCGAGCGCCAGCGGCAGCAGCACCACGAGTATCGACCGTGCGATGACCGCCAGTAGCATCCACCGGCCGGCGAAGAACTGGGTGGACGTGATCAGCAACGGCACGCCGGTGGCCAGCAACAGCAGTGCGACGCCCAGGGCCGCCGACCGACGTAGCTCGATGCGGAGGATGCGCCCGATCATGCCGGCACCTGCCCACGGTGGGAGCGCAGCAGCGCCGAGTAACCACGTTCGGTGGCGCTGTCGCCCGCGTCGTCCGCGCCGCCCTGCTGGGCCAGCTGCCCGGTGGTGCCCTGCCACACCAGGCGACCCTCGTGGACAAGCACCACGTCGGTGCAGGCCACCGCGACGTCCTCGACCAGGTGGGTGGAGACGAGCACGCAGCTGTCCAGACCGATCTCGCGCAACAGCTCGCGGAAGTCGAGCCGTTGCTCCGGGTCCAGGCCGACCGTCGGCTCGTCGAGCAGCAGCACCTCCGGGTCGTTGACGATCGCCTGGGCGATGCCGGCGCGGCGCAGCATCCCGCCGGAGAGTGTCTTCATCCGGGAGTCGGCGCGGTCGGCGAGGCCGACCCGTTCGACGGCCCGTTGCACCGCGCCCGGGATGACCGTCTTCGGCATCTCCTTGAGCCAGGCCATGTATTCGACGAACTCCCGGACGGTGAAGCGCGGGTAGAAGCCGAAGTGCTGCGGCAGGTAGCCCAGGCCACGCCGGACCCGACGGAGGTCCGCCTTGGCGGTGATGTCCTCGCCGAGCAGGCTCAACCGGCCACCGGCGGGCTTCACCACCGTGGCGAGTGCCCGCATCAACGTCGTCTTGCCGGCGCCGTTGGGGCCGAGCAACCCGTGCACGCCGGTGCCCAACGCCAGGTCCAGCCCGTTGACCGCCAGGTGTCGTCCGGCTCGGACCTGCAACTCCTCGGTTCGCACCGCCCACGGATGGGTGGACGGCCTGGTCTCCGCCGCGCTGACGATACGCATCATGACGTCTCCATTCGGTAGGTGGTTCGTGTTGTCAGCTGCTCACGACGTGCGGGGAAGTCCTCCGAGCGGACGTCGTCGGGCCCGGACGAGCACCACGGCCACCAGCGCCACGGTGCTGGCGGCCCACCAGGGCGAGCTGCTGTCCGCGAGGACGGCCGGGAGTCGGCCGCCGGCCAGACTCGGCGCCACGACGCCCGCGGACCAGGTGAGGGCCAGTACGGCGGCGGCGCGGTCCACCCCCACCAGCCCGCCCAGCGCCAGCGCCCCGGCGGTGAAGCCCAGCGCCGGCAGCAGCCAGAGACCCGGGGAGTGCCCGGTGCCCCAGCCCGCCACGGCCAGCACCGGGATGACCGCCACCAGGACCGCCAACGTGCGGCGCAGCAGCAGCGCCAACCCGGTACGCGGCATGGTCGCCATCAGCTCCCAGGCCGGATCGAGTCGCCGGCTCCAGAGCGCGGCCACCGGCAGCAGCGGTGCCATCGGCGCGACGAGCAGCACCAGCGACGGCAGGTTGTCGAAGGTCGTCTCGAAGAGCACCGCGGCCAGCATCAGGCCGGCGGCGGTGGCCAGCCACGGCAGGATCCGTCCGGCGACCCCGGTCCGCCGCAATCGCCGCCGACGCACCGGAGCAGGGCCGGTGGCGATTCCGGTGGCGATGCCGTCGGCCACCCGGTCCAGCAGGTCGCGGGTGGTGGGGTCGACCGCCTCGGCCAGGACCGCCCGGCAGGCGGCGCAGGACTCCAGGTGCGCCTCGACCGCCCAGCTGGTCGTGTCGTCGACGCCGCGACCACCCGAGGCGTACTCGGAGATCATCGTCTGGGTGGGATGAGTGGTCATGACAGCGCCTCCCGCAGCGCGATCCGGGCCCGCCGCGCGCGGGTCTTCACGGTTCCTTCCGGCATGCCGAGCAGCAGCGAGGTCTCCCGCACGGTCAACCCGTCGAGGACCATCGCGCGCAGCACCTGACGCAGCTCCGCCGGCAGTGCCTGCAGGGCCTGCTCCAGGTTGGCGTCCAACCCACCAGCGAGCGCCTCCTCCTCGGCCGCCGGAGCCACGGCGTCGTAGGTCTGCACCGACGGAATCCGCTCCCGTCGGGCCCGGTGGCGGAACGCGTCCACGAGCCGGTGCGCGGCGATCGTCCACAACCAGCCGACCGCGCTGCCGGAGCCCGCGGACTGCGCCTGGCTGCCGGCCGACCGCCACACCGCCAGGTACGTCTCCTGCAACACCTCGGCCACCACGTCCTCGTCGGCGCACCGCCGACGTAGCCGCGTGGTCAGCCACGGGGCGGTACGCCGGTACAGTGCGTCGAAGGCACGCCGATCGCCGCGGGCGACGCGGCGAAGCAACTCACCCTCGTCGAGTCCGTCCAGACTTCGTCTCACGACAGGCAAGACGATTCGACCCCCCACTTCGGTTCTGGCCCGGTGGTGACCCCGGTCACATTTCTTCCGTACTCGGATCGAGCCGACACGGCGTGACGCCCCCCACAGCGGGAACGTCGAACGGGCTGCGGGCGTTGCCGACACACGCCCGGCAGTTGCGGACGCGCTGACGCCGTAACGACGTAGAAGCTTCCGCAGAGAGACCGAGATGATGAAGCAGTTGGTGGACCAGACCGAACCGGGCACTCACACGGCACCCCCGCCCACGACCGCGGAGGTGCTGCCCGGTGACCTGATGACCAACCGTCAGCGGGCACAACTCGTCCTCGTGCTCGGTGCGTTGATCGCCATCGGGCCGTTGACCATCGACATGTACCTGCCCGCGCTGCCCGCCATCACGGCAGGGTTGCAGACCACCGAGACCGCCGTGCAGTTGACGCTGACCGGCACGCTCGTCGGCCTCGCGCTGGGCCAGCTGCTGATCGGGCCACTCTCCGATGTGGTCGGACGGCGGGTGCCGCTGCTGGCCGGGCTGGCCGCGCACATCGTGGCCTCCGTGCTGTGCGTCTTCGCGCCCACCATCGCCGTGCTCGGCGCGCTGCGCGTCCTGCAGGGGCTGGGCGTCGCGGCCGCCACCGTGGTCGCCACCGCCGTCGTCCGCGACCTGTTCAGTGGCGCGTCGTTCGCCCGGATCTTCTCCCGGCTGATGCTCGTCATGGGCCTGGCCCCCATTCTCGCGCCGACCCTGGGCAGCGGCCTGCTGAGCTGGACCGACTGGCGGGGCGTCTTCGCGGCGCTGGCGGTGTTGGGTGCGCTGCTGCTCGTCGTGGCGGCACGGCGGCTCCCGGAGACCCTCCCGGTGGCACGTCGGCGGCACGGAGGGATCGGTGCGACCCTGCGCGACTACCGGGGGCTGCTCAACGACCGGGCGTTCGTCGGGTTGGTGCTGGTCGCCGGGCTGGCGATGGCGGCTCTGTTCGCGTACGTCGCGGGGTCGTCGTTCGTGCTCCAACGGGAGTACGGCCTCGACGAGCAGCAGTTCGGCCTGGCCTTCGGGGCCGGCGCCGTCGGCCTGATCGCGGCCACCCAGTTCAACGTCCGGCTGCTGCGCCGCTACACCCCGCAGCAGATCCTGGTCAGCGCGCTCATCGCGGGGACGGCGGCCGGCCTCCTGCTCGTCATGTTCGCGGCCACCGGCTTCGGTGGCCTGGGCACCCTGCTCGCGTCGCTGTGGCTGGTCCTGGCCGCGGCGGGCCTGGCCCTGCCGAACGCTCCGGCGCTGGCCATGAGCCGGCACAGTGCGGCCGCCGGCACCGCCGCCGCGCTGCTCGGTGCCGTGCAGTTCGGTGTCGGCGCGCTCTCGGCGCCACTGGCGGGCCTGTTCGGCGCCGGGAGCGTACCGATGGCGATCGTCATCGCGGGCGGCATGGCCGCCGCGCTGATCGTCATGCTCCTCGTCGTGCCCCGCGCCGACCTCGGCGCCGTCGACCCGGAGCTGGCGGTCGCCGTGCACTAGAAATCGGGCGGGCCGGTTGCCCGGCCCGCCCGACGGTCAGCGAATCTCCGTGGTGTTGTCCTCCGGGCGCGGCTGGCCGCGCGGTGGGGCGGACCAGGGCGACTCGCCACCCACCCGGCGCGGCAACGGCTCGGTCGGTGTCGACTCGGCCGGGTAACCCAGAGTGAGCGGCGCGGTGTCGCGCTCCGCGGGGGTGTGGGACGGCCAGTCGGTGAGCGTGAAGTCGTCGTCGCGGGGGCCGGCGCCCGGCGCGGACACCGGTGCCACGGCCGGCTCGGTGGCGGGGCGCGGCCACTGCCGCCAGCGCTGCACGCTGAAGGTCGCCATCAGCAGCAGCAGGCCGATCAGGAAGAGTGTGCCGTTCTCCACGGGCAGCCGCAGCGGCAACGGATCGCCGGCCACCTTCCACTCGTGCGGGATCGCGTCCCGTACCGCGAAGGGCGCCACGAACATCCCGATGTACGGGGTGACCAGCAGCAATCCGGCCACCAGCGGACCGAGCGGCGAGAAGCGCAGCGTGGCCAGCAGGCCCAGCAGGACGCCGCCGACACCGAGGTACACGGCTGGCTCGATCAGGTTTGCGGTGTTGAACGTGCCGGTCTCCACCCAGCGGTCGACCGTCCGGCTCGACCCGTCCTGCCCCAGTGTGACGAGCACCCAGGTGATGGGCGCCACCACCAGCCCGGCGAGGAAGCTCCAGAGATGTCGCATCCGCGCACCGTACCGTTTTCGGCATGACTGAGCACCTCTCCGCCGCACCGGTCGGCAAGCCGACGTCGTACTCGCGCGTCACGCTGAGCAAGATGATGACTGCCGTGGACGTGAACCTCTACGGCACCGTGCACGGCGGGGTCCTGATGAAGTTCGTCGACGACGTGGCGGGCGCCGCCGCTGCCCGGCACAGCGGCGGAACGGCCGTGACCGCGGCGATCGACGAGATCGTCTTCTCCGAGGCGGTCCGGGTCGGTGACCTCGTGCACGCGCACGCGCAGGTGAACTGGACCGGCCAGACCTCGATGGAGGTGGGCGTGCGGGTGGTCGCCGAGCGGTGGGACTCGGCCGAGGACGCGCCGGTGCGGGTGGCCACCGCGTACCTGGTCTTCGTCGGCGTGGACGTGGGCGGGGCGCCCCGGACGGTCCGTCCGGTGTTGCCGGAGACGGCGGAGGACGAGCGCCGGTACAAGGAGGCGGAGATCCGCCGAGCGCACCGATTGGCCCGCCGGCGCGCCATTCAGGCCCACCGCGCCGGCTGACCCACATGGGGTGCCGGGTTGGAGTGTGGGACGGGCACGCGTCGGTTGGCCTACCCGGTGCGCAGAATGGCGCTTCGAGGTAGGGCAAGATGGCGCCACGGCCCAGGCACAGTGTCGTGCGAGGCCAGGGGAGGGTGGAGCAGTGGGTGACATGCTGTGGACGCCGCCGGCGGACGTACTGGAGCGGTCCCGGATCGGTGGCTACCTGCGCTGGCTGCGGGAGCGCCGCGGGTTGGACTTCGCCGACTACGACGCGCTGTGGCGCTGGTCCACCACCGACCTGGACGGGTTCTGGCGCTCGATCTGGGACCACTTCGAGGTGATCGCGCACACCCCGCCGACCGCCACCCTGGCCGAGCGGGGCATGCCCGGTGCCCGCTGGTTCCCCGGTGCCACGCTCAACTACGCGGAGAACGTGCTGCGGATGCCGGGACGTGCCGACGACGACCCGGTGGTGATCGCGCACGGGCAGACCCGCGCACCTGTCACGCTGACCGCCGGGGAGTTGCGCGAGCAGGTCCGCCGGGTGTCGGCCGGGCTGCGCCGGCTCGGCGTCACCGCCGGTGACCGGGTGGCGGCGTACGCCCCGAACATCGCCGAGACGTACGTCCTCCTGCTGGCCACCGCCAGCCTGGGCGCGATCTTCTCGTCCTGCGCGCCGGAGTTCGGCACCCGCAGCGTCACCGACCGCTGGCAGCAGATCGAGCCGACGGTCCTGGTCGCCGTGGACGGCTACCGGTACGGCGACAAGGCGGTGGACCGGCGCGCGGAGGTCGCCGCGATCCGGGCCGCCCTGCCGTCGCTGCGGCACACCGTGAGCATCGGCTACCTCGACCCCACGGGCTCCGCGCCCGAGGACGCGCTGGGCTGGGAGGAGCTGGCCGCGCCCACCGACGAGCCGTTGACGTTCACGCCGGTGCCGTTCGACCACCCGCTGTACGTGCTCTACTCCTCGGGCACCACCGGGCTGCCCAAGCCGATCGTGCACGGTCACGGCGGCATCCTGCTGGAGCACCTGAAGATGCTCGCCCTGCACCACGACCTGGGTCCCGCCGACCGGTTCTTCTGGTTCACCACCACCGGCTGGATGATGTGGAACTTCCTGGTCTCCGGCCCGGCGGTGGGCGCGACGATCGTGCTCTTCGACGGCAACCCGGCGGTCCGGGCGGAGCCCGGCCGGCCGGCTGAGCCCGACCTCGGTGGGCTGTGGCGGCTGGCGGCGGAGACCGGCACCACGTACTTCGGCACGTCGGCGCCCTTCCTGCTGGCCTGCCGCAAGGCTCAGTTGGTGCCCCGCGAGGTCGCCGACCTGTCCGCGCTGCGCGGCGTCGGCTCGACCGGTGCGCCGCTGCCCGCCGAGGGCTTCCACTGGGTGTACGAGACGGTGAGCGAACGGGTGCAGCTCCAGTCGCTCTCCGGCGGCACCGACGTGTGCACCGGCTTCGTGGGCGGGGTGCCGCTGCTGCCGGTGTACGCGGGCGAGATCGCCTGCCGGGCGTTGGGCGCCAAGGTGGAGGCCCGTTCGTCCGACGGCACCCCGGTGCTCGGCGAGCTGGGCGAGCTGGTGATCACCGAGCCGATGCCGAGCATGCCTGTGGGTTTCTGGAACGACCCGGACGGCGTCCGTTACTCCGAGGCGTACTTCGACGTCTACCCGGGCGTCTGGCGGCACGGGGACTGGATCACGATCAACGAGCGGGGAGGTTGCGTGATCACCGGCCGCTCCGACGCCACCCTCAACCGGGGCGGGGTGCGGCTGGGTACCGCCGAGTTCTACTCCGTGGTCGAAGGGCTCGACGAGGTGCTCGACTCGGTCGTCGTGCACCTGGAGGACGACGAGGGCGGCGCCGGTGAGTTGCTGCTCTTCGTGGTGCTGGCCGAGGGCCTGGACCTGGACGACGACCTGCGGAAGAAGATCTGCCGCGAGCTGCGTACCGCCCTGTCGCCCAGGCACGTGCCCGACGAGATCCACCAGGTACGCGCGGTGCCCCGCACCCTGTCGGCGAAGAAGCTGGAGGTCCCGGTCAAGAAGATCCTCACCGGCACCCCGGTCGACCAGGCCGCAGCCAGGGGCGCCCTGGCCAACCCCGAATCCCTGACGGCCTTCGCCGTCCTGGCCCAACGCAGAGCGACGGACAGCGCTCCCGCCTGAGAGCTCCCGCGCGGCGGCTCACTCGGTCACGGACCCGCGGCGAGGGCCAGGCCGAGTGGCCAGGCCGAGTGGCCAGGCCGAGGGCTAGGCCGAGTGCCGACGGCCCCTTTGCTCTGCTTCAACCGGCGCAACAGTTTCGGCCTCTCATTGTTGCGTCCGTTGAAGCAGAGCAAAGGGCGCGGTCAGACCCATCGGGTGGCTCTCGGTGCCGCCGGACGCCCACGCTCCGCCGAGCGACTCATCGCCCTGGCGGGCACGGCTCGTGGGTCACGGGAGCTCGTGGGTCACGGGAGGGTGTGGGTGACCTTTTCGGTGGTCACACGGGCGGCCAGGCGCGCTGGGTCCGAGTTGGCGCAGAGGACCACTGTGGCGGCCCGGGTCAGCGGGGCCAGCAGCCAGTCCACCGGGTCCGGGTAACGGGCGGCGTCGACGAGGACCCGGGCACCGGCCTGGATGCCCAGCTCGGTGGCGCGGTCCTCGGCACGGGCCAGCAGATGCTCGTCGGTGGGTCCCGGTCCCGGCTGCGGGTGGAAGTGGTCGCCGTGCCGGCGTACCTCGACCACGTAGTCGGCGAACCCGGGCGGCACCTGCCGGAGCGGGGCGGCCAGTGGAGCCAGCCCGAGGGCGTACCGCTCGTCGGCCGACCAGGACTGTGCCTCGTCGAGCCGGTCGGCGGCGGCGAAGAGCACGTCGACGTCGCCCGGGTTGTCGATGACGCTCAGCTTGGCCGACCAGCAGCCCAGCAGCACCGCCGCGGTCTGCCAGTGGGGCGGCAGCAGCATCCCGGCCGGAGTGCCCGGGGCGACGCCGACCTCGTCGACGAGCAGGTTGGCGGTCTTCGCCACCCAGTTCGCCAGGGTGGCACCGGATAGTTCGGTGCGGTCACCACTGGCATCGTCGTACCAGGTGAGGAGCGGTCGGGTCGGGTCGGTCGCGATCGCGTCGGCGAACACCCGGGCAATGTTGTCGGCCATCGGCGCGAACGATACGCCCCTGTGGGCCGTACTCGAAGACGATGACAACTCGGCATACCGTCGGGTCGCAGTCAGCGTCGGCCCCGCGCTCCGGCGTAGGCTTGACCCCCGGAGTGTTGTTCCCCACAGACCCGCCAGTGCAAGGAGTCGCCCCGTGACCGCCGGTCGCCCGCCCCGCGTGCTCATCGACGCCACGAGTGTCCCCGCCGACCGTGGTGGCGTCGGTCGATACGTCGATGGCCTGCTCGGTGCCCTTGGCAAGGTGTGCGGGTCGGGGGTGGAGCTGGCGGTGGTCAGCCTCCGCACCGACCTGGAGCGTTACACCCGGATGCTGCCCGGCGCGGAGATCATCCCAGCTCCGGCCGCCGTGGCGCATCGCCCGGCCCGGCTCGCGTGGGAGCAGACCGGCCTGCCGCTGCTCGCCCAGCAGGTGAGCGCCGACGTGCTGCACTCGCCCTTCTACACCTGCCCGCTGCGGGCCGGGTGCCCGGTCACCGTCACCGTGCACGACGCGACGTTCTTCACCGAGCCGGAGCACTACGACAAGTCCCGCCGCACGTTCTTCCGCAGCGCCATCAAGACGTCGCTGCGCCGCGCAAACCGGGTGATCGTGCCCAGCAAGGCCACCCGGGACGAGCTGATCCGGCTGCTCGACGCCGATCCGACGCGGATCGACGTGGCCTACCACGGTGTCGACCAGGCGGCCTTCCACGCCCCCACCGAGGAGGAGAAGGCCCGCGTCCGCGCCCGGCTGGGGCTGGGCAACAGCAGCTACGTCGCCTTCCTCGGCGCCAAGGAGCCGCGGAAGAACGTGCCCAACCTGATCCGTGGTTGGGCCCGCGCGGTGTCCGACCGGGCCGAGCCGCCGGCCCTGGTGATCGCCGGTGGGCAGGGGCACGACGACGACATCGACCGGGCGGTGGCCGAGGTCCCGTCGCACCTGCGCCTGCTGCGCCCCGGCTACCTGCGCTACGCCGACCTGCCCGGCTTCCTCGGTGGCGCACTGGTCGCCGCCTATCCGTCCTACGGCGAGGGGTTCGGGCTGCCGATCCTGGAGGCCATGGCGTGCGCCGCCCCGGTGCTGACCACGCCCCGGCTCTCGCTGCCCGAGGTGGGCGGTGACGCGGTCGCGTACACCTCGGAGGACGCGGAGCAGATCGGCATCGACCTGGCCGCGCTGCTCGACGACGAACAGCGGCGGCTGTCCCTGGCCAAGGCGGGTTTCGACCGGGCCAAGGAGTTCACCTGGGAGTCCAGCGCCGAGGTGCACATCGCCGCCTGGAGTCGCGCCCGCTCCTGAGCCCGGGTGCCTGGTGGTGACCCGTGCCACTGCCAGCAGGTACGTCGGGCATGATGTGCGGATGCTTTATGCGGTAATTCCGGCAGGTGGCAGCGGCACGAGACTCTGGCCGTTGTCCCGCGCCGGCCACCCCAAGTTCCTCCACCCGCTGACCGGCACCAGTTCCTCGCTGCTCCAGGCGACCGTGGAGCGGCTCGCGCCGCTGACCACACCGGATCGGACCCTGGTGGTCACCGGTGCCGCGCACGTCGCGGCGGTGGCTCGGCAGCTGACCGGTCTGCCGGAGGAGAACATCCTGGTCGAGCCCTCCCCTCGGGATTCCTGCGCGGCGATCGCGCTGGCCGCCGCGGTGATCGCGGCGCGCGACCCGGACGCGGTGATGGGCAGCTTCGCGGCGGACCACCTGATCGGCGACCCGGGAAGCTGGGTGCGCACGGTCCAGGAGGCGGTCCGGGGGGCCGAGCAGGGGATGCTGATGACGGTCGGGATCACCCCGACCCGTCCGGAAACCGGCTACGGCTACCTGGAGACCGGCGAGGAGACCGACGGCGCTCCGTGGCGGCCGGTGACCGAGTTCAAGGAGAAGCCGGGCGCGGAGGTCGCCGAGGCGTACGTCCGCTCCGGCCGGCACCTGTGGAACGCGAGCATGTTCGTGTGGCGGGTGGATGTCTTCCTCGCCGAGCTGGCCCGCCAGCAGCCGGCGTTGCACGCGGGCGTCGCCGCGATCGCCGCCGCCTGGGGCACCCCCGAGCAGGACGAGGTGCTCGGCGCGATCTGGCCGACCCTGCCGAAGATCTCCGTGGACTACGCGGTGATGGAGGGCGCGGCCACCGCGGGTCGGGTCGCGACCGTCCCGGGCGACTTCGGCTGGAACGACGTCGGCGACTTCCACACCCTGGGTGAGGTGCTGCCGGCCGACGAGGCGGGCAACGTGGTGCTCGGCACCGACGCCAAGCCCGGGGTGCTCCTGCGGGACAGCACCAACCTGGTGGTGGTGCCGCAGTCCGGTCGGTTGGTGGCCGTCCTCGGGCTGCGCGACCTGATCGTGGTGGACACCCCGGACGCGGTGCTGGTGTGCCCGCGTGACCAGGCCCAGGGCGTCAAGGCCCTGGTCGACGAGCTCAAGGCGCGCGGCGAAGAGGGCTACGTCTGAGGGCCGCCAGGGCCGGTGCGAGCAGTTGCACGGTCCCGCCGGCCAGCGGCTCGGGCAGCTGGTCCGGCGGAAACCAGCCCAACTGCTCGGCCTCGTCGCTGACCTGCTCCACCGCGCCGGGCGGCGCGACCACGGCGAACCGGACGTCGAAGTGGCGTGAGCCGCCCTGGCAGAGCACCTCATGCACGTCGACGTCGATCGGCACCGGGTCGATGCGCAGGTCGGCGATGCCGGACTCCTCGGTGGCCTCGCGGAGCGCGGCGGCGACCAGGGTCTGGTCGATCGGCTCGCAGTGCCCACCGAGCTGCACCCAACGCCCGAACTTGACGTGCAGGCAGAGCAGCACCCGCGAGCCGGTGGCGTCCAGCACCAGCGCGCTCGCGGTGACGTGCCCGGGTCGGTGCGGCCGGCTCATCGCGATCGGGCCGGCGTCGAGCAACGTGAGGGTGCGGTCCCTCGCGGTGGCCGCCCCCGGGCTGGTGGGCTGCCAGCCTTCGAGCAGCGCGGTGGCGTCGGCGTGCAGCGCCGCGTACGCCTCGGGGTCGGTCGGGTGGTCGGTGATCGCGGTGTCGGGCACCCCGCCACTGTACGAGCGGGCGCTCCGTACGCTGGCGCGGTGACCCTGCGACTCGTCGAATTCGTGGTGGCCGGCAACGAGGCCAGCGATCTGCTGCCGGTGCGGTCGACGGCGCTGCTGCGCGCGTACGGCGCCCGGCGGGGCTTCTGGACCGTGCTGGACGAGGGGCCGGTCGAGCGCTGCCTGGCGTTGCTGCTGGAACGCGAGGACGGCGAGTGGACGGCCCGGCACGTGCTGGCCGACGCCGGCGCGGAGAACGGGCGGACCGAGGATGGCGAGGCGCTCGCCCACCACGACGGCTGGGTGTACGTCTTCGGCTCCCACTTCGGCTCGAAGGCTGGCCCGCTGCGGCCCCGACGCGCCTTCGTGGCCCGCTTCCGGGAGGACGACGCGGCGACCGGGCTGGTGCCGGTGCACGTGGTGCGCAATTCGTTCCGGCTGCACCGGGCGGTGAACGACGCTCTCGCCGGATCGCCGTTGACCCTGTTGCCGCCCGGGGACCGGGTGCGGGCGCGGTTCATCGTGGAGACGCTGGCGCGGGGGACCGCGCGGGAGAAGCGCTGGGTGAGTCGGCTGGCCCCGGGCGACCTGCCGCTGAACGTGGAGGCGGCCGCCTTCACCCCGGCCGGGACGGTCCTGCTCGGGCTGCGGTTCCCGGTCACCGACGCCGGTGAGCCGATCCTGGTGGAGATCGCCGGTGTGCCGGCCATGTTCGCGGCGGAGCCGGCGTGGCCGGGGGCGTTGCGCGCGTACACGTTGACCGGGGTCACCCCGCCGGGAAAGCTGACCGGGTTCCGCGCGATCACCCCGACGACGGACGGCGGGTACGCGGCGGTGATCGGCTCGATCGACGCGCTGGGCAAGGGGTCGGTGCTGCTCGACGACCATCCGGGCGGCGGTGACGTCACGTCTCGGCACGTCCGCTTCCGACTCCCGGCCGCTGGGTCGGCCGACGCGTCCCGGCTGGTCGGGGAGCCGGTGCGGGACCTGGCGCCGTTCCACCACGTGGAGGGGCTGGCCGAGGTGGACGGGCGACAGTTCTACGTCACCGACGAGGATCACCGGGTCGCGCTCTGGGTTGGTTGAGCCGAGCGCGCGATGCGGCGAGGCTGGGTGACCGGACGGCACCTCTGCGGAGCAAGGGCCGCAGACCCTCGTGGTGCCGCCCGATCAGGGGCCTCCCCAGACCCGGTGCCCTGGGGCCGGCGCATCGAGGACGCACCGGCACGGTGTTCGGGCACTGGAAGCATGTCGAACCGCTCCGGCGACGTCGAGGTTTTTCAACCCAGGCTTAAAGATGGAGATTAGTGCCGTCCGGGTAGAGTCAAACGGTCACCCGGCATCCCCCTGCTGGCGACACTGGAGCGCTCCATGCTGAAGATCCACTTTTCCGGGGAGGACATCCTCCGGACTCGGGTGGCGCCGGCGGCGGACCCGGTCTGGGAGCTGGTCCTCAGCCTGCACGCGTTGCAGAGCCGCAACCGCGACCCGTTGACGGCACACTGGCGGCGCACCGTATCCCGAGGGCTGCGTCACGACGCCGCCTCCGACCAACTCCGGTTGCTCTTCGCGTTGAGCCCGCCGCGCGGCTACTTCCCGGACTTCCTCACCCCGTACGCCAGCGTCGACGGCTTCGAAGCCGGGCTGGACGCGCTCCGCAGCACCCCGATCGGGATGCTGCAACGGGACCTGAGCGTGCTCGCCACCGAGAACCAGCTGCCGCCCTCGGCCGCCGCGCTGGCCCGGGGCGAGGTGGAGGTGCTGCACCACCTCGCCGACTCGATGGTTCAGTACCGGTCGTTGGCGATCAACCCGTACTGGAGTCGCATCCAGTCGGCGGTCGCGGCGGACCGGGCGCACCGAGCCAGGGCGCTGCTCGACGGCGGCATCGAGGGCCTGCTCACCAGCCTCCGGCCGGCCATGCGCTGGGACGGCGGGGTGCTTGAGGTCCGCAACTACCCACACAGCCGGGAGCTGCACCTGGACGGTCGAGGGCTGCTGCTGGTGCCGTCGTTCTTCTGTGCGGACACGCCTGTCGCCCTGCTCGATCCGGCCCTGCCGCCGGTGCTCGTCTACCGGGTGGACCGGTTGGGTGGGCTGGCGTCGGCCGACGGCACCGGGGCGGTCCGGTCCGCCGCCGCCCGTGAATCACTCGCCGCGCTGCTCGGCCGCACCAGGGCGGCCGTGTTGCAGGCCAGCGACGAGGGCTGCACCACCGGCGAGGTCGCCCGCCGGCTCAACATCTCACCGGCGGCGGCGAGCCAACACGCCACGGTGCTGCGCAACGCCGGCCTGCTGGTCAGCCATCGGGACCGCAACAGCGTGCTGCACACGTTGACCCCGCTCGGCCGGGCCATGCTCGACGCCTGATCCCGCCACCGCGCGAGCGCGCCGGGCCGCCTGGACGGGCGACCCGGCTGTCGCTCAGGACGCGAGCGCTCCGTGCGCCGGGCCGCCTGGACGGGCGACCCGGCTGTCGCTCAGAGCGCGAGCGCGGCGCTCGCCGGGCTGCCGGGCGGCGGTGGCAACAGGGTCGACCCGACGCCCTGGGCAGCCAGGGCTACGCGCAGTCGGTGCAGGTCGGCACCGAAGCGAACCAGGCCGATCGGGTCGACGGGGGTCGGGGCCGAGCCGAGCAGCAGGTCGGCCCCGTCCGGCCAGCCGGGCATCTCGGCGACCAGCCCGGCGCGTACCTCGGCCTCGTCGACAAGCGTGAAGACCGTGCCGGGGGCGACCACCCCGGCGACCGCGTCGATCGCCCGTCGTACCGCGGTCAGGTCGGCCGGCGTCGGACCGGGACCATCGGCCAGGGTGGCGGCGTCGGTGAGCCCGGCGGCGCGGGCTTCGGCGGTGCCGAGCGCGAAGAGGTCCTGTGCCGCGTCGCGGACCAGCGCCCGCGCGCCACCGGCGTCGTCCGGGGTGGTGGCGGCGAGGTAGCCCCGCACGACCGCGACGGGGACCTGGTCGCACTTGCCCTTGATCAGCTCGCCGGCCCCGGCCAGCTCGTCCACCACGGCCATCTGGGTCAACTGAAGCTCGTTGCCGTACGGATCCACCTCGCCCCGGTGGTCGCGGATCGCCGGCATTCCGGCCACACCCAGCGCCACGTCGGTGAGCCCGTTGCGCCAGGGCCGGCCCATCGTGTCGCTGATGATCACGGCCACGTCCAGGTCGTAGCGCTCCCGCAGCGCGTCACGGAGTGCCCGTGCCGACGCGTCCGGGTCGACCGGCAGCAGCACCAGTTGGGTCTTGTCGACGTTCGACGCGTCGATCCCCGCCGAGGCCATCACGAAACCGTGCTGGGTCTGCACGATCCGGGTCGGCCCCCGGCTGGCGACCACCCGGGCGGTCTCAGCGGCCAGGATCTCGTCCCGTGCGACCAGCCGCTCGGGACCGTCCGCCGGGACGTCGACCAGCCGTCCCTCCGACTTCGAGACGATCTTGCTGGTCACCACGAGCACGTCCCCGTTACGCAGCCACGGCGCCGCGGTGGCGATCATCGCCGCCAGGTCGTCACCCTCGGTCACGTGGCCGATGCCGAGCACCGGCAGGATCTCCAGCCTCACGTCAACTCCACCGCGGCGCGGACCATGGCCACGGTCGCCGCCTCGTCGGTCATCCGCAGCGGCATCGCGCGGACCGTCACTCCCGGCACCACCGTGCCGGCGTCCTCGTCGGCCACCAACCAGCCATCCAGCAGGCCGCCGTCCGACCGGCCCCCGTAGAGGCGGCCCACCCCGGCGGCGCTGCACTCGGCACCCAGCACAGCGAGACAGCGGTCGGCCATCCCCCGCACCGGAGCACCGCCGATGATCGGCGAAACACCCACCACCGGCGCCGGGCCGTCCGCCACTGCCTCCCGCAGCCCCGGTACGGCCAGCACCGGCGCGACGCTCACCACCGGGTTGCTGGGGGCGACCAACACCAGGTCGGCCGACCCGATGGCGTCCAGCACCCCGGGTGCCGGCTTCGCCGTCTCCGCACCGACGAAGACGAAGCGATGGGTACGGATGTCGGCCCGGTGTCGTACCCACCACTCCTGGAAGTGGATCGCCCGCTGCCCCTGCTCGTCCTCCACGGCGTTGGCGCTGTTCGCGAGTGCGGGGCTCGCAAGCTCACTCCTCCCGCTCACGACAGCGTGGGTTTCCAGGCGGTCGTCGGTCGCCGGCAGCAGACGTACGCCCGGCTGCCAACGGGTGGACAGCGCCTCGGTGACCGCGCTCAACGGGTAACCGCCGTTGAGCATGGTGGTGCGCACCAGGTGGGTGGCGATGTCCTTGTCGCCGAGGCCGAACCAGTCCGGCTGTGCCCCGTACGCGGCCAGCTCGCCCTTGACCGTCCAACTCTCACCGACCCGACCCCAGCCCCGCTCCGGGTCCGCGCCACCGCCGAGGGTGTACATGACGCTGTCCAGGTCGGGGCAGATCTTCAACCCGTGCAGCCACAGGTCGTCGCCGACGTTGATCACGGCGGTCACCTCCGCGCCGACTTCGCGGGCGTACGCCCGGACGCCGAGCAGGAACCGGGCGCCGCCGATGCCGCCGGCCAGAACCACGATGTGCATGACGACCATCCTCGCGCACGTGATGCCTTCGATCCGCCGGTGGCCCTCGAGACTAGGCTCACGTGCGCCCTGTCCGTTCCTGCCCCGAGGGGGAGCTAGTGACCAGCCCCGCCGAGCCCGCGTCCGCCGACGCGGCACAGGCCCGTCAGCTGACCAAGCCGCTACGCGAACTCGCCGCGCTCGCGTTGCTCGGCGCCAACGCCGTGCTCCTCTTCGTGGCTCTGCTCCGGTTGATCACCCCGGGCGGCTCCTTCACCGACCGTGCGGGCGACGCCTTCGGCGCGTTCGTCGGGCTGGTGGCGGTGGGCCTCCCGTTGCTGGCCGTGCTGCTGGCCACGCACATCTCGCCGGTGGCGCCGAAGGCCAAGCTGATCACGCAGGTTGCCCTCGGCGAGTACGCGGCCAGCGCGGTGATCGGCACGCTGACCATGCTGATCTCGACGGTGGGCCGTTTGGCCGACACCAGGGTGCTCGACGCGCTCCTCGGTGTGCTCACCCAGATCGCCTGGATGGCGATCTTCGCGGTCGCCGCCTGGGTGGTCTACACCATCTGGCGCGCCCACTACTACGTACCGCGGCCCAAGCCGCAGCCCGGTGTCTACGGCCAGCCGCAGCCAGGCTGGCCGCAGCAGCAGGGCGGCTGGCCGACCCCGGGGCAGCCCGGTGGTCAGCCGCAGGGCGGCTGGCCTGCTCCCGGCCAGCCCGGCGGTTACCCGGCGGATCAGTACGGCGGCCAGTACGCCCAGCCGTCCCCGCCGTTCCAGGCCCCGCAGTCGGCCCCGCCGCACCCGCAGTCGGCCCCGCCGCACCCGCAGTCGGCCCCGCCGCACCCGCAGTCGGCCCCGCCGTTTCCGCAGTCCGCGCCGCCGGCCCACCCTGCCCCGCAGTCCGCACCGCCCGCGTCGCCCGCGTCGCCGTTCGGGCAGCCGCCGTTCGGGCAGCCGCCGTCGGCCGATCCGACGCAGGCCATTCCGCGCCAGTCCGTCGAGCCGCCGTCGGCCGATCCGACGCAGGCCATTCCGCGCCAGTCTGTCGACCCGGCGTCCGCCGACCCGACCCAGGCCATTCCCCGCCGGTCCGTCGACCCGGCGTCCGCCGACCAGACCCAGGCGGTTGCCCGCCCGGTCGATCCGGACGCCGACCGCACCCAGCAGATCAAGCCCGGTGAGCATCCGGACCAGCCCCGCTGAGCCTGCTCCGGCAACGGTTCGCTGCGCACCTGGCGCCCTCGGCGAGGTGTTCGGGTTCGCCTTTGCTCTGCTTCAACGGAGGCACCACCCGGTGTCCGGATATCGGACGCGACCTGGTGCGTGGGTTGAAGCAGAGCAAAGGTGGCGAGACAGGTGCCGGCCGCCCCGCCCACTTCGGGTCACGCGGTCGGGCGTTCGGGAGCGGGAGCGGGAGCGGGAGCGGGAGCGGGAGCGGTGCCGCGGTGCCCTTTCCCACGGTGCGGGCCGGGACTGGCAGGGCCGGCTCGCGCTGCGCATAGGCTGAGCGGATGGTTGATCGCACCCAATCCGGCCCGAGTGACGCTAGCGTGCGGCGAGCCCTGGGCCGGGCCGCGACCGGGCGGGCGCTTGACGTCGACGAGGCGACCGCCCTGCTGTCGGCCCGTGGGGACGCCCTCGACGAGCTGCTCCGGGTGGCCGGTGGCATCCGCGACGCCGGGCTGCGTGACGCTGGGCGGCCGGGCGTGGTCACGTACTCGAAGAAGGTCTTCATCCCGTTGACCCGGCTGTGCCGGGACCGCTGTCACTACTGCACGTTCGCCACCGTGCCACACCGGCTGCCGGCGCCGTTCCTGGACCGCGACGAGGTGCTCGCCATCGCGCGGGCCGGCGCCGCCCAGGGTTGCAAGGAGGCCCTCTTCACGCTCGGTGACCGGCCGGAGGAGCGCTGGCCGGCGGCCCGGAGCTGGCTCGACGAGCGCGGCTACGACTCCACACTTGACTACCTGCGGGCCTGCGCGGTGGCCGTGTTGGAGGAGACGGGCCTGCTGCCGCACCTCAACCCGGGCGTGCTGTCCTGGTCGGAGCTGCAACGGCTCAAGCCGGTCGCCCCGAGCATGGGCATGATGTTGGAGACGACCGCGACCCGGCTCTGGTCCGAGCCGGGCGGTCCGCACTTCGGCTCACCGGACAAGGAGCCGGCGGTCCGGCTCCGGGTGCTCGACGACGCCGGCCGGGTCGGGGTGCCGTTCACCACCGGCATCCTGATCGGCATCGGGGAGACGCCGGCCGAACGGGTCGACGCGCTCTTCGCGATCCGCCGCGCCCACCGGGAGTACGGCCACCTCCAGGAGGTGATCGTGCAGAACTTCCGGGCCAAGCCGGACACGGCGATGCGTGGCATGCCCGACGCGGAGCTGCACGACCTGGCCGCCACGGTGGCGGTGGCCCGGCTGCTGCTCGGCCCGAAGGCCCGGATCCAGGCTCCGCCGAACCTCATCGCCGGTGAGTACGACCTGCTGCTGCGCGCCGGCATCGACGACTGGGGTGGTGTCTCGCCGCTCACCCCCGACCACGTCAACCCGGAACGCCCGTGGCCGCAGATCGAGGAGCTGGCCCGACACACCGAGCTGGCCGGGTTCACGCTGCGGGAGCGGCTGACGATCTACCCGGAGTACGTGCGCGCCGGTGACCCGTGGCTCGACCCGCGGTTGCTGCCGCACGTCGACGCGCTCGCCGATCCGACGACCGGCATGGCGGTCGAATCGGCCCTGCCGCACGGCCACCCTTGGCAGGAGCCGGAGGAGGTGTTCGGCGGGCGGGTCGACCTGCACGCCACCATCGACACCACCGGCCGCACCGACGACCGGCGCGGTGACTTCGACAGCGTCTACGGCGACTGGTCCGAGGTCGCCGGAAAGGTCACCCCGGAGGCGGCGGCGCGGCGTGCGGGCGTACCCCCGGTGACGGCCGGGAGCGGCGCGGACCGTGACCTGGCGGCGGGGCTCAAGCTCGCCGCCGACGACCCGGCGGCGCTGCTCGACCCTCGGCACACCGACGCCGCGCTGGCGCTGTTCGGGGCGGACGGGCCGGCGCTCGACGCGTTGTGCCGGCTCGCCGACGACGTCCGGCGTGACGCCGTCGGCGACGACGTCACCTACGTGGTCAACCGCAACATCAACTTCAGCAACGTCTGCTACGTGGGCTGCCGGTTCTGTGCTTTTGCCCAGCGTGAGCGGGACGCGGACGCGTACCGGCTCTCCGTCGACCAGGTCGCCGACCGGGCCGAGCAGGCGTGGGCGGCCGGGGCCAGCGAGGTGTGCCTCCAGGGCGGCATCGACCCGAAGATGCCGGTCACCGGGTACGCCGACATCGTGCGCGCCATTAAGGCCCGCGTGCCGGACATGCACGTGCACGCGTTCTCGCCCATGGAGATCGTCACCGCCGCCGCGAAGGCGGGCGTGCCGGTGCGCGACTGGTTGACGCAGCTGCGCGAGGCCGGGCTGGACACCATCCCCGGCACCGCCGCGGAGATCCTCGACGACGACGTGCGCTGGGTGTTGACCAAGGGCAAACTCCCGGCGGCCGCCTGGGTCGACGTGGTCAGCACCGCCCACGAGCTGGGCATCCGGTCCAGCTCCACAATGATGTACGGCCACGTCGACCACCCCGGGCAGTGGCTGGCGCACTTCCGGGTGCTGGCCGGCGTACAGGACCGCACCGGCGGGTTCACCGAGTTCGTGGCCCTGCCGTTCGTGCACACAAATGCTCCGATCTATCTGGCGGGAATCGCCCGACCGGGGCCGACCTGGCGGGAGAACCGGGTGGTGCACGCCATGTCCCGGTTGCTGCTACACGGGCGGATCGACAACATCCAGTGCTCCTGGGTGAAGCTCGGTGACGAGGGCACCGTCGCGATGCTCCAGGGTGGATGCAACGACCTCGGCGGCACGTTGATGGAGGAGACGATCTCGCGGATGGCCGGCTCCGACAACGGGTCCGCGCGTACCGAGGAGCAGTTGCGGGCCATCGCGACGGCAGCCGGCCGGCCGGCGCGCAAGCGGTCGACTGCGTACGGTCACGCCCGACCCTGACGTCGAACCTTTCCCCGCCGCCGGCCGTACCACGCTCCATGACCAGTGATCAGCGGAAGCGGCAGTGGCCGCGACTGACCCGCCGGCAGACGTTGACCGCCGCGGCCACCGCGACCCTCGGCGCCGCCGCGCTCACCGTGCCGGGCCTGTCGGCCGCGCAGAACGCCCCCGGTGCGGCTGGCCGTGCCGACGAGCCGATCGTCGTACACCTGCGCGATGCCGCCTCCGGAACGATGGACGTCTTCGTCGGTGAGACGCGGATCGAGGTACGCGACCGCGGCCTGGCGGACCGGCTGCGGCGCGCCGCCCGGCGCTGACCCGGCACTCCGCACTGCCATCCTGTCCCCGCCCAGTGAGGTTGGTCCGCCATGTCTTCCCACCGCGAGGCCCCGGAGATAGCCAAGGATCCGGTCGCCGACAGCTCCGACCTGTACGCGTTCGTCAGCCCCGACAAGCCCGACACGGTGACGCTGATCGCCAACTACGTTCCGTTGCAGCTGCCCTCGGGGGGCCCGAACTTCTTCGAGTTCGGTGACGACGTGCGCTACGAGATCCATATCGACAACGACGGCGACGGCCGTCCGGATGTCACCTACCGGTTCGAATTCACCACCGAGATCACCAATCCGAACAGCTTTCTCTACAACACGGGCACCATCGAGTCGCTGGACAGCAAGAACTGGAACCGGCGGCAGTTCTACAGCTTGACCCGGGTGACCGACGGCCGGGAGCACCGGTTGGCGCACAAGTTGCCCTGCCCGCCGTGCAACGTCGGCCCGCTGTCCACCCCGAAGTACGCCGAGCTGGTGCGGCAGGCCACCTACTCGCTCTCCACCGGCGAGCGGGTCTTCGCCGGGCAGCGCGCGGACGGCTTCTTCGTCGACCTGGGGGCGATCTTCGACCTCGGCACGTTGCGGCCGTTCCAGCAGTTGCACGTCGCCGGGAAGAAGATCTTCAAGGCCGAGGGGGAGCCGGTCAACGCGACCGACCGGATGAACGTGCACAGCATCGCCGTGCAGGTGCCGCTGAAGCAGGTGCGTCGCCGCGCCAACCGCTACGGCGCCGGTGACGCGGCGTCGGTGATCGGGGTGTGGACGTCGGCGTCGCGCCGGCAGGTGCGGGTGCTCGGTGACCGGGGCGCTGCGGACACCGCCACCGGGCCGTTCACCCAGGTCTCCCGGCTGGGCAATCCGTTGTTCAACGAGGTCGTCGTGCCGATGTCCAAGAAGGACCTGTGGAATTCGCTGCCACCGTCGGAGGACAAGCGGTTCGCGCGGTTCGTCGAGCAGCCGGAACTGGCCGCTCTGCTGCCGGCGCTCTACCCGGACGTCTTCCCGAATCTGGACCGCCTCACCAAGTCGAAGAAGGCCCGTGCGGACCTGGTGGCGATCCTGCTCACCGGCGTACCGGCCGGGCTGATCGACGGCTTCACGAACGCCACCGGCGACGTGCAGGCCGACATGCTGCGGCTGAACACCGCGATCCCGCCGACCCGGCAGCCGGACCGGTTCGGGGTGCTCGGTGGTGACCTGGCCGGATACCCGAACGGGCGGCGGGTCGGCGACGACGTGGTCAGCATCGCGCTGCGGGCGATCGCCGGGGTCACCGTCCCGCTGGTGGACAAGACGTTCCAACCCGACGCGGCGGCCGCCGCGGTCACCCCGGGGTTGAGCGCCGCCGACGTGACCGCGCCGTTCCTCGCCAACTTCCCCTACCTGGGTACTCCGTACGACGGGTTCAACAACCCGCCGGCGGCGTCCTGACCGGCCGGGGGGTGGGGATGCACGAGCACGCGTACGGGCCGTCGGAGACGGGGAGCGTCGTCCTCGATCTGGGCGGCGACACCGGTGCCCTGATCGTCTACACGGGCCGGGATCTGCACGGCCGGGAGATCGAGATCAGCCGGGACGACGATCGGCGGGTCCACTCCGCCGTGCGGGAGCGCCGGGTACAGGACGGCTCGTTCCACAGTGCGGTCTATCCGGATCTGCCCGGCGGGATTTATACCGTCTGGTGGGACGAGAGCACGCCTGCTGGCTCAGTTTCTGTCCACGGTGGAGGGATCGCCGAATTCGTGTGGCCCACCAGCGGGTTCGGGGTCGCCAGCTGACCGTTCCACACCGTTTTGGCACCGCGCCCCGTCCACATTGTGGGCGGGGCGTACGTGCTGTTCCCAGCTCGACGGGCGGTCTGCGCCGCGCCGCGTTAACCTGTCCCCCACCAAGATCAGCTTTGGGGGTGCGGACGTCTGGCACTGCCCCGTTGGCGACTCGTCGGGGGAGCGCCACGGGAGAAAAGTCGGGCAACTCGCCGGAGAGGGCGTTACTCGGCCGGGGTCTGAATCGATAGGGCAGGTTGCGAGGCTGGACGGTCCGAGTGGCCGTCCGGGGGTGTCGGGAGGGCGACTCCATTATCAAGTTTGGCTTGACGGCGCACGCATTACACGCGTGTAATTTGAATGGGGTTGTTCGCACGGAACGCAACAAAACGGGACCGGACGGACAAGCACGCCTTTCGCGTGGGGGGTTGCAGCGGCGATGACGCCGGTGCGCGACAAGGAGGCATTTGATGGACGGCCAGCTTGAGGTGGCCGACCTGCTCGGAAACGCGCCGGAGTGGCAGGAGCGGGCACTGTGCTCGCAGACCGACCCGGAAGCGTTCTTCCCCGAGAAGGGCGGCTCAACCCGCGAGGCGAAGCGGATCTGCTCGCGGTGTGAGGTCAAGACCGAATGCCTCGAATACGCTCTCGGTCACGACGAGCGGTTCGGCATCTGGGGTGGGCTCTCCGAGCGGGAGCGGCGCAAGTTGAAGCGGCGGGCCGCCTGAGCGGTGCGAGGTCGAGGCGGTGGGGGCCGCCCGACTCTTGCGCGTTCTGGGGCTGCGTGGCCGGCGTGCGTCGCCGGTGCCGCCGAGTGGCCGGCGTGTGCCGCCGATGCGGCTGCTGGCCGGCATCCGGGGGGTCGCTCAGGTCAGCTCGTCGGGATCGACCCCGAGCAGGTTCGCCACCTGTTCGATGATCACGTCGTGCACGAGGTCGGCGAGGTCCTCGCGGTCCATCGCCCGGAACTCCAGGGGCCGCCGGTACAGCACGATCCGCGGCGGCACCTCCTGTCGGCCCGGCCGGCCGGGCAGCAGCCGGGCCAGCGGGACCTCGCCATCCTCCAGCACATCGGAGTCGTACACGTTCAGGTCCGGCGGGACGTCCTCGACCGCGAACTCGACCCCGGCCAACTCCTTGGCGAACCGACGCTCCAGCGTCTCCACGGTGTCCAGGACCAGGTCGTCGAAGACCTCTGCCTTGGTCCGCGCCAGTGGCACGGTGGCCGGCACCAACCGCCCGCGCAGGCCGCGACCGTGCCGGTCACGGTGCACACGCCGGCCGGGGCCGGGGCGGCGGTGTTCCGGGCTCGTCATGAGGCAAAGGGTAGCGCCCGCGTCGGGCTGGCCAGCGGCACCGCCGCTCCCGTGGCGCGGCGCGCCCAGAACGGCGAACTGTGATCACCGTGACGGGCGTGTCGCAACGCGAAGCGATGCGCCGGACCCGGTAATGGAGATACCCTGCCGCACGTGAGGTCACCACGGCGCTGCTCCCGTAACGGCTGCCCCCGGCAAGCGGTCGCCACATTGACCTATGTCTACAACGAGTCGACAGCGGTGGTGGGGCCGCTGGCGGCGTTCGCCGAGCCGCACACGTACGACCTGTGCGAGCCGCACGCCCGCAGCCTGACGGCACCGCGGGGCTGGGACGTGGTCCGGCACGAGGGTGCATTCGAGCCGCCGCCACCCACCACCGACGACCTGGTGGCGCTCGCCGAGGCGGTCCGCGAAGCCGCCCGCCCGGCCCCCCGCCCCCCGGAGCCCGACCAGAACCGCCCCGAGCACCCCCACCAAACCGGCCGCCGAGGCCACCTCCGAGTAATCCCCCCCAACCACTAACCCGGACCCCGCAGCCCCCGCGCTCCGGCCCCGCGGCCAGTCCGCGTTGATCATGGGGTTATAGCCGTACCGCTCGGCGTGTCGTGGCAATAACCTCATGATCAACGAGCGGTGCGGCCGGTCTGTCGGCCCTGCCGGGTGGGGCGCTGCCTCGATCGACTCGGGATTGCTGATATCGGGGTGTTGGGGGCGGGTTGATGCCGCCATATCGGTGCTGCCGAGTGGGTCAATCGCAGGGGTCGGCGCGGGCCAGGTTGAGGACGTTGGCGGAGCGTCTTGGGGCGTTCCGGGGGCGCCTGGGGAACGTGTCGACATGTCTCACCGCCACACGCCGGTAGGCCGCAGACATCACCACCCAGCGTGGTTAACATGCGCCGCAGCGTGCACCGAACCAGGTGGCGGTGTACCCCTCGTGGGCGGGAGGGTCCGAGTGGCGAACGAGGCTTTGCGGGTGGCGATGGCCGAGGCGGGCGAGACGGTCGAATCGCTTGCGGAGAAGGTTCGCATCCACCCCAAGACGGCCGCGCGGTGGCTCGCCGCAGGGCACATTCCGCACCCCCGTACCCGGATCGCGGTTGCCCGGGTGTTGCGTCGCGACGCGGCCGACCTCTGGCCGGAGCCGTTCCGCCGACGTGACCTGCCGTGGTTCCGACCGTGGGCCGAGCTCGAACAAGACGCCGTCTCGATCCGCTCCTACCAGCCTCTGCTCGTGCCGGGCCTGCTCCAGACCGAGGGGTACGCCCGCGCGGTGCTGGGCACAGGTGGACTGCTCGCACCGTCCGAGGTGGATCTGATCGTCGCGGGCCGCCTCGAACGGCAGTCGGTCCTCGGTCGCGACGCCCCACCGCAGTTCGTGGCGGTGGTCGACGAGGTGGTGCTGCGCCGGCTCGTCGGCGATCGCGCCGTGATGTCCGGGCAACTGACCCACCTGGCGGCGGTCGCGGAGTGGGAGCACGTGCAGGTGCGGGTCATCCCGGCGGAGAGCCCGTGGCACACCGGTCTGGCCGGTCCCTTCGTGCTCGGCCGCCTGCCCGACGGGACGGAATTGGCGTATCTCGACAACCAGCTCCGCGGCCAGGTCGTGACCGATCCCGTCGACATCGCTAGCCTGGGACGCAGGTGGGAGAGCGTCACCGGTGAGGCGTTACCCCAACGTCAGTCGATCGAGCTGATCAGGGAAGTGGCCACGACATGGACATGACCGACGCCCGTTGGCGCACCGCGACCCGCAGCAGCAACAACGGTGGTGCCTGCGTCGAGGTGGCCGACAATCTGCCCGGTCGGGTGCTGGTGCGCGACAGCAAGGATCGTGGCGGTGGCACCCTGGCCTTCGCGCCGGAAGCCTGGTCGTCCTTCGTCGGCCTCGTCCGAGCGAGCTGATCAGGGAAGTGGCCACGACATGGACATGACCGACGCCCGTTGGCGCACCGCGACCCGCAGCAGCAACAACGGCGGAGACTGCGTCGAGGTGGCCGACAATCTGCCCGGTCGGGTGTTGGTGCGCGACAGCAAGGATCGTGGCGGTGGCACCCTGGCCTTCGCGCCGGAAGCCTGGTCGTCCTTCGTCGACGCGGTTCGCCGGCCCAGTCGCTGAGCCGTCGGTCCGGCCGCTGAGCCGTCGTGGTCTGTTGGCAACGCGCCGTGCCGTCGGTCCGGCCGCTGATCCACTCGGGTTTGGGGAAAGCGCGGTGTCCCGGCGCGCAGACACCCCGACTTCCGGAACGCCGAGTGGATCAAGCTGAGCGACCGTCGCGTGGATCAAGCTGAGCGTGGTCAGCACGTCCACGGGCGGTGACGCGTCGGCCCCGATGCTCCGCCGGTGCTGCCGGTTTGTCATCGTGTCAGTCGTCCACGGCACCGACCCTGAGGAAAACTGATGCGTGTCCCCCTCCGGCCCCTCTCCCGGCGTGGACTGCTCACCGGCGCTCTCGGTTCGGCCGCCCTGGTCGCCGCGGGTGGCGGCCTTGCCGGCTGCGGCACCAAGGGCGCCCAACAGACCGAGGCTGGCTGCGTCGGCGAGGACCTTTCCGGCACCGAGAAGAAGCTCACGTTCTCCAACTGGCCGCAGTACCTGGACGTGGACGAGGAGGACGAGTCCAAGCGGCCCAGCCTGGACGAGTTCGTCCGGAAGACCGGAATCCAGGTCACGTACACCGAGGACATCAACGACAACAACGAGTTCTTCGGCAAGGTACGGCAGCAGCTCGCCGCCTGCCAGAGCACCGACCGGGACATCATCGTGTTGAGCGACTGGATGGCGGCCCGGATGAGCCGGCTCGGCTGGATCCAGAAACTCGACCCGGCGAACATTCCGAACGTGCGGGCCAACCTGCTCCCGCCGCTGCTCAACCGCTCCTTCGACACCGACAACCAGCTCTCCATCCCGTGGCAGTCCGGCCTCGCCGGGTTGGCGTACAACGGGAAGGTCACCAAGGAGCTGCGTACGGTCGACGAGCTGCTGACCCGCCCCGACCTCAGGGGCCGGGTGACCGCGCTCAGCGAGATGCGCGACACGATGGGCCTGCTGCTCGGCGCGGGCGGGCACGACCCGTCGAACTTCACCACCGCCCAGTTCGACGACGCGCTCCACAAACTCAAGAAGGCCGTCGACTCGGGGCAGATCCGGCGCTTCACCGGCAACGACTACGCACCCGACCTGGCCAAGGGCGACATCGCGGCCTGCATCGGCTGGTCCGGGGACGTCATCCAACTCGCCGCCGCCGACGAGAGGGTGCGGTTCGTCGCGCCCGACTCCGGGGTGATGCTCTACAGCGACAACATGATGGTGCCCAACAGGGCCACCCACAAGGCGAACGCCGAGCAGCTCATCAACTACTACTACGAGCCGGCCGTCGCCGCGAGGCTCGCCGCGTACGTCAACTACATCTGCCCCGTCAAGGGCGCTCAGGCCGAGATGGAGAAGATCGACCCCGAGCTGGCGACCAACCCGCTGATCTTCCCGGACGAGGCTCTGCTGTCGAAGTCCACGATGTTCATGGCCCTGGACGAGAAGCAGGAGAAGGAGTACGAGGGCAAGTTCCAGCAGGTCATCGGGGCGTGACGGGATGGCACACGAGACACCCGCCGACCACCTGCGCCTGGCCAACCTCACCAAGCGGTTCGGCCCCTCCACCGCGGTCGACGACCTCACCCTGTCCATCGGGCCGGGCTCGTTCTTCGCGCTGCTCGGGCCGTCCGGCTGCGGCAAGACCACCACGCTGCGGATGGTCGCCGGGCTGGAGGAACCGACGAGCGGTCAGGTGCTGCTCGGTGACCGGGACGTTACCCGGCTGCGACCGTACCGGCGGCCGATCAACACGGTCTTCCAGAGCTACGCGCTCTTTCCGCACCTCACCGTCTTCGAGAACGTGGCCTTCGGGCTGCGCCGACGCGGCATCCGCTCGGTCGACGGCGAGGTCCTGCGGATGCTGTCGCTGGTGCAGCTCGACGGCTACGGCAACCGCCGGCCGGCCCAGCTCTCCGGTGGCCAGCAGCAACGGGTCGCGCTGGCCCGGGCGCTCGTCAACCGGCCGCAGGTCCTTCTGCTCGACGAGCCGCTGGGTGCCCTGGATCTGAAGCTGCGCCGGCAGATGCAGATCGAGCTGAAGCGGATCCAGACCGAGGTGGGCATCACCTTCGTGCACGTCACCCACGACCAGGAGGAGGCCCTGACCATGGCCGACACCGTCGCGGTGATGCACGACGGACGGATCGCGCAACAGGGCACGCCGGCCGACCTCTACGAGCTTCCCGCCACCGCGTTCGTGGCGAACTTCCTCGGCCAGTCCAACCTGCTCGCCGGCGATGCCACCGGCGTCAGCGGCGGCGACGTCGCGGTGACGGCGCACGGCAGCCGCTTCTCGGTGCCCGCCGGCCGGTCCCGGTCCGACCACGGTCCGGTCCACCTGGGGGTACGCCCGGAGAAGCTGAATCTGGTCGGCTCCGCCGACCAGGTGCCCGCTGGGCATCAGCACGTCACCGGGGTGCTCACCGACGCGTCCTACGTGGGAGTCAGCACGCAGTATCTGCTGCGGACCGGCTGGGGCGCCGAGTTGTCGGTCTTCAGGGCCAACAGCGGGACCTCGACGCCGGTGGCGGTAGGCAGCACGGCCGTGGCGTACTGGGATCCGCGGCACGCGTTCCTGCTGCCCCGTGCCGCCGGGGACACCGACCGGACGTCGCCGGTGCGCGACGAGCCGGTGGGCGCGCCCTCGTGACCCGTCCGGCGCCCACCGGAGCGGGGCAGGAGTCGCCGGCGGTCCGGTCCGTGCGGCGTCGCCTCCTGCCGTACCTCCTGGTGTTGCCCGGGGTGGCCTGGCTGCTCGTCTTCTTCGGTGTGCCGCTGCTGCAACTCGGTGCGGCGAGCCTCTACGACCCGGGCGGCTCGCTCTCCACCGGGTACGCGATGGCCTGGGCGTTCGGCAACTACCCGGACGTGGTGCAGGCGTACTGGCCGCAGTTCCTGCGCTCGTTCGGCTACGCCGGGCTGGCCCTGGTGCTGGGGCTGTTGCTGGGCTACCCGTTGGCGTACGCGATTGCGCAGAAGGCCGGGCGGTGGAAGAACCTGCTGCTGGTGTGCGTGGTCGCGCCGATGTTCACCAGCTTTCTGGTCCGGACGCTGGCCTGGAAGACCATCCTGTCGGACAACGGCGTGCTCGTCGGTCTGCTGCGCGACGTGCACCTGCTCGCGCCGCAGGGACGGCTGCTGGCCACGCCGTTGGCGGTGGTGCTCGGCCTGACGTACAACTTTCTGCCGTTTCTGGTGCTGCCGCTGTACGCGAGCCTGGAGCGGCTGGACCACCGGCTGCTGGAGGCGGCCAGCGACCTGTACGCGAGCGGTGCGCAGGCGTTCCGCCGGGTGACCCTGCCGCTGTCCCGGCCCGGCCTGGTCGCCGGCACGCTGCTGTTCTTCATCCCGGCAAGCGGCGACTACATCAACGCCGAGCTGCTCGGCACCCCCAACGAGTACATGATCGGCAACGTCGTCGACTCGGCGTTCCTGGTCCGGTTGGACTACCCGCAGGGCGCCGCGCTGTCGTTCCTGCTGATGGCGGCGATCCTCGCGGTGGTCGTCGGCTACCTGCGTCGGGCCGGCTTCGAGGGGATGGCGTGAGGTTCTGGCGCTGGCTGGCCGACCACTGGGTGCTGATCGTGGCACTGCTGGTGGTCGGCTATCTCTCGTTGCCGATCCTGGTGGTGGCCGGCCTGTCGTTCAACCGCCCGTCGAGTCGGCTGTCGTACGACTTCAACGAGTTCACCCTGGACAACTGGCGGCGGCCCTGCGCCACGTCGGAGATGTGTGACGCGGTGGTCCGCAGCGTGCAGATCGGTTTCCTCGCCACCGTGGTCGCCACCGTGCTGGGCACCCTGCTGGCGTTCGCGCTGGTCCGGCACCGCCTCCGCGGCCGGTCCGGCATCAACGTGCTGATCTTCCTGTCGATGGCCACCCCGGAGCTGGTGATGGGTACGTCGCTGTTGGCGCTCTTCGTGTCCGCCGGGGTGCCGCAGGGCTTCTGGACCATCGTGGTCGCGCACGTGACGTTCTGTGTGTCGTTCGTGGTGGTCACGGTGCGGGCGCGGCTGGCCGGGATGGACCGGCGGTTGGAGGAGGCCGCCATGGATCTCTACGCCAACGAGTGGCAGACCTTCCGGAGGATCACCCTGCCGTTGCTGCTGCCCAGCATCGTGGCCGCCGCGCTGCTGGCCTTCTCGCTCAGCTTCGACGACTTCATCGTCACGAACTTCAACGCCGGCACCACTGTCACGTTCCCGATGTACGTCTGGGGCGCCGCCCAGCGGGGCATCCCACCGCAGGTGAACGTCATCGGCACCGCGATGTTCGCAGTAGCGCTCCTGCTGACCGGGCTCACGTCGCTGCGGGGTCGGCGGGCTCGTCGACCCGCGTCGGATGTCGGTACGACGGGGGCAGCGCGTTGAGCCCACCTGCTGACGGCATCTCGACACATCACCTGTCCTGTGTCGACGAGTGACCGCGCGAGGGCGCACTCGTCCTGATCTGCGGCTTCTGTTGACAAATTCAGCCGCACGATCGGCCCTGATCAGCCGGCCTGAGGGCTTGCCGCAGGTGTCGTCCCGTCGTCCGAAGACGTGCCCACGGATCATCGGCGTGGCGCGAACGGCGCAGGTGACGAGCACGACGGGGGATATTGCGGACGGTGTTTGCGACGACACTCATCGCCGTGACGATGCAACCACCGCCGATTCCCGGCCCGCCGTACGCACCGCAGTCCGGCCCGGGCGGCCGCCCGAGCTGGTTCCGTCGGGCCAGTCCTGCCCGTCGGACCGCCGTGATCCTCGGCTCGGTGACCCTGTCGATCCTGCTGCTCTGCTGTACCGGCACCGCCATCATCGGCGCGTTGGCCGGCGAACCGGAGCCGACCAAGACCGGCACGGCCGCCGAGCAGGCGCAGCAACCCATCGTGGCGGCGCCCGCCGAGCCGTCCGACGAGGCTTCCGCGCCGGTCGCCGCGCCGATTGCCACAGCGGTCGCCACGCCGATTGCCACAGCGGTCGCCACGCCCGTCGCCACGCTCGGCGCCACCGGGTCCTCCGCGCCGGCCTCGCCGGATGCCGCGCCCGCGCCGGTCGTGCGGGTGCGGACCGAGACGGAGCAAGCCACCGTCCGGTACGGCGAGACGACCGTCAAGGACGCGTCCCTGGCCGAGGGCAAGCGCGTTGTCCGGACCAAGGGCGTCAACGGAGTGCGAACCCTGACGTACGAGGTGACCACCACGAACGGGGTGCGGACGTCCAGGAAGCTGGTCAAGTCCACGGTGACGAAGCAGCCGGTGACCCAGGTCGTCGCCGTCGGCACCAAGAAGCCGCAGTCGTCGACGTGCGACCCGAACTACAGTGGCTGTGTCCCGATCGCCAGCGACGTCGATTGCGCGGGCGGCAGCGGCAACGGCCCCGCCTACGTCGGTGGACCCATCAGGGTGATCGGCGACGACATCTACGACCTGGACCGCGACGGCGACGGCACGGCCTGCGACTGAGAGCGCCCGGCGACCGGTGCTCACGCAGCGTTACCTCCGGGGGTTGGGATCCGCCGGAGAGCGGTATACCTGTGGGTCATATTTATGACTCACAGGTATACCGCTCTCGGGACCAAGTGGCCTGCCCGGCCGGTGGCCTGCCCGGCCGGTGGCCTGCCCGGCCGGTGGCCTGCCCGGCCGGTGGCCTGCCAGGCCGGTGGCCTGCCCGGCCGGTGGCCTGCCCGGCCGGTGGCCTGCCCGGCCGGTGGCCTGCCCGGCCGGTGGCCTGCCCGGCCGGTGGCCGGTGCCCCGCAGAAGTCCGGTGCCGCCGCCCCCGATTCGTGACGCAGCTCACCCCCGGCCGTGACCCGTTGGGGTTGTCGGGGACGGACGGCGCGGGCGGCCTGGGATAGGCACGAACCCGACGGTCCTCCGGGTCGCGGTGACTTGTCCCTGGGGCATTGCCGTGGACGATGGCTGTCTACGGGTGCTTACAGAACCCTTAACCCGGGCCTGCGACGGTATGCCGGGGCAGGCCGAACTCGGGGGAGCGGAAACGTGCGGGTGCTGGTGGCGGACGACGAGCGGTTGTTGGCGGACACGGTGGCCGAAGGGCTGCGCCGCCTGTCGATGGCCGTCGACGTCTGCTACGACGGCGACGGCGCGCTGGAGCGGATCGGGGTCAACCGGTACGACGTCGCGGTGCTGGACCGGGACATGCCCGGGCACACCGGCGACGAGGTGTGCCGCAGCATCGCCGACTCACAGGTCGGCACCCGCGTTCTGCTGCTCACCGCGGCGGCCGGCATCCGGGACCGGGTGGAGGGGCTCGGGCTCGGTGCGGACGACTACCTGACCAAGCCGTTCGCCTTCGCCGAACTGGTGGCCCGGGTGCAGGCTCTCGGCCGTCGGTCCACCCCGGCGCTGCCACCGGTACTCAGCCAGGACGGCCTGACGCTGGATGTGGGCCGGCACGTGGTCACCCGCGACGGCCGGCCGCTCGCCCTGAGCCCGAAGGAGTTCGCCGTGCTGCACGTGCTGCTGCGGGCCGAAGGCCAGGTGGTCAGCGCCGAGGAGTTGCTGGAGCAGGCCTGGGACGAGTTCGCCGACCCGTTCACGAACGCGGTACGGGTCACCGTGATGACTCTCCGGAAGAAGCTCGGCGATCCGACGATCATTCACACGGTTCCGAAGGCCGGCTACCGGATCGGCGGTACGGCGTGAGCTGGACGCCGCGACGTCGGGTGCTGCTCGTGGGTCTGTTGGCACTGCTGACGGGGCCGGTGCTCCCGACGATGGGCAAATGGCTGGCCGGGGTGACCTGGGACTGGGGGCAGCAGTTCTGCGACGTACCCCTGCCCGGGCTCAGCACGGTGTGTGCCGGGGTGCGGCCGGGGGCGTTCGTGCTGCCCCTGGTGGCCGTACTGCTGGTGACCGTGGCGGTCCTGGCGGCGCTCTGGTTCGGCGCGATGTGGTGCCTGCGCCCGGTCCGTGACCTGGCCGGGCCGATCGGGCACGTCGGCCCGCAGAACCTCGGCCACCGGATCCGCCCGCGGGGGCGCGACGAGCTGGCCCGGCTGTCCCGGGCGATCGACGAGATGATGGAACGCATCTCCGCGGGGTACGAGGGGCAGCGGCGGTTCGCCGCGAACGCCTCGCACGAGCTGCGTACCCCGCTGGCGGTGCAGCGGACGCTCATCGAGGTCGGCATGGCCCAGGCGCTCTCGGCTGAGCAGTTGGAGTTGCTGACCGCCCAACTGCTCGAGACCAACGAGCGCAACGAACGGCTGATCGAGGGTCTGCTCGCGCTCAGCGAGAGTGACCAGGGCCTGCGGTCGCGGATACCGCAGCGGCTCGACGCGATCGTCGAGGCGGTGCTCGCCGGCTACCAGGACCGGGCCCGCGAAGCCGCCGTCACCATCGACATCCATCTGGCGCCCCGGATTGTGGTGGGCGAGCGGGTGCTGTTGGAACGCCTGGTCAGCAACCTGGTGGAGAACGGGATCAAGTACAACCGGCGGGGCGGCTCGCTGACCGTCGCGGTGAGCGGGGCGCCCGCGCTGTCCGTGGTCAACACCGGTCAGCCCGTGCCGGCCGAGGCGGTGGCCGGTCTCTTCGAGCCGTTCCGCCGGCTGACCCGGGACCGCACCGCGCAGGGCGGAGGCGCCGGTCTCGGCCTCGCCATCGCCCGCTCGATCACCCAGGCACACGACGGGATCATCGCGGCCCGTCCCGCCGAGCACGGCGGCCTACGGGTCGACGTCCAACTACCCAATGTGACCTAGCGCTCCACACCGTCGCTCCGGGTCCGCGTACGGCGGATCCGACCCGTGGTGTGCCCGAAAGGAGAAACCGATGTCACGCACCGTTGCCCAGGTCCGGGCCGATGTGGAGGAGGCCGCCCGCTGGCTCGCCGGCCGCGTGGTCCGGACACCCGTGCTGCGGTCCCCGGTGATCGACAGTCTGGCCGGGGCGCGCGTCCTGCTCAAGGCGGAGAACCTCCAGGACGGCGGCTCGTACAAGATGCGTGGCGCGCTGCGGGCGGTCGGCCGGCTCGCCGCGGCCGGCCACCGAGGGGTGATCGCGCAGAGCACCGGCAACCACGCGGTGGCGGTGGCGTTGGCGGCCCGGCAGCACGGGATCGCGGCGACCGTGGTGCTGCCGGTCGACGCGGCACCGACGAAGGTCGACCGGGCCCGCGCGGCGGGGGCGCGGGTGGTGTTCGCCGGCACCGGCGTCGAGGAGCGGGTGGCGGTGGCCAACGGGCTCCACGACGAGAGCGGTCACCCCGTCGTCGACGCGTACGACCACCCGGACGTCGTCGCCGGGCAGGGCACCGCCAGCCTCGAACTGATCGAGGAGGCCGAGCGCGTCGGCACACCGCTGGACACGCTCGTCGTACCGGTGGGTGGTGGTGGCGGGGTCGCGGGCGCCTGCCTGGCCGCGGCCGGCAGGGGCATCGAGGTGTACGGCGTGGAACCGGTCGGCTGTGACTCGCTCGCCCGTAGCCTGGAGGCCGGTGAGCGTGTCCCGGTCGCGCCGGTGCCCACGATCGCGGACGGGCTGCGGCCGTCCTGTGTGGGTGAGTTGCCGTTCGCGATCGTGCGGAACGCGCTGCGCGGGGTCGTCCGGGTCGACGACGACGAGATCGGGGCGGCGTTCCGGCTGATCCTGACGGAGCTGAAGGTGCTCGCCGAACCGTCCGGCGCGGCTGGCCTGGCCGGCGCGCTTCGGCTCACCCCCGAAGCTGGTCGGCAGCGGACCATCGGGGTGGTGCTGACCGGCGGGAACGTGGAGCCGGCGTTGGTGGCCCGGTTGCTGGTCCCGCCGCCCGCCGAACTGCCGAGCAGGGAAGCGGTGGCGGCGTGAGCGCGCCGACGCGGATCGGAATCCTGTTCGGTGGACCGTCGGCGGAGCACGAGGTGTCGTGCGCGTCCGCGCTCGGAGTGGCTCGGGCGCTCGGCGGCGGCGGGTACCGCACGCTCGCCATCGGCATCACCCGCGGCGGCGGTTTCCGGCTGATGCCCGACGCGCTGCTGGCGCAGTTGCGGGACCGGCCGGCCGGCGAGCGGGCCATCGACGACCGCCTCCAGGTGACCGGCCCGGCCGTCGAGTTGCGGGCCGGTCCGCGTCCGGGCGTCGTGCAGGTGTCCGCGGGCAACGCCCCCGGCGCGGTGCACGCCGAACTGGACGTGGTCTTCCCGGTGCTGCACGGCCCGTTCGGCGAGGACGGTGTGGTGCAGGGGCTGTTGGAGTCCCTCAACGTGCCGTACGTCGGGTGTGGCATCCTCGCCTCCGCGGTGGGGATGAACAAGGTGGCGATGAAGCGGGCGCTGCGCGCCGAGGACATCCCCGTCACCCCGTACGTCGCGTTCGACGCGCACACCTACCGGGCGGCCGACGACCCGGAGAAGCTGGTCCTCGGGCTGCGCCGGCCGCTCTTCGTGAAGCCGGCGAACATGGGTTCGTCGATCGGCATCTCCCGGGTCGGCGAGGGCGACGACCTGGCCGCCGCCGTCGAGGAGGCACTGCGCCACGACCAGCTCGTCATGGTCGAGCAGGGGGTCACCGGCCGGGAGTTGGAGTGTGCGGTGCTCGGTGGCTGGCGTCCGGAGGCGTCGGCGGTGGGCGAGGTGCGGGTGGCCGGCGGGTGGTTCGACTACCAGCAGAAGTACTTCGGCGACGCCGACCCGATGATCGTTCCCGCCGTGTTGCCGGACGAGGTGACCGCGCGGGTTCGCGAGCTGTCGCTGCGCGCGTTCGCCGCGATCGGCGGCTGGGGTCTGGCCCGGGTCGACTTCTTCTACGACGAGAGGAGCGGTGAGCTGTACGTCAACGAACTGAACACCATGCCCGGGTTCACCGCGCACTCGATGTATCCGAAGGTGTGGGCGGCCGCCGGTGTCGGGTACCGGGAGGTGGTGGACCGACTCGTCGAGTTGGCCCGTACCCGGCACGCGGAACGGACGGCCAACACCGGGGGGAGCGTCCGATGATCCTGCTCTCCGATCCCCGCGTGGCCGCGGTGCCCAGCGCCGACGACGGTGACCCGTTCGTGGACCTGCGTGAGCTGCCCGAGTTGCGGCTCGACGGCCGGGCGGCCGACCCGGTCGGGGCGTACGCCCGGCTGCGCGCCGCGGTCGTGGACCGCCTGCTGGCCGCGCAGCGTGCCCTGCCCGCCGGGATGCGCCTGCTGGTGGTCGAGGGCTACCGGCCGTACCAGGCGCAGCTGGCCATCTTCACCGGCTACCGGGACGAGTTGCGCCGACGGCACCCGGACTGGTCCCCGCGGCGGCTGCACCGGGAGACCACGAAGTTCGTCTCGCCGGTCGAGGTGGCTCCGCACAGCACCGGCGGGGCGGTGGACCTGACGCTCTGCACCGACGACGGCGTGGAACTCGACCTGGGTACGGCCATCGACGCGACCCCGGAGGACAGCGACGACGCCTGTTTCACCGACGCGCCCACGATCTCCGCCACGGCCCGACGGCACCGGCAGATCATGGTGGACGCTCTCGGCGGCGCGGGGATGGTGAACTACCCGACCGAGTGGTGGCACTGGTCGTACGGCGACCGCTACTGGGCGCTGATCACTGGGGCGCCGCACACCCGGTACGGGCCGGTGGACCTGGCCGCCGCACGATCGGTGCCCGTTCCGGCTGAACGGTAGGGCACTCCCGTCCGTACCAGGGGAGGAAGGACACCACCGAGGACGGGAGTGACGTCGATGAGGGTGCAGCGCAGACACGTGCTGGCAGCGACCGTGGCGGTGCTCGCCGCGGCGGGCGTGGCGGTGGGGACCAACTTCGGCTTCGCCGACACCGCCCCGGCACGGTCGACCGTCTGCTCCGGCTCGGTCACCTTCTCGGCGGAGGGGGGCGCGCCGGCGGCGACCAGCGACCGCTTCCCGGCGGGCACCCGACTGCGGGTCACCAACCTGGACAACAACCGGGCGGCCACCGTGACGGTGACCGGCCCGTCGGGCAGTTGTGTACTGCTCAACGCGGCCGCCATGGAGCTGGTCCGGGAGCCGGGCAAGAACGTGATCCGCCGCAACGTGGTGGAGCGGTTGGACGGTGGGGCGCCGCCGGCCGGGCAGTCGACCGCCGGCACGATCCGCCCCGGTGCGGCATCTCCCGGGGCGTCGGGTGCGGCTCCCCGCTCGGCGTGCTCCGGGGCGATCACCTTCTTCGAGGAGGCGGCCGGACCCGCGGCGACCAGCGGCCAGTTCCCGGTGGGCACCCGGTTGCGGGTGACGAACCTGGACAACAACCGGGCGACCACGGTGACGGTGACCGGCCCGTCGGGCAGTTGTGTGCTGCTCAACTCCGCCGCGATGGACCAGATCCGCGAGCCCGGCAAGAACCTGGTCCGCCGCAACACCGTCGAGGTGCTGCGCTGAGACTGGCCCTCAGTCGGACTGCCAGGTGCCGTCGTCGCGGACCCGGGCGGGGGCGCGGCCGAGCAGCAGCGTGGTGAGCGCCGCGTCGATGGTGTCGCCGAGGAACCACTCGCCGGCCTGGTCGAGGGCGAAGACCCGGCCGCGCTCGTCCACCGCCAGGATGCTGTCCTGTTGCTCGGTGCCGATCGGAAAGAGTCGTACGCCGAGCACCGCCCCGAAGTCCGCGAGGGTGTCGGCGGTGTGCGCGATGGTGTGCGGGCGGATGTCGAACCGGGAGATCCACACCTGCTCGCCACGACCGCGTCGAGCACCGACCAGGCTGGGGAACGCGGTCAGCGCCTCGACGGCGGCGGGGAAGACCGCGTGCTGGTGGGCCACCCCCCGCACCGCGGTGACGTCCCGCACGGCCGCGGCAGCCATGAGCTGATCGCCGATGTGCGGTCGCCAGCCCGCCGCGACCAGCGCGTTGGCGACCTCCGCCGGGAAGCGGCCAGGGTCGGGATCGGGTTCCGCCGGGGCACGCCAGGTCTCGGTGTACGCCCGAGCCGACTCCGGCAGGACGTTGGCGCGCACCAGGAACGTGATGCACGAATCGCAGGGCAGCTCGGCGGGGCCGCCAGCCGGATCACCCGGCTCCCGGACCCGGAAGATCTCGAACCGGGCGTCCGCCAGCAGTGCCGCCGCCTCGGCCCGACCCATCGGCGCGATGCCCTCGGTGGCTCGGCGGTGGTCGTACTCGTGCAGCACGTCGGAGACCACGATCAGCTCGGCGTGGGCTTCGCCCCCGCGGACCAGGTCGCCCGGAGGCAAGTGGTCGAGGTAGGTGCGGACCAGCGGGTGATGGTTGAGCGGGACGTCCGCCCTGGTGCCCTGGGCCGTCCAGATCCGGCCCTCGAGGGTCAGGTGCGCGGTCGTGTTCGGGGTGGCGATCCGATGGATCTCCCGGACCAGCAGACTCGACGGGTCGACGGTGCGGGGAGCGGTCGGCCCGGCCGGCTGGCTGCGTCGGTACAGATCCGCCACCACGTCGCTCGGCACCCGCGGCCAGGTGGTGACCTTGCCGGTCTGCTTGTCGATGACCGTCGTCGGCAGGTCCCCCGGGATCGTGCGCACCTCGGTGGGGACGACTGAGGTGATGACGAAGCCGAGGTCGAACTCGTCGACCATCGCCGTGCACTCGTGGCCGAGGCGCTGCGAGTCGCGGCGGGCCCAGGTGGCCGCCAGTTGCTCGGCCTGTTGACGGTCGATCACGCACTGAAACTACCGGATTACACGAATCGATGGCGGCCGGTATGGTGCTGCTCTACCGACTGTGACGGGAGGGGCAGCGGTGAGCGAACACGCGGACCGGCACGCCAACCGCGACCTACGGGCCAGATTCGACGACGTGTACGGGCAGTACCAGCAGCTCAGGTCCGGTTTGGACGACTTGCAGACGCGCCTCGCCGAGTTGCGGGTGACCCGGCGGTCGGCCGACGGCCAGGTGACCGCCACCGTGGGCGCCCAGGGGCAGTTGATCGAGGTCGAGGTGACGCCGGCCGTCTACCGCGAGCGGGACGCCGGGGCACTCGGCCGGAAAATCACCGAGACGATCCGGGCCGCCGCGACCGACGCCGCCGACGCCACCCGTGACCTCGTCGCCGAGATCATGCCGGCCGGCTCCGGGTCGGCGGACTTCCTGCGCACCGGGGATTACGCCGCGCTGCTCGGCCGGGCCGACACCGTTCTCGGCAGGGGTGCGGGGCAGCCATGACCGACGGACAGCTCTGGCTCGATCCGTCCCGCGCCCGCCGGGGCGGGGCCGACCTGGCGCTCGCTGGTGAGGCGGTAACGGCCCGTCGAGCGGCGGAAGGCGGCGCGATCGAGGCCGCCAGCGGCGCCCGGCCGTGGGGTCGCGACGACATCGGCGCCGCGTTCGAGCGCAACTACCGTGGGTTCGAGCAGACCGTGCTGCGGGCCTGGGCGGGCGTCGGGCACCGGCTCACCGAGATGGGCGGCGACGTGGTCCACGCCGTCGACGCGAGCGTGCAGACCGACGGGGGCAGCGCTGCCCGGTTCGGTCGGGCCGCCGACAGGCGCTGACGGCCGGCGACTGCGATGAGTGTGCTGCCGAGCCCGATCCCGCACCCGCTGGACCACGCACCCTGGGACGTGCCGGGCTGGATCTACGAGGCCCTCGACTGGGTGGTCGGCGTGCAGTGGCCGGAGGGCAACGAGCGGGCGGTCTGGGACGTCGCCGACCAGTGGTACGCGATCGCCGGCGTCCTCTCCGGCCCGTACACCGATGCCGCCACGGCCGCCGCCGACGTGCACGACGGGTACGGCCGTGTCGGGGCGGTCGACGCGGCGTTCGAGGTGGCCTGGCGGGGGATCGCGGAGGGTGCCGACGCCCCGCTGCCCGTGCTGCTCGCGGTCGCCGCCGATCTGGGTCGGCTGGTCGAGGAGTGCGGCTGCGACATCGAGGGCGCCAAGCTGGAGGTCTGGATCGAGCTGGGCATCCTGGTCGTCGAGCTGCTCTCGGTGGCGGTCGCGGCGGTGCTCACCGCGGGTGCGGCAAGCCCGGCGGCCGGCGCGGCCATCACCGCGACCCGGCTGCTGGTCCAACAGATCTTCAAGCGGCTGCTGGGCCAACTGGCCAGCAAGTCCCTCAGACACGGGCTCAAGGAGGCCGGCGAGCGGGCGGCCAAGGAGGTCACCCGGGGTGGGGTGCGCGGTTTCACCAGGCGGGCCGCCCGGGAGGGGCTGGAGGAAGCCGCCGAGGAGGCCGGGGTCACCCTGGCCACCCAGGCGTACCAGAACTCCACCGGGCGGGCACACGGCCTGGACCTGACCGACCTCGGCGCGTCGGCGGTCGGTGGCCTCGCCGGCGGGGCGGTGGCGCCGCTGGCCGGGCTGGGCCGACAAGCGACCGGGCGGGTGGCTCGGGTCGGGGAGCACCTGGGGCGGGAGATGACCGGCGAGGTGCTCGCCGACAGCGCTGCCAGCCTGGCCACCGGTCAGGGACTGACCTCTTTGGAGGACGTGGCGCGCGCCGCCGCGTCCGGGGCCACCGGTTCGGCCACCGGGCAGACCGACCACGCGTTGCGCACCCGGCTCGACGCGCAGGCCGACGCCCTCGCCGGGGCGTCGTTCACCGGCCCTTCCCTCCCTTCCGTGGCGACGGACGCCGGCGATCCGTCCGGCTCGGGGGCGTCCCGGTCGGCCGAGGCTGGTGCGGGTGCGGCCACGTCGGCAGCGGGTGTGGGCTCGTCCACGGTGGCGGCGGACGCGGCTGGTTCGAATGGCATGGTCTCGGCTCCGAACGTTCCGGCGCAGGCGACGCCTCTCGCCGCCACGTCGCCACCGGACCACGGGTTGCCGCCGCGCGCCGATCCGCCGGGTGTCTCCGCGGCGCAGGCGACGGCACCGCCGCCCGCCACCGCCGCGGACCTGCACGTGTCGACACCACCGTCGGTCACCGCGCTGTCCGACGTGGACACCCCGATGCCGTCGACGGACGGGCCTCTCCTGAAGGAGGCCAGCGCCACACCCCCGGTCGCGGCCGATCCGACGCCGCCGCCGACCGCCGCCGACCCAAGGCCGTCGCCGGTGGCGGCTCCCGGGCAACCGTCGGCCGTTGCTCCTGGCGTCTCGCCGGTGGCGGCTCCCGGGGTCTTGCCGGTGGTCGCTTCGGGGGTCTCGTCGGTGGCCGCACCCGGGGTCGGGCCGGTGGCGGCTCCCGGGCTGTCGTCGGTGGTCGCTCCCGGGGTCTCGTCGGTGGCCGCGCCCGGGGCCGGGGCCTTCGGGCCGACCAGCGGGCCGGCCACCGGGGTCGCGCCGGGCCACGTCGGCAACTCGCCGCACGCCACCACCTACGGCCCGGTCGCCTGGTCACCGTCGACCGCCACGCCGACGCCGACGACCGCCGCCGGCCCGACATCGCCGGTCACCGTCGCCAACCCGGAGGTGGGACGACTGCTCGCCCCGGCGCGGGAGCGGCGCGCGCCCGATCATCCGGCCCGGGGCAGGGCGTCCGTCCCCGTCGAGGTCGTGGCGTTCGGCGATCCGGTGACGCCCACGACCGACACCATCGACTGGTACGCCGCGCAGTGGGCCGCCGAGGCGGAAGCCGCCGAGCGGCGGCGCTACCACGGCCACCACCAAACGCAGCGGACCGGGTTCGAGCGCAATCGCCGGCACGCCGAGGCCACCCGACTGCGCGCCCGGGCCGCCGAGCACGATCGCCGGGCCACCGAGTACGCCGCGTACGCCGGACAACTGCACCACGCTGGTCACCGGCAGTGGGCCGACGGCTGGCAGCGGGCCGCGTACGACGAGACACGCGCGTACACCCAGTGGCGTGACCTGGCGGACGCGGTGCTGGCCGGCACCACGGCGCCACCGGTCGTGGACATCGGCGCCACCGCCTTCGAACACGCCAACCGGGACGTCGGCGCGCTCGCGCTCGGCGCGGTGGAGACCTCCGGTCCGTCCCGGCTCACCGGCGACGACACACCCCCGCCGATCGACGACTCCCGGCCGTACGGGCGGCCGGGAGGACTGCGTCCACCGCTCGCCCTGCACCAGGTCGACGTCGAACGGCAGATGCCCCGCGATCCGGACGGCACCGTCACCCGCACCGCCGATCCCCGCCGGGGCGGCTGGTTCCGGCTGTTGAACGACGGAGGTCCCAGGGCCGACGCCACCCGGGGCATCAACTGCCTGGACTGCACGCTGTCGATGTTCGAAACCTGGGTGCACGGGCGGCCTCGGGTGTCGGCGCCGCGTACCTTCGACGGCTACCTGGACGGGGACATCCGACGCCCGATCCGTGGCGAGGCAGGCGGCCCGGGCCGGGTCGAGGACGTGACCGGCGGGCGCTTCCAGCGGCTCCTCGCCCCGCCGTCCGGGCAGCGGACGTACGGCGAGCAGGCGCGGCAGGCCGCCGACCGGAGCTACCGCAACCTGCACGACCAACTGGTGCTGGGCGGCCACGGCAGCTACGCGTTCCTGGTCACCGAGTGGCCGCACGGCGGTTCGCACGCGTGGGTGGCGCTCAACCAGAACGGCACGGTGCTCTACGTGGACCCGCAGAACGGCCTGGTCCGGGACCGGCCGTTGTACCCCGACGTGGTCGGCATCGACTCGCTGGTGCTGGGCGGCGACGGCCGGCCGATGCCGCTCAGCGGGTTGCCCCGCGGCCGGTTCAGTGAGCGGCCCGACCTGCCCGACCACCCTTCGGCAGACGGCGACGCCGGCCACGGTGACCCGTACATCAACCGGATGTATCTGCTGCTGGACGGTCCGGGATCGGCGAGTGCGGGCGACGGCGGAGCGAACTCAAGCGAACCCGGTCAGATAGGTCCCGATCTCGCTCAGCTCACGACCTCGGAGTTGGTGACGCTGACAGACCTTCGCGAGCGTGCTCGGGGTGCCGCTGACCGGGTCGAAGATGTTTTGATGCAAGTCGGGCAGGTCGTGACCGACACGCTCGGCCTGGCTGATCCAATCCGACTACGGGGCCGCGATTTTCGCGTAAAAGGGCTTGAATCGTTGGCACGCAAGTACCTCGACGAGGCGCGCGTCGAGCAGGTTGACGTTACGGAGTTCGTAGCGAGTGTCAACGACGTCCTAAGATTCTGCTTTGAGATACCGTCCACAGAGCATTACACCAAAGCCGTAGACCGGATTATTGCTGGCCTGGTCGAAGCTGGGATCTCAGTGCCGGCCTCAGCCTGCAAGAACTTTTGGCGGAAGGGTAACCGATTCTACGGCTTGAACTGCACCCTTCGTTTGCTCGACGGAATGCTGGTCGAGCTGCAACTGCACACCCCGGCATCGCGGGAGGCCTGGCTGGCTACTCATGAAGATTATGAGGTGGTTCGGCGGCCGTCGAACCGCTCCGAACGACGATTCGAGTCACTGCTGCGGATGCTCGCCGCGAACCGCGAACGTGGCCTCCCGAATTCCCTGCCAGGCGGGCTGGATTCTCGTTTTCCGGCCAAGGATGCCACCTTCGCCAAGTGGATTAGCCAGAACATTGACGCTTGGCGCGAGTACCACGTGTGGCTGGCCCAGCACGGGACGAGCCTCCCCCAGGTTGTGCAGAATTTTGGGTTAGGGTCGCGGGACTTCCCAGTAGCGCCGAACGTTGCAGAAGAGTTGGAGCGGGAGATTGTTGAGTTACTACGTGATCTACCGGACTGATGACCAGGAAAGGCTGGTTGGCATTTTCGTCATGGATGCGGGACTTGGTCAGGCTATTCTTTGGGATCATCGCGCTCGAGTATGGGCCTATGACCCGGACCTCGTTGTGCGCTTTCTGGATGACTACCGTAATGTGGGCCGCTATAAGAGCGTCAGCCGCGCTGCGGTCGAGGCAGTGGTCGAGGCGGTCACCGGGGGTGAGAAGTTGCCTGACGAGAGTTCAATTCGCGCGATGTTCAGGGTTGGTAGTAACAGTGATCGCTAGAACTGGCCGCATCCGCGAGGTCTAGCGGACACTCCCACTTCCGGGATCGGACGGGTTGTCAGGGAAGCGAATGTCAGCTAATTGGGTGGTTGCTCGGCACGGGCACGTGGACCGCTTTTTGGTCCGTCTGCGAGCAGCGCTCGGGCTGAGTGAGGTGGGGCGGGCCGAATCCTGCATGCCCGTTTCCTGGAAAGCAGGGTTGAGGACGAAGCGGAAGGGGCGAACCGACGGCGACCCCGCGAAGGGTGGCCCGGACGGTGGTGCCGCCAGCGACGGTACCGAAGGTCCGCAGCGAGGGTGATCGACTCGGGTTTGGTGAAGTCGGGGCATCCGAGGCCGTGGGACAGCCCGAGTTCAATGGGCTAGTTGCATCCTGTTTGTGCTGGTCGGCGAGGGTTGACGGGGCTCGTGGTGGTGATCGAGCCGCTGGCCGCGCCCCTGTTGATCTACGGTG